>NZ_QPJL01000009.1 GCF_003337565.1 Paracoccus lutimaris
GCCGGGACAAAGGCCGAAGCCAACGTCGCCTTCAACTTCTTCGTCGAAACCTACGGCGTGAAATGGGACAAGGCGGTGGCCAAGCTGGTCAAGGATCGCGCGGAGCTGCTGACCCTCTACGACTATCCGGCCGAGCACTGGAAACATATCCGGACGTCAAATCCGATCGAGAGCACCTTCGCCACCGTCCGGCACCGCACCCGGCGAACCAAGGGCTGCCTGAGCCGAAAGACCGGGCTCGCCATGGCCTTCCGGCTGATGATGTCGGCGCAGAAGAAATGGCGGAGGCTCGACGGCCGGAACCGCCTGCCAGAGGTCATCAGCGGGGTTGAGTTCCGCGACGGCGTCCGCCACATTCAAGCTGCCGCCTGATCAAGCGTCACCAACTTTCGAGCATATCTCCGGGGATGGTGCCGACTGGCTCTATGGCGGCGTCGGCAATGACACGCTTTGGGGCGGCAGGGACGAGGGGCGCCTTTTTGGCGGCGACGGCAACGACCGGCTATACGGCTATAACAACCATGACAGCCTGATCGGCGGCGCCGGAAATGATTACATGAGCGGCGGCAATGGCGACGACCACTGCGATGGCGAGGATGGCAATGACGGCATAGAAGGCGCGGAGGGCACCGACCGGATCTATTCCGGCGAGGGAGGGGACACGATCGTCTTCCGCGAGGCAAGCCACAGCGCGGTCGGCGCGGCGCGCGACGTCATCCATGATTTCGACACCCAATACGACACGATCCAGCTTTATGAAATGTTCGACTTCATGGTCAGCATCCCGTTCTGGAACGGCACCTCGGCGGCAGCCTATAGCGTCTGGATCCTCGCGCTTGGCAACAACACGCTGGTGCGCGCCGATACGACCGGCGATGCCGTGGCCGATTTCGAGCTGCTGCTGGCCGGCACCACCGGCGTGACCGAGGACAATTTCATCATCTGACCGCCGCCAGGCGGCACCGGCCAGGCCCGAGCCTGTGCCAGTGCCAATGGGGCGGAAAACACCTGCTTTCCCATCCGGGGCGGCTTCGTCACATCAACCCGTTCAACTAACGAGACATATCCATGGTCACCATCACCGGCACCGATCTTGGCGAAACGATATACGGCGCAATCTCTGCGGATTTCCTCTATGGCCGCGGCGGCAATGACACGATCTATGCGGGCCTGGGCGCGGATGTTCTGGCCGGGGGTCTTGGCGATGACGAGCTTGTTGCGAATGCCGAGAATGACACGCTGTCCGGCGATGATGGCGACGACACGCTTTATGGCGACGCGGGCGACGACAGCCTGTTCGGGGGCAACGGCAACGATAGCGCTGAAGGTGGCGAAGGCGACGATCAACTCATTGGCGGCGAAGGCAATGACCGGCTTTATGGCGAGGACGGCGATGACCGGCTTGTCGGCGGCGATGGCGACGACAGGATCGATGGCGGCATCGGGCACGACACGCTGAGCAGCGGCCTTGGCAATGACGAGATTCTCGGCGGCCTTGGCGACGACTGGCTGACAAACGCAGGCGGCAACGACCGCCTCTATGGCCAGAGCGGTCATGACAACATCCACATCTTCGGCAGCGATGGCAACAGCCGCGCCTTCGGCGGCGATGGCGATGACAACCTGTCCTCAACCGCAACCGGGGGGCACAACCTCCTGAGCGGCGGCGAGGGCAATGACAATCTTTCCTGCGACAACGGGCAAGCCGTCCTGTACGGGGACAATGGCAACGACCGGCTTTCCCTGTCCAACGGCAACGGCACCCTCAACGGCGGCGCGGGCAATGACAGCCTGAGCTGTTACGGGGGCGGCACGGGCCTGTTTCTTGGCGGCGAGGGCGACGATTGGTTCCTTTTTTCCAGCGGCAACACCACCATGAGAGGCGGGGCCGGCAATGACGCCTTTACAAGCGCCGGCACCTCAGATGCCATCTTCCTTGGCGAGGCCGGCAATGACAACCTGAGCGGCGGGAGCGGGCAGGACCGGCTGTTTGGCGGCGACGGAAACGACAGGATCTACGGATATGGCGGCAATGACACCCTCATCGGGGGCGCTGGCGACGATAGATTGAACGGGGGGGCCGGGACCGACCAGCTTTATTCCGGCGCCGGGCAGGACAGCTTCTACTTCTCGAACGCCAGCGACAGCACCGCCGGCACCGGTCGCGACGTCATCCACGATTTCAACAGCCGATCCGACATCATCCACATCTCTGGTCTCGATCACGTTGAATGGAGCCGCGCATCGGCGGCATACGGATTCTGGCTTGTCACCCTGGGCAACAATACGCTGGTCCGCGCCGATACCAACGGCGACGCCGTGGCCGATTTCGAACTGCTTCTGGCCGGCACCACCGCAGTGACGCGAGACGATTTCACCTTCTGATCGCGGGCGCCATGCGAAACATTGCCCGCGCCCCACAGATCGACATGATAGAACCGGTCAGTCCAGTTAACGAGGCACATATATGGTCAGGATCATCGGCACCAATCTAAGCGAAGTGATCAACAGCGGCATTGCGGCGGATCTGCTTTTCGGCCGTGCCGGCAATGACACGCTCAATGGCTATCTTGGCAACGACACCCTGTGGGGCGAGGACGGCAACGACTGGCTGTATGGCAGCCTTGGCGATGACTGGCTTTATGGCGGCCTTGGTGATGACTGGCTTTATGGCGGTGGCGGCAACGACTCGCTTTATGGCGGTGCCGGCAACAACGTGCTTTACGGCGACAACGGTCACGACAGGCTTTTCGGCGAGACCGGAAATGACACGTTCCGCGGCGGCAACGACAACGATTCCCTCTTCGGCAATGACGGCAACGACTATCTCATGGGCGAGCCGGGCAATGACTCGATCTCGGGCGAAAATGGCGACGACAGGCTGCTTGGCCACGAGGGCGACGACATCGTCCTTGGCGGATACGGCAATGACCATGCCTCGGGCGGTGACGGCAATGACACGATCACGGGCGGCCGCGGCAATGACACGCTTTACGGTGACTTGGGGAACGACTCTCTTGGGGGCGACGAGGGTGCGGACAGCCTGTTCGGCGGTGCCGGAAACGACACAATCTGGTCCATGGTCGACGACCTTCTGAACGGCGGAGACGGAGACGACCTCCTGTACACCACGGGTGGCAACACCACCCTGCAGGGTGGTGCGGGGACAGATGTCCTTTCTGTCACGACTGGGGTCAATTTTCTTTATGGCGAGCTTGGTAATGACAGGCTCTCGAGCAGAAATGCAGACTCGATCCTGCATGGCGGCTACGGAAACGACGCCCTCGACGCCTATGGCGGCAACTGCACCCTTATCGGCGCCGAGGGGGATGATGAACTTCTTGCAGTTGGAATGAGAACCCTTCTGGATGGCGGCAACGGCAATGATCGCCTCTGGTCCAGGAACATCCTTTCCAGCAGCAGCGAGACATTGATCGGGGGGGCCGGAAACGACTGGCTGAACGCGGGATACGGTAACAGCCTGCTCAGCGGCGGGAGCGGCAAAGACACTCTCAGCGCCGGAGGAGGCCGTTGCTTGGTCTCGGGCGGGAGTGATGACGATCAACTTAGCGGCGGCAGCGGAAATTCGACGCTGAACGGCGATGACGGCAACGATTACTTTGGCGGCTACTCTGGCAGGGGAAGCGGAAGCGCGACCATGAATGGCGGCGCAGGAAACGATACTATGGCAAGCTTCGCCGCGAGCGACTGGCTTTCCGGGGATGACGGCAATGACTGGGTCTCGGGCGGTGCGCGGAACGACACCCTGTTTGGCGGCAATGGCAACGACAGGGTTGAGGGCGGTGCGGGAACCGACCGCCTCCATGGTGGCGCGGGTAGCGATATGTTCGAGTTCTATGAGGTCAGCGAGAGCACGGTCGGAGCAGGGCGTGATATCATCGTCGACTTCAACAGCCAGGACGACGAAATCAGCCTTTTCTGGCTGCGCGAAGACTCCGCCCCCCGTTTCAGTTGGAGCGGGGAAACGGCCAGTGCCTATGGCGTCTGGGCTGTTGCGCAAGGCAGCAATACGCTGCTCCGGCTCGATCACGACGGCGATGCGGTGGCGGATTTCGAGGTGCTGCTGCTGAACACCCGCACCAGCGATATCACGCAAGACTGTCTCAAGCTCTGACCATGGCTGCGGTGCGGTCTGTCCTCACCGCAGCCTTTCGCCCTGATCAGGCGTCAGCGTCCCAGCCGCTGATCTGCTTGCTGTCCATGAACTCCTCAAGCCCCCAGACGCCGCCCTCGCGCGCGCGGCCCGAGGCCTTGACGCCCCCGAAGGCCGAGCCACGGGCGCGGCTTTGGCCATTCGTCTCGATCATGCCGGCGCGAAGCTGGCGGGCCAGCCGGTTGCGGCGGGCGCCGTCCTGCGTCTGGACGTAGTTGGTCAGGCCATAGATCGTGTCATTGGCGATGCCGAGCGCCTCTTTCTCGGTATCAAAGGGGATGATCGACAGCACCGGGCCAAAGATCTCTTGCTTGGCGATGCTCATGTCATTGTTCACATCGGCAAAGACCGTCGGGCGGACGTAATAGCCGCGATTGACGCCTTCGGGCAGGCCGGGGCCGCCGGCGACCAGACGCGCGCCCTCGTCGATGCCTTTCTGGATCAGCTCCTGAATGCGGTCCCATTGCAGCTTGCTGACCACCGGCCCGATATGGCGGCCGGGCTGATGGGCGGTGGCGACGGGCGTGTCCTCGGCCACCTTGCGGGCCTGCTCGACGGCAGTTTCGTAGAATGAGCGTTCGACCAGCATCCGCGTCGGGGCGTTGCAGGACTGGCCGCTGTTGTAAAAGCAATGCCGCGCGCCGCGCTCGACCGCTTGCGGATCGGCATCGGCAAAGATCAGGTTCGCGCCCTTGCCGCCCAGTTCCAGCGCCACTTTCTTGACCGTGTCGGCGGCGGCCTTGGTGATGGCGATGCCGGCGCGGGTCGAGCCGGTAAAGCTGATCATGTCCACATCGGGATGCACGGAAAGCTGGGCGCCGACGCCCGGCCCGTCGCCATTCACCATGTTATAGACGCCCGGCGGCAAGCCGGCCTCGTCCACGATCTCGCTCCAGACGACCGAGGACAGCGGCGCGATCTCGCTGGGTTTCAGGACCACAGTATTGCCACCCAGGATGGCCGGGATGACCTTCAGCGTGACCTGGTTCATCGGCCAGTTCCAGGGCGTGATCAGGCCGATCACGCCGATCGGCTCCCACGCGACCATGGCGGTGGGGGTGTCGGGGCGCAGCGGGCGGATGAACTCAAAATTGCGGAAGGCGTCGATGAAGGTCTGGATGTGATATTCGCCGGCGCCGGTCTGGTCGCCCAGCGACATGTCCTGCGGGGCGCCCATTTCATCGGTGATCGCGCGGGCCATGTCCGGCGCCCGGCGCTGATAGATCGCAAGGATCTTTTCCACATAGGCCAGCCGCTCGGCCGGGGGCGTTGCCGCCCATGCCGGGAATGCCGCCTTGGCCGCCGCCACCGCCGCATCCGTATCCGCCTGATCCCCCAGCGAGATCACCGCCACGGCCTCCTCGGTCGAGGGGTCGATGACCTCAAGGTCACGGGCCACGACCGGATCAACCCATTGCCCGTCGATGTAGAATTTGCGCTTGTCCGCCAGTCCGCTCATCCGAACCCTCCCAAGGTCTGTGTGCTGGCCGCAAACTGGCACCGCAGGGGCCGGGCTTCAACCCATGGGCGCGGGATCGTGTTTATCACGACCTAACAGATCGTGTTGGACAATCGCGCCGCCATGACTATCTTGGCGCCGCAAATCACCGAAAGGACCGCGCGCCATGTCCCTGCGCATCAACGATATCGCCCCCGATTTCACCGCCAACTCGACCGAGGGCGAGATCCGCTTTCACGACTGGCTTGACGGCAGCTACGCTATCCTGTTTTCGCATCCGCGCGACTTTACCCCGGTCTGCACCACCGAATTCGGCACCGTGGCGCAACTGATCCCGGAATTCGAAAAGCGCGGCACCAAGGTCCTGGGCGTCTCGGTCGATTCGGTCGAGGATCACGGCAAATGGAAGCGCGACATTGAAACCGTCGCCGGTGTCCCCGCGAATTTCGCCATCATCGACGACACGCAGCTGACCGTGGCCAAGGCCTATGACATGCTGCCCGCCGAATACTACCTGCCGGCCGAGGGCCGCACCCCCGCCCATTCGGCGACCGTGCGCACGGTCTTCATCATCGGGCCGGACAAGAAGGTGCGGCTGACCATGACCTATCCGATGTCGGTCGGCCGCAATTTCGCCGAGATCCTGCGGGCGCTGGACGCGGTGCAGGCGACCGATGGCGTGCCGCTGGCCACGCCCGCGAACTGGGTTCCCGGTCAGGACGTGATCGTGGCACTGGCGCTGGACGACGCGGCGGCCGAGGCGAAATACGGGCAATTGGACAAGAAACTGCCCTATCTGCGCTTTGCCCGCGACCCCAGGCGCGCCTGATCCGGCCCGCCGCGCCTTTCGGGGCGCGGCGGCACCGCATCAAGCCGGGACGCGACCTCCCGCCTGCATGCGGCTGCGCAGCCAGCGCGTCATCGGCTGTTCGATCACCGAATAAAGCAGGCACCCCAAGGCGATGCCGATTGCGCCCATGGCCAGAACCTTCAGGTCATATCCGGCATCGGGCATGAGCTTCTGCACCGCCCGATAGGCAACCGGCAGCGCAAAGACCTGCCCCAGATAGATCGAATAGGAGGCCGCGCCGAAATAGCCGCCGATCCGCGACCTGACCTGCGGCAAGAACACCGCCCCCAGCACGATCATCGCCGAGGGGATGCCCAGATAAAGGCTGCGCGGCGCCACCGGCGTGCCAAGGATCGGCAGCAGGAACAGGACCAAGCCCAGCGCAAGGATCACCCCCGCATAGGGCAGATGGCTGCGCGATATCCGTAGCCGCGCGATCAGCATGCCGGCGACAAATTCCAGCACCATATCCTCGACCCAGCCCATGGCCGCCATGAGCGCCAGCACCGGGCCCAGCACCCATGCCACCCGGCGCAAGGGCAGGATCAGGCTGGCCAGCGCGAAAAGCAGATAGAACAGCGCCTCGTATTCCAGCGTCCAACCCACGAACAGGATCGGCCATTCCCTGAGCAACAGCCAGTTCACCATGCCAAAGGACAGCAGGACTCGTTCGGCCGTCACCGGCGGCTGGCCCGCGAATGAGTTCGGCAGCGCCAGCAGCAGCACCATGAAAGTCGCCGTCAGCAGCCAGTAAAGCGGCAGGATGCGCAGGGCGCGGTCACGCAGAAAGGCCCCGAAGGGCCGTTGCGCCCGCGATTGCGAATACATGATCACGAAGCCCGAGATCACGAAGAACAGATCGACGCCGCTTTTTCCCCAAAGGTCAAAGATGCGCTGGATCAGTGGCGGCGCGGCGGGATCGAAGGGCAACCACGGCACGGCATGGTACATCACCACCATGGCAGCAGCGATGCCGCGCAAAAGCTGGACGTTCTGGAACATCGGAACGCAGACCTATTACACAAACACGCGCCCCCATACCCCGCGCGCGCCAGTCGCGGCAAGCATCTCGCGCCGCCGCAGGCGGGACCTTGCCGGGTCTAAAGGAAACCCGCCGCCCTGGCCCGCGCGACGTGATGGCCCAGAAAACTGTCCTCGGGGATCTGGCCGTTGTTTTCGGCTTTCAGGATCTTGTTGATATTGCTGGCGGTCAGATGAACCGCCTTGGTATTCGGGCCGAAGCTGGCATCGGTCAGGTCGCCCGGCGTGACAAAGCGCCGGCAATCGGCAGTCAGGATCGGGTAAAGCACCTCAAGCGGCAGGGCGTATTTCAGCTCATCATGCTGGCGCAGATAGGCGGTCAGGGCGCGCGGCCCGGTCGAGCCCCATGGCCAGCGGTCGATCGGCACGCCGCGCCCCAGCGTCTTGACCCAATATTTCAGCCGCCGCAGACCCTGAATATGCGGCGCGACGCCCCGAGTTTCCGCCGTCAGCTTTGACAGATCGGCCAGAACGGGCGAATCCTTTGGCAGCCGCAGCACGGCGCAATTCACCTGATCGGCCTTTTCATAGCCGTAAATCCGGTCGCCCTGAAAATCAAAGGGCTGCAGCGCGATCATGTCCAGATCGACCCAAGTATGGTCGGTATTCCGCATCAAGGCAAAGCGGAAGAAATTCGAATGCAGCGAGGGCGAGCCCTCGCGCGCATAGGTCGCGATCTTGCGGGCCGGGAACACCTCATTGGCGTCGCGGGCCTGAACGCCCGGCGGCAGATTCACGATGGGCGCATAGCTATAGACCGTCAGCGGGTTGCCCATGCGCAGGAAACTTTCGACCGAGGCCAACTCGATCGGGCCCAGCCTTTCGCCGACCCACAGCGTCGCCAGTGAATTGCGCATCGTTACCCCCGATCCCCGGTCCGAATGAAAAGGCCGGCCCGAACATCGCCGGGCCGGCCCAAAAACTCAAGAAGCCTGACCGATCATTCGGCCTGCGCTTCTTCCTTCTTCTCGGGGGCGACTTCCTCGCCGGTCTCCTGATCGACCATCTTCATGCCAAGGCGGACCTTGCCACGGTCGTCAAAGCCCAGAAGCTTGACCTTGACCTCCTGGCCTTCCTTCAGCAGCTCATTGGGATGGTTCAGGCGCTTGTTGGCGATCTGGGACACATGGACCAGACCGTCGCGCTTGCCGAAGAAGTTCACGAAGGCGCCGAAATCGACCAGTTTCACGACCTTGCCGGTATAGACCTTGCCCTCTTCGGGTTCGGCCACGATCGAATAGATCATGTCATAGGCCTTCTTGATCGAATCGGCATTGGCCGAGGCGATCTTGATGGTGCCGTCGTCGCTGATATCGACCTTGGCGCCCGAAACCTCGACGATCTCGCGGATGACCTTGCCGCCCGAGCCGATCACTTCACGGATCTTGTCGGTCGGGATGTTCATCGTCTCGATGCGCGGGGCATGGGCGCTGAACTCGCGGCGGCCTTCGGTCAGGGCGTGGCCCATCTCGGTCAGGATGTGCATGCGGCCGTCCTTGGCCTGCGCCAGAGCCTGCTCCATGATCGCCGGCGTGATGCCCGCAACCTTGATGTCCATCTGAAGGCTGGTGATGCCGTTCGCGGTGCCGGCAACCTTGAAGTCCATGTCGCCCAGGTGATCTTCGTCACCCAGAATGTCGGTCAGGACCGCATATTTGCCGTCATCTTCCAGGATCAGGCCCATGGCGACGCCAGCCACCGGTGCCTTCAGCGGAACGCCCGCATCCATCATCGACAGCGAGCCGCCGCAGACCGAAGCCATCGAGGACGAGCCGTTCGACTCGGTGATCTCGGAAACGACGCGGATGGTATAGGGGAAGTCCGTCGCCGCCGGCAGAACCGCCTGCAGCGCGCGCCATGCCAGCTTGCCATGGCCGATTTCGCGGCGGCCGGGCGAACCCACGCGGCCAACTTCGCCGACCGAATAGGGCGGGAAGTTGTAATGCAGCAGGAAGTTCGAGCGGAAGTTGCCATGCAGCGCGTCGATGATCTGTTCGTCATCGCCGGTGCCCAGCGTGGTCACGACCAGCGCCTGCGTTTCACCGCGGGTGAACAGCGCCGAACCATGGGTGCGCGGCAGGATGCCGACTTCGCTGTCGATGGCGCGGACGGTGCGGGTGTCGCGGCCGTCGATGCGGGCGCCGCCGTTGATGATGTCACCGCGCAGAATGCCCGATTCCAGCTTTTTCAGCGCCGAGCCCAGATTCGCATCGGCCAGTTCTTCCTCGGTCAGGCTTTCCTTGACCTTGGCTTTCGCGGCGGCCACGGCGTCCTGACGGTCGGCCTTGTCCTTGATCGCGTAAGCCGCGCGCATGTCGGCCTCGCCCAGCGATTTCACGCGGGCATAAAGCGCGCTGTAATCGGGCGACTGGAAGTTGAAGGGCTCTTTCGCGGCGGCTTCGGCCAGATCGATGATCAGGTCGATGACCGGCTGCATGGCGTCATGACCGAATTTCACGGCGCCCAGCATCTCTTCCTCGGTCAGCTCATAGGCTTCCGATTCGACCATCATCACGGCGTCCTTGGTGCCGGCGACGACCAGATCCAGACGCTGCTCGGGGTTCTGGCGCAGCTGGTCCATGTCCTGAACCTCGGGGTTCAGCACGTATTCGCCGTTCACGAAACCGACGCGCGCGGCGCCGATCGGACCCATGAAGGGCACGCCCGAAATGGTCAGCGCGGCCGAGGCGGCGATCATCGCGACGATGTCGGGATCATTGACCAGATCGTGCGACAGCACGGTGCACATCACCAAAACTTCGTTCTTGAAGCCGGGGGCGAAAAGCGGGCGGCAGGGACGGTCGATCAGACGCGCGGTCAGCGTCTCTTTCTCGGTCGGGCGCGCCTCGCGCTTGAAAAAGCCGCCCGGAACCTTGCCGGCGGCATAGTATTTTTCCTGGTAGTGAACGGTCAGCGGGAAAAAGTCCTGACCCGGCTTGGGTTCTTTCGCGAAAGTCACGTTGGCCATGACGCTGGTTTCGCCCAGCGTGGCGATGACCGAGCCGTCGGCCTGACGCGCAACCTTGCCCGTTTCCAGCGTCAGCGTTTCCTGACCCCACTGGATGGATTTCTTCACTTCGTCAAAATGCATCTGATGTCCTCTGGGTGCGCGCCAGCCCTCTGGCCGCCCCTGTCATATCGCGGCCCCATTGCCGCAGCCCCCTGTCCTTTGCGTAGCCCCGGAGGCGCGGGCTTCACGTCGCAGATTGGGGGGCCATACAGCAAAAGTCGGAGTTTGGGAAGTGTTTTGACCCGCCCGCGACCCGCCGGAATGAAAACGCCCGCCCCTTTCGGGACGGGCGCGAAAGCTGGGAAAAGCGCCCCGGCTCAGGCGTTTTTCGGCGCCCGGTATTCGCCCCGGTCGGGGGTGTTGAGGCTGACCAGAACGATGGCGATCCACGAGGCGACAAAGCCCGGGACGATCTCGTAAAGCGTGCTGCTGAGACCGGCGGCAATCCAGACGATCACGACCACCGCGCCCACGATCAGCCCGGCCACGGCGCCGGCGCCGGTCATCCGTTTCCAGGTCAGGGCCAGGATGATCAGTGGACCAAAGGCCGCGCCGAACCCGGCCCAGGCATTGGCGACCAGCCCCAGAACCTGCGAATCCGGGTTCGAGGCGATGATCACCGCGACCCCGCCCACGGCAAGCACGGCCAGACGTCCGACATTGACCAGTTCACGCTCGGTCGCGCCGCGCTTGAAGACGGTGCGATAGATGTCCTCGGTCAGCGAGGACGAGGCGACCAGAAGCTGGCTCGACACCGTCGACATGATCGCGGCCAGCAGCGCGGCGTAAAGGAAACCGGTCACCAGCGGATGGAACAGCAGGTCCGACAGGATGATGAAGATGGTTTCCGGGTCGGCCACGTCCAGCCCGGTCCGCAGCGCATAGGCGCGGCCAAAGACGCCCACGGCCACCGCGCCGATCAGCGAGATGATCATCCAGCTCATGCCGATGCGGCGGGCGGTCGGGACATCCTTGACGCTGCGCACGGCCATGAAGCGCACGATGATATGGGGCTGGCCGAAATAGCCCAGACCCCAGGCCACCGCCGAAAGCCAGCCCAGAAAGGTCACGCCCTTGAACATCGACAGGTAATCCGGATCGACATTGGTCAGCCGCTCGGCCGCCTGATCCACGCCAGCGCCGCCCTGCGTGGTCAGGATCACGATGGGCATGATCACCAGCGCCAGCATCATGATGCAGCCCTGCACGAAGTCGGTCAGGCTGACGGCCAGAAAGCCGCCCATGACCGTATAGACCAGGACCACGCCCAGCGTGACCAGAACGCCGGTCATGTAATCGCCGCCAAAGGCGCTGGCGAACAGCTTGCCGCCGCCGACCAGACCCGAGGCGGTATAGACCGCGAAGAACACCACGATGATGATGGCCGAGACGATGCGCAGCAGCACCGCCTGGCTGGGAAAGCGATTGCCCAGAAAGCCCGGGATGGTCAGGCTGTTGTCATAATCCTCGGTCTGCTGGCGCAGGCGCGGGGCGACGATCAGCCAGTTCAGCCAGGCGCCGACCACCAGACCGATGCCGATCCAGCTTTGCGACAGGCCCGAGACGAACAGCGCGCCCGGCAGACCCAGAAGCAGCCAGCCGCTCATGTCCGAGGCACCCGCCGACAGCGCCGCGACCGAAGGCGACAGGTTGCGGCCGCCCAGCATGTATTCCTCGGAATTCGAGGTCGATTTCTTCCAGGCGTAAACGCCGATGGCCAGCATCAACAGGAAATAGGCCGAAAGGCTGATCCAGACTCCGGTGTCCATATGTACTCCTCCAATCTTCACGAATTTGTGCGGCTTCTGTCATAAAACCTTATAAAAACGAAAGGAGAATTGCCGCTTTCCCCAGAGGCGAGCCGAATTTGGTCGATTCGCCTATAAACAGGCTTCAGAAATCCGAAATGACTACGAATCTGGAAAATTTAGCCAATCCGCCAGAGCAGCATTCGCGCCGGTTCCACGGAATCGGTCGCCGATCCGCCCCGGCATCGCCCGCGGCGAATCCATCTTTTTCTGCTGACCCAGCGTCATGATGACGTGGATAACTGGCCTGACGTCCGTCGATCAGATAGCCTTGGCGGCAGATGACCGCCCCCCGCCCGAGGACCTGCGCATCATGTCCGACACGACCACCGAACTGGCTGAACATTTCGCCGAAATCGAGACCTGGCGCGATGAGGTTCTGGCCCTTCGCGCGCTTCTGCACGCCAGCCCCCTGACCGAGGATTTCAAGTGGCGCGCCCCGGTCTATACCTATGGGGATCACAATGTCTGCATCCTCTGGGCGTTCAAGGATCGCTGCACGCTGGGCTTTTTCAAGGGCGTGCTGCTGACGGACCCCAAGGGCATCCTGAACGCGCCGGGGCCGAATTCACGCTCGTCCCGGACGGTGGATTTCACCGACACCGCCCGCATCGCCGAACTGGCGCCGGTGCTGCGCGCCTATATCGACGAGGCGATCGAGATCGAAAAAGCCGGCCTGCGCGTCCATTTCGCCAAGGACGATCTGGCCTATCCCGAAGAACTGGTCGAGCGGCTGGAAGAGGACCCCGAACTGCAATCGGCCTTCGAGGCGCTGACGCCCGGCCGCCGGCGCGGCTGGCTTTTGCATTTTTCCTCGGCCAAATTGCCGCTGACGCGCGCCACCCGCATCGACTGCGCCGTGCCCCTGATTCTTGCCGGCAAAGGCATGCACGACCGCCCATAGGGTGCGCGCTCGGCACGCACCGCACCCCCGGCCTGCCGGGCCAGCAATGCGGGGCTTACGAAACTGTCAGCCCCTCGGTCGAGGCAAAGAACATTGCCTGACTGACGGCGGAACAGACCTGTTCCTCGGAATAGGGTTTTGAGATCAGGAAGGCCGGCTCGGGCCGGTCGCCGGTCAGCAGCCGCTCGGGGAAGGCGGTGATGAAGATCACCGGCAGATCGCCCATATCGGCCAAAAGCTCATTGACCGCATCGATCCCGGACGAGCCGTCGGCAAGCTGGATATCGGCAAGGATCAGGTCCGGGCGCTCGCGCTGCGCCAGTTCGACCGCGGCGCGATGGGTGCGGGCGACGCCGGTCACGCCGTGGCCCATGGCCTGCACGATGCCCTTCAGGTCCATGGCGATGATGGTCTCGTCCTCGATGATCATCACCTTGCCGGTCACCGCCTGGCTCATTTCGTCCAGCGCGATCTGGACCAGCTGCTCGGCCTCGGATTGCGGGCATTGCATGACGGCGGCGATCTGGTCGTAACGCAGTTCCTCGATGGTGCGCAGCAAAAGCGCCTCGCGCGAGTTCGGGGTCAGCGTGCGCAGATGCGCCTGCACGCGCGCCTCGCGCGGGGTGGCGGCGCCGGTTTCGACCGGCTGGCCCGAACTTTGCCAGATGGCGTGAAACGTGCGGAACAGCGCGATGCGGGTTTCCTCGCCCGCCATCAGGCTGCGATCGCTCAGAATGGCCTCCAGCGTGGCGGCCGCGTAATTGTCGCCGGCGGTCTGGCTGCCGGTCAGCGCCCGCGCATAGCGGCGCAGGAAGGGCAGCTCCCGGCTGATGGACTGGGCAAGATCAGCTGCGGTCATGGCTTCCTCGAAAAAAACGTCGTCAGACGGAACCTGACCGGATACCTATCGGTTAGACAGGGTGCGCACAAGATTTTCAGGAATAACTAAAAAATGAATACCGGGCGTGAGGAACGCAGACGAGCCGCGATAGAAAAGCAGATCGACGAGAATCTGCGGCGCGTCTATGAACAGGAAACTTCCCAGCAGATCCCCGACCGATTCCTGCAACTGCTGGACAAACTGCGCGAGCAGGAGTGAGTGCATGACCGACCCGAAGCCGGCGCAACGCGCCCGTCCCGGCCCTGCTGATCCGCGCGATGAGCTGGTCGACCATTTGCCTGCGCTGCGCGCTTTCGCGCTGTCTTTGACCCGTGACGGCTCGTCGGCGGACGATCTGGTGCAGGACACCATCGTCAAGGCCTGGACCCATATCGACAAGTTCCAGCCCGGCACCAACCTGCGGGCATGGCTGTTCACCATCCTGCGCAACACCTTTTATTCCGCCCGCCGCAAGACCCGGCGCGAGGTCAGCGACACCGATGGCATCCATGCCGCGCGTCAGGCGACCCGCCCCGATCATGACGGCCGGCTGGCGCTGAACGATTTCCGCGTCGCCTTCGGGCAACTTCCCGACGAACAGCGCGAGGCGCTGATCCTGGTGGGCGCCTCGGGCTTTTCCTATGAGGAAGCCGCCTCGATGACCGGCGTCGCGGTGGGCACCGTCAAGTCGCGCGCCAATCGCGGCCGCCGCCGTCTGGCCGAGCTTTTGCATCTGGAGGATGGCGAGGCGCTGGAAATGACCGATCACGCCACGCTGGCGGTGATGGCGCAGAACGCCCCGGTCATGCGCTAGGGGATGACCTCGTGCTGCGGCGATGGCTGGACAGGCTGGAATTCACCAAGGGTCTGGGCTTTCGCCTTGGCGGGCTTTTGTCCGTCGCCATCCTGCCCATCGGCCTGATCTCGGTCATCCAGACGCTGCATCTGTCGCGCGAATACGAACGCTCGTCCGAAATCGCGCTGCTGGGCCGGACCGCGACGGCGGCGGCAGGGGAACGCGCGCTGTTGCAGGGCGCCTTGGGCACCGCCGATGCGCTGGGTCCCGCCGTCCTTGAGACGATGAACAACCCCAAAGCCTGTTCCGACATCATGCGCGGCTTTGTCCAGCGCACGGTGAACTTTGTCTATGCCGGCTTTACCCGGCTGGACGGGGTGACGGAATGCTCGTCGGTGCCGGGGGTGCATGATCTGTCGCAGAACGCGGCCTTCAAGCAGTTCTCGGAAAGCCCCGGCACGCTGGTCACGACCAGCATGGGGGGGCTGGCCACCGACCGCGCCGTGGTGGTGGTGGTCCAGCCGCTGTATCGCGGCGTCGATCTTTTGGGCTATGTCTCGGTCTCGATGACCCATGACCTGCTGCGTTCCAGCCATGTCTCGGCCATGGGGACCGAGGGCGCGCGCATCCTGACCTTCAACACGCAAGGCCAGATCCTGTCATCGGACAGCGACAGCGAGGACGATCTGGCGCAGGTGCTGCCGCGCGGCCAAAGCCTGCCCTCGCTTTTGTCGCGCAGCGAGACGACCTTCCGCGACTATTCCAATTCCGGCGAAAGGCGGGTTTTCAGCGTGGTGCCGGTGGTGCCGGGGCTGGTCTATGCGCTGGGATCGTGGAACCGCGCCGAAAGCGGCATCGGCGGCATCGACATCACCCGGCGCACGGCGCTGATCCTGCCCCTGATCCTGTGGGCGGCCTCGCTGGTCGTGGCCTATTTCGCCGTCTATCGGCTGGTCCTGCGCCATATCCGCGAACTTCGCGGCCAGATGCGGCGCTTTGCCATCGGCGACCGCTCGACCCCGCCGCCGGTTCTGGCCGACGCCCCCGCCGAGATCGAGGACATGAGCCAGACTTTCCACAACATGGCCCGCATCCTGATCCGCGACGAAGAGGCGATGGAGGCCTCGGTCAACGAAAAGACCGTGCTGCTGAAAGAGGTCCATCACCGGGTCAAGAACAACCTGCAACTGATTGCCTCGATCATCAACATGCAGATCCGCGTCATCGACCATGACGACGCGAAACGGGTGCTGCGGTCGGTTCAGGACCGGGTGGCGTCGCTGGCGACGATCTATCGCAACCTTTATCAGGCCGAGCATCTGGATTCGGTTCAGGCGGACCTGTTGATCCGCGATATCATCAACCAGATGGCCAATGCCTCGGTCGGCCCCGGTGCGGGGCTGCGCATCGATACCCAGCTTGAACCCCTTGTGCTGATGCCCGATCAGGCGGTGCCGCTGACCCTGCTTGCGACCGAGGCCTTTACCAATGCGCTGAAATATTCCGGCGCCTCGGACCCCAAGGCCCAGCCCTGGGTGCGGGTCAGCCTGCGCGCGGACGGGCCGAAATCGGCGGTGCTTGAGGTCGAGAATTCGGTTGCCAAGACCACTGAGGCCGAGGGCACCGGCCTTGGCAGCCAGCTGATCGAGGCCTTTGCCACCCAGCTTGGCGGCACGGCGGAACAGGAAATCTCCGAGGCCCGCTTTCTGTTCCGGCTGCGCTTCAAAGTGGATCGGGTCAGCAAGCGCAGCGATCCGGCCGAACCGCCGCAGGTGGTGCTGACCTCGGCCGCGCGGCCGGGGGCGCGGCATTAGCGCAGGCTAGTCCTTGGCCCCGGCCTTTGCCGCCTGCCGCAATTCGCGCGCGGCGATGAAACGCCGCCGCCGCGCCAGTTCCAGATTGATCAGCGCACCCAGCAGGACCGAGAACCCGCCCAGAAAGAACCACATCAGCAGCGCCACCACCGCCCCGATCGAGCCATAGATCCGGTTATAGCTGTTGAAACTGCCCAGATAGGCCGAGAACCCATACGAGGCCGCAGCCCATGCCAGCGCCGCGAACAGCGACCCCCAGGTAAAGATCGCCGTGCGCGGCGTCTTCACGTTCGGGCCATAGCGATAGATGATGCCGATGACGACCAGCACGATCACGAAGACCGCGATCCAGGGCAGCTTGCCGATCAGCCAGTCGCGCAGCGGCATGTCGGGCAGCAGGTTGAAGGCGATGGGCACGACGATGATCGTGGCCAGCCCCAGCGCGATCACGCCGACGATGGCCAGCGTCAGCGCATAGGCCAGCACGAAGCCGGTGATGGTGGAATGCGAGCGCACGCCGTAGGCCGCGTTCAGCCCCTGGATCAGCCCGCCCACGCCCTGCCGGGCGGCGATGGTGGCGATGACAAAGGAAATCGCCGTGGTCCAGCCCAATTGCGTCGGACCTGCCGCGACCAGCGCGCTGATCTGGCCATATAGGATCTGCGCCGCGCCCTCGGGGATGAACTCCTCGCTGGCATGCATATATCCCTCGATCAGCGCCGGGTCATACCACAGACCCCATAGCGCAAACAGCGCCGCAAGGCCGGGAAACACCGCGAACATGGCGTAAAAGGCGACGCCAGCGGCAATCAGGCTCATGTGGATCTTGTCCATGCGTTCAAAGATCGCAAGGATGAACCGCCACACCTCCCCGATCAAATACCCGCCTCCGTGCTTCGGCTGCCGCCCTCAGGCAGCTTCAGGCCTCGCCCATTTTGTAGCGAAGCCATACCGCCTTGTCGCCCATTTTCGCCACGAAAGCCTGATGCGCCTCGGCCTCGGCCCCGGTCAGGCGGGGAGGCAGGGCGCGCGGACGCGGCCCGCGCGGCGCGCTGCCCATGGGCCCCGTGCCCTGACCCGCGCCGCCCGTCTCGGCCGCGACATCCAGCACCAGCCCCGGCTGGCGTCCGCCTTGCAGGGCCAGATAGACCTCGGCCAGAAGCTCGCTGTCCAGCAGCGCGCCGTGCAGCGTCCGGTTCGAGTTGTCGATGCGGAAACGCCGGCACAGCGCATCCAGCGAATTCTGCGCGCCGGGGAACTTGCTGCGGGCGATCTCCAGCGTATCGACGGCGCGGCTATAGGGCATGGTGGGGTGCCCGGCGGCCTTCAGCTCGGCATTCAGGAATTTCATGTCGAACTGGGCGTTATGGATCACCAGTTTCGCATCCGGGCCTATGAAATCGATGAAATCCCGCACGATTTGCGCGAATTTCGGCTTGTCGCGCAGGAAATCGTCGCCCAGCCCATGCACGTCAAAGGCCTCTTTGGGCATCGGGCGCTCGGGGTTGATATAGACATGAAAGGTCCGGCCCGTGGGCAGGTGGTTCATCAGTTCGACCGCGCCGATCTCGACGATGCGGTCGCCGGTGGCGGGGTCAAAGCCGGTGGTTTCGGTGTCCAGAACGATCTCGCGCATGAGGCTAACCTGCCATGATCGCGGCGCAGATGTCCATGATCGCCGCCCGCGCGCCGTCCATGGTGTCCGAAGGGATCACCCAATCGGCCCGCTTGCGCTTTTCGCTGTCCGGCATCTGCCGCGACAGGATCATCTGGAAGTTTTCCTCGGTCATGCCGGGGCGGGCCATGACGCGGGCGCGCTGGATCGCTGGCGGGGCCGAGACCACGGCCACCCCGTCCATTCCGCGCTCTGCGCCGGTCTCGTAAAGCAAGGGGATGTCCAGAACCACGATGGGGGCGGCATCATGCCGGGTGATGAAAGCGGCGCGGTCCGCCGCGACCAGCGGATGCACGATCCCCTCAAGGGTTTGAAATCCATCGGGACTGTCGGCCAGCACAAGGCGCAGGGCGGCGCGGTCGATGCCGCCATCCTTCAGCACGCCCGGAAAGGCCGCAGCGACGGGCGCGACCGCATCCCCGCCCGGCGCGTAAAGCCGATGCACCGCCGCATCCGCGTCCCAGACCGGATGGCCAAGATCGCGAAACATCTGCGCGGCAGTCGATTTCCCCATGCCGATGCCGCCGGTCAGGCCCAGCCGAAAGCTCATGCCAGAACGGCCCGGCGCAGATCGTCGTCCACCTCGGGGCGCTGGCCGAACCAGCGTTCGAACCCCGGAGCGCCCTGATGCAAGAGCATCCCCAGACCGTCCACGACCTCGCAGCCGCGCGATTGCGCCTCCAGCAGAAAGGGCGTCATCAGCGGCGTATAGACCAGATCGGTGACCAGCGTGCCCGGCGCCAGCGCGTCCAGCGGCACGCGCAGGGCGGGCTTGCCCTCCATCCCCATCGAGGTGGCGTTCACGACCGTCATCGCCCCTTCCAGCATGTTGCCGGCCTGCGCCCAGTCATAGACCACGACCTTGGCGCCGAATTCGGCCTTGATCTGCTCGGCCCGGACGCGGGTGCGGTTGGTGATGCGCAGTTCCGTCACCCCGCTTTCCAGAAGCGAGGCGACGACGGCCCGCGCCGCGCCTCCGGCCCCGATCACCGCCGCCGGCCCCAGATCGGGGATCCAGCCCGGCGCGTTCTGGCGGATATTGGCGATGAAGCCGTAACCATCGGTATTATCTGCATGAATCTTGCCGTCGGGGCGAAAGATCAGCGTATTCGCCGCCCCGATCAGCGCCGCGCGGTCGGTGACCACATCGGCCAGCGCCAGCACCGATTCCTTGTGCGGAATGGTGACATTGGCGCCCACGAAACCCATGCGCGGCATGGCGCGCAGCACCTCGGCCAGATGCTCGGGCATGACTGGCAGCGCGACATAGCTTCCGGCGATGCCATAGCGTTTGAGCCAGTGCCCGTGCAGACGGGGCGAGCGGGAATGCGCAATCGGCCAGCCGATCACCCCGGCAAGGGGGGCGTGGCGGGGCAGGGGCGGCTGGGTCGTCTCTGGCATGGCGGGACCGGGAGTGGTTTCGGTTCGGGGCGCATTCGATGCCCTGAACGGGCGTCCTTTTCGAGAAGTGCCGCCGCCCCGCTGCCGGGTCAAGCGGCTTTGCCCGCAGCTGCGCGGATCGCGGCAGGAATGCAACCCTGCCGTGCTGTCAGGCGACGCCGATTTCGGGGATTTCGGGCAGATCGCCCTGATCCAGCAGGTCCTCCAGCGTCAGCGATTCGATCAGCAGCAGATAGGACCAGAAGACCTGTCCGAACATCTTGCGCAGGCGGCAGGTCTTTTCGTCGTCGCAATCCTCGCAGCGCTGATAGGAGCGGCGCGACAGGCATGGCAGCGGCGCGATCGGCCCGTCCACCTGCCGCAGCAATTCCCCGATCGAGATTTCCTGCGCCGGCTTGATCAGCACATAGCCGCCCGCCCGCCCACGCCGCGACCCGACATAGCCCGCATTGCGCAGTTCCAGCATGATATGTTCCAGAAAACGCTTGGGCGCGCCGGACCGCTGGGCGATCTCTTCGATGGTCAGCGCGCTGCCGCCGCTGGCCAGCTCATCGCCAAGGGTCATCAGGGCCTTGATGGCATATTTCGTCTTTTGCGAGATCATAATGAATCCTTAGTGATGCACGGCCCTCTGCGCAAGTTTTCGGCAAGGATGCGGGCTCTTGCCGGTGCGCGACCCGGCCCTCTCGTCAAGTTTTCATTGTTCTGACACATTCCGGCCTCATTCCTGCCGTGCAGCTACAGGAGAGAGGCCATGCGCATTGCAGTTCTGGGTGGAGACGGTTTTGTCGGATGGCCGACGGCGCTTCATCTGTCGGATCTTGGGCACGAGGTTCATATCCTGGACAATCTGTCGCGCCGCTGGATCGATACCGAATTGGGCGTGCAGTCACTGACGCCGATGGATTCCATTCAGGAACGCTGCCGCATCTGGCACCAGGAAACCGGCAAGCGCATTCATTTTCATCTGCTGAATCTGGCAACGGAATATGAGCGTCTCAAGGGCTGGCTTGCCGATCATCGCCCCGATGCGGTGATCCATTTCGCCGAACAGCGCGCCGCGCCCTATTCGATGAAAACCGACCGCCACAAGGTCTATACCGTCACCAACAACACCAACGCGACCCATAACCTGCTGGCAGCGCTGGTCGAAACCGGCATCGATGCGCATCTGCTGCATCTGGGGACCATGGGGGTCTACGGCTATTCCTCGGTCGGGGCGCCGATCCCGGAAGGCTATCTGGACATCCGGATCGACACGCCATCGGGGCCGTGCGACCAGCAGATCCTGTATCCGACGCGGCCCGGATCGGTCTATCACATGACCAAAAGCCTCGATCAGATCCTGTTCCAGTTCTATGCCCAGAATGACGGGCTGCGCATCACCGACCTGCATCAGGGCATCGTCTGGGGCACCCATACCGAGCAGACCCGCCGGCACGAGCAGCTGGTGAACCGCTTTGACTATGACGGCGATTACGGCACGGTGCTGAACCGCTTCCTGATCCAGGCCGCCATCGGCTATCCGCTGACCGTGCATGGGACCGGCGGCCAGACCCGCGCCTTTATCCATATCCAGGATTCGGTCCGCTGTATCGAGCTGGCCCTGCGCGATGCCCCCGCCCCGGGCGACAGGGTGCGCATCTTCAACCAGATGACCGAAACCCACCGCGTCCGCGATCTGGCCGAGCTGGTGGCGCGGCTGACCGGTGCCCGCGTGGCCTATCTTCCCAATCCCCGCAAAGAGGCCGATGAAAACGAGCTGATCGTCATGAACGACCAGTTTCTGGCACTGGGCCTGCAGCCGATCACGCTGGCCGAAGGGCTGCTGACCGAGGTGGTCGAGGTGGCGCGCAAATACGCCCATCGCATCGACCGCGCGCGCGTGCCGGCCGTCAGCGCCTGGACCCGCGACATCGCCCAGCGGGTCGAGCACGACCCCGAGGGCAAGCGGCTGCGTCAGGTCTCGTGACAGAGCCGGGCCTTCGGCCTGATGGCAAGGCGCGTTCCGACCGCGCCTATGTCACGCTGGCGACCAATCCCGATTACGCAAAAGGGGCGGCGGCGCTGTTTCGGTCGCTGCGACGGAGCGGCACCACCGCCGATCTGGTCCTGCTTTACACCGACCTGCCGGCGGAAACGGTGGAGGGCCTCTGTACGCTCGGTGTCCGCACGGTGCACGCGGACCTGCTGCCCACTTCCAGCGAATTCAATATCTTGCATGGCCGTGACCGGCTGCATGGCGCCGCCCCCTTCACCAAGGGCCGGAAGCCGCCCTTTCACACGCCCTTGGACAATTTCGTCAAGCTGCGGCTGTGGCAGCTGGACTATCGGCGCGTGGTCTTCATCGATGCCGATGCGCTGGTCCTGCAAAACGTGGACCGGCTGTTCGATTACCCGGAATTCTCAGCCGCACCAAATGTTTACGAGACGCTGGCCGATTTTCACCGGCTGAATTCCGGGGTCTTTACCGCGCGTCCTTCAGCCGCGACATTTCAGACCATGCTCAGCCGTCTGGACCAGCCCGGCGCCTTCTGGAGACGCACCGACCAGACCTTTCTGGAAAGCTATTTCCCGAACTGGCACGGGCTGCCGGTCTTTGACAACATGCTGCAATATGTCTGGCTGAACCTGCCCGAACTATGGCGCTGGCAGGATATCCGCATTCTGCACTATCAGTATGAAAAACCGTGGGAAAATCAGACCAAGGCCGATGCGCTGCGGGTGCTGATCGACCTGTGGCACGCCCATGCGGGCGATGGCCCGGTGCCCGATCCGCGCGATCTTCCCCCGCCCCCGGCCCTATCGCGGGGCCGCGCATGAGGATCGCGCTCAGCGGTGCCTCGGGGCTTGTCGGGCGTTGGATCGTCCGTGCCGCACAAGCCGCCGGGCATCAGGTCATCCCCCTGTCCCGTCCCGACTGGAGGCTGGGCCAGACCCCCGACCTTGGCGGCTGCGAGGCGCTGGTCCACGCCGCTTTCCAGCACGTCCCCGGCCGCTATCGCGGTGGCGAGGGGGACGATCCCCAGACCTTCATCGCTGCCAATCTGGATGGCTCGTTGCGGCTGTTTCAGGCCGCACGGGACAGCGGCGTAGGGCGGGTGATCTTTCTGTCGTCGCGTGCGGTCCATGACGGATACCCCGCCGGGACGCGGCTTTCTGACGATCTTTCCCCAATACCGACAAGTCTTTACGGTCAGCTCAAGGCCGAAGCCGAGACCGCGCTGGCGCAGATGGCGACGCCGGATTTCCGCAGCGCCAGCCTGCGCCCGACCGGTGTCTATGGCCCTGGCCTGCCGCAGAAATGGGCCGGGCTGATCGCCGATTTCCTTGCCGGCACCACGCCCCCGCCCGCCGTGGCGACCGAGGTTCACGGCGCCGATCTTGCCGATGCCCTGCTGCGGGTGCTGGCCGATCCCGCCATGTCCGGCAGTTACAATGTCAGCGATCTGGTCCTGGACCGCCATGATCTGCTGGCCGGGGTGGCGCGCCTGACCGGCTGCAAGACGCCCCTGCCCGCGCGCGCCGGTCCCGCGCCGCTGCGGGTCCCGGCCTGTGACCGCCTGCGGGCTCTGGGATGGCGTCCCGGCGGCATGGCGCTGCTGCATCGCGATCTGCCGGGCATTCTTGGCGCCTTCACCGATGACATTGCGCCCCGGCAGGGCTAGGTTTCGCCCATGCCTGATTACACCGACCTTTCCGCCCGTATCCGTGCCCTGACCCATGGCGAAACCGACGAGGTTGCGCTGATGGCGACGCTGGCCTGCGAAATCCACCATTCCGACGACCGCTTCGACTGGACCGGCTTTTACCGCGTCACCCAGCCCGAATTGCTGAAGATCGGACCTTATCAGGGCGGCCATGGCTGCCTAGTGATCCCGTTTTCGCGCGGGGTCTGCGGCGCCGCCGCGCGCGCACGCGAGGCGCAGCTTGTCCCCGACGTGGACGCCTTTCCCGGCCATATCGCCTGCGCCAGCTCGACCCGTTCGGAACTCGTCCTGCCGGTTTTTGGCCTTGGCAAGCGGCTGATCGGCGTGCTGGATATCGACAGCAACCAGCCCGATGCCTTTACCGGTCAGGACGCGGCAGAATTGCAGAGGATCCTTGATGACACATTCGCCAATACACCCGGGCGTGACTGAGTTCACCGGCCATTGCCTGTGCGGCACGATCCGCTTTCACGGCAGCTATGACGACACGCATGGTCTCAAGGCCTGCCATTGCAGCCAGTGCCGGCGCTGGTCGGGCCATGTCTGGGCGGCGATCCTGCCCAGGACGCTGGAGATCAGCGGTGAACCGAAATGGTATCGCGCCTCGGATTTTGCGCGGCGCGGGTTTTGCGGCGATTGCGGTTCGTCGCTGTTCTGGCAGCGCGATGGCTCGCCCATCATCGACGTGGCGGCGGGCGCGATCGACAGCCCGACCGGACTGCGGCTGCAGGGCCATATCTTCGTCGCCGATAAGGGCGACTATTACGACATCGCCGACGGCCTGCCGCAGGATGCGCGCGAGTGAGCCTGTCGCTTGACCTTTTCGCCGGGGCATTGGATGGACCGCAAAAGCCCGCTGGCGGATGCGGGGGCAATGACACGATTCTGGGTGGGTTGAGATGATCTGGGATACCATCGCGAATATTCCTGCGCCGCAGCTTCTGGCCTTTATCCTGGGCGGGCTGGCGCTGAACTTTGCGCCGGGGCAGGACGTGTTCTTTGCCAGCGCCTGCGGCATTCAGAACGGGCCGCGCGCCGGTGCACTGGCCGGCATCGGCGTCGGGCTGGGGGTGCTGTTTCACCTGATGCTGGCGACCGTAGGGCTTGGCGCCTTGGTCAAGGCCTATCCCGAGGCGATGACGGCGATCAAATATGCCGGCGCCGGCTATCTGCTGTATCTGGCCTGGAAAAGCTGGACTGCCGGGCCGGTCGATCCGCAGGCGCAGGCGGCGCGCCGGCCGTGGAACATCATCCGGCGCGGGGCGCTGTCGAATATCCTGAACCCCAAGCCGGTGCTGTTTCTGCTGGCGTTCCTGCCGCAATTCACCAACCCCGCCTTTGGTCCGATCTGGCAGCAGATCCTTGGGCTGGGCCTGATCTTTGCCTTTACCGGCACGCTGGTCACCATCGGTTATGGCGTGGTCGCGGGCTATGCCGGGCAGATGCTGGGCAAGCGTCTGGGGCTTTTGAACAAGATCGCGGCGGTGATGTTTGCCGGGCTGGCGATCCGCCTTGTGGCGAAATGAGCTTTGTCTATCAACCGACCGAGGCGCAGCCGCAGGTGATCCATGCCGATCACGAGGTGCTGGTCGTGGACAAGCCCTCGGGGCTTTTGTCGGTGCCCGGCCGGGGTGAGGACAGGACGGATTGCCTGATCGAACGGTTGCGCGGCGCCTTTCCGACCGTGCTGCTGGTGCATCGGCTGGATCTGGACACGTCCGGGGTGATGGTCTTTGGCCTGACGCCGCATGCGCAGCGCAACCTGTCGAAACAGTTCGAGGAACGCCGCACCAAAAAGGTCTATGTCGCCCGCCTGCATGGCCGGCTTGAGCCGAGATCCGGCACGGTCGATCTGCCGCTGATCGTCGATTGGCCAAACCGTCCCCGGCAAAAGGTCGATCACGATCAGGGCCGTCCGGCCCAGACCGACTGGCGGGTGATCCGCGCCAGCGACGACGAGACCCGGGTACGGCTGATGCCGCTGACCGGGCGCAGCCACCAGTTGCGGGTGCATATGGCCGAACTCGGCCACCCGATCCTGGGCGATCCGCTTTATGCCAGCGGTGCCGCCGCCGATTTCCCGCGCCTGATGCTGCATGCGGAATCGCTGCGCTTCAAGCATCCGGAAACAGGGGTCAGCATGAATTTCTCGGCATCGGCGCCTTTTTGATCACGCAGGTTTCATGCGGGAACCCCGCGCCCGCCCCTATGGTTGAAGATGCGACAACCAAAGGAGCGATGAAGATGAGCGATATTGATGTGACCCGCCGCACCGCCCTGCTTCTTGGGGGCCTGCCGGTGCTTTTGGCCCTGCCGGCCCATGCCCAGACCGCCCCGGCGGCCCCGGCCTTTTCCGGCCGCGCGCAGACGATCAGGCTGGGCGCCTTCGAGGTGACGACGCTGCTTGGCGGCGAAAGCATGCGCGAAAAGCCGATCGAGACCTTTGGCATCGGCGCCGACCCGGCCGAGTTCGACAGACTCAGCGCCGAGAATTTCATCCCCGCCGACCGCACGGGCAGTTCCTTTACCCTGACGCTGGTGAAGACGTCCGATGCGCTCGTCCTGTTCGACACCGGCATGATCGCCGACAACAACAAGGCCTCGCTGGCCGCCGCCGGCTACACGCCCGAGGACGTGACCCATATCGTCCTGACCCATATGCATCCCGACCATATCAGCGGGCTGATGGCCGGGACCGTGCCGAATTTCCCCAATGCCGAGCTGATCTTTCCCAAGATGGAAAACGACTTCTGGGCCGCCAATCCCAGCGAGGCCTATACGGCCAATGTCGCGCCTTTGGCCGCGAAGGCGCGCCAGATCGCTGACGGGGACGAGATCATGCCCGGCATCCGCGCCGAGGGCGCTTATGGCCACACCCCCGGCCACACCACCTATCTGCTGGAAAGCGACGGGCAAAAGCTGCTGATCACCGGCGATACCTTCAACCATTACGCCTATTCGGTGCAGCGTCCCGGCTGGCATGTCCGTTTCGATCAGGACAAAGAGGCGGGCGCCGCCACCCGGGCCAGGGTTCTGGCGCGGCTGGCCGGGGAGCGCATCCCCTGCATCGGCTATCACATGCCCTATCCGGCGCTGGCCTTCATCGCACCGAATGGCGAGGGGTCGTTCCGCTTTGTCCCGGCAACCTATCAGTTCGCGGGCTGAAGCGTCTCATACAGCTCCAGCGGCAGACCGTCGGGATCGGGAAAGAATGTAAAGCGGCGCCCGGTATATTCGTCGACGCGGATCGGCTCGACCGTGACGCCATGGCCTTCCAGCCGGGCGCAGGCGGCGTCGATATCGTCAACGGCAAAGGCCAGATGCCTCAGCCCCTGCGCCTCGGGGGTCGAGGGGCGCTTGGGCGGGTTCGGAAACGAAAACAGCTCGATCTGGCTGCCATCGGGCAGGGCCAGATCCAGCTTCCATGATTGCCGCGCGGCGCGCAGGTTTTCCGCGATGATGCGCAGACCAAGCACCTGCGTGTAAAACGCCTTCGAGCGTTCGTAATCCGAACAGATGATGGCGGCGTGGTGAATGGCGCGCAGCATATGGCCCCCTAGTCCAGATTGAACACGCGCGAGGGCTGGACCTCGCCGCCCATATAGCGGCCGATGCACAGCGCCCGGCCTTGCCGGCTGACCCAGACTTCCTCGCCGAATTCGGCGTGTCCCAGCACCTGACCGGGATTGCCGTTCAGGATGCGGGTGGCGCCGATATCCGTCGCCTGCATCTCGGGCAGGTCGGCCAGGGCAGACTGGATCGGCAGCAGCGCCGCCTCGATCTCGGCCTGATTGGCGCGGTCGATGCGGTCAAAGGCAAAGCCGTCAGCGGCGTCGAACGGCCCTGACCAGATCCGGCGCAGGCGCGCGACATGGCCAAGGCAGCCCAGTTGCCGGCCCAGATCGCGGGCGATGGCGCGGACATAGCCGCCCTTGCCGCAGACCATGCGCAGATCGGCGGTGTCCGGGGTCGTGGCCAGCAGGTCCAGCTCCTCGACCCAAAGCGGGCGGGCGGCCAGTTCGACCACCTCGCCCTCGCGCGCAAGGTCATAGGCGCGGGCGCCATCGACCTTGACGGCGGAAACGGCGGGCGGGACCTGCATGATCTCGCCGGTGAATGCGGGCAGGGCGGCGCGGATCGCATCCGCAGATGGACGGGTTTCTGCGGATTTGATGACCTGCCCCGAGGCGTCGTCGGTCGAGGTCTCGGCCCCCCAGTTGACGGTGAAGTCATAGGCCTTGAGCGCGTCGGTCAGGATCGGCACGGTCTTGGTGGCCTCGCCCAGGGCCACGGCCAGAACGCCGGTCGCATCCGGGTCCAGCGTGCCGGCATGTCCCGCCTTTTTCGCGTCCAGCGCCCAGCGGACCCGGCTTACCACATCGGTCGAGCCAATACCTGCGGGCTTGTCCACGATCAGCCAACCGTGGATCTCGCGTCCCTTTTTCCGTGCCATTATTCCTGTTCCGTATATCCGATGATCGGCCCCAGCCGCCGGCCGAAATCGGCGCGGTTCAGCGCAGGCGCATATAGCCGCGAGACCGAGCCGTCAAAGTAAAGCGCGTCCCGCGCCCCAAGGCCGTCGCGAAACAGCCGCCCGAATTCGTGAAA
Organism: Paracoccus lutimaris; assembly: GCF_003337565.1. GTDB lineage: Bacteria > Pseudomonadota > Alphaproteobacteria > Rhodobacterales > Rhodobacteraceae > Paracoccus > Paracoccus lutimaris. The sequence continues at coordinate 28,131 of NZ_QPJL01000009.1, forward strand.
TGTCACCGCGCGGTCAGAAATCGCGAACCATGCCGTCTGCCCGTCGGGCGAGACGCCGACCCCGTTCCGGATATAGCGGCTGTCGCTGTCGATCAGGAAACGCGGATGCAGCGCGCCATCGATGACCAGCATCGGCCCCGATTGTGTGGCCAGCCGGCAATCCGGCCGGGCTTTCGCGAATGCGCGCGATTCGATGACCTGATAGGGCCGGGCGCCGCCGCTGCAAAAGACGCCATTGGGCAGCATGCCGAAATTGTCGTTGCTGGCCCCGGTGACCAGCCCGCCCGCCGTTTCGCCATCGCTGAGATACAGCCCCACCGGGCTGTAATCGGCGTGATACATGCCCGCGTTCATGGCGAAACCCAGCACCCGACCTGCGGCCAAGGTGCGGCGCACGGCGGTGAAATCGCCCAAGGTCTGCCCGTCCGGGCCGTTCAGCCACAGCCGCAGGCCCGGCTCCTGCGCGGCGTTCAGGGTGCAGATGACATAGCCCTGCCCGTCGAAATCGCGCTTCTCACAGATGCCCGCGATGGCGGGCAGGGTCATGGCGATCAGCGCGCCGATGGCCAGCCCCAGCCGGCGCTTCAGCTTAGTCCTCATCGCCTTCGTCATCGCCCGATTCGACATCGCGGCGCACGCGGTCCTCGGACAGGATGCGGCGGGTGTCGTCCATGCGGTCGAAGGTCTCGTCCAGAACAAAGCGCAGCTGCGGCGCGTATTTCAGCGTCATCGCCTTGGCGACCAGATGGCGCAGCTCGGGCGCGTTGCGGCGCAGGGCGGCCAGCGCATCCTCGGCGTCATGGCCGCCAAGGGGCAGCACATAGGCTGTCGCGACCTTGAGGTCGGGCGAGGTCCGCACCTCGCCCACCGTGATCGAGTGGCGGTTCAGGTCGGGGTCATGGACATCCGCGCGCAGCAGGACGTCCGAAAGCGTGCGGCGGATCAGCTCACCCACGCGAAGCTGGCGCTGCGAGGGGCCGGGGCCGGAATGAAAGCGGTTCTGTGCCATGGCCGCAGATGTAGGGGGTCGCGGCCCGCGCCGCAACGGGATACAGAGGGGGCAAAGCCGGGAAAGCAGGGGTTTTGGCATGGAAAAGCCGGGAATCGTCATCACGGGCGCGTCGGGTCGCATGGGGCAGATGCTGGTGCGCACGGTTCTGGAGTCCGATCAGGCCCGTCTGGTCGGCGCCATCGAGCGTCCCGGCAACCCCTGGATCGGCCGCGATCTGGGCGAGGCGATGGGCGGCGCGCCCCTTGGCATCACCGTCACCGATGACGCGGTCGAGGCGATTGCCGGGGCGCAGGCGGTCATCGATTTTACCAGCCCCGCCGCGACCGTGGCATTCGCCGAACTGGCCGCGCAGGCCCGCGCCGTGCATGTGATCGGCACCACCGGGCTTGAAGCCGGCGATCTGGCCAAGATCAAGGCCGCCGCCCGCCACGCCGCGATCATCCGCGCAGGCAACATGAGCCTTGGCGTCAACCTGCTGGTCGGCCTGAGCCGCAAGGTCTCCGCCGCCCTTGGCGAGGATTGGGACATCGAGGTGGTCGAGGCCCATCACAATCGCAAGGTCGACGCCCCCTCGGGCACCGCGCTGATGCTGGGCGAGGCCGCAGCCGAAGGGCGCGGCCACAGCCTTGACGATCTGCGCACCCCCGCCCGCGAAGGCATCACCGGCGCGCGTCAGGCGGGCAGCATCGGCTTTTCCGCCATTCGCGGCGGCGATATTGTCGGCGAACATGACGTGATCTTCGCGACAGCGGGGGAACGGGTGATCCTGCGCCATGTCGCCACCGACCGCGCCATTTTCGCGCGCGGCGCCCTGCGCGCGGCTTTGTGGGGCCAGGACAAGGGGCCGGGCGAATATGACATGGCCGATGTGCTGGGCCTGTGACGTCAGGAACGACATATCTCGGTGACGTCAGGAACGGACCATCCTTGTGACGTCAGGCAGATGTGACACAGCGGGCTTTGACGGCCCGGTCTTGCGGGCATAGATTCGCGCCATGACCCTGCTTGCCACGCTTGACCATGCAGATGCCGACCTGACCGCCTGTCTTGCGCGGGTGATGGCGGCCGTCCTGAAACCCGGCGACACCGTCGCGCTTGAGGGGCCGGTCGGCGCCGGCAAGACCCATTTCGCCCGCGCCTTCATCCGCGCGCGTCAGGGCGCAGCGGCCGAGGACGTGCCCAGCCCGACCTTTACGCTGGTCCAGACCTATGCCGACCCGATGGGCAGCGAAATCTGGCATGCCGACCTGTACCGCCTGACCCATCCCGACGAGCTGATCGAACTGGGGCTGGACGAGGCGATGCGCGACAGCGTCGTGCTGATCGAATGGCCCGACCATGGCGGCCCGCTGCCCGATCCGCTGTCCCTTGGGCTTGAACCCCTGCCCGATTTCCCCGAGCTGCGCCGCATCACGCTGGCCGGCTCGGATGCCCGCTGGGGTGCGATGGCCCGCCTGCCCGCGATGGCGCGGCTGATCCACCGCGCGCATTGGGATCCGGCGCGACTGGTCCCCTTGGCGGGCGACGCCTCGTCCCGGCGCTATTTCCGGCTGCTGGACGGGGACCGCAGCGCCGTCCTGATGGATGCCGCGCCCGGCACCACGGACAGCTATGTGGCGATGACGCAATGGCTGCGCCACCGTGACCTGCACGCGCCCGAAATCATCGCCGCCGACCAGACCGAGGGGCTGCTGCTGCTTGAGGATCTGGGCGACGATCTGGTGGCGCGGGTGCTGGAATCCGACCCGGGCCTTGCCCCGCGTATCTATGAGCGCATGACCGACCTGTTGGTCGATCTGCATGGTCACCCGCCCCCCGACTGGGTCCTGCGGCTGGACGGGCGCGAACTGGCCCATCAGGTCGGGCTTTTCGCCGAATATTACCCCGCCGCCGCCGGTGCCCCCGGCAAGGGCGCTGAGGTGGCCGAGGTCATCGCCGCCCTGCACAAGGAACTGGCCGAAGACCTGCCCCCCGTCCTTGGCCTGCGCGATTTCCATGCCGAGAACCTGATCTGGCGCGACAGCGATCCGTTGGGCCTGCTGGATTTTCAGGACGCGGTTTCGGTCCACCCGGCCTATGATCTGGTCTCGGGGTTGCAGGATGCGCGCCGTGACGTGGACCCGGCGATCGAGGCGGCGCAGATCGCCCGCTATATCGCCGCGACCGGCGTGGATGGCGACCGTTTCTGCGCCGCCTATGCGCTTTTGGGCGCGCAGCGCAGCCTGCGGATCATGGGGATCTTCACCCGGCTGGCACAGCGCGACGGCAAGCGGCGCTATCTGGCCTTCATGCCGCGGGTCTGGGACGCCATCCAGCGCAATCTGGCGCATCCGGCGCTGGCACCCCTTGCCCGCGCGCTTGAGGGCATCCCGACCCCCGGCCCAAGGGTGATCGAAAGGATCGCGCAAGCATGAGCCTGCCCCTGATGATCTTTGCCGCGGGCAAGGGCACCCGCATGGCACCCCTGACCGATGTGACCCCCAAGCCCCTGATCCCGGTCGGCGGCCAGACCCTGCTGGACCGGGCGCTGGCCCTGGGTGATCAGGCCGGGGTCGGGCGCATTGCTGTGAACATCCACCATCTGGGCGGCCAGATCCGTGATCACATTTCCGGGCGCGATATCGCCATCTCGGACGAATCCGACCTGCTGCTGGAAACCGGAGGCGGCTTGCGCAAGGCGCTGCCGCTGCTGGGCGGCGGGCCTGTGATCACAATGAACCCGGACGTCATCTGGACCGGCCCGAACCCCATCTCTGCGCTGCTTTCGGCTTGGGACGATGCCCGCATGGACGCGTTGCTGATGCTGGTGCCGCTGGCCCGGACCCATGGCCGGCAGGGCGGCGGCGATTTCAGTCTGGACGCGGGCAGCCGCCTGATCCGCAAGGGCGATCTGGTCTATGGCGGCGCGCAGATCATCCGCACTGACCGCTTGGGCGAAATCCCCGATGCGGTGTTTTCGCTGAACCGGCTTTGGGACCTGATGATCGCCCAGACCCGTGCCTATGGCCTGATCCATGGCGGCGAATGGTGCGACGTAGGCCGCCCCGACTGCATCCCGCTGGCGGAAGGGCTGCTGGATGCCTGACTGGCAGAGCGGCCTTTTCGCCCTGCCCTGCGGCGCCGATTTCGCCGGCGCCTTTGCCGAGGGGCTGATCGCGCGGATGCGGGACCGCCCGCCACAGGACATGGCGCGGGTCACGGTCTATGCCAATTCCGGCCAGTCCCTGCAGGCCCTGCGTGAGGCGCTGATCTGGCGCGGCCCGCTGATCCTGCCGCAATTGCGCCTGATCGCCGATCTGGGCGGCGGCTCGGCCACCGCGCCGCTGGCCCGGCGGCTGGAGCTGGGCCGGCTGATCGACGCCGCCTTGCGCGCCGATCCCGATCTGGCGCAGGGGCAATCGGTGCCGGAACTGGCGGCATCCTTGGCGGCGCTGATGGCCGAGATGCAGCTTGAAGGGCTGGATGCCGAGGCGCTGGACCGGATCGACGCGGGCGATCACGCCCAGCATTGGGCGCGCGCGCTGGCATTCCTCAGGATCGCCGCCGGCTATTACCTGACCGACCCGCCGCAGGACCGCGAATCCCGCCAGCGTCTGGCCGCCGAAAACCTTGCCGCCGCATGGGCGCGCGGCGAAAACCTGCCCGAGGGGCCGGTGGTCATCGCCGGCTCGACCGGCTCGCACGGGGCGACGCGGGATTTCATGCGCGCGGTGGCCCGCCTGCCCATGGGCGCGGTGGTGCTGCCCGGCTATGACCCCGACCTGCCGCAACAGGTCTGGGATGGGCTGGACGTCCGGGCCGAGGATCACCCGCAGGCCCGCTATGCGCCCTTGCGTGCCGAGTTCGGCCCGCCCGCCGACTGGTTGGTCGATGCCGCGCCCGATCCGGCGCGCAATCGGCTGATCTCGCTCGCGCTGCGTCCCGCGCCGGTCACCGACCAGTGGATCGAGGAAGGCCCGCGCCTTGGCCCGCTGATCCCCGCGACCGAAAACCTGACCCTGATCGAGGCCGAGCAACCCGCCGAGGAAGCCGATGCCATCGCCCTGATCATCCGCGAGGCGGTGGAGCACGACCGCCCCGTCACCCTGATCGCCGCCGACCGCATGCTGACGCGGCGCGTGCAATCGGCGCTGGACCGCTGGGGCATCATCCCCGACGATTCCGCCGGCCAGCCTTTGCCCCTGACCGCGCCGGGGCTGTTCCTGCGTCATATCGCCGATCTGTTCGGGCAGGCGCTGACCTTGGACATGCTGCTGGTCCTGCTGAAACACCCGGTCACCGCGACCGGGCTGGGCGCGGAATACCGGCGTGATCACAACCGCCATTCCCGGGATCTGGAGCTGCGCCTGCGCGCCCATGGCCCGGCCTTTCCCGATGGCGCGGCGCTGCGCGACTGGGCCGACAAGGGCGACGAAAAAAGCAAGCCCTGGGCCCTGTGGCTGGCCGGGATGCTGGACCGCATCACCCCCTTGGCCGAGGATCGCGGCCCCCGCCCCCTGCGCGCGCGTCTGACCGATCTGCGTGCCCTGGCCGAGGCGCTGGCCGCCGGGCCGGACGGGAATGCGGATGGATCAGAGCTGTGGGGCAAGGCCTCGGGCGGGCTGGCACGGGGGGTGCTGGACCATCTGGCTGCCCATGCCGATCAGGGCCATGACCTGCGCCCCGGCGAATTCCGCGACCTGCTTTACGGCGAATTGCAGGGGCAGGCGGTGCGTCAGGACGTGGCTGCCCATCCCCTTGTCCGCTTTCGCGGCCCGCGCGAGGCCCGGACCGAGGCCGTGGGCGAGGCTGCCGGGCTGGTCATCCTTGCCGGGCTGAACGAGGGCGGCTGGCCGCAGGCGCTGCCCCCTGATCCGTGGCTGTCGCGCCCGATGCGGCTGACGGCGGGCCTGACCCTGCCCGAACGCCGCGTCGGCCTTGCCGCGCATGATTTTCAGCAGGCCGTGGGTGCGGCGCAGGTGGTGCTGACCCGCGCGCGCCGCGACAGTGATGCCGAAACCATCCCCTCGCGCTGGCTGAACCGGCTGGTGAACCTGCTGGGCGGGTTGCCCGATCAGCAGGGCCCGCAGGCGCTAACGGATATGCGCGCGCGCGGACGGCGCTGGCTGGATCTGGCCGCGTTGCAGGCCCAGCCGCGCCACCGGCTTCAGCCTGCGCGCCGCCCCTCGCCCATTCCGCCCGCGCCCGCGCTGCGCGAGATGTCGGTGACCGAGGTGCGCAGCCTGATCCGCGACCCCTATGCCGTCTATGCCCGCCGCGTGCTGGGCCTGCGCGCGCTGGACCCCCTGCGTCCCGAACCCGACGCGGCCGAGCGCGGCACGGTCCTGCATGACATCATGGACCGCTTCCTGAAGGGCCTGCCCGAACAGGCGGAACCGCCCGGGGCGATGGCCGCGCGGCTGCTGGCGATCACCGATCAGGTGCTGGCGGACAAGGTGCCATGGCCCTCGGCCCGGCTGTTCTGGCGGGCGCGGATCGCCGGTGTCGCCGACCGGCTGATGGCGGATGAGGCCGCGCGGCTGGCCCATGGCCGCCCCGCCGTGATCGAGGATCGGGCCGAGCTGCCCATTCCCGGCGTCGATTTCCGCCTGACCGCCAAGCCCGACCGGCTGGACCTGCTATCGGACGGGCGGGTGCAGGTCTATGACTACAAATCCGGCAAGCCGCCGACCGACAAGCAGATCGCGCATTTCGACAAGCAATTGCCGCTTGAGGCGGCGATGGTCGAGCAGGGCGCCTTCAGGGCGCTGGGGCGCACCGATGTCGCGGGCATCAGCTATATCCAGCTGGGCGGCGACGGCAAAACCGAAAGCCGCGATTTCGGCCCCGGTTTCGCGCAGGAGACCTGGGCCGGTTTCGTCGATCTGATCGGCCGCTATCTGCGCGGCGAGCGCGGCTTTACCGCCCGCCTTGCCATGGAGCGCAGCGACCATGCCAGCGATTACGACCACCTGTCGCGCCATGGCGAATGGGACATGACCGAGGCCGCGACCCCCGAAAGGCTTGGCGATGGATGAGGCGACGCTGGCGCAGGTCCGGGCGGCGGATCCCGGGCGCTCGACCTGGCTCACCGCCAATGCCGGTTCGGGCAAGACGCGGGTGCTGACCGACCGGGTGGCGCGGCTTTTGCTGGCCGGGACGGCGCCGGAAAAGATCCTGTGCCTGACCTATACCAAGGCCGCCGCGACCGAGATGCAGAACCGCCTGCTGGCGCGTCTGGGCAAATGGGCGATGCTGCCAGAACCCGATCTGCGCGCCGAGCTGGCCCGGCTGGGCGAGGATAGCGGCGCGGCCCCCGACCTGCGCGCCGCGCGCCGCCTGTTTGCCCGCGCCATCGAGACGCCGGGCGGGCTGAAGGTCCAGACCATCCACAGCTTTTGCGCCGGGGTCCTGCGCGGCTTCCCGATCGAGGCCGGCGTGCCGCATGGCTTTACCGAACTGGACGACCGCAGCGCCGCCCTGATCCGCGCCGAGATCATCGAGGACATGGCGCGCGCGGCCGCGCCGGAACTTGACGACCTGCTGAGCCTGCATTCGGGCGAGAATCTCGACGCGTTCCTCTCCGGTCTGCGGGGGTTCGATGCCCCCGCCGACCGGGACGCGCTGTGGCGGGCCTCGGGTCTTGGTCCCGGCGAGGATCTGGACGGGCTTCTGGTCCGGACCTTTGCCGACGGGGCGCAGGTCATTCCCGCGCTGATCCCGCAGCTTCTGAAAAGCGGCGTGAACGACCAGAAGGCGGCGGCAAAGCTTGCCCTTGGCAACTGGGCGCAGCCCGGCGCGGCGGAACTGACGATCCTTGAGGATGTGCTGTTGACCGGGGCCAGCGCCAAGCTGCCCTTCAGCGCCAAATATGACAGCTTTCCGGCCAAGGCGCTGCGGCAGGGCGCGGCCTCGGACCTGATCGACGACCTTGCGATCCTGATGGAGCGGGTCGAAGCCGCCCGCCCCCGCCGCGTGGCGCTGTCCCATGCCGCGCGCACGCTGTCGCTGCACCGCTTCGCCCATGCCTTCCTGAGCCGTTACCGGGCGCAAAAATCCGCGCATGGCTGGCTGGATTTCGACGACCTGATCGACCGCACCGCCCGGCTTTTGTCGGAAAACAGCATGGCGCAATGGGTGCTGTTCCGGCTGGATGGCGGCATCGACCATATTCTGGTCGATGAGGCGCAGGATACCAGCCCTGCGCAATGGCAGGTGATCGAGCGGCTGACCGACGAATTCACTGCCGGCCATGGTAGCCGTGAAGGCGGGCGCAGCCTGTTCGTGGTCGGCGACCCGAAACAGTCGATCTATTCGTTCCAGGGCGCCGATATCGCCGTGTTCGAGACCCGCCGCGCGGGCTTTGCCGCCGCGTTCGAGGCGATCCAGAACCCCATGCAGGTGCTGGAACTGCGCCACAGTTTCCGCTCGTCGACCGCAATCCTGTCGCTGGTCGATCAGGTCTTTGCGGGCGATGCGGCCCGGGGCTTGGGCGATCCGCCCCGGCATCGCGCCTTTCGCGCCGAGATGCCGGGCCGCGTCGATCTGTGGCCAGGGGTCCCCAAGCCCGAAAAACCCGATCCCGGCGACTGGACCGATCCCGTCGATCTGCCGGCGGAAAACTCGGAAACCACCCAGCTTGCCCGCGCCATCGCGACCGCGATCCGGGGCATGCTGGGCACCCCGATCTTTGACGCGAAATCCGGTGCGGTGCGCAGGATCCGCGCGGGCGACGTGCTGATCCTTGTGCAGCGCCGCTCGGAGCTGTTTCAGGAAATCATCGCGGCGCTGAAAGCCGCAAACCTGCCCGTCGCCGGGGCCGACCGGCTGAAGCTGGCCGGCGAAATGGCCGTGCGCGACATTCGCGCCGTGCTCTCGGTCCTCGCCACGCCCGAGGATGACCTGTCCCTGGCCGCCTGCCTGCGCTCGCCGCTCTTCGGGCTGACCGAGGACCAGCTTTACCGCCTTGCCGCGGGACGCAAGCGGGGCGAATACCTGTGGCGGCGGCTGCGCGAGTCCGGCCATCGCGCGGCGGTTGACCTGCTGTCGGACCTGATGGGCCAGACCGGCTTCATGCGCCCCTATGACCTGATCCAGCGCCTGTTGATCCGCCATGCCGGGCGCGAGCGGCTGATCGCCCGGCTTGGAGCCGAGGCGCAGGATGGCATCGACGAGCTGCTGTCGCAGGCGCTGAGCTACGAATCCAGCGAAACCCCTTCGCTGACCGGATTTCTGGTCTGGCTGACCGGCGACGATGTCGAGGTCCGCCGCCAGCCCAGCAGCGCGGGCGAACATGGCGAGGGGTTGATCCGGGTGATGACGGTCCATGGCTCAAAGGGTCTGGAAAGCCCCGTCGTCATCATGCCCGACAGCGCCAGGCGCAAACCCCCGCGCGAGGGGCAGGTGCTGGTCGCGCCCGATGGCAGCGCGCTGTGGCGCGGCCGCAAGGGCGAGCGTCCCGATGCGGTCGAGGATCTGGCCGCGCATCTGACCGAACGCCAGTTGCAGGAACGAAAGCGGCTGCTTTATGTCGGCCTGACCCGCGCCGAAAGCTGGCTGATCGTCGCCGCAGCCGGGGAAACCGGGACGGATGAGGAAAGCTGGCATGCCATGGTCGAGGCGGGCTTTGGCCGCTCCGATCTGATTCAGACCCGCCTGCCCGCGCCCTGGGGCGGCGAGATCCGGCGGCTGAGCTTTGGCGACTGGCCGGGTAGCGCGCCCGAGACGATCCGGATCGCCCCCGCAGCCATTGCCGCGCCCGACTGGCTGCGCGCTGCGCCGCCGCCCATGCCGGCCAAGCGCCGACCGGTGGCTGCGACCTCGCTGGGGGGCGCCAAGGTGATCTCGGGCGGCGACGGGGATGCCGAAGCCGCGATGCTGTTCGGCACGAGGCTGCATCTTTTGCTGGAACATCTGCCGGGCCGCGATGTCGGCGACTGGCCGGTGATCGCCCGCGACGTTCTGACTGACGCCGAGGGCGGCCTGCCCGAACCCGCCGCGCTGGCCGGCCTGCTGGACGAGGCGCAGGCGGTGCTGAGTGCCCCCGATCTGGCCGAGGTCTTTGACCTGCCCGAAGGCGCCGAGGTCATGCGCGAGCTGGCCCTTGCCGCGCCCTTGCCGGGCGTTGGAACGGTCTGGGGCAAGATCGACCGGCTTGTGATCACAAGGACCCGCGTGCTGGCGGTGGATTACAAATCGAACCGTGACGTGCCCGCTGTGCCCGAGGCCGTGCCTTTGGGCATCCTGCGGCAGATGGCCGCCTATCATGCGGCGCTGGCGGCGATCTGGCCGGATCGCGTGGTGGAAACGGCGGTCCTGTGGACCGCGACGCGCAGCCTGATGCCTCTGCCCGATGCGCTGATTTCGCGCGTGCTGGCGGGTCTTGACCCCGCGCGGTCGGGTGCCTAGCTGTTTGGGGACGTTCCTGCCGGCATGATCCGGCGCATCGCAGGAGATTTCCCATGGCGACCCACGCCGTATCCGACGCCACCTTCGACAGCGAAGTCCGCGAATCCGCGACCCCGGTCGTGGTCGATTTCTGGGCTGAATGGTGCGGTCCCTGCCGCCAGATCGGCCCGGCCCTTGAGGAACTGGCCGCCGAATATGGCGACAAGGTCAAGATCGTCAAGGTGAACGTGGACGAGAACCCCGAAAGCCCCGCCCAGCTTGGCGTGCGCGGCATTCCGGCGCTGTTCCTGTTCAAGGACGGCCAGGTCGTCTCGAACAAGATCGGCGCGGCGCCCAAGGCCGCGCTGAAGGCCTGGATCGACGACGCGATCTGATCGCGGCTATGAGTTCATAACGGGGGCGGCGGGTCAGATCGGCCAGCCGCCCCTGCGCATTTGGGCAAGAATCCGTTCGCCCGCATCCGGGCGGCTGGCATTGACGGATTGCTGCTGCAGGAACCAGTAAAGATAGGCCGCGAATTCCGACTGCCGGGTTTCGGCCAGCGCCAGGGCGCGCTCGGCCCCCAGATCGGCCACATTCAGCCCGATATGGTGAAAGTCGATCTGTGCAAACAGCACTGCCGGCTTGCCCAGCAGATAGCCGTCAAAGGCCACGGCGCTGTTTTGCGTCACCACAAAGGCGCAGTCGCGCAGCAGCATCGCCGTGTTGCCGCCGATGGTCAGGTTCGGATGGCGCGCGGCAAGATTTTCCAGCGCCTGCAGGTCGGCGGCGTCATAGTGCTCGCCCGGGTGCAGGGTGGCGGTCACCGGGCGGCCGGTGGCGGCGGTAAGGGTCAGCATCTCGACCGGGCTCATGGTCTGGAAGGACCGGCAGCGGCGGATATGGCCCTGCAGTGGCACCAGAACCGGTCCGTCGCGCCGGGGCGCGCGGCCCGGCAGGACGCGCTCGCGCAGGCGGTCGGCAAAGTCGCGGGCCTCGTCCGGATCGACGCCTTGCGGGTCGAAGCGGCTGCGCGCGACATGGAAACGCCAGCGCTGCGGGACCGGCTCGATCTGCCAGAACGGATAGTGATAGGCGCGGCGAAAGGTCAGGGCGCGGTCATGGGTCGGCGGCTCCATGTGATAAAGCGCGTAGCCGTCCAGCCGGGGCGCGAGATGGCGGGCCTCGGGGCTGGTCTGGTGGAATTCGATGTGCCAGCCGGCGCCCTGAACCGCATGGCGCAGCACGTTCATGAAGTTGAACGTGCCGGCGCGCGAGGTTTCCAGCATCGTGCCGTCCAGATAGATACGCAGGGTCGGGGCATGGCTCATGCGCAGCAGGCTAGCGATTGCGGGCGGCTTGCGAAAGCCTGCCCGCGCCCATATCTGAGCGCCAAGACCATAGCGGAGAAGACGCATGTCCGATGAGAAATTTCCCGGCTGGCACGGCACCACCATTCTGGCGGTGCGGCGCGGCGGCAAGGTCGTGGTGGCCGGCGACGGTCAGGTCAGCGTCGGGCAGACGGTGATGAAGGGCACGGCGCGCAAGGTGCGCCGCCTCAAGCCCGGCGGGCATGACGTGGTGGTGGGCTTTGCCGGCTCGACCGCCGATGCCTTCACGCTGCTGGAGCGGCTGGAGAAGAAGCTGGAGGCGGCACCGGGGCAATTGGCGCGGGCCTGTGTCGATCTGGCCAAGGACTGGCGCATGGACAAGTATCTGCGCAATCTGGAGGCCATGCTGATCGTGACCGATGGGCGCGAGATCTTCGTGGTGACCGGCGCGGGCGACGTGCTGGAGCCCGAGCATGACGTGGCGGCCATCGGCTCGGGCGGGAATTTCGCGCTGGCTGCGGCGCGCGGGCTGATGGCAAGCGATCTGGATGCCGAGGGCGTGGCCCGCGCGGCCATGGCGATCGCGGCCGATATCTGCGTCTATACGAACGACAATCTGACGGTTGAGGTGCTGGGTTAGGGGGCTCTGCCCCCGGCCCTTCGGGCCTCCCCCGGGATATTTGGGCATGAAAGAAGGGCTTTTGCCTCCGTGCCCGTGACAGGAAAGGTGGAACATGAGTGATTTGACCCCGCGCGAGATCGTGTCCGAGCTGGATCGCTTTATCATCGGGCAGAAGGACGCCAAGCGCGCGGTCGCCGTGGCGCTGCGCAATCGCTGGCGCCGGAAGCAGCTGGGCGATGATCTGCGCGATGAGGTCTATCCCAAGAACATCCTGATGATCGGGCCGACCGGGGTCGGCAAGACCGAGATCTCCCGCCGTCTGGCCAAGCTGGCGCGAGCGCCGTTTCTGAAGGTCGAGGCGACGAAATTCACCGAAGTCGGCTATGTCGGCCGTGATGTCGAGCAGATCATCCGCGATCTGGCCGATGCTGCCATCATCGAGACCCGCGAGCGCATGCGCGACGAGGTCAAGGCGCGGGCTCATAAGTCCGCCGAGGATCGCGTTGTCGCCGCTTTGGCCGGCGAGAATGCCCGCGAGCAGACGCGCGAGATGTTTCGCGACAAGCTCAAGCGCGGAGAGCTGGACGATACCGTGATCGAGCTGGAGGTTCAGGACAATTCCAACCCCTTCGGCATGATGGAGGTGCCCGGCCAGCCGCCCGGCGCCATGGGCGGCATGATGGACCTGTCGGGGCTGATGAAGGCCTTTGGCGGGCGCCGGGTGCGGCGCAAGGTGACCGTTTCGGAAAGCTATGAGCTGCTGATCGCCGAAGAGGCCGACAAGCTTCTGGATGACGAGGCGGTCAAGGCCGCCGCGCTTGAGGCGGTGCAGGAAAACGGCATCGTCTTTATCGACGAGATCGACAAGGTCGCCGCCCGGCAAGAGGCGCGCGGCGGCGATGTCAGCCGCGAGGGGGTGCAGCGCGACCTGCTGCCCTTGATCGAGGGGACTACCGTCAGTACGAAATACGGGCCGGTCAAGACCGACCATATCCTGTTCATCGCCAGTGGCGCGTTCCACATCGCCAAGCCTTCGGATCTGCTGCCGGAATTGCAGGGGCGCCTGCCGATCCGGGTCGAGCTGCGTGCCCTGACCGAAGAGGATTTCATCCGCATCCTGACCGAGACGGACAATGCCCTGACGCTGCAATATACCGCGCTGATGGCGACCGAGGGCGTCGTGGTCAGCTTTACCGAGGATGGCATCCGGGCGCTGGCGCGGATCGCGGCCGAGGTGAATGGCTCGGTCGAGAATATCGGCGCGCGGCGGCTATATACCGTCATCGAGCGGGTCTTCGAGGAGCTGTCCTTTACCGCCCCCGACCGCTCGGGCGAGAAGGTGACGGTGGACGCGGCTTTCGTCGAGAAGCATCTGGGGGATCTCTCGCGTTCGACCGATCTGTCGCGTTACGTGCTGTAAGGGAACCGGGCGGCGTCCATATCGTTGAGGCATAAGCCAATACGGGGACGCCGCATGAAGTTCATCATCGCCACCATCATCTTTGCCCTCGATGTCTGGGCAATCGCCTCGATCATCAACAGCAATGAATCGAACGGCACCAAGCTGATCTGGATCCTTCTGGTGGCCTTGCTGCCGGTGGTGGGCCTGATCATCTGGTGGTTCGCCGGACCCAAGGCGAATTATTCAAGCTGACGGCATTTTGGCCCGCGCGGGGCGCGTCCTGCCCTTGCGCGGACCGGATCTGCTGGCGGCGGCGACTCTACCGCCTGAGATAGACGTAATAGGCGCCCTCGCCGCCATGGCGGCGATGGGCGGGCCGCACCTGCAGCACGATGGCGTTCAAGGGCGGCATATGCAGCCAATGCGGCACGTTGTGGCGCAGCGCGCCGGGGCGGACGGGCAGCGGCGCATCGGGGCCGCCCTCGCGGCCCTTGCCGGTGATGACCAGAACAAGGCGTTTTCCGGCGGCCTGCGCCTGCAGGACAAAGCGGATCAGCACCGGCTGGGCCACGGCCAGCGTCATGCCATGCAGGTCGATCCGGGCCTCGGGGGCGACCTTGCCGCGGGTCATCTGGCGATGGGTCTTGTGATCCATGCGCAGGGGTTGGTTGTGCAGCGCTTCGCGCGGGGGCGGGGACAGATCGATCCGGGTGCTGCCGCCGGTCCGCTTGCCGCCCAGTGTCAGGCCGGTCAGCGCGACCGGTTCGCGCGGGGCGGGTTTGGCAAGCAGCGCGGGTTTCGTATTGTCGGCCAGAGGCGCGCTTTTCTTGCGCGCGGGATGCATGGGCACCGCTGTCGCGGCGATGCGGGACCAGAGGGCCTTGTCCTCGGCCGAAAGTCCGCGCCGCCGTGCCATCGTTCAGGCCGTGGCGACAAGCTGCCAGTTGGGATCGGCGGCGCCCATATGGCGGGCAAAGGTCCAGACGTCGCGCTGTTTGCGCGCGGCCTTGGGATCGCCCTCGATCACATTGCCCTCGGCATCGCGGGTGGCGACGATCATCTCGCCGACGAAGCGGACGGAAAGCTCGGCCATGCCGGTAGCGCGGTTGAACTCGGCCTCGGCCAGCGCGGTTTCGCGGGTGCCCAGGAATTCGGCCGTGGTGGTCAGGTTGCGGGCCTGACGGTCGGCAATGACGGTTTCAAACGCCTCGGCCACGGGCGGGGCCAGAAAGGCGCGCACCTCGGACAGATCGCCGCGCTCAAAGGCCATCAGGATCATTTCATAGGCGGATTTCGCGCCGGTCAGGAACGGGCCAACGGCGAATTGCGGCTCGACCGATTTCATCTCGGCCAAGGCCTTGGCATTGGCGCTGCCCGGCTCGGCATGGTCGGTGATGTCGTTATCGGCGTCACCGTCAATCACCTCAAAGCGCTTGCGCTGCGCCGGCTCTTCGGGCAGGCGCGGCGATTCAAACCCGTCGCGCGTGCCCAGAACCCCGCGCAGGCGCAGGATCAGAAACACGGCAATGGCGCCCAGGACGAGCAATTGCAGCAGGGGGTTCGACATCGACGGACCTAACGAGCTTTGTAACGGCGGTTCAGGATGCTTATGTAGGGTGCAAGCCGGCCCAAGTCCAGTTTGGTGCCGCAAATGGGATAGGTTCGAGGATAGACTTTCATGTGGCTGTTGCTGCCGTTCGTGGTTCTGCCGATCATCGAGATCGCGCTGTTCATTCAGGTCGGGGGGGTGATCGGTGTCTTGCCGGTCATCGCGCTGGTTCTGGCCTCGGCTGTGGGGGGCGTGGCGATCATGCGCCGGCAGGGCGCGCGGGCGGCACAGGACGTGCAGCGGGCGATGCAGGATTTCACCGATCCGGCGCGGCCGATGGCGCATGGCGCGCTGCGCATGATCGGGGCCGTGCTGATGGTGGTGCCGGGCCTGTTCACCAGCGCGCTGGGGCTTTTGCTGCAGGTGCCGCCGCTGCGCGACCTGATCCTGCGGCGGATGGCGGCGCGGGTGCGGGTCTCGGGGACGGGGTTCGGCCATGGGCCGGGTGCGGGATTTGGCGCGGATTACCCCTCGGGGCGGCGGCGCGATGAGGGCGTGATCGACGGCGAATATTCGGTGCAGGACGATCCGCCCGCGCCGGTGCGCGAGGGGCTGACCGATCAAAGCGAAAACGCTGCACCCCGCCGCGGCAATTCCGGCTGGACGCAGCATTGAGCGCGGGGCGCGGCAATGCTAGAACCCGCGCAGTTCCGAGGAGATTTCGATGACCGATGAAACCACCAACGGCGCCCCCGAGGCGCCGAAAACCGAACAGGCCGGCGTGCGGCTGCAGATCCTGACCCAATACACGCGCGACCTGTCGTTCGAGAACGCGGTGGCGCAAAAAGGCCTGCCCTCGGGCGAGGTCCAGCCCGAAATCAGCGTGCAGGTCAGCCTGGACGCCCGCAAGCGCCCGACCGAGCATCAATACGAGGTCGTCACCAAGTTCCGCGTGCAATCGGTCAATGCCAAGGACAAGGCACCGCTGTTCCTGTGCGAGCTGGATTACGGCGGCATCTTCCATATCGAGGGCGTGCCCGAGGATCAGATGCACCCCTTCCTGATGATCGAATGCCCGCGCATGATGTTCCCCTATGTGCGGCGCATCGTGTCGGACATGACCCGCGATGGCGGATTCCCGCCCTTCAACATGGATCCGATCGATTTCGTGGCGCTGTATCGGCAGGAAATCGCGCGGCGGATGCAGTCGGGCGAGCGTCCGGCCAACCAGCCGCTGTCCTGAGAGTTTCACATTGTCGTGAGGTCCGTGGGTCTGCCGGCCTGCGGGCCTTTCGCATGTCCGGCCCCGCGCGATCCGCCGGCGCGTGATCCGGTGGCGGGCTGCGGGGGATGCGGCTAGGGTTCGGTCCTGTCCGGCAGAGGGGTGACTGATGGCGAAGCAAGCGAAACGGGCCTGGCAAAGGATGCTGTCGGGACGCAGGCTGGACCTGCTGGACCCGACGCCGATGGATATCGAGATTTCGGACATTGCCCATGGCCTTGCCTTCGTGGCGCGCTGGAACGGCCAGACCCATGGCGACTGGGCCTATAGCGTGGCCGAACATTCGCTGCTGGTCGAAGAGATCTTTGCCCGGGGCGAGCATGGCCGCGACCCGCGCTGGCGGCTGGCGGCGCTTCTGCATGACGCGCCCGAATATGTCATTGGCGACATGATCTCGCCGGTCAAGGCGGCGCTTGGCGGCGAATACGGAGAGATGGACACGCGGCTGGCGGCGGCCATCCATCGCCGCTTTGGCCTGCCCGCACAGCTGCCCGTGGCGATCAAGCGCGCGATCAAGCAGGCCGACCGGATTTCAGCATGGCTTGAGGCGGTCCAGATCGCCGGATTTTCCCGCGCCGAGGCCGACCGGCTGTTCCCGATACCAAGGCTGGATCTGCTGGAGGGGCTGGAAATCCGCCTGCGCCCGCCGCGCGAAACCCGCAATGCCTATCTGGCCCGGTTCGACGGGCTTATCGCGGAAATCGACCAAAGCAGCCGGTAGCGCGCGGCAGATAAAACGCGGCGAAACATCTGACAGTTTCCGGCTCTCGGGACATGCACAAACGCGCCGGCAAGGCAGGCGCGCCATCGCGCTGCTTCCGGCCATCGGCCTGAGCCGCGCATATTCGCCATGATCGACAGCCGCCGCCCGCTGGCGCTGCTTTGTTGTATCCTTTCATGGGTGGCGATGACCAAGGGCGGGGCTGCGGCCCTGATCCCCGAAATGATGCGCCGGGGTTATTCCGGCGGTTTGGCGCCGGCCATTGCCGCCGTCCCGGTCCTCATCGGCATGAGAGGCGACACGGAATGGCGGCCGGGAATGGCACGGCGGATTTCCGCAAGGCCGGCTTGAAAATCGCTGAACGCCATCGACTGCGCGAGTGCCGATCCTGCGATATGCCGAACCCGCCTCCCGAACGGATCGGAAATTTGATCCTTTCCACAAAAAGGAAATCCCGTCGAGATTTTTCCATGATGCTTTGCAGCCGGAAAATTCCCCGCACGATCGTCAAAAAGCCTGTGGAAAAGGTCGGAAAAAACAAACGCCTGCCGGGAAATCCCCGGCAGGCGGCAGGTTTATGTTCAAAATCCCCGGATTCGGCAGGAAATACCGTGGATTTCTGTTTCTGTCCGGTCAGATTTCCAGACTTTCCAGCGGCTTGCCGGCATCCAGAACCTCCTGAACCCAGCGCGGTTTGCGGCCGCGCCCCGTCCAGGTCTGTTCGGGATCCGAGGGGTTGGCATATTTGGGCGCAACCTTGCCGCGTGCCGCCTTGGTGACGGTCAGATCGGCAAGATTAAAGCCGAACTCGCGCGCGGCGGTTTCGGCGGCGGCCAAAGCCTCGCGCTTGCGGCGCTCCTCAAAGGTGGAAATGGCGCGGTCGAGCTTGTTTCTGAGATCACGAAGCTCGCGCAAGGACATGTTGTCCAGATCGATGCTCATATTTATGTTCCTGGGTTGGCAGATTGTATCTACCAATATTTTCATTCAGGAATTAATTGCAACTGTTTTCCAGAGGTTATTATTATCTAGGGCTTCGCTTGGCTAAAATCCGCTGCAAGGTGCGCCGGTGCATATGCAATCTGCGTGCCGTTTCGCTGACATTTCGGTCGCATTGCTCGTAAACGCGCTGGATATGTTCCCAGCGCACCCGGTCGGCCGACATCGGCGCCTCGGGCGGGGGCGGCAGGGTTTCGCCCCGCGACAGCAGCGCATGCATCACGTCATCGGCATCCGCGGGCTTGGCCAGATAATCGGTGGCGCCCATCTTGATTGCCGCAACGGCGGTCGCGATGGCGCCATAGCCGGTCAGGACGACGATGCGGGTATTCTCGCGCGCCTCGCGCAGGGCATCGACCACATCAAGACCGTTGCCATCCTCAAGCCGCAGATCCACCACGGCAAAGGCCGGCGCCCGGACTTGCACGGCGGCGCGGGCCTCGGCAACCGACAGGGCGCGGGTCACCTGAAAGCCGCGCTTCTCCATCGCCCGGGCCAGCCGGTTCAGGAATATCTCGTCGTCATCGACCAGCAGCAGGCTGGGATCGGGTCCGATATCGTATTCGTCGGCCATATGCGCGCCCCTTCCGAAAGCTGACAGGTCCATATGTCCATTCTGGCCTGCGGTCAAATCCGGCTAGCCTGTTGCCCCGATAAAACAGGCGGTTCGGTCGGCCATTTCCTGCGGGGGGACATCGCGGCCAAAGAATTCGACCGTTCCGGCATCGGGCATGACCAGATAGGTATTGGTCATGTGATCGACCAGATAATTCTCGGGATCGTCCTGATCGTTGATGCGATAGAAATTGCGCCAGGATTTCGATACCGCGTCGATTTCTTCGGGCGAGCCGGTCAGGCCGATCATCCGTTCATGCATCGCGCTGACAAAGCTGGCCAGAACTTCGGGCGTGTCGCGTTTGGGATCGACCGAGATGAACACCGGCGTGACCTCGATCCCGCGCTCCTGCAGCATGGCGACGGCCTCGGCATTGCGGGCACTATCCATCGGGCAGACATCGGGGCAATAGGTATAGCCGAAATACAGCAGCGCCGGCTTGGCAAAGACCTGCTCCGAGCTGATGCGCGCGCCGGTCTGGTCGGTCAGGGTGAAGGGTCCGCCCAGCTGGTCAAAGCCCCCGGCCATCGCGCTTTTGCGGCAGCCGGCATAGGGGTCGCTGCCACCGCGCGACAGCCACAGCGAGCCGGTGACCAGCACCAGCCCCGCCGCCACGCCGCCGAGTATCAGGATGCGCCTGTCCTTGTTCATATCCGTCGCTCCGTTTCATACGCCTGCATTGATCGCCCATCCGATGCTGGGTATCAATGCCGCCAAGCCATTCCCGACCCCAAGGCTTCGCATGCCCTTCGGACTTGTCACCCGCCGCATCGCCCTGTTGCCCGGCCAACCCGGACCCGAGCCGATCCGGCTGGGCACGCTGATCCTGCTGCGTTGGGTGGCGATTGCCGGCCAGCTGGCTGCGGTTTGCGGGGCGCTGCTGATCGGGGCCGAGTTTGCGCTGGCCCCGGTTCTGGTGGTGATCGCGCTGGCCGCCGCGCTGAACCTGACGCTGATGATTCGCCAAGGCCGGCGGGTCTCGGCCTATGAGGCGGCGTGGCAGCTGGGCTATGACCTGACGCAGGTGGCGGTGCTGCTGGCGCTGACCGGCGGGCTTGCCAATCCCTTTGCGCTGCTGCTTCTGGTGCCGGTGACCATCGCCGCGACGGCCCTGCCCGGCCGGCAGCTGGTGATGCTGGCCATCACGACTGTGGTCATGGTGACGCTGACCGGGATCCTTGCACAGCCGCTCAGTTTCCGGCCCGATCCTCCGATCCGCCTTCAGCAACCGCTGCTGGTCGGGCACTGGTTCGCCATCGTGATCGGCGCGGCCTTTTTCGCCGCCTTCGCCCGCCGCGTCGCAGCCGAGCTGAACGCCAGTTCCGAGGCGCTTTTCGCCGCGCGCATGGCGCTGGAACGCGAGCAAAGGCTGCAACATCTGGGCGGAGTCGTCGCCGCCGCCGCGCATGAGCTGGGCACGCCGCTGGCCACGATCAAGCTGGTCAGCGCCGAGCTGGCCGACGAACTGGCCGAAGCCCTGCCCGACCGCGAGGATCTGGCCGAGGACGTCACCATCCTGCGCCAGTCCGCCGATCGCTGCCGCGACATCATGCGCTCGATGGGGGCGTCGGGGCGCGACGACCTGCTGATCCGCTCGGCGCCGCTGGCCGAAGTTCTAGCCGAGGCCGCCGCCCCGCATCGCGATCGCGGCACCGATATCGTCATCGAGGCTCGGGGCGATATGCCGATCATCCAGCGCGACGCGGCGGTCATCCATGGTCTGCGCAACCTGATCCAGAACGCCGTGGATTTCGCCAGTCGTCGGGTCGTCATCCAGGCGCAGCGCGACCGGCGCGAATTGCGGATCAGGATTTCCGACGACGGCCCGGGCTTTCCGGCCACGCTTTTGCCGCGCATCGGCAGCCCCTTCCTGACCACCCGCCCCCGCGCCGAGGACGGCCGCAGCTATGAGGGTATGGGCCTTGGCCTGTTCATCGCCAAGGCGCTTTTGCAGGGATCAGGCGCGCGGCTCAGCTTTGGAAATGGCCTCAAAGGCGGGGCCGAGGTCACCGTGATCTGGCCTCTGGCGCGGATCGAGACCGAGGATCGTGGTGCTTTGGGCCCAAATCCGGAAATTCTTTCGTGATTCACTTTGAGTGTTAACCATTTCTTGATTATCTCCCTATAGTTGTTTCCGTGGTTATTTTTCTTACGGGTGTGGGCGATGGTCGGACAGTTTCTCATCGCATTCGCAGCGGCAGCGGTTGCCGTCATGCTGGCATTGACGGCGATCTGGGCGATCGACCGGCGTCGGCGCTGGGTCGGGTCGGCATTGCGGCTGGATCGCGACATTGAACCAATCGTTTTTCTGTTTCGCGACCGGCATCTGATCGACGCGACCGCGCCGGCGCGCGCGCTGCTTTCTGCCCTGCCGGGCGACAGCGAATGGCAGCGGCTCAGCGGCTGGCTGTCGATGCGCCTTCCGGATGCGGCGGCGATCCTGTCGGATCCCGACCGGCCGCCGCGGGTCGAACTGGCCGAGCAGTCGAAAGACCCGCAATTGCGGCTTCTGGCCGAGGATCTCGCCGACGGGATCCTGCGTATCACCCTGACCGACCCCAATGCCGAGAATGCCGGGATCGTCGTCGACTCGCTCTCCTTCGCGGCGATGGAGCATGAGCTGGAAATCCTGCGCTCCACCATGGACCATTCGCCGATGCTGGCCTGGCGGCAGGACCGGAACGGCAATGTGACCTGGGCGAATTCGGCCTATCTCGACCTCGCCGAGGCAAAATCCGGGGGTGAGACGGTCTGGCCGCTGCCGCAGCCGATCGATCTGTCGGCGCGTCCGGCACCGGGACCGGCGAATGGCGCATCGCGGCGCGTGCAGGTCGAATATGACGGGCATGTGCGCTGGTATGACTGCCATATCCACGAGGTTGCCGACCAGACCGTCGCCATCGCCTTGCCGGCCGATGCGGCGGTGCGGGCCGAACGCAGCCTGCGCGAATTCGTCCAGACGCTGACCAAGACCTTTGCCGACCTGCCCATCGGGCTGGCGATCTTTGACCGCGACCGCAACCTGCAGCTCTTCAACCCGGCGCTGATCGATCTGACCGGGCTGGCGACGGGTTTTCTGACCGCGCGGCCAACGCTTTACGCCTTTCTGGACCGCCTGCGCGAGGCGCGGATGGTGCCGGAGCCTAAGGATTACCGCAGCTGGCGCAACCAGATGAACTCGCTTGAGGCGGCGGCGGCCTCTGGCCATCACGTCGAAATCTGGTCCCTGCCGGGTGGCCAGACCTATCGCGTCACCGGCCGTCCGCATCCCGATGGCGCGGTGGCCTTCCTGTTCGAGGACATCACTTCCGAAATTTCGCTGACACGAAAGTTCCGCGCCGATCTGTCGCTGGGCGCCGAGGTTCTCGACGCGCTCGAGGATGCGGTGGCGGTTTTTGGCGGGAATGGCGATCTGCTGACCTCGAACCGGCGCTATCTCGAGCTTTGGGGCAGCACGTCGCGGCCGACGCTGGACGACCATATCGCCGGCTGGCTTGCGGCCAGCGGTCAAAGCCCCGGCCTGACCGCGCTGCGCGAGGCGCTGAACGCGGCGCTGCCCGATGAGCCGCTGCGCGGCGCCATGGCCGGCCCTTCGGGTGGGCTGATGTCCTGGGGGTTGCGCCCCTTGTCGGGGGGCCGCGTCCTGATCAGCTTTGCCAATGCCATGCCGGCGCCGGTCGCGCCGCGCCTGCCGCAAAGCGCCGAGGTTGCGCCCAAGCTGCCCGGCGATCCGCCCGCACAGCGCGCGATCGGTTGACCAGTTTGTGGCGCCGGGGATTGCCTTGGCGACCGGATCGCGCTTCGTTATGTGGCGAATGCATGGCGATGCGGTCCCGGCGGGGCATCGATAGGGGCGGCAGATGGATGTGAATATTCTGGCGGGACGGCGAGTGCTGTTCGTCATGGCGGTCGAGGCGGAATACGGCGCCGCGCTGCGCGCCCGTATCCAGCCCCTGATGACCGGCGTCGGCCCGGTCGAGGCGGCGGTCGAGCTGACCGCCCTGCTGTCACAGCTGGCGGCGCGCGGCGAATTGCCGGAACTGGTGGTATCGCTGGGGTCCGCCGGGTCGCGGGTGCTGGAACAGGCGGCGGTCTATCAGGTCTCGGCGGTGGAATATCGCGACATGGATGCCTCGGCCTTGGGGTTTGCCAAGGGCGAGATGCCGTTTTCCGGCCTGCCTGTCCGCATCGAGCTGCCGTTGCAGATCCCCGGCATCCCGCATGCCTCGATCGCGACCGGCGGCAGCATCGTCAGCGGCCGCGCCTATGACGAGATCGCCGCCGATATGGTCGATATGGAGACTTTTGCCGTTCTGCGTGCCTGCCAACATTTCGGCCTGCCACTGATCGGTCTGCGCGGCATTTCCGACGGGGCCGAGGATCTGTCGCACCTGTCCGACTGGACGCAATACCTGCATCTGGTCGATGAACGTCTGGCGGCGGCGATCGATCTGCTGGAACAGGAGCTGCTGCGGGGCGATCTGCTGGTCTGACGCGGGACCGATGGGCCCTGCGTGCCATATCGCAAGATCAGATCAGTCGTCGAAAAGCGCCATCCCGTCGGGCCAGCGCAATGAGGTCGTCAGGGTGATCTTCTGCTCTTCGCCCGGTGCGATCTTGCCATTCCAGACCAGCAATCCGCGCTTGCCCTCGGGGTCGGTTTCATCCGGGGCGGGGTCGGCGGACCAGTCCACCCGCAGATCCTCTTGCCGCGAGACGGGGACCTGATCGATCACCCGCAGCGGCCATTCCTCGGCGGTCAGGTTGCGGATGCCAAGAATTGCAGTTTCCGTCCGTTCCGCGGATTTCAGGATCAGGCCGCTATTGCCCTCGGTCTCGTCAGGCAGCTGGCGTTCCAGCTTGATGCCGGTCAGGGGGCCGAAGCCCAGCTTCATGTCGTCGCCCGCCGCCGTCAGTTCCAGCGTGCCGCGTCCGACCATCG
Source organism: Paracoccus lutimaris (assembly GCF_003337565.1). GTDB lineage: Bacteria > Pseudomonadota > Alphaproteobacteria > Rhodobacterales > Rhodobacteraceae > Paracoccus > Paracoccus lutimaris. Next base: position 51,973 of record NZ_QPJL01000009.1, read on the forward strand.
CGCCATCGGCATAGAAGGTCGCCTCGCCGGGCAGGATCACCGCCCCGGTCGAGTTCACCGTATCCGCCACCAGATAGGCGCTGTTGTCACGGCTGGGCACGGCCTCGGCCACGATTTCGGGGGTCAGCGCATGCGAATCCAGCGGCAGGCGCAGCGCATCGGCGCCGTCGCGGATATCGACCGGGGTCGGATAGTCATAGACCTCCGTCTCGCCCACCACGGCCAAGAGGGCGGAGGCGACCACGGGCTGTTCATCGACCACGACCGGCTCGACCTCGGTGATCGGTGCGACATAGCCGCCCTCTTGCATCCGGGCGCTGTCGGCGGCCATCATGGCGGGCTCGCTGCCGGAATAGAGCTTGCTGTCCTTATCCATGACGCGCACGAAATGGGGACTCAGCTCGCTGGGCGCGGCCTGATCCATCGGCCGCGCGGTCGACAGCGTCAGATGCACACCGGTCCAGTCCTCGCCGCTGTTTTGGGCCACCATCAGCCCGCGATCCATGCTTAGCTTGGCCTCCTTGCGCTGCAAGGACAGGTCATAGACCGGCTGCCAACTGGCCTGCCGGGTCAGCGAGGCAATGCGGATGCTGGCCGGGGCACCATTGCCCTGAACCGCGATGACCAGCGCCGAGGTCTGGTTTTCCGGTGCCCGCAGCGCTTCAAGCCGGGTTCTGGCGCGGTCGATCTCTTTGTCCATATCCTCGCGGGTGCGGTTGGCGGCCTCGGCCTCGGCGGCGGTGCGGACGATGGTCTGACGCGCCTCGATCATCTGGTCGCGGGCCGAGGCGGTCAGCCCGGCGAAATCACCCGCCACGCTGTCGGATTCCGCCAGTTTCATCAGGAATTCGATCATGTCCTCGGCGGCGGTGCCGCGTGCGGTGATCTCGGCCACGCGGGCATCATGCTGGGCCAATGCGTCCTCAAGCCGGCGGACCATATCCTTGGCGGCAAGGAATTCCGTGGTTTCCACGGGGGCGGCGGGCAGGGCGCGGTTGATTTGCAGGCTGACTGCACCAATGGTCGCGCCTTCGCCGGTCACGCGCAGCGTGCTTGGGTCGATGTCCACGGGCATGCCGGTCACCACCAGCTCATGCGCGCCCTGCGGCAGATCCATCTGGACCGTACGGTTGACGCCGGCGCCCCAGGGATAGACGGTGACCGCATCGATCCGGGCGGTGGTTTCAAACCGGTCGGCCAGGGCCGGGCCGGACAGAAGAATGGCGGTGGAAATCAGCAGGTAACGCATCGGGACCCCTAAATGAACGCGCAACCAAGCTTGACGAGGGGCGGTCAAAAAGCAAGAGGGCGCCCCGCGGGACGCCCTCACAAGACCGTAGGGTCTGGTTCAGCCCTTTTTCAGGCAGCGATTGCCCAGCAGCTCTGCGATCTGGACCGCGTTCAGCGCCGCGCCCTTGCGCAGGTTGTCCGAGACGCACCACAGGTTCAGCGCGTTTTCCGCCGTCACGTCCTGACGGATGCGCGACACGAAGGTGGCGAAATCGCCCACGCATTCGACCGGGGTCGCGTAGCCGCCCGGCTCGCGCTTGTCGATGACCAGCACGCCCGGCGCCTCGCGCAGGATGTCGCGGGCCTCGTCCTCGTCCAGGAAATCCTCGAACTCGACGTTGATCGCTTCCGAATGGCCGACAAAGACCGGCACCCGCACGCAGGTCGCAGTGACCTTGATCGAGGGGTCCATGATCTTTTTCGTCTCGGCCGCCATCTTCCATTCTTCCTTGGTGTCGCCACTGTCCAGGAAGACGTCGATCTGCGGGATCACGTTGAAGGCGATCTGCTTCTGGAACTTCTTGGGCTCGACCTCCTGGCCGGGCACATACATGCCCTTGGTCTGGTTCCACAATTCGTCCATGCCGTCCTTGCCCGCGCCCGAGACCGACTGATAGGTCGAGACGACGACGCGCTTGATCCGCGCGCGGTCATGCAGGGGCTTCAGCGCCACCACCATCTGCGCGGTCGAGCAGTTGGGGTTCGCGATGATCATCTTGTTGCGATAGTTCTCGACCGCGTCCGGGTTCACCTCGGGCACGACCAGCGGGATCGCCGGGTCATAGCGGTAAAGCGAGCTGTTATCGATCACCACGCAGCCCTGCGAGGCGGCGATGGGGGCATATTGCTTGGTCGCGTCCGAGCCGATGGCGAACAGCGCGATGTCGTAGCCGGTAAAGTCGAAACCCTCGATATCCTTGGTCTTCAGGGTCTTGTCGCCATAGCTGACCTCAGTGCCAAGGCTCCGGCGCGAAGCCAGAGCAACAACCTCATCGGCAGGGAACTCGCGCTCGGCGAGTATGTTCAGCATTTCACGGCCCACGTTCCCCGTGGCGCCGGCGACAACGACCTTGTAGCCCATTGGGGGTCTCCTGATATAAAGGACAGCGCGATATAGGGCAGGATCGCGGAAAGCGAAAGCAACATATCGGCGATTTGACAGGTATATTGGCGATTTATCGTCATTATGACGATGGTTGTGTCGATCTGCCTGCGTCGTGGCGGACCGGGATGGCGGTTGCCAGTGGCGCGCGGCTGGCGCAGTCTTTGTCGGCGGGGGTTGCTTAGGGGACGGCGCGGGATGGTGGTGGCAAATCTGGTTCAGGTTCTGGCCATGCGGCTGCCGATTCTGCAGGCGCCGATGGCGGGCACCTCGACTCCGGCCATGGCGGCGGCGGTGTCCGAGGCGGGTGGTCTGGGCGCGCTGGGACTGGGCGCGGCCACGGTCGAGGCGGCGGGCAAGGCCATCCGCGAGACGCAGGAACTGACCCGGCGGCCCTTCAACGTGAATTTCTTTTGCCATGCGCCGCGCCCGCCCGACCCGGCCGGCGACCGCGACTGGATCGAACGGGCGGCGCCGCTATTTGCCGGCTTTGGTGCCGCACCGCCCAGTGAGCTGACGGATATCTATGACAGTTTCCGCAGCCATGACGGGTTTCTGGATCTGGTGCTGGCGCTGCGCCCGCGCGTCGTCAGCTTTCATTTCGGCCTGCCGCAGCCGCATCAGATTGCGGCCATGCGGGCGACGGGGCTGATCCTGCTGGCCAGCGCCACCTCGCTGGACGAAGCGCGCCAGATCCGCGCGGCCGGGCTGGACGCCGTCATCGCCCAAGGCTGGGAGGCCGGTGGCCATCGCGGGATTTTCGATCCCGCCGCGCCCGATGCCCGGCTCTCGACCGAGGATCTGACCCGCGCGCTGGTGCGCGAGATCCCCCTGCCCGTCATCGCGGCCGGCGGGCTTATGGATGGCGGGGATATCCGCTGGGCGCTGTCCTGGGGCGCGCAGGCGGCGCAACTGGGCACGGCCTTTGTCGGCTGCCCGGAAAGCGCGGCCGATGCGGCCTATCGCGCGCGGCTGTCGCAGGGGGGCGAAACGGTGATGACGCCGGTCATTTCCGGCCGGCCGGCGCGCTGTCTGTCGAACGGCTTTACCGATTGGGGGGCTGGGATCGCGGCGGATGCGGTGGCCGGCTATCCCCGCGCCTATGATCTGGGCAAGGCGCTGAACGCGGCCGCCAAGGCGGCGGGACAGACCGGATATGGCGCGCAATGGTCGGGCATGGGGGCCGCGCGCGCCCGCGCGATGCCGGTGGACCGGCTGATGGCGGCCTTGGCCGATGAGCTTGGCGCGGCCAGATCCGCGCTTTAGTCGCGGTTCAGCTGCAGGCGCGGATCGGCATGGATCAGGGCGTCGGCCCATGCCGCCTCGGCGCCGAAATCATGGGGGACCTGATCGGCGGTCCTCCGGCCCGACAGGCTTTGACTGGCGAAAAAATCGAACCCGTAGAGGTCCAGCCGCGTCATCGCGGAGCGCGCCAGCAGGTCGATCAGCATCGCGCCGGTGGTGGGCGGCGCCGCCAGCCTGAGCTTCAGCGCCTGATAATCGGGCTGGGGATGCAGGTAAAAGCCGGGGCTGGTCGCGGTCTGCCAGTCCAGCCGCTTGCGCTTGGGCGACATCCACAAGACGCGACCGGGGTTGATCCGGTCGCGGTCGGCATCGCCCAGCCGGACCGCCAGTCCCAGCCAGTCGGTGCGGGTGCCGTGGCTGGTCGCGGCCGGCATCGGCGCGCGGTTGATGCGGATGACCAGATCGGCGGCGTCGATTTCCGTGCCATGCTCGGATTCCGTCAGCGCGCGGGCATTGCCGATCAGGGCGATGCGCTTGCCCGCCAGATCCGCGAGGATCTCGGATTGAGGCACCGAGAGGCTTTGCAGCGCCGTTTCGTCGCGCAGGGTGCGGGCGATCAGAAAGCCAAGGCGGGTCACGCCAGCAGCTTCCGATAGACCTCGACAATGGCGCGGGCCTCGCCCTCGATGGCGTGGTTGGTTGCGACATGCTCGCGGGCGGCGCGGCCGGCGGTCTCGCGCCCGGCGTCGTCGTCCAGCCAGCGCGCCAGCGCCGCCGTCAGGGCGTCGGCGTCGTCGCGGGGCACAAGGCTGCCGGTTTCCCCGTCGCGGATCAGGGTTTCATAGGCCCCGACCCGGGCGGCGACGGTCGGAACGCCGCAGGCCATGGCCTCGAGGGGTGTCAGGCCGAACCCCTCCCACCGCGCGGGGGCGGCGAACAGGTCCAGCGCCTGATAGGTGCGCACAACCTGCTCCCACGGGATTTCGCCAAGGAAACGGATGCGGTCCGAGAGGCCGGCGGCGGCGATTTTAGCCTGCAGATCGTCAAAGAACTGCTGGTTGTCCTGAGTGACGCGGCCGGTAAAGACCAGTTTCGCGCGCGGGCGATCGGGAAACAGGCGCAGGGCGGATTCGACCAGCAGATCGACGCCCTTTTGCGCCCGGATGCGGCCAAAGCAGCCGATGACGATGTCGTCAGGCTGATAGCCCAGCTCAGCGCGCAGCTCGGCGCGGTCGGCGGCGGGGTGAAAGACGCCCAGATCGACCCCGTGCAGGATGACCGTCGCCGGGCGCTCAAGATAGCTGGCGGCCTGCGGCGAGGTGGCGATCAGCGCGTCCTGCTGACGCACCAGCCAGCGGGTAAAGCCGGTATGGCGGCGCTGCGCGGCCGAGGTGAACAGCAGCCGATACCGCCGCCGCAGCACGCGCCGCAGGATCAGCCCCAGCGCCATTTCGGTATTGCGCCGCGCGTGCCAGACCCGCCAGCGGTCGCGCGGCAGGGTGGCGGCGCGGGTCAGCGGAATATGCGGCAGTTCCGGCGGCAGGCCGGGGCCGGTGGTGGTGATGCCGATCATCCGTGCCTGCACCGGGATCAGCCGCACCACGGTTGCCGTCACGCCCGACAGGCGGCGCTTCAGGTTCGGGGCGACGACCTCGATCTGGTCGGCGGAGGGATCAGGCATCAGGCGTCTCGGGCGTCAGGAAATACAGCACGAACCCCACCGTAAGCGGAATCAGGAAAAAGAGGAACAGGGTCGAATAGGCCTCGGGCGGGGGACCGCCGGCGCTGGCCGCGCGATAGATTGGCCGCGAGGCGAATTGCAGCACCGCCGCCCCGCCAATCGAGAACATGTTGAGGAAGGTGACCCCCCGTCCCACAAGATGCGGTGGCAAAAAGGCGCGACCATGGGCCAGAACCACGGTAAAGGAGGCGCCTGCCAGCCCGATCAGCGCCAGCATGGTGATCGCGGGAATGACGCCGGCATCGGGCGCCAGCCACAGCCCGGCCATGACCAGCACCGCCATGCCATTGACGATCAGCGCCAGCCGCCGGACCGAGCCGGCCAGCCGCGTCGCCGGGCCGACCAGAAAGCTGCCGATGACCATCGCCAGCCCCATCGCCAGCGTGGCATAGCCGATCAGCGTCTCGGAGGCGCCATAGACCTCGGCCATGTAGGGGCCGGCCCACAACCCGCGAATGGCGGCAGAGGCGGCGTAATTCACCGAAAACAACGGCAGGATGAACCACAGCGCCCGCAGCCGCAGGATCTCGACCAGCGAGCCGCGCGGGCCGGTGCTGCCCAGCCGCTCGGGGTCGCGCACGAAGATCAGGATGGCGATGGCAACCGCCAGCGTCGCGCCGGCCAGCACCCAGAGCGTCGGCCGCCAGCCGATGGCCGAGATCACCCAGACCAGCGGCGAGGCGCCAAGGATATTGCCCAGTGAGCCAAAGCCCACCACCGCACCGGTCAGCGCCCCGAAGGCCGAGGCCGGATAGTTCCGCGCAAAGATATACGAACTGCCCATCAGCGCCGGCGCGCAGCCAATGCCCATCAGCGTCATCGCGACATGCAGATGCCATGGCGCCTGCGCCAAGGCAAAGACCGCCGCCCCGCCCGCGCCGCCAAGCGCCAGCAGGGTCGAAACCGTGCGGCGCGGCCCGATCCGGTCGAACGCGGTTCCGATGGGCAATTGCATGGCGGCAAAGGCAAAGAACCAAAGCCCCGACGAAATCGCCAGATCGTCCGGTCCTGCGCCCAGTTCGGCCTGCAAGACCGGCGTCAGCACCGCCAGAAAGGCGCGGTAGAACTGGCTGAGCGTATAGGCCAGAATCAGGCTGACGATCCCCGCCGAGAGCAAGGCGCGCATGCGATCCCCTTGTGACATCAGGTTGCGCCGAGACTTGTCCATTCCCGGCGATGAAACAATCCCTTAGCTGCGTCCCATCAGGACCGCCAGCCACAGTGCCAGTTGCGACACCCGCCCCTGCCGGAAAAACCCGCCGCGCCGCATTGCTTTGACGCGGGTTGCAAGGCCGCCCTGCAGCCCGGCGAAATCCTGCAAAAGCGCGCGGTTTTCCGGGGTCAGGCGATGGTGCGACGCTTGCAGGGCAGCCAGATTGGTGCGGCTCCAGCCGCGATAGGTGCCATTGAGCATCCGTCGCAACCCGCCCAGACGCGAGCGCAGCCGCTGGTTGGCGCCGACCAGATTGGCGTCATGCTGGCGATAAAGCAGCGAGGGGAGCGAGTCATAGATCACCAGCCCGCCGGCCCCCGAAATCAATTGGTAAATCCACCAGTCATGCATGACCACCGGCCCGGCCTCGGCATGGGCGGCGGCGACCAGATCATAGGCCGGGCGGTTCAGCATCAGGGTATTGCCTTGCACGAGGTTCTGCATCAGCGCATGGCGAAACGATGGCGGATGACGCGGAATCGGCGACAGCGACAATTGGCGCAGATCGGCATCGCAATTGACGACGCGGCTGCACCAAAGCGCGGGCCGGTCGCCCGGCAGGGCGGCAATGCCAAGGGCCAGCTTGCCCTCGTCCCAGACATCGTCCTGATCGCAAAAGGCGACGTGGGTGGCGTCCGCCGGGACATAATCCAGCAGCGCGCGGAAATTTTCTGCCGCGCCCTGACGCGGGCCGGGCAGGACCCGGACCTGACCGGGGTTCAGCCCGGCTGCGAATGCCTCGATCAGCGCGGCGCTGCCATCGGTCGAGCCGTCATCCCCGGCGATCAGCCGCCAGTCGGCATGGGTCTGTCCGGCCAGGCTTTTCAGCTGGGCCGGCAGGTATTCGCGGCCCTGATAGACTGCCATCAGAATGGCGACATGCGCCTGATCGGCCATTCCCTGCCCCGGTTGGTCGGCGGCTTTGGCCCGCCCTGCTGATCCTCATAGCGCCGGGGGCCGGGCAGCGAAAGCCGCCCGGCGGTTTTTCGGGGTATGTTCGGCGGCTTACTTGACCACCAGTTCCGCGTCCCATGCGGTCAGGGGCGCCGTGCTCCAATCGCCATAGGTGGCGTTGGGGAAAACGATCCAGTCGGCGCCGAAATGCGCGGCATTCTTGTCCACCTCGGCGCGTTTCACATCGGTCGGGGCCTTGCGGAAGACGCCGTCGAAATCATGCAGCGTATCGCCCAGCAACAGGACGATCTGGTGATCCTTGCTGACCACCGCGCGGCGCTCGGCCTTGCTGGTGCCGTAAAGCAGCACATGATCGTCCGAGACCTGCGGGAAGCCCAGTTCCTTCAGCGTGGCGATGGTCGCGGCCTTGTTCTCGGGCTCGCCAAAACGGTCCGAGATGTAATAGATCGCCACCCCGGCCTTGTCGGCAAAGTCAAAGAAATCCAGCGCGCCGGGGATCGGGACGGGCTTGCCGCGCAGCTCCCAATCGCCCCATGTGTCCCATGTGTCATAGATGTGGCATTTCTGCATATCGCGCACCAGCAGCGCCGAATTGTCGATGGCGGTTTCGTCCAGATCGCTGACCACGGCCAGTTTCGACGGGTCGCCCGCCTTGGCAATCGCCGCCTGCAGATTGGCGCGGGCCAGCGCATAGGCCTGCAATTGCAGGGCGCGAACCTCGGCCGATTGCTGCTGATAGCGCAGCCCCATGGCGAATTCCTGAACCGGGCAGGTGGCGGCGGGGGCCGCATCCTGCGCCAGCGCGGGCGCGGTAAGGCTTAGCGTGGCGATGGCAAGGCTGATCGAGACTGCGGACCTGAATGCATTCGGCATCTGGCTCTCCCTTTGTGATGCCGGCGCGGGATGCGCCGGCAGGGAAGGCTAGTTTTTATTGATTGGCCGGTCAAAACAAAATGCGATCAAGCAGTTGCGACGCGGGCCGGGGCTTCGCGGATGGGCAGGTGGATCAGCGCGCTGAAGGCGCCGACGCCCACGCCGACCCACCAGACCAGCGTGTAATCGCCGTAGATGTCATACATCTTGCCGCCCAGCCACACGCCCAGAAACGACCCCAGCTGATGGCTGAGAAAGACGAAACCGTAAAGCGTGCCCATATAGCGCAGCCCGTAGATATAGGCGACCAGACCCGAGGTCAGCGGCACCGTGGCCAGCCACAGCCCGCCCATCACCAGCGAAAAGATGATGACGCTGGTCGGCGTGATCGGCATCAGGATGAACGCGGCCGAGGCGATGGTGCGCAGCGTATAGACCCCCGCCAGCAGGTATTTCTTGGTATAGCGCTTGCCCAGCCAGCCCGCAAAGATCGAGCCAGCGATATTCGCCATCCCGATCAGCGATATCGCCACCGCCCCCAGCGCCGAGGTGCTGGTGATGCCGATGCTGGCCAGCGTGCCCATGGGACTGATCGGCCCGCACATCTCGGTGATCATGGCCGGGAAATGCGCGGTGATGAAGGCCAGCTGATAACCGCAGGAGAAGAAGCCCGCAAAGATCATCAGGTATGAGGGGTCGGTAAAGGCGCGTTTCAGCACCGTGCCCATGCTTTCATCGAGCTCGCTTTTGCTGGCGGGCTTGGTGTCGCCCAGCATCGGCAGAAAGAACAGGCAGCTCAGCACGATCACGCCAAAGATGATGAAGACGGTCTGCCACGGGTAAAAGGCCAGCAGCCCCTCGGCCAGAGGTGCGCCAAAGACCTGCCCGGCCGAGCCGGCGGCAGTGGCGATCCCCAGCGCAAGACTGCGGTTTTCGTCGCTGCTCGCGCGGCCGATCACCGCAAGGATGACGCCGAAACCGGTGCCGGCGATGCCAAAGCCGACCATCACCTCAAGCATCTGCATGGTTTCGGGCGTGGTCGCATAGGCGGTCAGGATCAGCCCGGCGGAATAGAGGAACGCCCCGATGATGATCGACCAGCGGTCGCCCCAACGCTCGCCCAAAGCGCCGAATATCGGCTGGCCAATGCCCCATGCCAGGTTCTGGATGGCGATGGCCATGCTGAACTCGGCCCGTGGCCAGTCGAATTCGGCGGCAATCGGGATCTGAAAGACCCCGAAACTGGCCCGCAGGGCAAAGTTGATCAGCAAGATGATCGAGCCGCCGATCAGGATCGGGGTGAAAAGTGATGCGCGCGTTCCCTGACTTGCCGACATGACATGCCCCTCGTTGATCTCCGGCTGCAATTCCTGCGCCCGCCGACCGGCGGCGTCAATGGTGCCGATTGCCTGAATCGTGCCGGATCGCTAGCCTTGGGCGAAACGAAAAATGCGGGGGCACGCATGTATCAGGTGATCGGAACCGGCAAAAGCCGCGCATTGCGGGTGCTGTGGATGCTTGAGGAACTGGGCCAGCCCTATGAACATGTCGCCGTCAATCCGCATTCCGAAGGGGTGACGCCCTTCAACCCGGCGGGCAAGGTGCCGGTGCTGGTGGTGGACGGCACGCCCATCACCGATTCCACCGCAATCCTGACCTATCTGGCGGATCGCCACGGTGCCCTGACCCATCCCGCCGGCACGCTGGAGCGCGCGCGTCAGGACAGCCTGACCCAGCTCATCCTTGACGAATTCGACGCGGCTTTGTGGCTGGCGGCCCGCCACAGCTTCATCCTGCCCGAGGAAATGCGCCTTGCCGCGATCAAGAACACGCTGCGCTGGGAGTTCGAGCGCAGCCAGAAGACGCTGATCCATCGCATGGCCGAGGATGGCTTCCTGATGGGCGACATGATGACCGTGCCCGACATCATCCTGACCCATTGCCTGACATGGGCGCTGAATGCGCGCTTTCCGATCACCGAGCACCGGCTGACGGAATATCTGGACCTGATGCGCGCCCGCCCGGCCTATCTGCGCGCTTCGGCCAGATAGGCGGCGGCACCCTGCCCCGCCCGGTGCCCGGTGGCCAGACAGGCGGTCAGCAGATAGCCCCCCGTCGGCGCCTCCCAGTCCAGCATCTCGCCAGCGGCGAAAACCCCCGGCAGGGCGCGCAATTCCAGGGCCGGGGTCAGGCTTTCGGCCTCGATCCCCCCGGCCGAGGAAATCGCCCGCGCAATCCCGAACGGCCCCTGATGACGCAGCCGCAGGCCTTTGACGCGCATGGCCAGCCGCTCGGGCTCATTGGGCAGGGGCTGGCCCCATTCCATCAGCAGCGCCGCGCGCAGGGGATCGCCCAGCACGCGCCGCAGCCGGCTGCCGACCGACAGCTTCGCGGGCATCTGGGCAAAACGCCGCGCCAGTTCCTCACCGCCCAGATCGGGGGCCAGATCGACGAACACCTCGGCCCCGTCCCGAATGGCGCGGGCGACCTCATAGATGCCGCCGCCCTCGATCCCCTGCGCGGTGACGACCCATTCGCCCCGGCTGACCAGATCGCCCGCCTGCAGGGCGACGCCCTTGACCGCCTGCCCGAAATGCCGCGCCATCTGCACCGACCAGTTGACGCGAAAGCCCATATTCGCCGGCCGGAACGGCGCGATCCCGACGCCCTTTTCCACAAGCCACGGCGCCCAGGCGGCATCCGATCCCAGCCTTGGCCAACTCGCCCCGCCAAGCCCCAGCACCACCACGCGCGGCTGCAAGACCTCATCCCCGCCCGGCGTCTCAAAGCGCCAGCCCGCACCCTCAAACCCGCTCCAGCGCCAGCGGCTGAGCAGCTCAACCCCCTGCCCGGCCAATCGCGCCAGCCATGCCCGCAACAGGGGCGAGGCCTTCATCCCAACCGGAAACACCCGCCCGGTCGAGCCGGAAAACAGCTCAACCCCCAGCCCGCGCGCCCAGGCCATGACCTCGGCAGGTCCGAATTCTTTCATGTCCAAATATCCCGGGGGGGGCCGCAGGCCGGGGGCAGAGCCCCCATAATGCGCCTGAAACACCTCCCAGGGCTCGTCCTTGGTCAGGTTCAGCCCCGATTTCCCCGCCATCAGGAATTTTCGCGCCGGTGTCGGCATGGCCTCAGCCACCACCACCCGCGCCCCCTGCCCGGCCAGAACCTCGGCCGCCATCAGCCCCGCCGGTCCCGCGCCGATCACCAATGCCTCGGTCACCGGCCCCCCCTCGGCATCATGCACAGCCGCAAAAGCATCCGCTCCATCAGCGCCATGGCCGGCGCCCGAGAGGAGGATCGCAGCGTCAGGTCGGTCTCGATCAACTGGTGCATGGCGTCCTCCAGCGCGCGCATGCCCCAATCCTGCGCCTGCCGGATCATGCGGTCGCGGCGCGGGCCAAAGACCGGCGGGCGCAGCCGCGCAAACCCGGCCCCCGGCCCCCCGGGATCCGAGGCGCCGGAATGCAGCGCCCGGAAATGGCGCAGGGCGGCGATGCACAGGGTCACCGGCGCGATCCCCTGCCCCTCGATGCGCCGCATCAGCCCGCCGAAATCCTTGGCGCGGCCCTCGGCCACGCAGTCGATCAGGTCATCCACCTCGGCCTCGATGGTGGCGGGGGCAAGGGCTGCGATCTCGGTCGGCGTCAGGGGCGTGTCGTCGCCATGCTTGTAAAGCCCGATCTTTTCCACCGTCTGGCGAAAATCGCCCGGATCCAGTGCCCGGCTGAGCGTCAGCAGATCGCGCATCGCGTCGCGCGGCACCTCGCGCAGACCGGCATCGGCAAGCCAGCGGTTGATCTCATCCTCGCCGGGGGGATCGTCATAGATGGGGGCGGTAACGGCATTTGGGTGCGGCTCAAACAGCTTGCGCAGCGCCGATGATTTCGCCAGTCCCCCGGCGGCCACGACCACCACCGCATCGCCCGTCCGCCAGTCCTCAAGCGCAGCGGCAACGGCGGGCGCGGCCGCATCGGGCGCGTCATCGACCAGAACCACGCGCTGGCCGGGAAAGAAGCCGACCGCCTTGACCGCATCCAGAAGCTGCGCCGGGTCCTTCCTCAGATCGGAACCGGGCAGACGGGTCAGGCGCATTTCTTCCTCGGCGCCGGGTCCGACCAGCGCCTTGACCGCCTCGGCGCGTTTCAGCGCCACGCGCATCGCGTCCTGACCATAGATCAGCAGCGCGGGGCGCGTCGGGTCGGGACGCGCCAGATAGCGGGCGATCTCGGCGCCCTTCAGGATCATTGCAGGGTCGCGGGATCGATGGCCAGAAGCCGCGTCACCACCTGATCGGCCAGCATCCGCGCCAGCCGGTCATGCGCGTCCTGTTCGGCCGACATGGTGGCGATGGTCGTCCCCGTCGTCGAATATGAGGTAAAGGTGCTGACCTGCCCGCGCGTGACCTCGGCCCCCGAGGCGGTCTCGGTCAGCACGAAATCGGCGGTGCCGTTCAGCGAATAGCGGGTCGTGACTTCATCGGTGGTGATCGCCTGCGAGACCACCGCGATGCGCAGATTATAGGCCAGCGCAAAGCGCGCCTGCTGATCCGGTCCCAGCCGTTCGGCGATGCGGCCGGCAAAGGTGAACTCGTCCGGGGTCGTGGGCGTGGCGGTGCGGATCTGGCCAAATAGCTTGCCGCCCGTGCCCCCCGGCCCATAGACCGGGGTAAAGCCGCAAGCGGCCAGCGCCAGCGCGCCCGAGAGCAGGATCCCGCGCCTAGACCACGACATTGACGATCCGCCCCGGCACGACGATCAGCTTTTTCGGTGCCGCGCCCTCCATGAAGCGCTGCACGGTTTCGTCCGCCAGCACGATGGCCTCGATCTCTTCCTTGGACATGTCTTTGGGCACCTCGATTTCCGCGCGCCGCTTGCCGTTGATCTGGATCGGCAGCACCACGCTGTCCGAGACCAGCATCGCAGCGTCGGCCTTGGGCCATGCGGCATCGACCACCATGCCCTGCCCGCCGGATTTCGACCAGACCTCTTCGGCCAGATGCGGCACCATCGGCGCCATCAGCTGCGCGAGGATGCGCAGCACGGCGCGGCGCGATTCGCCGCCCGCGCGCGATTTGCCGATGGCATTGGCCAGCTCGTAAAGTTTCGCCACCGCCTTGTTGAAGGCGAATCCCTCGATCGCCTTGGTCACATCGGCAATGGCGCGATGGGCGGCACGGGTCAGATCGGGATCGTCGCCGCCCTCGGGCGCGTCATCCGCCAGACGCCAGAGGCGCGACAGGAACTTGTTCGCGGCCTCGGCCCCGGCGGCGGTCCATTCCACGTCGCGTTCGGGGGGGCTGTCCGACAGCATGAACCAGCGCGCGGTATCGGCGCCGAAATTGGCGACAATGTTCACCGGGTCGACGACGTTCTTCTTGGATTTCGACATCTTGGCCGAGGGGATGATCTCGACCGGGGTGCCGTCGGCCAGCTTGCCGTCCTGAACATGCTCGGGCAGGTGATAGACCGGGCGGCCGCGATCATCGCGGGTCATGTAGATCTCATGCGTGACCATGCCCTGCGTGAACAGCGCGTCAAAGGGCTCGCTGGCGGTTTCCGGCAGGTGGCCGGTCTTGACCATCGCCCGGGCAAAGAAGCGCGAATAAAGCAGATGCAGAATCGCATGCTCGATGCCGCCGATATACTGGTCGACATTCATCCAGTAATCGGCATCGGCGCGCACCGTGGGTGTCGCGGCATGGGGCGCGGTGAAGCGCGCGTAATACCAGGACGAGTCGACAAAGGTGTCCATCGTGTCGGTTTCCCGCAGGGCGGCGCCCCCGCATTGCGGGCAAGTGGTCTGGCGCCATGTCGGGTGGCGGTCCAGCGGGTTCCCCGGCACGTCGAAGCTGACATCCTGCGGCAGCAGGACGGGCAGGTTTTCCTTGGCCTCGGGCACGGTGCCGCAATTGTCGCAATGCACGACCGGAATCGGGCAGCCCCAATAGCGCTGGCGCGAAATGCCCCAGTCGCGCAGGCGGAATTTCGTGACGCCTTCGCCATAGCCTTTGGCCTCGGCATGGCTGATTGCGGCGATGACGGCATCCTCGCCGGTCTGGTCGGCGGGGCCGGCAAAGCCGCGCACATAGGTCACGATCTCGGACTTCATCGGCACATAGGGGGCTTTCGCCACCAGCGCGTCGGCCTGTTCCAGCGTCATGCCGCGTTCGCCAAAGGTGGCGCGGATCGGCAACCCGTATTTCATGGCGAATTCGTGGTCGCGCTCGTCATGGGCGGGGCTGCCGAAAATGGCGCCGGTGCCGTAATCCATCAGCACGAAATTCGCGATCCAGATCGGCAATTCCCATGCCGGATCAAGCGGATGGCGCACGGTCAACCCGGTGTCGAAGCCAAGCTTGGGCGCGGTCTCGATGGCCTCTTCGGTGGTGCCGATGCGGCGGCATTCCTCGACGAAAGCGGCGACCTTGGGATCGGTGGCGGCCAGTTGCCTGATCAGCGGGTGATCGGGCGAGAGCGCCGCGAAACTGGCCCCCATCAGCGTGTCGGGACGGGTCGTATAGACCTCGATCGCGTCGAAACTCTCGGGCGCGCCGACGGTGGTAAAGCTGAATTGCAGCCCGCGCGACTTGCCGATCCAGTTGGCCTGCATCAGCCGCACCTTGTCCGGCCAGCCGGTCAGCCCGTCCAGCGCCGACAACAGCTCATCGGAATATTCCGAGATGCGGAAGAACCATTGCGTCAGTTCCTTGCGCTCGACCGCCGCGCCGGAACGCCAGCCCTTGCCGTCGATCACCTGCTCATTGGCCAGCACGGTCATGTCGACCGGGTCCCAGTTCACCTGCGCCGATTTGCGGGTGATCAGCCCGGCGTCGAGGAAATCCAGAAACAGCGCCTGCTGCTGGGCGACGTAATCGTCGTCGCAGGTGGCGAATTCGCGGCTCCAGTCGATGCTGAGGCCCAGCGGCTTCAATTGCCCGCGCATGGTGGCGATATTGGCATAGGTCCAGTCGCGGGGATGGCCGCCCTGCTCCATCGCCGCATTCTCGGCCGGCATGCCAAAGGCGTCCCAGCCCATCGGATGCAGCACCGAAAACCCCTGCGCCCGTTTGAAGCGCGCGACCACGTCGCCCATCGTGTAATTGCGCACATGGCCCATATGGATGCGCCCCGAGGGATAGGGGAACATCTCAAGCACGTAATATTTGGGCCGCTCGTCCCGGATGGCGCGGAACGTGCCCGCATCGTCCCACGCTTTTTGCCAGCGCGGTTCGCTGATTGCGGGATCATAGGGCATGGAAACCTCCGGGCGTCAGATTGCCCGCAGGGTTTAGCCGTTGCGCCGGGACAGGTCCAGCGGTGTCAGAGGTTCTTGTCCTGAACGCGCAATTGCCGGGCGCGGGTCAGAATCGCATCCTCGACCGCGCGCACGGTGTCGGGGGCGACGGCGCTGCCGCCCGCACCCTGCAACGAGACTTTCAGCGCGCGCGCGTCCAGCGACGGATCGCTGACCTTGATCGTGGCGCGATAAGAGCGACCACCGCCGGGGGGCGTGCCGTAGCCGGTGACGATGACGCCGGTAAAGGGATCGACCGACTGCACCGGCAGGAAGTTCAGCACTTCAAGGCTGGCGTTCCACAGATAGCGGTTCACCGCCACGGTATCATTGGGGTCGCGGCGATTCGAGAACAGGTCCCAGAAGGACGA
Source organism: Paracoccus lutimaris (assembly GCF_003337565.1). GTDB lineage: Bacteria > Pseudomonadota > Alphaproteobacteria > Rhodobacterales > Rhodobacteraceae > Paracoccus > Paracoccus lutimaris. The sequence goes on from NZ_QPJL01000009.1 coordinate 68,022, forward strand.
CTGCTCGGCCAGTTGCCCGCCATTGGCCTGCGTCTGGGTTCCGGCCTGATTGCCGCCGCCGCTGCTGCCAAGGCCCGAACCTGCGGATCCCGCCGAGCCTGCGGACCCGGCCGATCCCATGCTGCCACCAGAACAGGCGGCAAGTCCCGCAGTAACAAGCAGGGCAGCGGTTAGCCGTGCGGCGCATCTGATCATCTGGTGTCCCCCGGATCGTCCTTGCGCGAGCCATAGCGCAATTTCGACCCGTGCGACAAGAGAGGCCGCGTTTTCAGCCTCGCCCCGGCGGTTTTATTGCCGAGAGTTTAGATATTGCTCGCGCGCGCAAGGGCCGTATTTCCGGGCTGGGGCGGCTCATATCGGGGCCTGCAGGCGGGTGTGGCTCATGTGCATCACAGTGATGCCGATACAGGCCAGCGGGGTGCGATTCCGTTGCATTGACGAAGGGAAAGCGCGACACACGGCTCATACCCCAACCCGGAGTGCCCGGATGGGGCACACGAGAGAGACAAGAGGGAAAACCATGAAAAAGGTTCTTTTCGCAACCAGCGCCCTGGTCCTGTCGGCGGGCTTCGCCTCCGCTGAAGTCGCCCTGTCGGGTGACGGCCGTATGGGTATCATTTATGACGGCAACGACGCGCAGTTCTCGAGCCGCGCCCGCGTTCGCTTCAACCTGTCGGGCGAGTCGGATGCCGGCCTGTCCTTCGGCGCTTCGTTCCGTGTTGACCACGAGAACTACAGCTCGAACGCTTACCGTTCGGCCGCTCGCGGCACCGCCGGCGCCATCTGGATTTCGGGCACCTACGGCAAACTGTCGATGGGCGACACCGTTTCGGCTTCCGAGCGTGCGATCGGTGACCTGTATGAAGTCGGCTACACCGACGGCACCTTCGGCGGTGACGTCGAAGAAATCTCGTACCTGACCGGTGACGGCGAGAACCTCGGCCAGGGTCCGAACATCCTGTACGAATACACCATCAACAACATCTCGCTGTATGCTTCGGCCTCGGACGGCGTGAACACCCCCTGGTTCGACACCCCCGGTGACACCACCGATACCGACGCCGATGGCAACCCGGTCGACAGCGCCGACGTTGCATGGTCGGTTGCCGGTAAATACGAAGCCGAAAACTGGTGGGTCGCTCTGGGCTACGGCAAGCACGACGACGCCAAAGAAGTCGTCCTCGGCGGTGAAGGCACCTTCAACGGCTTCTCGGTCAAAGGTATCTTCGCGAAATACGACGACCGCTTCACCGGCGGCGCCGACGCTGAAGAGCTGAAGCACACCTACGGTCTGGGCCTGGCCTACCAGTGGGATGCGATCCTGCTCGAAGGCTTCTACCGCAAAGACAAGTTCGACTACGAAGTTGCCGACAGCGAGAGCTATGACTCGTTCGGCATCGGTGCTGAATACGACCTGGGCGGCGGCGCCATCCTGGCCGGCGGCATTGTTGACACCGACTACCTCGACGACACCGTCGCCGACTTCGGTATCAAGTTCTCGTTCTGATCCTGACGGATCCGAATATCGGAACAAGAAAGAGCGGGCCTTGCGCCCGCTCTTTTCTTTTGGGAATCATGGCCCATGGGACTGAATGAGATCAGGCGCCGCATGCTTGCGGCCGAAACCGCCGCCGGACGCAGCCCCGGCGATGTGACGCTGATCGCGGTCAGCAAGGTGCAGCCGCCCGCCCGGGTCGAGGCGGTGCTGAAGGCCGGACAGCGCGTCTTTGGCGAGAATTACGTCCAGGAGGCCGCCGGCAAATGGCCCGGCTGGCGCGGGGAATTTCCGGGGACCCAATTGCACATGATCGGCCCCTTACAGACCAACAAGCTGAATGCGGCGCTGGATCTGTTTGACGCCATCCACACGCTGGACCGCCCCTCTCTGGCACAGAAGCTGGCGCGGCAGGTGCAGGCGCGCGGGCATTGCCCGCAGCTTTTCGTGCAGGTCAATACCGGCGCCGAGCCGCAAAAGGCCGGCATCCTGCCCGCGGCCACCGACGCCTTCATCGCCGATTGCCGGGCGCTCGGGCTGACGCTGTCCGGCCTGATGTGCATCCCGCCCGAGGATCAGGACCCGGTGCCGCATTTCCGCATCCTGCGCGGCCTTGCCGGGCGGAACGGGCTCAGCGGCCTGTCCATGGGCATGAGCGCCGATTTCGAAGCCGCCATTGCCGAGGGTGCAACCCATATCCGCGTCGGCAGCGCGATCTTTGGCGCCAGGGATTACGGCTAGGCCCGCAAGGTGGGCAGCCCGAGATCGGGGCCCACGCGAATTGCCGCGCCGGTGCGGCAATCGGTCACTCTACCCAAGGTTGATGTTTGTGCTGGAAAACATGGGCTTTTCCCGTTATCTCTCGGGTTTAATTACCAGGCGGGGGTTAACCCTCAATTAACATAACGGATGCCGAATCGCTGTCTGATCGCTATTGTTATCCTCAGGGTTGCATGAATTTTGTGAGTATCCCCAATGCTGATGCTGGGTAGTCTGATTGGTCTGCTGTTCATGGGGCTAGCGGTCGATACGACCGCCCTCGGTCGCACTTCTGACGAAGATGACGACGATGAGGGCGGCGAGGGCGGCGAACGAGGGCTGACGGTGGATGGCACCGAAGGCGCCGACTGGATCGGTGGCGAGGACACCGACGATGTGCTGACCGGGCATGGCGGCAATGACGACCTGCATGGCGGGCTGGGCGGCGACACGCTGCGCGGCGGCGCCGGCACCGACTGGATCTATGGCGACGGCGAATACGGCGTCGGCGGCAATGATTTCATCGATGGTGGCGCGGATCAGGACTCGCTGGCCGGGCAGGGCGGAAATGACACGATCCTTGGCGGTTCGGCCAATGACACCATGTTCGGTGGCGAAGGCGACGACCTGCTGGAGGGGGGCGCAGGTACCGACTGGATCTCGGGCAATTCCGGCAATGACACGCTGATCGCGGGGGCCGGCGAAGACGATCTGGACGCGGGCGAGGGCGACGATCTGCTTTACGGCTCGGAAGATGACGACTGCGCCTGGCTGCATGGCGACGAAGGCGATGACACGCTGGTCGGCGGCGCCGGGGATTTTGTCGAGGGCGGCATCGGCAAGGATCGCTTCGTACTGGACGAGCCCGGCACCGGCAGCGTGCCGACCATCGGCGATTACAATGGCTCGGACGATCAGATCGAACTGCGCTATGAGGATGACGGCAGCGGCGTCGAGCCGGTGATTTCGCTGGACCGCGATGCCGAGGGCGCCGCCGTGATCCGCATGGACGGCGTGGCGGTCGGACGGTTGCTGAACGCGCAGGAGCTGGACCTGCATGATATCATCCTGACCGCGATGCAGCCCGCCGCGTAACGCGCAGAAAACCGTTTCAATTCCGGGGAAACCCTGCTAAACGCGCGCATCCGCTGGGCCGAATCCCGGCGGATTCTCCATGGGCCTTGCTGGACGACATCCCGGCCTGCGCCATAACCCTCTGACTCTGAAAGGAGCCCCCGATGTCGATTACGGTTGAAGAAAAGAACCGCCTGATGACCGAATTCGCCACCAAGAAAGGCGATACCGGCTCGCCCGAGGTGCAGGTCGCGATCCTGTCCTCGCGCATTGCCACGCTGACCGAGCATTTCAAGACGCACAAGAAAGACAACCACTCGCGTCGCGGTCTGCTGATGATGGTCGCACAGCGCCGCAAGCTGCTGGACTATCTGAAGCGCAAGGACGAAGCCCGCTATACCGCGCTGATCGGCAAGCTGGGCCTGCGCCGCTAAGACCGGCCAAAGGCAGAACTGACAACGCCCGTGACGCAGGTCGCGGGCGTTTTTCATATCTTCCGGCGCTTTTCACGGACCGAACGCTTTCGATGAAATCGGGGATCCGCCTGGGCATGCACCGGGCGGGGCAGGGCCTATGTCCGGAACATGCGCTTCCCTCTTTCGGGCGTTCGAGGAGGCGTCAGGCCTTCGCCTTTTCCTTACATCGCCGCCACGGCTCTTTTCGCCTCGGCATATTCCGCGGCCAGCCGGTCCACCATCGTGCCAACCGGGACCACCTCATGCACGGCGCCGATGCCCTGGCCGCAGCCCCAGATCTGGCTCCAGGCCTTGGGCTTCGCGCTGTTGAAATCCATCGCCGAGGCGTCGGCTTTCTCCAGATTGTCGGGATCCAGACCGGCATTGCGGATCGAGGGCGCCAGATAATTCCCCGACACCCCGGTGAACAGCGACGAGGTCACGATATCCATGGCGCCGCTTTCGACGATCATGCGCTTGTAATCTGGCTGGGCATTGGCTTCCTCGGTCGCGATGAAGGGGCTGCCGATATAGGCCAGATCTGCGCCCATCACCTGCGCCGCCAGCACCGCGCGGCCGGTGGCGATTGCACCTGACAGCAACAGCGGACCGTCGAACCATTCGCGGATTTCCTGGATCAGCGCGAATGGCGATTGCGGGCCGGCATGGCCTCCCGCGCCAGCAGCGACCGCGATCAGCCCGTCCGCGCCCTTTTCGATGGCCTTTCTGGCAAAGGCGTTGTTGATGATGTCATGCAGCGCAATGCCGCCGCAATCATGGGCGGCGGCGTTCACCTCGGGGCGGGCGCCCAGCGAGGTGATCCAGATCGGAACCCTGTGGCGGTGGCAGATCTCGATATCCCGCTCAAGCCGCGCGTTCGAGCGGTGCACGATCTGGTTCACCGCGAAAGGTGCCGCCGGTCGGTCGGGATTGGCCTGATTGTGGCGGTCCAGTTCCTCGGTGATGCGGGTCAGCCATGCCTCCAGCATCGACGGCTCGCCATCCTTTTCGCGGGCGTTCAGCGCCGGAAAGCTGCCGACGATCCCGGCCTTGCACTGGGCGATGACCAGTTCCGGCCCCGAGACGATGAACATCGGCGAGGCGACGACGGGAATGCGCAGATTGGCAAGGATGGGCGGCAGCATGGGTTCTCCTCCGAACGGGTCGGGGGCAGATTGCATGCCGCGCGCTGTCCTGCCAATGCTTCCGTGACGTCGGCCCGGAGGGTTGGCTCAGTAGGGCATCGGATGGTCGCGGTGGAACTGGCGGACGCGGCGCAGGGCGTCTTCGGGCAGGTGATAATCCAGCCCGGCCAGCAGATGATCCAGCTGCGCCAGATCGGTCGCGCCGATGATCGGGATCACCGGGAAGGGCCGCTGTCGGGTGAAACTGATCGCGGCATGGACCGGGTCAAAGCGCAGCTCGGCCGCCAGCTTGTGCCATGCGGTGACGGCATCCTCGGCCCGGCGGGTGCGGCGGCCACCGATATCGCCCTTGCCGCCATTGGCGCGGTCCACGGCAGCGCGGCTGCCGGCGGGTTCGGCCCCGCGCAGATATTTCCCGGTCAAAAGACCCCCGGCCAGCGTCGAATAGGCCAAAAGGGTCACGTCCTCATTCACCGCCACCTCGGCCAGATCAGTGTCATAGGGGCGGTAAAGCAGCGAATATTCGTTCTGGACGCTCACGACACGCGGCGCACCCAGACGTTCGGCCGTGTCGATCCAGCGCAATGTGCCCCAGGCGGATTCGTTCGACAGGCCAAAGGCACGGATCTTGCCGGCCTTATGCGCCTCGGCGATGGCGTCCAGCACATCGGCCATGTGGTCCAGCGTCCGCGCCTTGTCCTGACGCGAGGGATCATAGGTCCAGTTCTGGCGAAAGGCATAGCCGCCGCGCACCGGCCAATGCAGCTGATAAAGGTCGATGTAATCGGTCTTGAGCCGCGACAGCGAGGCATCGATGGTCTGGCGCAGGATCCTGCCGTCAAAACCCTCGCGCCGCAGGATGTCGCCGGGGCCGGTCGCCTTGGTGGCGATCTGGACGCCCGCGCGCCCGCCGCGCGCCGCCAGCCAGTCGCCGACGATTTCCTCGCTGCGACCGGCAGTCTCGCGCCGGACGGGATTGACCGGATACATCTCGGCCGTGTCAAGGAATGTGATCCCGGCATCCAGCGCCCGGTCCATCTGGCGATGGGCGTCATCGGCGTTCGTCTGGTTGCCATAGGTCATGGTCCCCAGACAGATCGCACTGACCGAAACGCCGCTGTTCCCAAGCATCAGGCTTTGCATCGCTGTCCTTTCCCACGGGCCAGGATCGCGGCCCAAATCGTGACCAAAATGGCGGAAGAGAGTGGGAGTCGAACCCACCCGGGACAGGCTCGCTGCCCCAACCGGATTTGAAGTCCGGCCGCCCCACCGGGGACGAATCTCTTCCATAGTCCCATTGTTTACAACGGGTTGTCTTTCAAAGGCCAGTCTTGAGACCGGCTGTTCCGCATCGCCATCCTGGCGGGCAGGGCGCGATGGCGCCTGTTTAGCACGGGATTTCGGCCAAGCGGAACCGGGATCATGCACCGCCATCCGGGGTCGCGGCAATGTCCTGCCGGGGGGCTGTATCCTCGGGGCTGAACAGGTCGATCCGGTGGGGGTTCACCCGGCGCAGATCGCCCCGGCGCAGGGTCAGGCCCAGCCGGTCAAAGAAGTCCAGAATCTGGATCGCCACCTTGCGCCCGTTCTGGACCCGATCCCGAAACAAAGGCGCACTGAACCAGCCATCCGGGGCCTGTGCGCCCAGTTCGCGGATGATGCCGATCATTTCAAGCGTGGTGGCGCGGGCAAAGAAATGGTCATGCGCGATCTGGTCAAGGCGTCCCTGCCGCGCGGCCATGCGCATCATGCGGCGGACCTCTTTTTCGTCAGCGCCGAACTCATGAGCGAAATCGCGCACGCGCGGCGGGCGAAAGCGTTCATCGCCGCCCAGATGCGGGGTAATGCGGGTCAGCAGCGCCTCATCCTCGGGGGAAAGGCGGGGCAAGTGGCCGGGCAGGCGCAGGAATGCGCCGTCCAGCGCGATGCGGCCCGCCTCGGCCTCGGTGCGGATGAAGGCGGCAAAGACATCCTTGGGCAGGCGGGGTTCCAGCATCAGGCGCAGGCGTTCGCGGCCAAGCCCTTGCAGATCGGCGTTTTCTTCGTGAAATACCGCCAGCTGGTCCAGCATCGCCTGACGCAGCGCCTCCAGCCGGGCAGGGGCAAGGGCGTGGCGGGTGCCGGCGATGGTGGCAATGCCCGAATCCGCCACGGCGCGGTCCAGCTGCGCCCCGGACAGCGCCCGGTCACGGGAAAAGCCGTCCAGATCGACCAGCGCCTGATCTGCCAGCGCGGCCAGCGCCCGGACCGGACCCGGCAGGGCCATGGCGCGCAGCGTCTCCAGCCGGGCGGGCCTTGCGCGGTGCCGGGCCGGGGCACGCAGGTCGATGACATGGCCGCCGCCGATGGTGCGCCGGGCCGAGACGTCGCGCAGGATAAAGCGGTCGCCCATCGCCGCCGCCACCGGCGCATCCAGCACGATCTGCGCCAGCCCGGTTTCGCCCGGCGCCAGCGGGCCTTGCAGGGGCACGATGCGGGCGCCGACCTCGGCCGCGCCCAGATGCAGCCGGGCGGGAAACCATGTGGTCAGGGGCTTTGGTTCCGTGTCCAGCACCCGCAGGCCGATATCGATGCGCTGGCTGGGCGCGTGCAAAGCCGGGTCCAGCGCAACATCCCCGCGCGAGATCGCCTCGCGGGTGATGCCGTCGCCGGCAAGGTTCAGCGCGCAGCGCTGCCCGGCCAGCCCCTGATCGGCCTTGCGGTTCTGGGCATGAATGCCGCGCACCCGCGCCACCAGCCCCGAGGGGCTGATCGTGACCTGATCCCCCAGCGCGACCCGGCCCGAAATCACCGTGCCGGTGACCACGGTGCCGGTGCCGGCAAGGGTAAAGCTGCGGTCGATGACCAGCCGGAAACGGCCATCGCTGGCACGGGCGGTGGTTTCCGCCTCGGCCAAAGCCAGCGCGTCGCGCAATTCCGATATCCCCGCCCCGGTCAGCGCCGAGACCGGCATGACCGGCACCCCCGCCAGCGAGGTCGGGGCCAGCGCCGCCGCGATTTCGGCGCCAAGCGCGGCGATGCGGTCCGGCCCGGCCAGATCGGCCTTGGTCAGTGCCACGATCCCGCGCGAGACCCCCAGCAGGTCCAGAATGGCCAGATGTTCGCGGGTTTGCGGCATGATGCCGTCATCGGCGGCGACGACCAGCAGCGCCAGATCGATGCCGCCCGCGCCAGCCAGCATGGTATGGACGAATTTCTCGTGACCCGGCACATCGACAAAGCCCGTGATCGCGCCCGCACCCAGATCGGCATAGGCAAAGCCCAGATCGATGGTGATGCCGCGGGCCTTTTCCTCGGCCAGACGGTCAGCGTCGATCCCGGTCAGCGCCTTGACCAGCGCGGTCTTGCCATGGTCGATATGACCCGCCGTCCCGACGATCATCCGCGCAACGCATCCAGCAGCGCCGCGTCGCCCGGCAGGCAGCGCAGGTCAAGGATCAGCGCGCCGTCATGGATGCGGCCGATGATCGGGGTCGAAAGCCCGCGCAGCCTTTCGGCCAGCGCCTCGGGCGCGGGGGTCAGGGCCAGTGCGGCGCTGGGAATGGTTTCGGTCGGCAGCGCGCCCGAACCGATCTGGCTGGCACAGGGGATGACGCGGACCTGACAGCCCAGCAGCCCGGCAACCAAAGGCGCAAGGCGTTCGGCCTGCGCGCGGATCTCGGCCTCGGGGCGGGAGAGCATGCGCAGGGTGGGCAGACGCTCGGCCAGCCGGTCGGGGTCGCGATACAGCCGCAGGGTCGCCTCGGTCGCGGCGATGCGGATCTTGTCCATGCGCAGGGCGCGTTTCAGCGGGTTCTTGTTGATCTTCGCGATGATCTCGCGCCGGCCAACGATGAAGCCCGCCTGCGGACCGCCCAGCAGCTTGTCGCCCGAGAATGTCACCACATCGGCGCCCTCGGCCACGGCCTCAGCCACGGTGGGTTCGGGCGAAAGGCCCCAGCGGCGCAGATCGACCAGCGTGCCCGAACCAAGGTCATTGACCATGGGCAACCCTGCCTCATGCGCGATGCCGGCAAGTTCGGGGGCGGGGACCTCCTTGGTGAAGCCTTCGATGCGGTAATTCGAGGTATGAACCTTCATCAGCAGGCCGGTCTCAGGGCCGATCGCCTCGCGGTAGTCCTTGGCGTGGGTGCGGTTGGTGGTCCCCACCTCGCGCAGGTGGCAGCCGGCCTGTTCCATGATCGCGGGCATGCGGAAGGCGCCGCCGATCTCGATCAGCTCGCCGCGCGAAACCACGGCCTCGCGCCCCCGGGCCAATGTGTTCAGGACGATCAGCACCGCCGAGGCGTTGTTGTTCACGACCGTCGCGTCCTCGGCCCCGGTCAGTTCGCACAAAAGGCCGCGCAGATGGCTGTCGCGTTCGCCGCGCCCGCCGCTGTCCAGATCGAATTCCAGCGCCGCCGGGGCCTGCATGGCGGCGACGGCGGCGGAAATCGCCTCATCCGCCAGCAGCGCGCGGCCCAGATTGGTATGCAGGACGGTGCCGGTCAGGTTCAGCACCGGGCGCAGGGCCGAGCGCGCCTGATCGGCCAGCACATTGCCGACCGCGCGCAGGATCGCGCTCGCGTCGGGCAGGGGCTGGGGTGGATCGCGCCGGATCTCGGCCAGCGCAGTCCGCAGCGCCTCGGTCACCGAGGCGCGGCCATGGGCGTCGATCAGCGCCCCGCATTCGCCCAAAAGGCGATCCACCGAGGGAAGCGCGCGCAGGCCGGACATCAATAGCCCGCAAGAAAGGGGTTAAAGCCGCCGCGCGCCCATTCGGTGTCGCGCATCATCAGGTCAAGGCCAAGGCTGGCGACATCGTCCGCGATGGGCTCCAGCGTCGGATTCTTGTTTTGATACATGATCTTGACCCATTTGCCGCATTCGCGGCAGCATTCGGCCTTGATCGTCGCCTCGCCGGTTTCGACCGAGCGATAGGTGATGCCCTTGGTCGAACCGCAGCAGGTGCATTTCACCCGCACCTCGTTCCAGAGCGTCTGGCAGGTGGCGCAGGAACAATAGCGCGCGCCCTCGGCCCCCATGTTCTCGGTCACCATCGAGGCGGCAGGGCGTCCGCCGCAGGCCGGACAGGTGCCGATGCGGATCGGGACCAGACGGTCGGCCGGCAAGGTCGCGGCCAGCATCGCGGCATGAACCTGTAGCGCGGCGGCGGCGAAAAGATGCGGGGCGACGCTGTCCTCGGGGATGGTGTCGGTCAGGACATTGGTCATCACCCAGTCGCGATCCGCAGGCGCGGCCTCGCGCAGCGCGGCCAGCGCCAGTCGCGCGGGTTCTGGCATCTCAAGACCCGCCAGCTTTTCGATAAGCCGGTCCAGCGCCGGCGCAAGACCCGCGCGCATGGCATTGCGGTCCATGGGCGGCATGCGGTTGGCGCGGGCCAGTTCGATCCGGTCGGCGGGCACCGGATCAGGCGCGGGCAATTCCCGGACCAGCGCGTCCTGCGCACGGCAGATACCAGCCAGAAAGCGCAGATAGGGCGCCAGATTGGCGTTATAGCCGGCCAGAAACTCAAGGCGTCCGGCGCGGGTGGCAAAGATGGTCCCCGGATCGGGCAGGCGCGCCAAGGGAACCTTGGCGATCCCGCCGATCATCGAGGGGTCGGGTTGCAGTGTCGTGGACATGACTTCCTTATGGGCCGAACCGGCCACCTGAGCTGGTTTTGAGGCTACTCTGCCGGGTCGCGCCGTTCACGTCCAGCCAGTTCGCGCAGCCATTTGCGATGGTGCCGCCAGGCCCAGCCGCCGGTCACCGTGCCCCGGGTCATGGCGCTGATCGTGCCTCGGGTCCAGATCGCCGCGTAGACATGCAGGATAAAGACCAGGATGATCGCCACCGCCGCCAGCGAATGCGCCAGCACCGCCCAGCGTCGAGCCGGGATCGAGACCAGATCCGGGAAATACTGCTGCCAGATCATCACGCCGGAAACGACCAGCGCCACGATCAGCCCCGACATCGCCCAAAAGACGAATTTCTGCCCGGCATTGTATTTGCCAAGTTCGGGCAGCTTTTCCTCATCCCCCTTGACCACGTCGCCGATCTTTTCGACCCAGGTCACATCCTCGGGCTTGGGCAGGTTCAGCCGCCAAAGCTGCAAGAACAGCACCAGGAAGCTGAAGAACAGCAACACCCCCAGGAAGGGATGCAGCCAGCGCGTCGTCTGGCCGCCCCCGAAAAGCCCGGTCAGGAAATAGAGATAGGGCGAAAACAGCGCCATCCCCGACAGCAGCAGCGCAATCAGGCTGAAAGCGGTCAGCCAGTGATTGGCCCGGGTAAAGCCGCGATAGCGGCTGACGACAACCGGATTGAACTCCTTGATCCGGTCGCCCGGTTGCGAATAGTAGCGCTTGCTCATCACGCCTCCTTGTCTTGCGCGGGCAGGCTGGGCTCGACCAGTTCCTTGGCCTCGCGGTCATCCTCGGCGGTGACCCTGTTGCCGCGCGACAAAAGCCCGTGCAGGACCGAACCGACCGCGGCCAGACCGATGGCGGCAAGGCCGACGGTCTTGGTCACGCCCTTCCAGCTTTCCACCACGCCCGAGATCTTGGGATCGGCGGGAAGGTTGGAATAAAGCTGCGGCTTGTCGGCATGTTGCAGCACATAGAAGACATGCGTGCCGCCGACGCCCTGCGGATCATAGATGCCGGCTTTGTCATAGCCGCGCGATTTCAGATCCTCGACCCGGGCATTGGCATGGGTGACCATGTCCTCCTTGGTGCCAAAGACGATGGCTTGGGTCGGGCAGGCCTTGGCGCAGGCCGGGCCCTGTCCCACCGCCACGCGGTCCGAACACAGCGTGCATTTCTTGCTGACATGCTGGGTCGGACTGATGCGCGGGATGTCGAAGGGACAGCCGGTGACGCAATAGCCGCAGCCGATGCAATTGTCGGAAATGAAATCCACGATGCCGTTGGAATACTGCACGATGGCGCCGGGTGCCGGGCAGGCCTTGAGGCAGCCCGGATCCTCGCAATGCATGCAGCCATCCTTGCGGATCAGCCATTCGAAATCCCCGGTCTCGGGGTTTTCGTATTCGTTGAACCGCATCAGCGTGAACATCTGGTCCGACAGGTCGGCCGGGTTCTGATACGAGCCGGTGTTGAAGCCGATCTCGGGATGGGTGTCGTTCCATTCGGCGCAGGCCGACTGGCAGGCCTTGCAGCCGATGCATTTGCTGACATCGATCAGTTTGGCCACCGGCGTCAGCTCGCGCGTGGGCGCCGGCAAGTCGGGCATGGCCGATGCGCGGACGACATCGCCCGGCCCCAGATTGACCGGCATCGGCTGGATCGGCGGGTTGGAAACCGCCGTGCGCGGGCTGTCCAGATTGGGATCCGTGGTCACGATACCGCCTCCCCCTTGATGGGTTCGATATTGACGAGGAACGCCTTGAATTCCGGCGTTTCCACGTTCGCGTCACCGACAAAGGGCGTCAGGCTGTTCGGCCCCCAGCCCTTGCGGGCCGCGCCCATGAAGCCCCAATGCAGCGGGATGCCGATGCAATGGACGGTCTTGTCGCCGCATTGCATGGGCTTGATCCGCCCGGTGACCAGCGCCTTGGCCTTGACCGATCCGCGCTTGGACCAGACCCGCACCCAGCCACCCTTTTCGATGCCCTTTTCCGCCGCCAGCTCGGCACTGAGTTCGACGAAGAATTCGGGCTGCAAGGCCGAGTTGATGCGGTTGTGCTTGGTCCAATAGTGGAAATGCTCGGTCAGGCGATACGAGGTCGCGACGAACGGGAATTCGTCGCTGGTCGCGAATTGCGCCAGATCGTCGGCAAAGACCCGCGCCACCGGGTTGCCGCGCAGTTCCGGGTTGAAGACGTTCGCGATCGGGGATTCGAACGGCTCCATATGCGTCGGGAACGGCCCGTCGCGCATCATGCCCCGCGTGAACAGCCGCGAGGTGCCCTCGGGGTTCATGATGAAGGGGCCGACTTCTTCGGGTTTCGCGGTGGGCGAAATGTCGGGGACGTCATAGCCCGTCCATTTCTCGCCGTTCCACTCGATCAGCTTGCGGGTCGGATCCCAGGGCTTGCCCTGCATGTCGGCCGAGGCGCGGTTATACAGGATCCGCCGGTTCATCGGCCAGGCATAGGTCCAGCCCAGATAGGCGCCGGTCTCGTCCGGGTCGGCATTGTCCCGGCGCGCCATCATGTTGCCATCCTCGTTCCACGACCCCGAGAAGATCCAGCACCCGGCCATGGTCGAGCCATCGTCGCGCAGCTGGCTGAAATTCGCCACCTGCTTGCCCTTGGCCGCCAGAAGCTTGGTCGGATCCTTGAGGTCATAGACATCTTCCAGCGCCCGGCCGTTGAGTTCCTTGGCCAGCTCCTCGGCCGAGGGCTCATGCGGGTCGGCATAGTTCCAGGTCAGGTTCAGGATCGCGTCGGGGAAGGGCCCGCCCTCGTCCTGATAAAGCTTCTTCACGCGGTTGAAGATGCCCGACATGATCCAGGTGTCGCGCTGCGCCTGACCGGGAGGGGTCCCGGCGGCCCAGTGCCACTGCATCCAGCGGCCCGAATTCACCAGCGAGCCGTCATCCTCGGCAAAGCTGGTGGTGGGCAGCTCGATCACCTCGGTCTGGATCGAGGCCGTGTCCACGTCGTTATGTTCGCCGTGGTTTTCCCAGAAATGCGCCGTCTCGGTCTCAAGCGGGTCCATGACGACCAGCAGTTTCAGCTTGCTGAGCGCCGAGGTCAGCTTGCCCCGGTTGGGGAAGGACAGAAGCGGGTTGAAGCCCTGGCAGAAATACAGGTTCACCTGCCCCTTATCCATCATCTCGAACATGCGCAGGATGTCGTAATTGGCCACGTCGAGCTTGGGCAGATAGTCGAAGGCCCAGTCATTCCCGGCCGTGGCGGCATCGCCCCACATCGCTTTCAGGAAGCTGACCATGAACTTCTGGTAGTTCTGCCAATAGCTGGTCTGGCCGGGCCGCAATGGCTTGAAGCCCTTCTTGCTCATATAGGTGGCCCAGTCGGAATCCTTTTCCGTCGGCATGTTCAGATAGCCGGGGATCAGGTTCGACATCAGCCCGACATCGGTCAGGCCCTGGATGTTGGAATGCCCGCGCAGCGCGTTCATGCCGCCGCCCCGCACCCCGATATTGCCCAGGATCAGCTGCAGCATCGCCATGCCGCGGATGTTCTGCGAGCCCTTGGAATGCTGGGTCCAGCCAAGCGCATACATCGAGGTCATGGTCTTGTCGGGGGCCGAGCATTCGCCGATCATTCCGGCGATATGCAGGAACCTGTCCCTGGGCGTGCCGCAGACCTGTTCCACCAGTTCCGGCGTATAGCGCGAGACATGCTCTTTCAGCAGGTTCCAGACGCAGCGGGGATGGCTCAGCGTCATGTCAACCTGGGCAAAGCCGTCCTCGCCCACGACATATTCCCAGCTCGACTTGTCATAGTCGCGCTTTTCGGCGTCATAGCCCGAGAACAGCCCCTCGCTCCAACCGAATTCGTCCTTCACAATGAAGGCGGCATTGGTGAAGTTCTTGACGTATTCCCACTGCACCTTGTCGTTCTGGATCATCCAGTTGATCGTCGCCATCAGGAAGACGATGTCCGAGCCGGGCCGGATATGCGCATAGTAATCCGAAACGGCGGCGGTCCGCGTGAAGCGGGGATCCACCACGATCAGCTTGGCGCCACGATGCGCCTTGGCCTCGGTCACCCATTTGAAGCCGCAGGGATGTGCCTCGGCCGCATTGCCACCCATGACGATGACAAGGTCAGTATTCCGGATGTCGGTCCAGGAGTTGGTCATCGCGCCGCGACCGAACGTTGGGGCCAGACTGGCCACCGTGGGTCCGTGTCAAACGCGTGCCTGGTTGTCGAAGCCGACGATCCCCATGGAGCGGACCACCTTGTAGGTCAGCCATGCGGTTTCGTTTGTCGTGGCCGAGGCCGCCAGAAAGCCGGTGCTGGTCCAGCGGTTGACGGTGACGCCCGCCTCGTTCTTCTGGATCAGGTTGGCGTCGCGGTCATCCTTGAGGGCGCGGGCAATCTTGTCCAGCGCCTCCTCCCAGGTGATTTCCTCGAACTTGTCCGAGCCGGGACGGCGGATGCGCGGCTGGGTCAGCCGGGTCTGCGAATGCACCGTATCTTTCAGCGCCGCGCCCTTGGGGCACAGCGAGCCGCGGTTGGTCGGATGGTCCGCGTCGCCCTCGATATGAACGATCTCGGCGGTCTCGCCGGCAGCAAGATCGCCCTTGGAATAGATCAGGATGCCGCAAGCGACCGAACAATAGGTACAAGTGTTGCGCGTCTCGGTCGTCGAGGCCAGCTTGAAGGCGCGCACATGCGCCTGCTCCGCCGCCTCGGCCCCGCCGAAGCCCATGGCCCCCAGCGATGTTGCCGCAACACCCGCGCCGGCCAGCCTTAGAAAGCCCCGACGCGAGAGGTCGATATTCATGATCCCCTCCTGCTGCCTGTCGAATAGATAGGTGACGAAAGAATGCGCTTGGCAGCGCCATCCTGTCAAGCTGGCAGGTCGGGGTTGTAACTACTTGGTAGCGCCACAACCCCCGGAATTGTTTTCGTTTTTACCGGATTTCGCCCTTGGCGGGGGAATGCCGGTCAGACCTCGACCGAAACCGCCCCGATCGGATGCGAGCAGCAGGCAAGGATATAGCCCTCTTCGATGTCATCGTCCGAGATGCCGCCGTTATGGACCATATGCACCTCGCCCTTGGTCTTGCGGATCTTGCAGGTGCCGCACAATCCAAAGGTGCAGCCCGAGGGAATGTTCAACCCATTGGCCTTGGCCACCGCCAGCACGGTGTCGGTTTCGTGGCATTTCGCCGTCACGCCCGAGCTTTCAAAGGTGATCTCGGCGCCCGTCGCCTCGTCGGGGATGACGTCGTCGATCACCGGGGCGTCGGCCTCGTTGCGGACCGGGGCGCCAAAGCTCTCCTGATGATAGCGCTCCATGTCGTAGCCCAGCGCCACCAGCATGTCGCGCACGGCCTGCATGAAGGGCTCGGGTCCGCAGCAGAACACCTCGCGGTCCAGGTAGTCGGGCGCCATCAGGCCCAGCATGATCTGGTTCAGCCGGCCGCGATAGCCGTGCCAGGTGCGGAACGGGTCGGATTCCTCGACCGAAAAGCGCAATTGCAGGCCCGGCACGCGATCGGCCATGCCCTCAAGCCGCTGGCGAAAGATGATGTCGCTGGGGCTGCGCGCGGCATGGACAAAGACGATGTCCGGCATTTCGCCCGAATCCCAGGCCCATGTGGTCATGGACATCAGGGGCGTGACCCCCGACCCGGCCGAGATGAACAGGTATTTCGGCGCCTCGTGCCGCAGGAAGCTGAAGATCCCGGCGGGGCCGTAAGCTTTCAGCCGCATGCCGGGGCGCAGATGGTCGATCATCCAGCGCCCGCCGGTGCTGCCCGGCTGGGCCTTGACCGTGACCGAGATCGACAGCGGCCGCGAGGGGCTGGAGCTGATCGTATAGGTGCGCTGGACGTTGCCGCCCGGCACCGGCAGGTCCAGCGTGACGAACTGGCCGGGCTGATAGTCGAACCACGCCCCCGAAGGCGCGCGAAAGGTGAATGTGGCGGTGTCCGAGGTTTCGGGCACCACCATCGCGCATTCCAGCGGCTCGTCATCCTTCCACGGCGTGTCGCCGAATGCCTTGATCAGCGTCGCCATTATTCCGCCGCCATGGCCGGACGCGGGGACAGCCGGTCGCGCATGGTGCGGACATACCAGTCGACGAAATGGATCACGCCCTCTTCCTGATTGGGGGAATAGGGGCCGGGCTCATAGGCGGGGGACAGGATGCCTTTCTGGTTTTCCTCGACCACGCGGCGGTCTTCGTCATTGGTGTTCAGCCAGACCTCGGTCAGGGCCTTCAGGTCGTAATCCTTGCCCTCGACCGCGTCCTTGTGGACCAGCC
The DNA here is from genome assembly GCF_003337565.1 of Paracoccus lutimaris. Taxonomy (GTDB): domain Bacteria; phylum Pseudomonadota; class Alphaproteobacteria; order Rhodobacterales; family Rhodobacteraceae; genus Paracoccus; species Paracoccus lutimaris. The sequence goes on from NZ_QPJL01000009.1 coordinate 84,862, forward strand.
ATTTGCTGGTGACCTCGGTTTCGGTCGGGCTGATCGGCAGCAGGCGGAAAACGATGGCATGGTCGGGCAGGAAGTGGTTCCAGCTCGACGGGAAGTGATAGAACATCAGGCTGCCGGCGTCGTTCCACGGGATCGTGCCCATGCGCCGGTTCACCGCCGCCTTGGTTGACATGGTGAAGCTTTCGGCATTGTTCAAAAGCGGCACGCGGGCGAACCGCCACTGCATCCCCGGATCGTTGACGAAACGCGCCGGCAGGCCCGCCTTGTCGCAGCGGTCCCAATGGGCAAGGATCTCGGGCGAGGCGGCATTCGGCCCCTCCATCACCGTCATCAGCGGATTGTCGGAATAGGTCCGGCAAAGCGAGGGGTGGCTGCCGCCGCAATGATAGCATTCGCGGTTGTTCTCGATCACCAGCTTCCAGTTGCCGTTCTCGACGATGGTCGAGGTAAAGGCGACCTTGGCATTGCTGACCAGATCCGAGGCACCGACATAGTCGTTCATGAAGCCGCCCAGACGGCTGAACTCCGGCGGCGTGTCGGCCAGGCAGATATAGACCAGCCCGCCATCGCTGCGGCAATGCACCGGCTTGAGGCTGAATTTCGAGGCGTCGAAATCCGCCCCCATGTCGCGCGCGAACAACAGCCGGCCGTCAAGGTCATAGGTCCATTGGTGATAGGGGCAGACCAGTTTCGGCGACGAGCCGTTTTCCTTGGGGCAGAGTTTCTGGCCGCGATGGCGGCAGACATTGTGGAATGCCCGGATCTGGCCATCGGCGCCGCGCACCACGAGGATCGGATATTCGCCGATCTGCAGGGTGGCGTGGTTGCCGGTCTTGGGGATGTCGCAGGCCGGGATCGCAAAGACCCATTCACGATACCACAGGTTTTCCAGATCGGCCCGATAGACGCCTTCGTCGCAGTAAAGGTCGTGGCTGAGCGAATAATCTTTCCGCCTTTGGTCAAGCTCGTTCAGGATTTCGGCTGTGTTCAGCATGGCTGGGATTCCGGTGGCTGGCATGATGGCTGTCCGGGCCAGAATTGCACGGGTTTCGCGAAAAGCAATTCATCAAATGCGACCACCCGATGACGGAATCTGACGCCGGCGCTTCACGCCGATGCGAGCGGGCAGCGCCGGGATACGTGGAATTGCCTAGACATAGAACGGTTGTCTAACCGGCTTTGCTGCGTCTAACCTCGACCAAGAACAACCATATCTAGGGGAGTATCCATGTTCACCAAACGCATTCTGGGTCTTGCGACCGCAATTGCGGTGACCGTCGGCGGCTTTGCCGGCGCGCAGGAGATGAGCTTTTTCCGTATCGGCACCGGCGGCACGGCAGGCACATATTACCCGATCGGCGGGTTGCTCGCGAACGCGATCTCGGCCCCGCCCGGATCGCGCGCCTGCGAGGATGGCGGCGCCTGCGGGGTGCCGGGGCTGGTCGCCTCGGCCCTGGCCTCGAACGGATCGGTCGCCAACGTGAACGCCATCGAGGGCGGCACGCTGGAATCCGGCTTTGTCCAGGGCGACGTGGCCGCCTGGGCGCAGACCGGCACCGGCATCTGGGACGGCAAGCCCGCCGCCGCCAAGCTGCGCGCCATCGCCAACCTCTATCCTGAATCGATCCACCTGATCGCCAGCAAGGATTCCGGCATTGCCTCGGTCGCGGATCTCAAGGGCAAGCGCGTCTCGCTGGACGAGCCGGGTTCGGGCACGCTGGTCGATGCGCAGATCATTCTGGACGGCGCCGGTCTGGGCGAGGCCGACATCACCCCCGAATATCTGAAACCCGATCAGGCCGCCGACCGCATGAAGGACGGCGCCATGGACGCCTTCTTCTTTGTCGGCGGCTATCCGGCCGGCGCCATCGCCGAGCTGGCCAGCCAGCACGAGGTGGTGATCGTCCCGATCGACGGCGAACTGGCCGACAAGATCACCGCGGACTACAAGTTCTTTGCCAAGGACGTGGTCCCGGCCGGCACCTATGAAGGTCAGGCGGCCGATGTCGCCACCATCTCGGTCGGCGCGCAGTGGATCACCTCGGCCGACCAGCCCGAAGAGCTGATCTATGGCATCACCAAGGCGCTGTGGAACGACAATACCCGCAAGCAGCTTGATGCCGGCCATGCCAAGGGCAAGGCCATCGTCAAGGAAAACGCCCTGAACGGACTGGGCCTGCCCCTGCATCCGGGGGCCGAGCGCTTCTACAAGGAAGCCGGGCTTCTGAAATAAGACCAAACGGGGCGCGGAGATGATCCGCGCCCTTTGCTTCAGCAGGGACGAAAAAGAATGACCGACAACAAGCGACCCGAACATTATGACGAGCCGGACCTGCTGACCGCCGATCAGCTGCAGGAAATCGAGGAGAAATTTGACCCCGAACTGCGGTTCAGGGATCTGTTGCGCCCGGTGGCCATTCTGGCCGGTATCCTGCTGTTTCTTCTGTCCTGTTATCACTATTACACCGCCGGTTTCGGGATTCCGCAGGCCGTCGTCCATCGCGGGCTGCATATGGCAGTGACGCTGTTCGTGGTCTTTCTGGCCTTTGCCGCCTGGGGCAAGGGCGAGGTCGCGCGCGGCCCGCTGGCCTTTCTGGGCCTGCCTTTGGTCGATTGGGTACTGGCCTTTGCCGGGGCGATCACGGCGCTTTATGTGCCCTGGATCTATGACGAACTGGCCTTTCGCGTCGGCAATCCGCTGACCATCGACGTGGTCATGGGCACGATCCTGATCGTGGTCCTGCTTGAGGCGGTGCGCCGTTCCATGGGCTGGCCGCTGCCGGTCATTGCCATCCTGTTCATGGCCTATGCCTATTTCGGGCAGTACATGCCCAGCATCTTCGTCCATCCGGGCGCCAGCTGGACCAATATCGTCAACCACCTGTATCTGACCAGCCAGGGCATCTATGGCACCGCGCTGGGGGTGATCGCGACCTATGTGTTCCATTTCGTGCTGTTCGGCGTCATGGCGACGCGGATCGGTCTGGGGCAGCTGTTCATCGACGTGGCCAGCGCCGCTGCCGGGCGCTATGCGGGGGGGCCGGCCAAGGTCTCGGTCCTGTCCTCGGCGCTTCTGGGGTCGATCTCGGGGTCCTCGATCGCCAATACGGTCACGACCGGCGCGCTGACCATCCCGGCGATGATCCGCGTCGGTTACCCGCGCCATTTCGCCGCCGCGGTCGAGGCCGCCTCGTCCACCGGGGGACAGATCACCCCGCCGGTCATGGGCGCCGTGGCTTTCCTGATGATCGAATATCTGGGCGTGCCACTGACCACGATCCTGACCGCCGCGCTGGTCCCGGCCTTCATGCATTTCTTTGGCGTGCTGGTTCAGGTCCATCTTGAGGCCAAGCGCCTTGGCCTGCGCGGGCTGCACCCCAGCGAGCTGCCCAATGCCTGGAAGGTGTTCAAGGCCGGCTGGCTGTCGGTCCTGCCGCTGATCATCTTGATCGGGGTGCTGGTCTCGGGGCGCACACCCTTTGCCGCCGCGTTCTGGTCGATCACCGCCTGTACCGCCGTCCTGATCATCCAGGAGGTCCGCGCCCGCGGCATCCCCGAGGGGCTGAAGGCCACCGCCCATGGCGTCTATGAGGGCTTTGTGCTGGGTGCCAAGCAATCGCTGTCGGTGACCGCCGCCGCCGCGCTGGTCGGCGTGGTGATCGGCGTGGTGACGCTGACCGGCGTCGGCTTCAAGATCGCCTATATGGTGACAGGTCTGGCCGCCGGCTGGGCGGAATCGGTCCATGCCGCGCTGGCTTTCCTGCCCTTTGAGGTGATGACGGTGCCCAGCTGGACGCTGCTGTTCACCCTGCTGCTGACGGCGGTGGTCTGCGTGCTGATGGGCTGCGGCATTCCGACGACCGCGAACTATATCATCATGGTCGCGGTGGCGGCGCCGATCCTTGGCCTGCTGGGCGTGCAGGACATCGTCGCGCATTTCTTCGTCTTTTATTACGGCGTGCTGGCGGATGTGACCCCGCCCGTGGCGCTGGCGGCCTATGCCGCGGCGGGGATCGCGAATGCCAATGCCTTCAACGCCGGCAATACCGCCTTCCGGCTGTCCATGGGCAAGGCGCTGGTGCCCTTTGTCTTTGCCTTCCAGCCGGCGCTGCTGCTGGTGACGGACGGCTTTACCTGGCCCGCCTTTTTCCTGGCGGCAGGGGGCGCGATGCTGGGTATCTGGGCGCTGTCCTCGGCCATCACCGGCTGGCTTTTCGGCCCGCTCTGGCGGATCGAGCGCGCGCTTCTGGTCATTGCCGCCATCCTGCTGGTGGCGCCGCATCTGATCGCGACGCTAATCGGCATCGCCATCATGGCGCCCATCGCGGCGCGCCAGCTGATCGCAAGGGGCAGCGCCACGGCATAACTCTGTGGATAAGACCGGGCGACTCAGGGGGCGGGATCTGTGGGGATCCCGCCCCCTTTTTCATGCCTGTGGATCAGACCCGTGAACAGGTCAGGAACGCTGACAATTTCTCCACATGTCGACAAGCCGAGCGATCTTGCCCACAGCCTGTGAGCGAATCCGCTTTCCACAAATTCATCCACAGGGATCATTCGTGCAAACATCTACAAAAAAACGAAAAATCGAGATTCTGGATTATTTCGGAAATTTATGCACAGCAGGGCCGGCTTGGGGATTTTTGCCGTGAAACACGGTTTTCCCGTCATCCACAGGCCCTACCACAACATCATCCTTCTTTATCTTCATCTTATTTTAAGAGAAGTACGGCACAGAGGTGCCCGATGACTGACTTTCTGAGCCTTGCTTACCCTTGGGTGAAATCCTTGCATGTGATGGCGGTGATTTCCTGGATGGCAGGGCTGTTCTATCTGCCCAGATTGTTCGTCTATCACGCCGAACGCGGCCAGAATGGCGGCGAGCCGGCGCAATCCTTCCAGATCATGGAAGAAAAGCTGCTGCGCATGATCATGAACCCGGCCATGGTCGTGACATGGCTTGCGGGTCTGGCATTGGTCCTGACGCCCGGAGTCGTGGTCTGGAGCGATCTCTGGCCCTGGAGCAAGGCAGCGGGCGTGCTGGGCATGACCTGGTTTCACATGTGGCTGGCCGGGCAGCGCAAGGCCTTGGCGCGCGGGCAGGGGCTGACGGGGCGGCGCTATCGGATGATGAACGAATTGCCGACGCTGCTTATGGTCGTGATCGTGGTTTCGGTGATCCTGCGGTTCTGAAAACCGGGCGGGAATTGACTCGCAGGGGAAAACTGCCTATGTCAGCCGCACCCGCCGTCCGGCGGGAATTTTCCTGATACAGTTTCCCCACGCGCCCCGACCCTGTCGGCGTGCCGCGTCCATAGGGCCAAGTATGACCGAAGAACGCCTTAACCTGTCCGATCTGAAAGCCAAAAGCCCGGCCGACCTGCTCTCCATGGCCGAGGAATGGGAAATCGAGAACGCCTCGACCATGCGCAAGGGCGAGATGATGTTCTCGCTCTTGAAAGAACACGCCGAGGACGGCTGGGATATCGGCGGCGATGGCGTGCTTGAGGTGGTTCAGGACGGTTTCGGCTTTCTCCGCTCGCCCGAGGCGAACTATCTGCCCGGTCCCGACGACATCTATGTCAGCCCCGACATGATCCGCCAGCACAGCCTGCGCACCGGCGACACGGTCGAGGGCGTGATCCGCGCACCCGGCGAAAATGAGCGCTATTTCGCCTTGACCAAGGTCGAAAAGATCAATTTCGAGGACCCGGACAAGGCCCGTCATAAGGTCGCCTTTGACAACCTGACGCCGCTTTACCCCAATGAGCGGCTGAAAATGGAAATCGAGGATCCGACGATCAAGGACCGCTCGGCCCGGATCATCGATCTGGTCGCGCCGATCGGCAAAGGCCAGCGTTCGCTGATCGTGGCGCCGCCGCGCACCGGCAAGACGGTGCTTTTGCAAAACATCGCGCATTCGATCGAAAAGAACCATCCCGAATGCTATCTGATCGTTCTGCTGATTGACGAACGCCCGGAAGAGGTCACCGACATGCAGCGCTCGGTCAAGGGTGAGGTGATTTCCTCGACCTTTGACGAACCGGCGAGCCGCCACGTCGCCGTGTCGGAAATGGTAATCGAAAAGGCCAAGCGTCTGGTCGAGCACAAACGAGATGTTGTGATCCTTCTTGATTCGATCACAAGACTTGGTAGGGCCTTCAACACTGTGGTGCCCAGCTCGGGTAAGGTGCTGACGGGTGGTGTCGATGCCAATGCCTTGCAGCGTCCGAAGCGCTTCTTTGGTGCCGCGCGGAATATCGAAGAGGGTGGTTCGCTGACCATCATCGCTACGGCGCTGATCGATACCGGTTCGCGCATGGACGAGGTGATCTTTGAAGAATTCAAGGGCACCGGCAACAGCGAGATCGTGCTGGACCGCAAGGTCGCTGACAAGCGTGTCTTCCCGGCTATGGATATCCTGAAATCCGGCACCCGCAAGGAAGAGCTGCTGGTCGATGCCAAGGATCTGCAAAAGACCTATCTGCTGCGCCGCATCCTGAACCCGATGGGCACGACCGATGCGATCGAGTTCCTGATCTCGAAGCTGAAGCAGACCAAGACCAATTCCGAGTTCTTCGATTCGATGAACGCCTGACGGCGCGGGGGATGCGGTGGACACGATCTTTGCCGAGGCTACGCCCCCCGGCCGCGGGGGTGTTTCCGTCATTCGCCTGAGCGGATCCAGGGCGCGCAGCGCCCTGGAATCCCTAGCTGGTGTGATTTCTGAACCGCGCAAGGCCTATTTGCGTGCCTTGCGGGACGGCGATGACCTGATCGACCGTGCCTTGGTGATCTGGTTCCCGGAAGGGGGCAGCTATACCGGGGAAGAGGTGGCTGAGCTGCATCTGCATGGTGCTCCGGTCATTGCTAATCGTCTGACAGAAGCCTTGTTGGCACGCGGTTTGCGCCGTGCTGAAGCTGGGGAATTCACCCGCCGGGCTTTTTTGAACGGGCGCATGGATCTGGCTGAGGCCGAGGGTCTGGCCGATCTGCTTTCTGCCGAGACCGAGGCGCAGCGCAAGCTGGCAATGCGCGCGACAGAGGGGGAATTGGGTCGTAAATCTGACGCATTGCGGGCAAAGCTTGTCCGGGCCGGAGCCCTGGTTGAGGCCAGCATCGATTTCGCCGACGAAGAAGTTCCTGAAGACGTTCCCGACGAGGTCTTCGCACTGATTGAAGAGGTTCGTAGCGAAATTCTAGGTATGCTGGCCAGCTATCCGGCAACGGAGCGGCTGCGGCACGGCTATGAGGTCGCGATCATCGGCCCCCCAAATGCCGGAAAGTCCAGCCTTCTCAATCGGATCGGTCAGCGAGAGATCGCGCTGGTGACTAACATCGCCGGCACGACACGCGATGTTCTTGAACTGCGGACTGACCTGCGCGGCCTTCCCGTGACATTCCTTGACACGGCCGGATTGCGCGATAGTGACGATCCCGTGGAATCCATGGGCATCCAACGCGCGCGGGAACGTGCGGAATCCGCCGATTTACGCATACATCTGGCTGAAAACGGCATGAGCGCCGAGCCGGTCAGGGATGGTGATATCCTTGTCCGTTCCAAGGCGGATCTGATTTCCGGGTCGGGGATTTCCGTTTCGGCACGGACTGGGGAAGGGGTCGCCGAGCTTCTGGATATGGTCTATGATCGCCTTCGTGTCCGGGCTGCCGATTCTGGTCTTGTCGGGCACAAAAGGCAGGCTGAGGCTTTGGTGCGGGCCGCGGCAGCGCTACAGGTGGATCGTCAGCTGCCACCGGAATTTCTTGCTGAATCCTTGCGTCAGGCGGCGCAATCTTTGGCGGTGATGGTGGGGCGGATTGGCGCCGAGGATTATCTGGACGAGATCTTTGCCTCGTTCTGTATCGGGAAATAGGGTTTCACGTGAAACATTACGACGTAATCGTGATTGGCGGAGGCCATGCTGGGCTTGAGGCCGCGATGGCTTCGGCCCGCATGGGCGCGGAAACTGCGTTGATCACGCTGAATGCAGCTGATCTGGGCACGATGTCGTGCAATCCGGCTATTGGCGGGTTGGGCAAGGGTCATCTGGTGCGCGAAATCGATGCACTGGATGGCGTCATGGGGCGCCTTGCCGATAGCGCCGGCATTCAGTTTCGCCTGCTGAACCGGCGCAAAGGCCCTGCAGTACAGGGTCCGCGCGCACAAGCTGACCGCAACCTCTATCGCGCCGCTGCCCAAAGGGCAATGGCGGCGCAGCCGGGCATCACTCTGATTATCGGCGAAGCTGCAGAACTCCTGCAAGACCAGGGCCAGATCACAGGTTTGATCCTTGCGGACGGCGCGGAAATTGCGTCGCGCCAGATCATCCTGACAACTGGGACCTTTCTGAACGGGCTGATCCATATCGGAGAGGTCACGCGGCGGGCAGGGCGTTGGGGAAATGATGCCTCAGTCCGGCTGGCAGAGTCGTTGCGACCGCTAAACCTGCCGCTTGGACGTCTGAAAACTGGCACGCCGCCGCGCATCTTGCGAGCAAGCATCGACTGGGACGGCCTTGAGCAGCAGCCCGGTGATGAACAGCCCGCGATGTTCTCATACCTGAATACAGGGCCCGAAGCCGCGCAGGTCAGCTGTGCGATCACCTATACGAACGCGGAAACCCACCGCATTATTCGCGATAATCTGGGTCGTTCGGCAATGTATGGCGGCCGGATCGACGGCATCGGCCCGCGCTATTGTCCCTCGATCGAGGATAAGATTGTACGTTTTGCCGATAAGGAATCGCACCAGATTTTCCTTGAACCTGAAGGGCTTGACAGCGATCTGGTCTATCCGAATGGCATTTCGACGTCGCTTCCGGAAGACGTGCAACTGGATTATGTGCGCTCCATCAGGGGCCTGGAGGAGGCGCAGATCATTCAACCTGGCTACGCGGTGGAATATGACTATGTCGATCCACGCGCGCTGACACCTGCGCTGGAGGTCAAGACATTGTCTGGGCTTTTCCTTGCCGGGCAGATCAATGGCACGACAGGATATGAAGAGGCAGCTGCGCAGGGGCTTGTCGCTGGTCTGAACGCCGCATTGCGTGCGCAGGGTAGGGCGGCGGTCCATTTCAGCCGCTCGCAAAGCTATATCGGTGTGATGATCGACGATCTGATTACGCGCGGGGTAAGCGAGCCTTATCGGATGTTTACCTCGCGCGCCGAGTTCCGGCTGTCGTTGCGCGCTGACAATGCAGATCAACGCCTGACTCCCTTTGGTATTGAATTGGGATGCATTGGGACACAGCGAGTTGAAGCCTTTGCAGACAAGATGCGAAAGTATCACGCCGCCCGAGATCGGGCCGAGACAACGAGCTTCACTCCGCGTGAACTTGAGCGTGTCGGCATTGACGTTCGGCAGGACGGAACCCGCCGCAGTCTGTTCGCGCTTTTGGCACAGCAGGATATTTCCCGCGAAACAGTGCTGTCCTTGGATGAGGTTCTGGCCGGGTTTGATGCAGAAACCATCAATCAGTTGTCTATCGATGCGCTCTATCATCAATATACAGATCGCCAGTCGAAGGATGCCGAGTTGCTGCGCAAGGAAGAGGCCGTCGCGATCCCAGCGGATTTCGATTATGGCGCGCTGTCCGGACTGTCTAACGAGCTGAAATCCAAGCTTAACCAGCATCGTCCGGCGACCATAGCGGCGGCCTCGGTTATCGAAGGCATGACTCCGGCGGCGCTGACACTGCTTCTTGCGATGATCCGCGCCGGAAAGCGCCGCTCAGCATGAGCGATGTTTCACGTGAAACAGAGGCGCTAGCCGGCTATGCCGCGCTGTTGCGCAAATGGAACCCGGCCATAAACTTGGTCTCGCCCACCACGCTGGACGAAATCGAATCGCGCCATATCGCCGACAGTCGGGCGCTGGTTGATCTTGCCGCCGATGCAACCGGCAGCTGGGTTGATTTGGGTAGCGGAGGGGGGTTTCCGGGTCTTGTCGTGGCGATCTGCCGTCCCGATCTGAGTGTTTCGTTGATCGAAAGCGACCAGCGCAAGGCAAGCTTCCTGCGTTCAGTGATTCGAGAGATGTCGCTGAAGAATGCCACGGTGATCGCGAAGCGGATCGAGGCTGTGGATCGGCTGGATGCCGCAAATGTCAGCGCCCGCGCGCTTGCCTCGCTTCCGCAGCTCATGGCATATGTTGAACGACATCTTAATGCGGCTGGAAGGGCGTGGCTGATGAAAGGCCGGAACTGGCAGAATGAAGTTGCCGAGGCCCGTCGCGATTGGTCCTTCGACCTCAAAGCGCATCCCAGCAACACTGATTCCGACGCGGCTGTTCTGGAAATTACGGGGATTACTCATGTCTGAGACAAGGATCATTGCCGTCGCCAACCAGAAAGGCGGGGTCGGAAAGACCACGACAGCCATCAATCTGGGTGCGGCGCTTGCCGAGGAGGGACATAAGGTTGTTGTCATCGACTTGGATCCGCAGGGAAATGCCTCGACCGGCCTAGGTGTGCCGCCCGAAGCGCGCAAGCTGACGTCGTATGACCTTCTTGCCGGCGATCAAGGGTTGATGGAATCTCTGCAAGACACGGCAATTGCCAATCTGCGCATCGTGCCGTCGAACAGTGATCTGTCCTCGGCCGATTTTCAATTGGCCAATCGGCCTGGCCGAACCCAGCTTTTGCGCCGCAAGCTCGCCGATCAGACGGCCATCGATTATATCCTGATCGACTGCCCGCCGGCGCTTGGTCTGCTGACGCTGAATGCGATGGTGGCGGCAGATAGCGTGTTGGTGCCCTTGCAAGCTGAATTCTATGCCCTTGAGGGACTTTCACAGCTTTTGATGACCGTGCGGGAAGTGCGGCAAAGCGCAAACCCGGATCTGCGTATCGAGGGTGTGCTGCTGACCATGGCTGACAATCGCAATAATCTGTCGCAGCAGGTCGAGGCAGACGCCCGCAACACCTTGTCCGGATTGGTTTATCGCACCGTCATTCCGCGAAATGTCCGCCTGTCCGAGGCGCCGTCGCATGCCATGCCGGTGCTGCAATACGATTCGAATTCCAAGGGCAGCGCCGCATATCGCGAACTGGCGAAAGAGTTCCTTTCGCGTCAATCCGTGGCCGCGTAGGGGGGAAACATGTCTGACAATAAACTGGAAAAACGCGGTCTGGGTCGTGGCCTTTCGGCGCTTATGGCGGATGTGGATCTGATCCCCTCGGAACGCCCCGCGCCGCGCCAGATCCTGCCGGTCGAGCAGTTGACCCCGAATCCCGATCAGCCGCGCCGGCATTTCGCCCCCGAGGCGTTGCAAGAGCTGGCCGATTCGCTCAAGGGTCGGGGCATGCTGCAGCCGCTGATCGTGCGCCCGCACCCCAGCGATCGCGGCCTTTACCAGATCGTCGCCGGCGAACGCCGCTGGCGCGCGGCACAGATCGCGCAGTTGCACGAAGTTCCGGTCATCGTTCGCGAGCTCAGCGACACCGAGGTGCTGGAAGTTGCGATTGTTGAAAACATCCAGCGCGCCGACCTGAATGCGATCGAGGAGGCCGCCTCATATCGTCAGCTGATGGACCGTTTCGGCCATACGCAGGAAAGGCTTGCCGATGCGCTGAACAAAAGCCGCAGCCATATTGCCAACCTTCTGCGGCTTCTGAACCTGCCCGAACAGGTTCAGGCCTGGTTGAAAGAGGGCAAGCTGACCGCTGGCCATGCACGGGCACTGATCACCGTCCCGAATGCTGTCGAACTGGCGCGCAAAGTCATCGAAAAGAACCTGTCGGTGCGCGAGACCGAGGAACTGGTGCGCCGTCTGGCCGAGCCCAAGACCGCGAAACCGGCAAAGCCGCGCACCGAAAAGGATGCCGATACCCGCGCGCTCGAGGGAGATCTGACTGCCCATCTCAAGATGAAAGTGGCGATCAATCATGCCGGGCAGGATGGCGGACAGCTGGTCGTGACCTATCGCGATCTGGATCAGCTTGATCGGTTGTGCAGCATTCTTGCCGGGAATTGATCGCAATATCTGGTGGAAGCAGATCTACAGACCACCATAATTAGTAGAATGCCCATCCATCAGCCAAAGAAAAACCCCGGAGAATTTCCGGGGTTTCTTCATATCCAGACCAGTTCTTGCTGGTCAGCTTGCCGGCATCGAGCTGACACCGACTTTGGCCGGGCGCAGCAGCCGGTCATGCAGCATGAACCCATTGTCCATCACCTGAATGATGCTGCCGGCGACGGTGCCGGGGACGGGGGCCTCGAACATCGCCTCATGGCGCTGGGGGTCGAATTTCTCGCCCAGTTCGGGGGTGATGACGGTGATGCCGTGCTTGGTAAAGACGTTCTTCAGCTCGCGCAGGGTCAGCTCGACCCCCTCGATCAGGGCTGCGGCGGCGGCGCGCTGGTCGTCGCCGGCACTGTCCAGCGCCCGGCTCAGCGCGTCATAGACCGGCAGCAGATCGCGGGCCAGGCGCGAGCCGCCATATTGCTCGGCGTCGCGGCGGTCCTTGTCGGCACGCTTGCGGGCGTTCTCGGCATCGGCCAGCGCGCGCATGAAGCGGTCGCGATACTCGTCCCGCTCGGCGATGATGGCTTCGATCTCGGGCGAGGCGGCGTCATCCGCCAGCGGATCAATGAATTCCTCGTCGTCCAGCGGGCTGCCGCTCGGGTTATTCCTGGTCATGTCCTCATCCTTTCCGGCCGGAGATCATCCGGCCGACCAGCTGCGCGGTGTAATCGACAATCGGCACGATGCGCCCGTAATTGAGCCGCGTCGGACCAATGACGCCAACCGCGCCTACAATCTTTCGGTCGGCATTCATATAGGGTGAAACCACCAGAGAGGAACCCGAAAGTGAAAAAAGCTTATTCTCGGACCCGATGAAAATCCGTACGCCTTCGCCTTGCTCGGTCAGTTCCAGAAACTCCGCGATATCGCGCTTGCGCTCAAGATCGTCAAACAGCGTGCGGATACGGTCCAGATCGGCCAGCTCATCCGCCAGCAGATTGGCGCGGCCGCGAACGATCAGCCGGTCGTTCGATTCGCCATCCCACATTGCCAGACCCGAGGCGATCAGCGCTGCCGCCACATCATCCAGCTGACGGCGCGCGGCGCGGACCTCATGGCTGATGCGCCCCCGCAGATCGGCCAGGGTGCGCCCCTCGGCCATGGCGTTCAGGAAATTCGCCGCCTCGCGCATGGAGCTGGCGGTATGGCCGGGGGGCGGGGTAAAGACCCGGTTCTCAACCCGGCCATCGGCAAAGACCAGCACCACCAGCGCGCGGTCGGGGGCAAGGCCGACGAATTCGATATGGCGCAGCGGCGCCTCTTGCTTGGGCATCAATACCAGCGAGGCGCCATGCGTCAGCGCCGACAGCGCCGTGCTGACCCGGTCCATCATTGCGCCGGTATCGCCGCTGTCCCGGCCCAGCGTCTCGTCGATCATCTCGCGGTCAGTGGCGGAAACCGGCCCGGCCTCCATTAGCCCGTCCACGAACAGCCGCAGTCCCAGCTGCGTCGGCATCCGCCCGGCCGAGACATGCGGGTGATCCAGCAGGCCCAGATGTTCAAGATCCTGCATGACGTTGCGGATGGTGGCGGCGCTGACCTTTTCGGTCATGTCACGGGTCAGGGTGCGCGAGCCGACCGGCTCACCCGTGGACAGATAGGCCTCGACCACGCGGCGAAACACCTCGCGTGAGCGGTCGTTCAGATCGGAAAGCTGGGCGTTCTCGGACATCGGCGCTCGTGCGGGCACTCTCGGGTTGCGAAAAGGGGTCTTGCACCTGTATCTGGACGGCAAAACCCCGGAAAGGAATGAATGATGCGCCCCTCTGGCCGGAATTTAAGTGATATGCGCCCGATTTCAATCGAAACGGGCGTGATGCGCCATGCCGAGGGCTCTTGCCTGATCGTTTGTGGCGATACCCGCGTGCTGTGCTCGGCCACCATCGAGGACAAGGCGCCGCCCTTTCTGAAAGGCTCGGGGCAGGGCTGGGTGACGGCGGAATACGGCATGCTGCCCCGCGCCACCAACACCCGCAACCGGCGCGAGGCTGCGGCGGGCAAGCAATCGGGCCGCACGCAGGAAATCCAGCGCCTGATCGGCCGTGCGCTGCGCGCCGGCGTCGATCGCCGCGCTCTGGGCGAACGTCAGATCGTCGTCGATTGCGACGTGATCCAGGCCGATGGCGGCACCCGCTGCGCCTCGATCACCGGCGGCTGGGTCGCGCTGCGCCTGGCGGTGAACAAGCTCTTGAAGGCCGGGATCATCAGCACCGACCCGATCATGGACCATGTCGCTGCGGTCTCCTGCGGCATCTATGCCGGCCAGCCGGTGCTGGATCTGGACTATGCCGAGGATAGCGAGGCCGGCACCGACGGCAATTTCATCATGACCGGTGCGGGCCGCCTGATTGAGGTGCAGATGTCGGCCGAAGGTGCGACCTTCTCGCGCGCCGAGATGAACCAGCTTCTGGATCTGGCCGAGGGCGGGATCGCCGAGCTGGTCCGCGCCCAGAAAGCCGCCACCACATGAGGAAGTTCACCGAAAGGCGGCTGCTGGTTGCCACGCATAACGCCGGCAAACTTGATGAGATTCGCGCGATGCTGGCGCCCCATGGCATCGAGGTCACTTCGGCTGGCGAAATGGGCCTGCCCGAGCCGGTCGAGACCGAAGACAGCTTTATCGGCAATGCCCGCATCAAGGCCCGCGCCGCCATGCTGGCGACCGGGCTGCCGGTGCTGGCCGATGATAGCGGCATTACCGTGGACGGGCTGGACGGCGCGCCCGGCGTCTATACCGCCGACTGGGCGGAAACGCCGAATGGCCGCGATTTCATGCAGGCCATGACCCGCACCTGGTCCGAACTGGAGGCGCGCAATGCGCCCGAGCCCCGCACCGCCCAGTTCCGCGCCACGCTGATCCTGATGTGGCCCGACGGGCATGAGGAAATCTTCGAAGGGGTCGCGCCGGGCCATCTGGTCTGGCCGCCGCGCGGGGCGCTGGGTCACGGCTATGACCCGATCTTTGTTCCCGAAGGCCATGACGTGACCTATGCCCAGATGCAGCCTTCGCAAAAGAATGCGATCAGCCATCGCGCCCGCGCCTTTCAAAAGCTTGAGGCCGCCTTTGCGTAGAATCTCGACCGGATCTCCCTTTGAAACTGCGCTGAGTTACAGCCGGGCCGTGGTCAAGGGTCCGTGGTGCTTTGTCTCGGGCACCACGGGTTATGATTATGCGGCGATGACCATGCCCGACAGCGCCGCTGATCAGGCCCGGAACGCATTCTCCACCATCTTCGCCACGCTGGCTGATGCTGGCTTTGCGCCCGGGGATATCGTCCGGGTGCAGTACACCATCACCGACCCGGCGCTGCTGGATGAGATCACGCCGGTTCTGGGTGACGCGATGAAAGATGCGTTACCAGCAGCCACGATGGTTGTCGCGGGCCTGATCCGACCCGAAATGAAGGTCGAGATCGAAGTCACCGCATTCAGGGAATAGATGCCCAACCAGCCCAGCCCCACCGCCGCCCTGACCGATGACTGGCGGGCAGGGGGATTCGCGCTTTACGTCCACTGGCCGTTCTGCGCCGCGAAATGCCCCTATTGCGACTTCAACAGCCATGTCGCGGCGAATATCGACCAGCCGCGCTGGCTGGCCGCCTATCGCGCCGAGATTGCCCGGCTAGGGGCGGAATTGCCGGGCCGGGTGCTAAACAGCATCTTTTTTGGCGGCGGTACGCCCAGCCTGATGGCACCCGAAACCGTCGCCGCCGTGATCGAGGCGGCGCGGGCGCAATGGCCCTTTGCCAATGACATCGAAATCACGCTTGAGGCCAATCCGACCAGCATCGAAACCGGCCGCTTTCGCGCCTATGCCGATGGCGGCGTCAACCGTGTCTCGATGGGGATGCAGGCGCTGAACGACGACGATCTGCGCCGGCTGGGCCGCATGCACAGCGTGGCCGAGGGGCGCGCCGCATTCGACATCGCGCGGGATTGTTTCACACGGGTCAGCTTTGACCTGATCTATGCCCGCCAGGATCAGGATCGCGTTCATTGGCGGCGCGAGTTGACCGAGGCGCTGGCCATGGCTGTCGATCACCTTTCGGCCTATCAACTGACCATCGAGCCGGGCACCGCCTTTGGCGCCCGCCACGAGAAAGGCGGTCTCAAAGGTCTGCCCGATGACGATATCTCGGCCGACATGTATCTGGACACGCAAGAGATCTGCGCAGCGGCCGGCATGCCCACCTATGAGATCTCGAACCACGCCCGGCCCGGTGCCGAAAGCCGCCACAATCTGGTCTATTGGCGGCAGGGCGACTGGGCCGCCGTGGGGCCGGGCGCCCATGGCCGGCTAAGCCTGCCGAATGGCCGCTGGGCGACCGAGGCGCATCGCGCCCCCGGCGAATGGCTGGCGGCGGTCGAGGCGCGCGGCAATGGCGACAGCCTGCGCGAGGTGCTGACGCTTTCGGACCGGGCGATGGAATATCTGCTGATGTCCATGCGCCTGACCGAGGGGATGGAGGTCGCGCGCTATCTTGCCCATGGCCCGGAATTGCCGCAGGGTCGCGTGACGGATCTGATCGGGCTGGGGCTGGTCACGCAGGCGGGGGGGCGGCTGGCTGCGACCGCGACGGGACGCCCGGTGCTGAATGCGATCCTGCGGGATCTGGTGGATTAGTAAGATGCAGTTGTTCTGGTTGATCCTCGGCTGGGTGGCGGCGATTCTGGGCGCCATCGGGCTGTTCCTGCCGGTGGTGCCGACCGTGCCCTTCCTGCTGGTCGCGGTTTTTGCATTTACCCGCTCATCGCCGCGGCTGGCGGCGAAAATCATGCGCCATCCGAAATTCGGCCCGCCGATCCGCGCCTGGCGCAAGCGCGGCGTGATCGGGCGCGGCGCCAAGATCTGGTCGGTCACCGCCATGGCGGCGGGGGTCGGCTGGGCCTTCTGGCTGGGGCTGGACCCGCGCATCATCGCCGTTCAGGCGCTGACCTGCACCGCCATCGGCGCCTGGCTTGTGACCCGCCCCGAGGCGTGAAAGCCCGCGATAATACAACCTTTTGCCCACTTGTGTGCCCAAGGCCCCGGCGCGACCCTTGGCCATCGGTCGTCTATGGGGAGGCATGACCATGGCAGATACATCCGGGGTAAAGATTCATCCCGCCGTCGATAACGGCATCGCGGCAGGCCAGTCCGGCTTTGCCGGCGGCACGCTGCACTGCCTGTGCAGCAGCAATCCGGTGCGCGTGACGCTGAAAGGGCAGACCGCGCATAACCATGTCTGCGGCTGCACCAAATGCTGGAAACCCGCCGGCGCCGTCTTCAGCCAGGTCGCGGTGATCTCGCGCGATGCGGTCGAGGTGACGCAGGGCGCCGAAAAGCTTGAGGTGGTGAACCGTGACGCGCCGATCCAGCGCCATCGCTGCCGCGATTGCGGCACGCATATGTATGGCCGGATCGAGAACAAGGACCATCCGTTCTACGGCCTTGATTTCGTCCATACGGAACTGTCGGACGATACCGGCTGGTCGGCGCCGGAATTCGCGGCCTTCGTCAGCTCGGTCATCGAATCGGGCGTCGATCCGTCGCGCATGGACGGCATCCGCGCCCGGCTGCGCCAATTGGGGCTCGAGCCCTATGACGCGCTGTCGCCGCCCTTGATGGACGCGATCGCGACGCATATCGCCAAGCGAACTGGCGCATTGCCGGCTTGACCTTGCGGCGCGGAACGGCATCACCTTGGGGGCCGGGAAACCGGCCCCCGTTGGCATGAACCCAGCAAATGACTCCGGGCCGCGCGCCCGACCCAGCTAAGGAGAAAGCAGATGAGAACACGCGCCGCCGTCGCCCTTGAGGCCGGAAAACCGCTGGAGGTCATGGAGGTCAACCTTGAGGGGCCGAAGGCCGGCGAAGTCCTGGTCGAGATCAAGGCCACCGGCATTTGCCATACCGACGAATTCACCCGCTCGGGCGCCGATCCCGAGGGGCTGTTCCCCGCCATTCTGGGCCATGAGGGCGCGGGCGTGGTGGTCGAGGTCGGCCCCGGCGTGACCTCGGTGAAGCCGGGCGACCATGTGATCCCGCTTTACACGCCGGAATGCCGGCAATGCGCGTCGTGCCTCTCGGGCAAGACCAACCTGTGTACGGCGATCCGCGCCACGCAGGGGCAGGGGCTGATGCCGGACGGGACCAGCCGCTTCAGCATGCTGGATGGCACGCCGATCCACCATTACATGGGCTGCTCGACCTTCTCGAACTATACCGTGCTGCCGGAAATCGCCGTGGCCAAGGTGCGCCCTGACGCGCCTTTCGACAAGATCTGCTATATCGGCTGCGGCGTGACCACCGGCATCGGCGCGGTCATCAACACCGCCAAGGTGGAGATCGGCGCGAAAGCCGTGGTCTTTGGCCTTGGCGGCATCGGGCTGAACGTCATTCAGGGCCTGCGTCTGGCCGGCGCCGACATGATCATCGGCGTTGACCTGAACGACGACAAGAAACCCATGGCCGAACGTTTCGGCATGACCCATTTCATCAATCCCAGGAACGTCGAGAATGTCGTGCAGGAAATCGTCAATATGACGAAGACCCCCTTCGACCAGATCGGCGGCGCGGATTACAGCTTTGACGCCACCGGCAACACCAAGGTCATGCGCGACGCCTTGGAATGCACCCATCGCGGCTGGGGCCAGTCGATCATCATCGGCGTGGCTGCGGCGGGCGCGGAAATCAGCACCCGTCCGTTCCAGCTCGTCACCGGCCGGATCTGGAAGGGTACGGCCTTTGGCGGCGCGCGCGGCCGCACCGATGTGCCCCGGATTGTCGACTGGTACATGGACGGCAAGATCGAGATCGACCCGATGATCACCCACACCATGCCGCTTGAGGATATCAACAAGGGTTTCGATCTGATGCATTCGGGCGAGTCTATTCGCTCGGTCGTCCTTTACTGATCGTAAACGCCTGCTTAGTTAAAAGGACGGCGGGGACGGGCAACCGTTTCCGCCGTCAACCTGAAAGGACCGTTTATGGCTAAGCATTTTCACCTGGACGACGATGACGATGACGACGATGACGCGCCCGGCCGTCCGGACTCGCCCAAGGAAGAGGGGCTTGGCCTTCCCGAAGGGGACAAGATCGGCAAGCTCTACTTCAAGTCGCGCACGGTGATCGTCGCCGGTGCCATCAACGACAAGCTGGCGCAGCGCACCGTCGCCCATCTTCTGGCTTTGGCCGAGGACAGCGACGCGCCGATCAACATGCTGATCTCCTCGCCCGGCGGGCATGTGGAATCGGGCGACATGATCCATGACGTGATCAAGTTCATCCGCCCGACCGTGCGCACCATCGGCTCGGGCTGGGTGGCATCGGCCGGCGCGCTGATCTTTGTCGGCGCCGAGAAAGAGAACCGCTACTGCCTGCCCAATACCCGCTTTCTGCTGCATCAGCCCTCGGGCGGGATCGGCGGCACCTCGACCGACATGATGATCCAGGCCGAGCAGGTGCGCCAGATGCGCGACCGGCTGAACCAGATCTTTGCCGAGGCCACCGGCCAGCCGATCGAGCGGATCGAGGCCGACACCCAGCGCGACTTCTGGCTGAACACGCAAGAGGCGCTGGATTACGGCCTGCTGGGCAAGGTTATCCGTTCCGTGGACGAGCTGAAATGACCGGCGGCGGGACGAGCGATATCCTGATCCGTCCCGCCACGCCTGCGGATCATCCGGCGATCTGGGCGATCCTTGAACCCGTCTACCGCGCGGGCGAGACCTATTGCATCCCGCCCGACATTTCCCGTGACGAGGCGCTGGCGGACTGGTTCGCCGCGCCCTTCACCGCCTTTGCCGCCGAACTCGATGGCCGGGTGCTGGGCATCAGCCATGTCGGCCGCAACCGGCCCGGCCCGGCGTCCCATGTCGCCAATGCAAGCTTTGCCACGCATACGGATGCGCGCGGCAAGGGCATTGCCCGGGCGCTTGTCACCCATGCCAAGGACTGGGCGCGGGATCAGGGCTTTCGGGCCATGCAGTTCAATTTCGTCGTCTCGACCAATGCCGACGCGGTGCATTCCTGGCAAAAGGCCGGGTTCGACATCGTCGGCCGCCTGCCGGGCGCGTTCCTGCATCCGGTCCAGGGCTATGTCGATGCGCTGGTGATGTTTCACGATCTGACCAAGGGGGAATAGCCATGGTGCTGGCCTATGAGACCGTTTCCGAAAACCGCAGCTTTGGCGGTGTGCAGGGCGTCTATCGCCACCAGTCGCAGGCCACCGGCACGCCGATGACCTTTGCCATCTACCTGCCGCCCGATGCGGCACATCGCAAGGTGCCGGTGCTGTGGTATCTGTCGGGCCTGACCTGCACGCATGAAAACGCCATGGTCAAGGCCGGCGCGCAGGAATGGGCGGCCGAGGCCGGCATCGCGGTGATCTTTCCCGACACCTCGCCCCGTGGCGAGGGCGTCGCCGATGACGAAGCCTATGATCTGGGGCAGGGCGCCGGCTTTTACGTCGATGCGACCCAGGCGCCCTGGGCGCCGCATTTCAAGATGTGGCATTACATCACCCATGAACTGCCCGAGCTGGTCTTTGGCAATTTCGCGCTGGACCGCGAGGCGCAGGGCATCACCGGCCATTCCATGGGCGGCCACGGGGCGCTGACCATCGCCATGACCTTTCCGCAGCGTTACAAGTCGGTCTCGGCCTTTGCGCCGATTGCCAACCCTTCGGAATCCGACTGGGGCCGCAAGCAGCTCACCGCCTATCTGGGCGAGGACCGTGCCGCATGGGCGGGTCATGACGCCACGCTTCTGATGCGCGAAAAAGGCTATCCGGGCGAGGTCCTGATCGATCAGGGGACCAGCGACCAGTTCCTGAACCTGCTCAAGCCCGAGGCGCTGGCCCATGCCATGGCCGAGCGCCGTCAGCCCGGCGTGTTCCGCATGCAGCAAGGCTATGATCACAGTTATTTCTTTGTCCAGACCTTCATGGGCGACCACATCCACTGGCACGCCGAACGGCTGGGCTGAGAGCGGTTTTCGGAATGCGGCGGGATCGGGGAAATAATCCCATACCTATTGCCGAGTTATCCTAAGACTTTAGTCCCAAGGCCGGGCCGGTTGCGTTGACGCATATCCGGCCCGGCCCGAACCTTTCCCCGAGGATGACGGTGCGTCACGAGTCGCGCCTGTCCACGGGTGGGAGGAAGATCATGAAAAATCTGCTAAAGGGCGCCGGGATCGTATTGCTGTTGTCCGGTGGTTCGGCCTTGGCCAATGACAGCGTTCTGGCCGAAATCGCCAAGCCGCAGCAATGGGCGATCCAGACCGGCGACTATGCCAATTCTCGTTATTCGACGCTGGACCAGATCAACAAGGACAACGTCAAGGACCTGCGCGTGGCCTGGACCTTCTCGACCGGGGTGCTGCGCGGGCATGAGGGCTCGCCCCTGGTGATCGGCGATGTGATGTATGTCCATACACCGTTTCCGAACAATGTTTTCGCGCTGGACCTGAATGACAGCGGCAAGATCCTGTGGCGCTATGCGCCCCAGCAGGACCCGAACGTCATCGCGGTCATGTGCTGCGACACGGTGAACCGGGGTCTGGCCTATGCGGATGGCATGATCCTGATGCATCAGGCCGACACGACGCTGGTGGCGCTGGATGCCAAGACCGGCGCGGTGAAATGGTCGGTCAAGACCGGCGATCCCGCCATCGGCGAAACGAACACCGCGACCGTGCTGCCGGTCAAGGACAAGGTCATCGTCGGCGTCTCGGGCGGTGAATATGGCGTGCGGGGCCGGGTGACTGCCTATGCGCTGGCCGACGGCAAGGAAGTGTGGAAGGCCTATTCCACCGGCCCGGATGCCGAAATGCTGGTCGATCCCGAAAAGACCATGGTGCTGGGCAAGCCGATCGGCGCCGACAGCTCGCTGAAAAGCTGGGAGGGCGACCAGTGGAAGATCGGCGGCGGCACCACCTGGGGCTGGTATTCCTATGACCCCGACCTGAACCTGATCTATTACGGCACCGGCAACCCCTCGACCTGGAACCCGTCGCAGCGTCCGGGCGACAACAAATGGTCGATGACCATCATGGCCCGCGACGCCGATACCGGCATGGCAAAATGGTTCTATCAGATGACGCCCCATGACGAATGGGATTATGACGGCATCAACGAGATGATCCTGACCAACCAGCAGATCGACGGCAAGGACCGCAAGCTGTTGACCCATTTCGACCGCAACGGCCTTGGCTATACGCTGGACCGCGAAACGGGTGAGTTGCTGGTCGCCGAAAAATTCGATCCCAAGGTGAACTGGACCACCGGTGTCGACATGGACCCGGCCTCGGAAACCTATGGCCGTCCGGCCGTGGTGGCGCAATACTCGACCCAGCAAAACGGCGAGGATGAGAACTCGACCGGGATCTGCCCGGCGGCTCTGGGCTCCAAGGACCAGCAGCCGGCGGCCTTCTCGCCCAAGACCGGGCTGTTCTACGTGCCGACAAACCACGTCTGCATGGATTATGAGCCGTTCCGCGTCGCCTATACCGCCGGCCAGCCCTATGTGGGCGCCACGCTGTCGATGTTCCCGGCGCCGGACAGCCATGGCGGCATGGGCAACTTCATCGCCTGGGACAACACCACCGGCACCATCAAATGGTCGCTGCCCGAGCAGTTCTCGGTCTGGTCGGGGGCGCTGGCCACGGCGGGCGACGTGGTCTTCTATGGCACGCTTGAGGGCTATCTGAAGGCGGTCGATGCCAATACCGGGGCCGAGCTTTACAAGTTCAAGACCCCCTCGGGCATCATCGGCAACGTCATGACCTATGAGCATGGCGGCAAGCAGTATGTCGGCATCCTGTCGGGCGTCGGCGGCTGGGCCGGGATCGGTCTGGCGGCCGGTCTGACCAACCCCAATGACGGGCTTGGCGCCGTGGGCGGCTATGCGGCGCTCAGCGACTATACCGAGCTTGGCGGCCAGCTGACGGTCTTTGAACTGCCGGGCGCGCCCAGCGGCGGTTAATACTTTCGGCCCATAATCGCAAAACAACACAAGGAAAGAGCCGCCCCAGCGATAGACTGGGGCGGTTCTGTCTGAGGAAACGAGCAGCGGAGGAAAAATATGAAAGCCATCACCAGCCTTGCAGCGCTGAGCATCTGCGCCTGCATGGCCGGCGCAGCCATTGCGCAGGATCAGGCCAAGCCCGACATCCCGACCCCCGGGGTCGAAGAGGGCAGCGTCCCCGCGCCGACCGAGGTCACGCCCGGCGCCGAGGTCACTGCGGGCGGCAACAGCATCCTGCCCAACGGCATGGACACCACCGCCGACTATATGGAGAACGGCCGCTGGTATAACGCGGACGGCATCCCGACCTTCAAGATCGACGATGGCGTGGTCGATTACGCCGTATTCTCGGGCTATCGACGCTATCACGCCGAATGCCATGTCTGCCACGGCCCGGATGGCGAGGGCTCGACCTATGCCCCCGCGCTCAAGGATTCGGTGCTGCGGATCGACTATTACGAATTCCAGCGGGTCGTCGCCTCGGGCAAGCAGAACGTCAACGCGGCGGCCAATCAGGTGATGCCGGCCTTTGGCACCAACAAGAACGTCTGGTGCTATATCGACGACATCTATGTCTATCTGCTGGTGCGCGGCACCGATTCCGTCGCCCGCGGCCGCCCGGCGAAAAAGGCGTCCAAGTCCGACGAGTTCATGGCGCAGGAGAAATCCTGCATGGAAGGATGATCCGTCCTCTGGCCCTTGCCGCCGCCCTGACCTGCATGGCCGGGGCGGGTGCGGCGCAGGTCGCCGATCTGCGCGCGCATGACGCGCTGCGGGTCTGTGCCGATCCGGCCGCCGCGCCGATGTCGATGGAGGACGGCAGCGGGTTTGAAAACCGCATCGCCGAACTGATCGGGCAAAAGCTGGGCCTGCCGGTGCGTTATACTTGGTTTCCGCAAGGCACGGGCTTTATCCGCAAGACCCTGCGCGCGGGCGCCTGCGACGTGGTGATCGGCTATGCCCAGGGCGATGAGATGGTTCAGAACACGAACCATTATTATACCTCGGCTTACGGCATCGTGACGCGCAAGGATGGGCCGCTGGCCGGGGTCGATACGCTGTCCGATCCGGCGCTGAAGGATCAGCCGATTGGCGTCGTCGCCGGCACGCCCCCCGCGACCAACCTTGCCCGCGCCGGACTGGCCAAGAACATGCGCGGCTGGGACCTGTTCGTGGATCGCCGGGTGGAAAACCCGGTCGGCGACATGCTGGCGCAGGTGAAATCGGGCGATCTGGGTGCCGCCGTGATCTGGGGGCCGCTGGCCGGCCCGCTGGTCAAGCCGGACCCAGAACTGCAATTCACGCCCCTGCTGAAAGAGGCCGAGGGGCCGCGCATGTTCTTTCGCATCACCATGGGCGTGCGTCCCGATGAACAGGAATGGAAGCGGCAGTTGAACAGCCTGATCCGCCGTCATCAGGACGAAATCGACGCCATCCTGCACGATGCGGGCGTGCCTCTGATCGACGATTACGGCAAGGCGCTGAAGGAGGCGGGGGGATGATCCTGCGCCTTGCCCTGCTGGCCCTGATGCTGGCGGGCAGCGCCGGCGCCCAGCCCGTGCCCGAGCCGGACGGTTTTCGCGGCGAACCCTATCGCGCGCCGGTGCCCGAAACGCTGCAAGGCGCCGTGGTGATTGGCCCCGCGCAGGCCGTGGCGCTGCACCAGCAGGGCGTGCCCTTTCTTGACGCGATGCCGCGCCAGAAGCGCCCCGAGGGTCTGCCCGCAGGCACGATCTGGAATGCCAAGGCGCATCACACCATCCCCGGCGCTGTCTGGCTTTACGACACCGGCTATGACCGCATCTCGGCCGAGGAGCAGGACCGGCTGGCGCTGGGCCTGAGTCGCGCCACAGGCGGCGACAAGGCGGCGCCCGTGGTGTTCTTCTGCAAGGCCGAATGCTGGATGAGCTGGAACGCCGCCAAGCGCGCCGTCGCGCTGGGATATACCGGCGTGAACTGGTTTCCCGAAGGCAGCGACGGCTGGATTGCGGTCGGCGGCGAACTGGTCACCGCCGAACCGGCGCAATGACTCTCGCCGAACCGGCGCAATGATCCCGGTCTATTCGGCCTTGCCGAAACGTTCGGCCAGCGCGTCCAGCCCGGCCTGATAGACGCCGGTGACGGCGGCATTCGCCGCTGCATCATCCTGACCGGCGGGCGGCTCGTTATTGGGATAGCCGCGATAAAAGCCGCCCTTCCAGCTGACCAGCGCCTTGCCGCCCTCGTCCTTGACGCAGATCGTCGAGGCATAGTTCGAGACCGGCAGCACCGTCACCTCGACCTGCGAGATGTAATAGCCATAGCAGCGTTTCTCTGGCTGCAGCTTTGACAGCACCTCGGTGATGGTCGGATCGCCCGCATCGGCCTTGAGATGCAGGACGCGGGTGGATTTCTCAAGCTGATCGACCGAGCCGTCGCCGGTGATTTCCGTCTTTGCGACGGCGGGATGCCAGTTCATGTCCTCGAACTTGCCGATCACGGCCCAGACCTCGTCGGGGGTGGCGTTCAGCTTTTGCGTCAGCTCGACCTTCAGGCGCGGCGGGCCATGGGCAAATGCGGCGGTGGCCATGGCCAGCGTTGCTGCCAGAGCTGCGGTCAGTATCTTCATCCTTGCTCTCTCCTGCGCGGTGCGGGGCTGATGCAGACCATGCGCCGCGCCGCCCGGCACGTCCATCATACTAAGGTCGCGGGTGATTTGCCCCGGGTCCACCCGGGACCTTTGTCGGGTTGGCGACAGCGTATTTGCTCGCCATGATGGCCAGCGGGGGAGGGACGCGATGATCCGCATATTCACGATATTTCTCGCGGGGTTCTGCGCGATGGCCGGCACGGCGATGGCCCAGCAGGCACCCCAGACCACTGTGCGCGCCGCCGTCCTGCGCGTCGATCCGCCCAGCCTGCCGCCGATTTCGCGTCTGGATGCGCGTCCCGGCGATCTGGGCTTTGCCGGCGCGCGGCTGGCCATTCAGGACAATGACACCACCGGCCGCTTCATGGGTCAGGATTTCGAGGCGATCGAGGTCGCCGCCACCCCCGAAACCGCCGGCCCCGAGCTGCAAAAGCTGCTGGGTCAGGGCATCCCCTTCATCGTCGTGCTGGCCGACGAGGCGCAGACGCTGGCGCTGGCCGATCAGGCCGGCGATGCGGCGCTGATCCTGAACGCGCAGGCGCGGGGCGACAATCTGCGCGGTGCCGATTGCCGCGCTAATACCATCCATGTCGCGCCCAGCCATGCCATGCTGGCCGATGCGCTGGCGCAGTTCCTGATGTGGAAACGCTGGCCCGACTGGTTCCTGGTCGAGGGCAGCCACCCGCAGGACATCGCGCTGGCCGGTGCCTATCGCCGCGCGGCGGTGAAATTCGGCGCCAGGATCGTCGAGGAACGCACCTATGAGGATACCGGCGGCGGCCGGCGCACCGATACCGGCCATGTGCAGGTGCAGGCGCAGATGCCGGTCTTTACCCAGCGCGCGGCCGAACATGACGTGTTGATCGCCGCCGATGAGGCGGGGGTCTTCGCGCTGTGGCTGCCCTATCAGACCTGGGACGCGCGGCCGGTCGCGGGTTCCGCCGGGCTGGTCCCGCGCAGCTGGCACCCCGCGCTTGAGGCCTGGGGGGCGACCCAGTTCCAGAACCGTTTCGAGGAACTGGCGATCCGCCCCATGCGCGAAGAGGATTACCAGACCTGGCTTGCCCTGCGCATGATCGGCGAGGCGGCGACGCGCACCCAAAGCGCCGATCCCGCCAAGCTGCGCGAATTTCTGCTGTCCCCGGCCTTCGAGATCGCGGGCTTCAAGGGCCAGAAACTGACCCTGCGCGACTGGGACCACCAGTTGCGCCAGCCGATCCTTTTGACCACCGGGTCGGTCACCGTCTCGGTCAGCCCGCAGGACCAGTATCTGCATCAAAGCTCGGCGCTGGACACGCTGGGCATCGACCGCCCCGAAACCGAATGCAAATTCCGAGGCCAAGGATGATAGACCGCATTGCCCTTTCGACCCTTGCGCTGCTGGTGGCGGCGTCGCCCGCGGCCGCGAACCGCGTCTTTGTCAGCAATGAACGCGGCAATGACGTGACCGTGCTGGACAGCGAGACGCTGGAGGTGATCGGCACCTATCCGGTCGGCGCCCGCCCGCGCGGCATCACCATCAGCCCCGATGGCAAGGAATTGTATGTCTGCGCCTCGGATGACGATCTGGTGCGGGTTTTCGACCCCGAAACCATGCAGGAAACCCATACGCTGCCCTCGGGGCCGGACCCGGAACTGTTCGTGCTGCACCCCTCGGGCAACCCGCTTTACATCGCCAATGAGGACGACAATCTGGTCACCGTGGTCGACACCAAGACCCACAAGATGCTGGCCGAGATCCCCGTGGGGGTTGAGCCCGAGGGCATGGGCATCAGCCCCGATGGCAAGGTGGTGATCAACACCAGCGAAACCACCAATATGGCGCATTTCATCAACTCGGAGACCTTTGAAATCTTTGCCAATGTTCTGGTGGACAGCCGTCCGCGCTTTGCCCAGTTCAACGATCAGGGCAGCAAGCTTTACGTCAGCTCGGAAATCGGCGGCTCGGTCAGCGTGATCGACCCGGCGACGCAGGCGATCACCAAGAAGATCACCTTCCAGATCCCCGGCGTCCTGCCCGAGGCGATCCAGCCGGTCGGCGTGCGCGTGACCCGCGACGGCAGCCGCGTCTTTGTGGCGCTGGGTCCGGCGAACCGCGTCGCAGTGATCGACGGCGCCACCGATGAGGTGCTGGACTATCTGCTGGTCGGCCAGCGCGTCTGGCAGATGGGCTTTACCCCCGACGACAAGTTCCTGTTCACCACCAATGGCAATTCGAACGACGTTTCGGTGATCGATGTCGCCGCGATGAAGGTGGTGAAATCCGTGCCCGTGGGCCAGCAGCCCTGGGGCGTGGTCGTGGCCCCGAACTGATGCCGAACTGACCCCTGAAAGGAATGAACATGACCCGTTTGCTGATTGCCCTGACGATGGCCCTTGGTCTGGCCTTTCCCGCATGGGCCGATGATGACGACGCGGCCAAGGCCGGTGTCCACGAGGCTGGCGCCAAGTTCGATTACGGCTTTTCGGGGATGCTGGCGCGCGACAACCGCACCCAGTTGGCGGCCCTGACGCTGGCTTCCGGCAAGCCGGTGGCCAGCGCCGAATACAAGCTGAAATCGGGCGGCTATTACCGCATCGACATCAATGCCGATGGCAGTCAGGAACTGGCGCTGTCGGGGGGCGATTTCTTTCGCGCGGTCTGGATCGACGAGGTGATCATCAACGATATCGAGATCCGCCCCACCGGCATGCACAGCATCGAATTCGACGATGCCGGCACCGCCTCGGTCAGCTTTGTCGCCATCGTGCCGGGGCGCTATACGCTGTCGGTTCCGGGCAGCTCGGGGGAAACCCAGCAGGCGGTGTTCAACATCCAGTAACCGCGATGGGCGCCGCGCTTGAGATCGACCATGTCAGCCACAGTTTTGGTGGCTTTCAGGCGCTGTCCGATGTGTCGCTGTCGGTGCCGCGCGGCAGCTTCACCGCGCTGCTGGGTGTGAACGGCGCGGGCAAGACGACGCTGTTTTCGCTGATCACCCGGCTTTACAACAACACGTCGGGGCGGATCAGCGTCGCGGGGCATGACCTGCGCCGCCAGCCCGGCGCGGCGCTGGCGCGGCTGGGCGTGGTCTTTCAAAGCCGGGCGCTGGATGCCGATCTGACCGTGGCCCAGAACCTGACCTATCACGCCGCGCTGCATGGCATCCCCCGGCGTCAGGCGCTGATCCGCGCCGCCGAGGTGCTGGCGCAGGTCGGGCTGTCGGACCGGCTGCATGCCCGCGTCTCGGCGCTGTCGGGGGGCCAAAGCCGCCGGGCCGAGATCGCCCGTGCCCTGATCCATCGCCCGGAAATCCTGCTGCTGGATGAGCCGACCGTGGGCCTTGACGTGAAATCCCGGGCCGAGGTCGTGGCCCTGACCCGCGATCTGACCGCGCAGGGGGTCTCGGCGCTGTGGGCCACGCATATTCTGGACGAGATCCGCCCCGAGGATGGGCTGGTCATCCTGCATCAGGGCCGGGTGCTGGCCGATGGCACAGCCGCCCGGATCGGCGGTGGCGACCTGACGCGCCGTTTTCTGGACCTGACGGGGGACGCGGCATGAGCGACCGCCATAGCCCCCAGATTCTGACGCCGCGCATGTGGCTGACCGCCTTCATGGGCATCACCCGGCGCGAGGCGCTGCGCTTTGTCAATCAGCGCGGCCGGTTTCTGGCGGCGCTGGTGCGGCCCTTGGTCTGGCTTTTCATCTTTGCCGCCGGGTTTCGCGCCGTGCTGGGCCTGTCGATCACGCCGCCCTATCAGACCTATGTCCTCTACGAGGTCTATGTAACACCCGGCCTTTGCGCGATGATCCAGCTCTTCAACGGCATGCAATCCTCGCTTTCCATGGTCTATGACCGCGAGACAGGGGCGATGCGCACGCTGCTGGTCAGCCCGTTCCCGCGCTGGTTCCTGCTGGGGTCGAAACTGGTGGCGGGGGTGATCGTGTCGATCATCCAGGTCTATGTGTTTCTGGCCATCGCCTGGTTCTGGGGCGTCGATCCGCCGCTGTTCGGTTACATCACCGTGCTGCCGGCGCTGGTCCTGTCGGGGCTGATGCTGGGGGCGATGGGGTTGTTCCTGTCATCGGCCATCCGGCAGCTTGAAAACTTTGCCGGGGTGATGAATTTTGTCATCTTCCCGATGTTTTTCGCCTCAAGCGCGCTTTATCCGCTGTGGCGCAT
Source organism: Paracoccus lutimaris (assembly GCF_003337565.1). Classification (GTDB taxonomy): domain Bacteria; phylum Pseudomonadota; class Alphaproteobacteria; order Rhodobacterales; family Rhodobacteraceae; genus Paracoccus; species Paracoccus lutimaris. Next base: position 114,701 of record NZ_QPJL01000009.1, read on the forward strand.
GGCCGAAAGCTCGACCCTTTTGCATGACATCTGCGCGGCCAATCCCTTTACCCATGCGGTGGAACTGATCCGCTTTGCCCTTTACGGCCAGATCAATCCCCTGTCTCTTGCAGCGGTGACGGGCTGTCTGATCCTGTTCTTTGCGGGTGCGGTCTTCATGTATGATCCGTCCAAGGGGCTCTGGGCCCGGCGAAAGGGGGGCGCGTGAGATATCTTCTTGTGGCATTCGGCCTGCTGGCCGGCGCGGCCCATGCCGAGGGGGGCGCCGATCCCGACTGGCCCTGCATCCAGCGCAAGCAGCCGCATCTGTCCTTGGGCCAGATGTGGACCGGCCCCGCGCCGGACGATGCGGTGCGCGAACTGGCCCGCAAGCCCGAGCTGGCCGCGCTGGCCGACCGGCTGGAGCAGCGCCGCCTGCCGCTGCCGCAGGCCGAGGCCGAGATCGCCGATTACGCGAAATCCGCCGACAACCAGCATCTGACCGCGCTGATGCTGGCGATCTTTGACCGGATCGAGCCGCATCGCGCCGCCCTGATGGACGGAATCGCCCGCTATGGCCGCAAGCAGGTCGATCTGGCCGCCCGGATCGAGGGGCACCGCCATGAGATGGCCCGGCTTGAGGCCATAGATCCCCCCGATTTCGACGCCATCGACGCGCAAGAGCAAAAGCTGGATTGGGACATGCGGATCTTTCAGGACCGCCAGCAGGCGCTGACCTATGTCTGTGAAACCCCGGTCATTCTGGAGCAGCGGGTCTTTGCGCTGGGGCGCGCGATCGCGGCCGGTCTGAAATGAGGCGGGCCTGAAATGCGGCGGGTTCCGGCGATCATTCTGGCTGGCGGGCTGTCGACGCGCATGGGCGGCGGCAACAAGGCTCTGCGGATGCTGGGGGGCGAGACCTTGCTGACCCATGTCATCCGCCGCCTGCAGCCGCAATGCGACCGGCTGGCGATCAATGCCAATGGCGAGGCCGATCAGTTCGACGATTACCGCCTGCCGGTGGTGCCTGACGATTTTGCCGGTTTCGCCGGACCGCTGGCCGGAGTTCTGGCCGGAATGGGCTGGGCCGCGACCGAGGGGGCGACAAGCGTCGTCAGCGTCAGCGTGGATACGCCCTTTATCCCCCATGACCTGCTGCACCGGCTGGGTGAGGCGCGGGGCCGCTCGGGTCTGGCGGTGGCGGCCAGTGCCGATCCGGTGACCGGCCTGCTGCGCGATCATCCGACCTGCGCGCTTTGGCCGGTGGCGCTGGCGGATCAGCTGCGGGCGGCGCTGGAATCGGGGCTGCACCGGATCGGGCAATTCGCCGCCGCCTATGACCCGGGGCGTGCGGTCTTTGACAGCCAGCCCTTTGACCCGTTCCTGAACCTGAACACGCCCGAGGATCTGGCCCGCGCGGCCCGGTTGGTCTAGCGGTCTGGTCTAGACGCCGTAGCGGCGCCAGATCCGGCTGAGCGCGACCGAGACCAGCCGCGCAAAGATCACCGTCATCACCGACAGGACCAGCAGGGCGGCAAAGACCAGATCGGTCTTCATGCGGCCATTGGCGTGGATCATCAGCGCGCCAAGGCCGCGCGCGCCGCCGACCCATTCGCCGATCACCGCGCCGATGGGCGCATAGACCGCCGCCAGCCGCAGCCCGGTCGCCAGATGCGGCAGCGCCGCCGGGATGCGCAGATGGCGCATGATCCGCCCGCGCGAGGCGCCCATGACCTGTGCCAGATCCAGCGCCGCCTGCGGCGTGCGGCCAAGCCCGTCCAGAAAGGCCGCCGCGACCGGGAAAAAGACGATCAGCACGGTCATGGCGATCTTGGGCGCCATGCCGAAGCCCAGCCACAGGGTCAGGATCGGCGCCAGCGCAAAGACTGGGATGGTCTGGCTGAAGGTCAGGATCGGGCGCAGGATGCCGGTCAGCCGCGCGGAAAAGCCCATGGCGACGGCCAGCGCCGCGCCGATGACCGATCCCAGCGTGAAGCCCAGCACCACCTCGGTCAGGGTGAAACCGGCATTGCGGGCGATCTCGATGCGGTTGAGCCAGAGCGCCTCGGCCACGGCTGCGGGGGCGGGCAGCAGAAAGGGCGGCATGCCGGCCAGCCAGATCAGCCCTTGCCACAGCGCAAGGACGGTCAGGATCAGGGCAAGGACGGTCTTCATGCCATCATGCCCCGCATCAGATCGGCTTGCAGCGCCAGCACCTCGGGCGCGTCATAGGGGCGGGCGGCGCCTGTGGGGCGCGGCGGCGGCGCGGGCCATTCGGTCAGCCCCTCTTCGCGCAGCAAAAGGATGCGGTCGCCCAGGCGCGCGGCCTCGGCCGGATCATGGGTGACCAGCAGCACGGTGCGATTCGCGAGCAGTCGGGCGGAAAGATCCTGCATCTGCGCCCGGGTCCGCGCGTCCAGCGCCGAGAAGGGTTCGTCCAGCAGGACCAGCGGCCGGTCCTCGAACAGGGTGCGGGCCAGGGCCACGCGCTGGCGCTGGCCGCCGGACAGGCTGTCTGGGCGGTGATGGGCGCGGTCGGTCAGGCCGACGGCCTCGATCAGGGCGGCGGCGCGGGAGGCCGGGTTGGCGGTGGGGGGCTCTGCCCCCGGCCCTTGCGGGCCCCCCCCGGGATATTTGGACATGAAAGAAGGGCTGAGCGTGCCGCGAAGGCGGGCGCCCAGCGTGACATTTTCGGTCACGTCGAGCCAGGGGATCAGGCCGGGGTCCTGCGCCATCAGGGCCACGGGCAGGTTGCGGGTGATGGTGCCCTGAAAGCTGACGCCGGTGTCGAGGCCGGCGACCAGCCGCAGCATGGTCGATTTGCCGACCCCCGAGGGGCCAAGCAGGCAGGTCCAGCCGCCCATCGCCAGCGCAAGGTCGACCGGGGCGAAGAGGGGCATCCCGTCGACCCAGGCGCGGCCTTGCAGGCGGGCGGCAAGCGTCATGCCTGCCCAAGTCCCCAGAAGCCCACCTCGAGCCGGGTGGCGGTGGCGAAGCGGTTGCCGAGCATGGCCCAGCGGGGGCTGGTTTCAGGCTCTGGTCCAAGGCGTTTCAGGATGGCGCTGTCCATGAGTTCCCCCGCAGCACGGCATGCCGCTTGATACTCGGGTCCCGCATAGCTGTCGATCCAGTCGCGATAGGGCGTGTCCGGTCCCGCCTCATGGGCAAGGCGCGCGCCGATTTCGCCGTAGCCCAGCACGCAGGGCATCAGTGCCGCCAGCAGATCGAGGAAATCGCCCGAATACCCGGCCTCGAGCACATAGCGCGTATAGGCGAGGTTGGCGCCCGCCTCGGGCGTGGCCTGCATCGTGGCAAGGTCGATTCCGGCCTTGGCGCAGGTCTGGATATGCAGCGACATCTCGTGATCCAGAAGCGTATGCACGGTGGCCGAGCAGGTGCGCATCTCGTCCAGATCGCCAGCCTTGACCACCGCAAGCGCCCAGGCGCGGGCGAAATGGATCAGGAACAGGTAATCCTGCACCAGATATTTCAGATAGGCGGCATGGGGCAGGGTGCCGTAACGCATCCCCTCGACAAAGCTGTGGCGGGTATAGGCGTCCCAGTCGGGGGCCGCCTGCCGCCAGCGGCTAAAGGCGTGGCCGTAGTCCGGATCGCTGCTCATTTCGCACCCAGATCGATGGCGAGGGCCGAGACGGGCAGGATCTCGTCGATCAGGCCTGCCTCTTTCAGGAAGGTCTCGAACCGGGCATAGCGGCCCTGATCCAGCGCCGCCGGGCTTTGCGAAAACCGGGGCAGGGTGTCCTTCCACGCCGCCGCGTTCAATTCGTCCTGAAGATCGGGCGCGGTGCCGGAGAACAGCTTCCATGCCTCGTCGGGATGGTTGACCATATATTGCGCGCCGCGTTCCACCGCATGCAGGAAGCGGCGGTTGGTGTCGGCGTCCATGTTTGCGGGGTTGGCGACGAAGATCAGCTCGTCATAGGTCGGAACACCCTGTTCCTCGACGAAGAAGCAGCGGCCCTCGGCCCCTTCCAGCCGCATCTGGGTCAGCTCGAAATTGCGATAGGCGCCGATGGTGGCATCGACCTGACCGGCGATCAGTGCGGGCGACAGCGACCAGTTCACGTTCACCATCTCGACATCCGCCATCGTCAGCCCGGCGGTTTTCAGCATGGCCGAGATCAGCGCGTCCTCGACCCCGGAAACCGAATAGCCGATCTTTTTGCCCTTGAGGTCGGAAAGCTGCTGCACCGGCCCGTCGGCCTTGACCATCAGGCAGTTCAGCGGCGTCGCGATCAGCGTGCCGATGCGTTTCAGGGGCAGGCCCTCATGCACCTGAAGATGCAATTGCGGCTGATAGGTGATCGCCAGATCGGCCTGACCGGCGGCGACCAGCTTGGGCGGGTCCGAGGGATCGGCGGGGGCGACGACCTCGACCTCGAGGCCTGCCTCGGTGAAGAAGCCCTTTTCCTGCGCGACGATGATCGGGGCATGGTCGGGGTTCACGAACCAGTCAAGGATCAGCGTCAGCTTGTCGGCGGCCAGCACCGGCTGCGCCATCAGGGCGAAGGCGGCGGCAAGGGTCAGGTGTTTCATCAATCGTCTCCGAGAGCCAGAAGGGTGATTTCGCCGGGCCAGCGCTGGGCCAGCGCCGCCGCCGCGCGCCATGAGCGCAGGCCGGAACGGCAGGCCAGAACCGCGCGCTGGCCGGGCTGCGGCAAGGGGCCGGCGGCGCCATAGGCGGGGATGCGCAGGGCCTCGGGCGTGGCCTTGCGCGGCGCCTCAGATGCCGGGCGCAGGTCGATGACCAGATCGCCGGGGGTGATATCCTCGCGCGCGATGAAACGGGGGCCGGGGGTTTCCGGCGCGCCGTCAAAGCGGAACTGGGTAAAGCGGCCGGCCTCATAGCGGGTGAATTGCCCAAGCGGCGAGGGGGTCAGTTCAAGGATCGTCTCAAGCGCCATCTGCGCCTGCAGACAGCCCAGCATGCCGACGACCGGCCCCATGACCCCGGCGCTGGCGCAGGTCTGGCCGCTGTCGGGCGGGTAGGGAAACAGCGCGCGCAGGCTGGGCGCGCCGCCGCAAAAGCCGCCGACATAGCCCGCAAGCCCCAGAGCCGAGGCCGAGATCAGCGGCTTTCCCGCCGCCAGACAGGCATCCGACAGTGTATAGCTGGCGGCATAGCTGTCGGCGCAATCCAGCACCAGATCGGCGCGGCGGATCAGGCCGGGCGCGTTCGCCGGGGTCAGCCGGTCGGGCAAAGCCAGCATCTCGACGCCGGGGTTGAGGCGCGCGACGGCCTGCGCGCTGGCGCGGACCTTGAGGCGGCCGATATCCTTCATGCGATAGGCGGGCTGGCGGTGCAGGTTGGTGTCCTCGACCCGGTCGGGGTCGATCAGGGTGATCGCGCCGATGCCGGCGCCGGCCAGATATTGCAGCACCGGCACGCCCAGGCCCCCGGCGCCGACGACCAGCACATGCGCGGCCTCGATCCGGTCCTGGCCATCAGTGCCGATCTGCGGCAGCACCATCTGGCGGATATAGCGGCTCATGCGGTCACCCTGAGCCAGTCGCGGATGCGGCTTTCGGGGTCGGGGTTCAGGGTGATGTCGGTCACCACTGAAGCGATATCGGCCCCGGCCGCGAAGGCCTCAAGCGCGCGTTCGGGCGTGACGCCGCCGATGGCGACCAAGGGCGTCGCACCGACCAGCCGACGCCATTCGCTGACCCGCTCCAGCCCCTGCTGTTCCCATTTCATCTTTTTCAGGATCGTCGGCCAGACCGGACCCAGCGCGATATAATCCGGGCCAAGCGCCATGGCGCGGTCCAGTTCCGCATGATCATGGGTCGAGATCCCCAGCCGCAGCCCGGCCTTGCGGATCGCGGGCAGGTCGGCCGTGTCCAGATCCTCTTGCCCCAGATGGATGAAATCGCAATCCAGATCCATCGCCGCCTGCCAGTGGTCGTTCACGACCAGCGTGGCGCCATGGTCGTGACACAGCGCCCGGCACAGGGCCAACTCGCCCAGCAGGCGGTCGGGCGGCAGGTCCTTGAGCCGGATCTGTACCAGCCGCACGCCCAAGGGCAGGGCGCGGCGCAGCCAGTCGGCGCTGTCGAAAATGGGATAAAAGCGCGGAAATGTCATGCCATGCCCCCTTGTCCCAGCGCCGCCATGCCAAAGACCGGGGTCGAGGGCGCGGCCATGTCGCGGGCCTCGATCGGGGTGGCTTGGTGGGCAAGCCGGCCGGCCTCGATCGCCAGCGCCATGGCGCGGGCCATCGCCACCGGATCGCCCGCCTTGGCGACGGCGGTGTTCAGAAGCACCCCGTCATAGCCCAGCTCCATCGCCTGCGCGGCGTGGCTGGGCAGGCCGATCCCGGCATCGACGACCAGCGGGATATCCGGGAAATGCGCCCGGACCGAGCGCAGACCATAGACATTGTTCAGCCCCCGGCCCGAGCCGATGGGCGCCCCCCAGGGCATCAGCACCCGGCAACCCGCATCGACCAGCCGGCCGCAGACCGACAGGTCCTCGGTGCAATAGGGAAAGACCTGAAAGCCGTCATCAGAGAGGATCCGCGCCGCCTCGACCAGCGCCACCACATCGGGGCAAAGCGTGTCGTCGTCGCGGATGATTTCCAGCTTGATCCACGGGGTTTCAAACAGCTCGCGCGCCATTTGCGCGGTGGTCACCGCCTCGCGCACGGAATGGCAGCCGGCGGTATTGGGCAGGACGGGGATGTTCAGGCCCTTGATCAGCTTGTGAAAATCCTGTCCTGCACCGCCTTCGCGGCGCAGGGATACGGTGGCGATGCCGGCCTGGGCGGCGTGAAACGCCTGCGCCATGATCGCGGGCGAGGGGTATTGCGCCGTTCCCAGCATCAGGGCGCTGTCGATCTGCGTGTCGTAATATACCGGCATCTCAGCCCCCCTGCATGGGGGCCACGACTTCCAATGCGTCGCCCTCGTTCAACGTGGTGGTGGCGCGGGCGGCGGCGGGCAGGAAGCTGCCGTTCAGGGCCGTCGCGACCTTGGCCGTGCCCAGCCCGATCTGGATCAGCGCGTCGGAGACGCTGGGCCCGGCCAGATCGCGGGCTTCGCCGTTAAGGGTGATCTTCATCCATGAACTCCGGTTTCTTGCCCGTGGTCAGGTAATCAGCGGTCATGCGGGCCAGGGCGGGGGCCAGCAGATAGCCGTGGCGGTAAAGTCCGTTTGCGAAAAGCGTGCTCCCGCGCCGGCGCAGGCGCGGCAGGTTGTCGGGAAAGGCGGGCCGCGCGTCCGAGCCAAGCTCAAGGATCTCGGCCTCGGCGAAGCCGGGATGCAGGGCATAGGCTGCGTTCAGCATCTCGACCGCGGAACGGGCGGTGACGCGGTATTTGCCGCCGGTTTCCAGCATCGTGGCGCCGATCATGTATATCCCATCCCCACGACCCACAACATATAGTGGTATGCGGGGATGCAGCAGCCGCACGGTGCGGGTCAGGTTCACCTCGGGGCAGCGCAGGACCAGCATTTCGCCGCGCACGCCGCGCAGGTCCGGCAACTGGTCGCGGGCGGCATATCCGCGTGCGTCGATGACCAGACCGCTGGGCGTGCCCTCGGTCTCGATCTGGATGCCCTGTTCGGCCAGCCGGTCGCGCAGGGTCAAAAGCGCGGCGCGCGGGTTCAGGTGCGCCTCGGTCGCGTAAAACAGCCCGCGCGAGAAGCGGCCTTCAAGCTCGGGTTCCAGTTCGGCGATGCCTGCGGCGTCAAGCGCGCTGTGGCTTTCGGTCAGCCGGGCAAAGCGGTCCAGTTCCGCCCGGTCGCGCGAGGGGGCAAGGACCAGCGTGCCGCGCCGGATGACCTCGGTCCCTTGGGCCTGCCACCAGTCGGCGGCGTCACGGCCAAGGCGCAGGACCACGGGTTCGGCGCTTTCACCCTCGCAATAGGGGGCCAGCATGCCGCCAGCGCGCCAGCTGCAGGCATGCGATCCGGGCTTGCCCGCCGGGTCGATGATCCGGGGCCGGATCCCGCGCGAGGTCAGTTCGGTCGCGATGGCAAGGCCCATCACGCCAGCACCAAGGATAGTAGTTTCAGTCATTATCTATCCCATATATTGTGGAAATGATGCACGGGACCATGGCCCAGCCCGACCGACAGATCGTCGGCGGCGGCAATGGCGCCCTGCAGCCAGTGATGCGCGCAGTTGACCGCCTGCGTCACATGCATGCCCTGCGCCAGCCCCGCCGCGATGGCCGAGGAGAGCGAGCATCCCGTGCCATGGGTGTTGCGGGTCTGCTGGCGCGGCGCGGTCAGGGTCAGGGGTTCCGGGCCGATCAGCAGGTCGGTGCAGATATCGCCGGCAGCGTGACCGCCCTTCATCAGCACATGCGTGGCACCAAGCGCCCGCAGCGCCTGACCCTGCTCGGCCATGTCCTCGGGGGTCTGGGCCGGATCGCAGCCCAGCAGGCGCGCGGCCTCGGGCAGGTTGGGGGTCAGGATGGTGGCCAAGGGCAAAAGCTCGGACCGCATCGCCTCCATGGCGTCATCGGCCAGAAGCGCATCGCCCGATTTCGCCACCATCACCGGGTCCAGCACCACCGCCAGCGGCCGCAGGGCAACGACCCGGCGGAGATGCCGGGAGACGGTTGTGATCACATCGACGCCGCCGACCATGCCGATCTTGACCGCGCGGATGTCCAGATCGTCGAATACCGCGTCGATCTGGGCCGCGACCATGGCCGGGCTGACCAGTTCGACGGCGGTGACGGCGCGGGTATTCTGGGCGGTGACCGCTGTGATCACAGAGGCGCCATAGACCCCCAGCGCCGAAAAGCTTTTCAGATCGGCCTGAATGCCGGCCCCACCGCCGCTGTCGGAGCCGGCGATGGTCAGGGCGATAGGGTGGGACATGGCCGGCCTTTCGTTGCGGGCGGGCCAGTCGGCTTTGGGGGGATGGGTGGCGGCCTGAGGGGGGCGTCCCGGGGCCGTGACACTCTACCCTTCCCTACGCCGGTATGACCCGGATCAGGTTCTATGGGTCGGTGCCTGGCACCTCTCAGCCCCGTACGAGGCCCCCCAAGTGTATGAGTTCTTATGCGTCAACTATGCCGGAAGGCCGGCATATGCAAGCGATTACAGATAGTAGCTGCGGAACCAGTCCACATATTCCGCGACGCCCTCGGGGACGCGGGTCTGCGGCGCATAGCCGGTCAAAGCGCGCAAAAGCGTGGTGTCGGCCCAGGTTGCGGGCACGTCGCCGGGCTGCATGGGCAGCATCTGCTTGATCGCCGGTTTGCCGGTCGCGGTCTCGATCGCGGCGATGAAGTCCAGCAGCTCGACCGGGGCGCCATTGCCGATATTGACGACGCGAAAGGGCGCGACGGGGGACAGGCTGTCCTCGGCAGCCACAGGCGCATCGCCCGGCACCGCGTCCATCAGCAACCGGATCGCGCGCACGAGGTCGGTCACATAGGTGAAGTCGCGGCGCATGTCGCCATGGTTGAAGACCTTGATCGGCTGGCCGGCCATGATCGCGCTGGTGAACAGCCACGGCGCCATGTCGGGCCGCCCCCATGGGCCATAGACGGTAAAGAACCTAAACATCGTCACCGGCAGGCCGAACAGATGCGCATAGCTATGCGCCATCGCCTCGGTCGATTTTTTGGTCGCGGCGTAAAAGGACATCTGGGCATCGGCCTTGTCCGTCTCGCGATAGGGCATTTCGGTATTGGCGCCGTAGGCCGAGCTGGTCGAGGCCAGCAGCATGTGCCGGGGCGGATGGGCGCGGGCGGCCTCAAGCAGCTCGAACGTGCCGATCAGGTTCGATTCCAGATAGGCGCGGGGGTTGTCGATGGAATAGCGCACGCCCGCCTGCGCAGCCAGATGCACGACGATATCGGGCTTGTGCTGCTCGAAGATCCCGGCCAGCACGCCCGGTTCCTCGACCCGCGCGCGGATCGGGGTGAAGTTCGGATGCGGGCGCAGGCGGGCTTCGCGCGCCTCTTTCAGGGCCGGGTCGTAATAGGCGTCATGGGCGTCCAGACCGATGACCTTGGCGCCCTCGGCCAGCAAAAGCTTGCACAGGTGATAGCCGATGAAGCCCGCCGATCCGGTGACAAGGACTCGCATCAGTCCACCCCGAACAGGTCGCGGGTGAACAGCTTGTCGGCCACGTCATCCAGTTCCGGCGTGCGGCGGTTGGTGATGATCAGGTCGGCCTGCTGCTTGAACTCGTTCAGGTCGCGGATGACCGGGCTGTGAAAGAAATGATCCTCGGTCAGCACGGGTTCATAGACGATGCAGGGGATGCCCTTGGCCTTGATCCGCTTCATGATGCCCTGGATCGAGCTGTCGCGGAAATTGTCCGAGCCCGCCTTCATCACCAGTCGATAGACGCCGACCAGTCTGGGCTGGCGGGCGATGATCTGGTCGGCGATGAAATCCTTGCGGGTGCGGTTCGATTCCACCACCGCCGCGATCAGCTGCTGGGGCACCTCGTTATAGTTGGCCAGCAACTGCTTGGTGTCCTTGGGCAGGCAATAGCCGCCATAGCCAAAGCTGGGATTGTTGTAATGCTCGCCGATCCGGGGGTCGAGGCCGACGCCGTCGATGATCTCGCGCGTGTTCAGCCCGCGCGCCACGGAATAGCTGTCCAGCTCGTTGAAATAGGCGACGCGCATGGCAAGGTAGGTGTTGGAAAACAGCTTGATCGCCTCGGCCTCGACCGGGCCGGTGAACAGGATGGGCATGTCCTTGCGGATCGCGCCCTCGGTCAGCAGTTCGGCCAGACGTTTTGCCGCCGGGCCATGGTCGCCGACCACGATCCGCGAGGGGTAGAGGTTGTCGTAAAGTGCGCGCCCCTCGCGCAGGAATTCGGGCGAGAACAGGATGCCGTCATAGCCGGTCTCGGCGCGCATGCGTTCGACAAAGCCCACCGGCACGGTCGATTTCACCACGATGGTGGCGTCGGGCGCGTATTGCCGGGCCTGCCGGATCACTGTCTCGACGCTGGAAGTGTCAAAGCGGTTCGAGCGCGCGTCGTAATTCGTCGGCGTGGCGACGATGACGAATTCGGCGCCGGTCAGGGCCTCAGCCGCGTCCTGGGTGGCGCGCAGGTTCAGGCTTTGCTCGGCCAGCCATTTCGAGATTTCGGCATCCTCGATGGGCGAGCGGCGGGCATTCACCTGCGCGACGCGCGTGGCGTTCACATCCAGCGCCACGACCTCATTGTGCTGCGCCAGCAGCACCGCGATGGACATGCCGACATAACCCAGCCCTGCAACAGCAATCGTCATGTGATACCTGCCAATTCTTTACGGTTCCGCCCGGCTTAGCATGGCTTTTGCGGCGGCAGAAGCGTCGAGGCGCTATTTCCAGCCGCTGGGCGCCTGCGGGATCGCCGCGTCCCGCACCTGCCTGAGCAGCGCGATCAGCCCCGCGACCTGATGCGTGGCGGTCATGCGGCCCTTTTCGGCAGAGGCCAGATGCGCCTCGCCCACGGTGCCGGCGGGGTTCAGGTCCGAGGATATCCAGCCATAGCTGACCGGCCCGGTAGGCGCGATCGCCGCCCCCTCGGCCGAAGATCGGAAATCGCGCGCGGCGCTCATGTCCACGCAACCCGGCTGAAACTCCAGCATCAGCGAGGTTTCGACATCGCCGCCATGGATGCCGAAATCGCGTTCCTGCGCGGAATAGATGCCGTCGGGCAGGCCAAAGCCCATCCATTGGCATTTGACCGCCAACATTCCCGCCTGCACCCGAAGCTCGCGGGTCAGGATCGAGACCAGATCCAGATTGCCGCCATGGCTGTTGACGATGACGATCTTGCGGATCCCGGCGCGGGCGACCGACAGCCCGATCTGGGTCCATGCCGCCAGCGCGGTCGGCGCATCCAGCGTCAGCGTGCCGGCGGCCCAGAGATGTTCGGTCGATTTGCCCACCGCCTGCACCGGCAGGATGCGGATATCCAGATCCTCGGGGCAGTCGCGGCGCAGGGTGGCCAGCATGCCTTCGGCGATCATGGTGTCGGTGCCGACGGGCAGGTGTGGCCCGTGCTGTTCGATCGCTGCCGTGGGCAGGATGGCGATGATCCGCGCCGGATCGATCCCGGCATATTCCGGGGCGCGGTACTGGGCCCAGTCCAGGCGGCGTGTCATGGGTGTCCTTTCACAGCGGCGCCAGCAGCCGGTCCATCTTGCGGTCGACATGGTCCAGATGCTGCGCCCGGCTTTTGGGGGTCGAGCTGTCCATCAGGTAATGCGCGGCAAAGACGCTGCGCCGGTTCGGCGAACACAGATAACCCACCCCGCGCAGCAAGGTGCGCTTGCCCGGCGCCCCGACCAGCGAGGTCAGCAAGAAGCTGGCGCCGCAGGTGGTAAAGACGCCCAGCCGGGTGATGTGCTGCAAGCCGGGGCGGATGTTCGTGCTTTGCGCATCGGGCATCAGAAAGGCCACCTCGGGCACCATCACCCGGTCCAGCCAGCCTTTCAGCATGGCGGGCGGGCCATACCACCAGGTCGGATAGACAAAGATCAGCGTATTGCACCAGCGCAGCGTCTCGACATCCCACGTGACCGGCAGGGTGTTGCGGGCCGGGTCCAGATAATCGTGCCATTCCTGCTGGCTCAGCACGGGCTGGAAATTCTCGGCGTAAAGGTTGCGCAGGCGCAGCTCGGCACCCGCCTCGCGCAGCTTGGCGCAGACAAGGCTGCAGATCGCCGCGTTGAAGCTGCCGGGTTCGGGGTGGCAATAGACGACCAGCGCACGCATCAGTGTCGCATCCTCGCATAATCATAGGCGCGGGAATAATCCCAGTCCGGCACGTCCCAGGCGATCATCTTGCCGGGATTGAGCAGCCCCTTGGGGTCGGCCTGCCGCTTGAAGTCCAGTTGCCGGGCATCGACGGTCTGGCGGCCGCCCTCCTCAAGCGTATAGCGATGCGGGTTGAAGACCATGCAGCCCATGTCCTCGTGGATGCGGATGATCTCGTCCAGCCGCGCCTCGGTCGAAAAGCGCACGAGGGTCAGGCCGGCCGCGGTCATCACGCCGGTTTCGCGCAGGAATTCCAGATGCTGGATCAGCTCATCGCCGAAACGGGCACGGATGGCACCCACCTTGTCCAGAAGGTCCGGCCCGGCATAGCGCACCTGCAGATAGGTGATCGAGGGATCCACCTTCAGCGCCCGCAGGGTGGTGTGGTTCCAGCCATATTCATAGGCCGGGCCGGGGTCGCGCGCCCAGTCATGGGCGTCAGAGCGATAGATCAGCCTTGCCCCCGGTTCATGGGACAGGAATGACAGGAAACCGTCCATGGAATGGGGCGCGACCATCAGCGCGATGACGCTGTCGGTGTCAGAGACATGGCCCCGGAAGCGCTGGAAATACCGCGCGGCGACCGGCGCCTCGCAGACCGTGGCCAGTTTCAGCAGGATGCCGTCCTGCAAGGCCAGCGCATGGGTCAGCGCGGCGGCGTGGGTGAAATCGTCCAGCGTCAGAAAGACATGCACCCAGTCATAGGCGGGCGCCAGCGGCATCTCGATTTCCGTCACCACGCCATTGGTGCCGTAGGCGTGGCTGACGCGGGCCAGATCCCTGCCGGTGAAGTCAAGGATGCGGGGCCGGGCCTCCATCGTGGCGACGCGGATGCGCAGGATATTGCCGTAATCGCGCAGCATCCCCCAGCGGACCGAGCCGACGCCCCCCGACCCCCCGCAGATGAAGCCGCCAATCGTCGCCGTCCCGGCGGTCGAGGGGAACATGCGCAGTTCCTGCCCAGACTGGTCGCGGGTGATGCGGTCCAGCTCGCGGATGATGGTGCCGGGCTGGGTCACGACGCGGCCGGGACTGATTTCCAGCACCTTGTCCATGTTCTGCATATGCAGGACGCAGCCCCCGGCCAGCGGCATGGCCTGCCCGTAATTCCCGGTCCCCGAGCCGCGCACCGTCACCGGCACGTCATGGGCGTGGCAGGCGGCCAGAACCTCGATCACCTCGTCCTGGGTTTTCGGCATGACCACGAAATCCGCGCTGAGATGGTCCAGCCGATCCTTGAGAACCGGCGAATACCAGAAGAAATCGCGGCTTTTCGCCCGCACGGCGGCGGGATTGTCGTCCAGATCAAGATGCATCAAAGCGGCCTTGGCGGCGGCGATATCCATGGGTCACCTCATCAGGTGGTCAAGCTCAGTATAGTCGGGCAGGTCTCGGTCGATCTGGCGCCCGGCGCGCAGCACGATCCGGTCGGATTGCGGGCGGGCGAACAGCTCGGACCAGTTCCGGGCGCGGCAGATCACCAGATCGGCGGGCGCGCCGGGGGCAAAGCCGGGCGCGGCAAATCCGCAGGCGCGGGCCGGGTTGGTCAGGAACGCGTTGGGCCAGTTGGCGCGGGAATGGTCCAGATGTGCGATGCGGGTCGCCTCGCGCATCACCTCAAGCATGTCCAGATCGCCGTAGGCATAGAACGGATCGCGGGTATTGTCCGAGGCAAAGCTGACATTGATCCCGCGCGCCGCCATTTCATGGACCAAGGTAATACCGCGCCAGCGCGGGGTGCGTCCGGCCTGACGGTCCTGCAGATACAGGTTGCACAGCGGCAGGCTGACGACATGGATCCCGGCGCGGGCGACCAGATCCAGCGTATGCAGCCATTCCGCATCCGGCTGCACCGCCAGCGAACAGCAATGCCCGACCGTGACCGGCGCGTCAAAGCCGGTCTCCAGCACGGTTTCGGCGATGACGCGCAGGCTGGCGGCCTCGGGGTCGCCTGTCTCATCGACATGGAAATCGGCATCGAGGCCCCGTTTTCCGGCATGGGCAAAGAAGGCCCGCAGCCGGTCGCGCAGCCGCGTATCGGGAAATGTCACGCAGCCCAGCACGCCCCGGCTTTCGGCGACCAGATCGGCCAGATCGGCGAATTCGCCGCCCCCCTCCGGGTCGATGCGGTCGATCAGCGTCAGGCAGGCGGCCTGCAGCTCGATCCGGCCGGCCCATTCGTCGCGCAACCGGGTAAATTCGGGAAAGCTGATCCGGCCCTGCAATGCGATGCTGTCCAGATGCGTGCGGATGGCGCTGGTGCCATGGGCATAGGCGCAGCGCAGGGCGAAATCCATCCGTGCGCGCACATCCGGGCCGGACCAATTGGCGGCCCGGTCGGCCTCGACCGTCGACAGCGCGCCGTCGAATGTGCCATCGGGATTGGGCGCGCGGGGCCAGATATGACCCTTGTCCAGATGGGTATGCATGTCGATGAAGGTCGGAAAGACCATCGCCCCGGCCATGTCGAGCTGCGGCAGATCGGGCGCGGGTGCGGCGATGCGCCCGCCGCGCAGGCTGATCGAGATGGTTTGCAGATCGCCCGTTTCCCCGATCAGGCAGGCCGGGGTGGTCAGGTTGGTCAGGGTCAGGTCGCCGCTGGGCAGAACGCGAAAATCCAAGCCGTCAACTTTCCCGCTTCAACGCGCTTTCGTGCCAGTGCCGCAGCGCCAGATGCGAAATCAGCGACAGCACGGCGAAAATCAGCACCCCCAAAGCGGCGATCAGCGCAAGGGCCGCGAACATGCGCGGGATGTTCAGGCGATACCCGGCCTCAAGGATGCGAAAGGCCAGCCCGGTGCCGATCCCGGCTGTGCCCGCGACATATTCCGCCACCACCGCGCCGATCAGCGACAGCCCGCCCGCGATCCGCAGGCCGCCAAGGAAATAGGGCAGGGCCGAGGGCAGTTGCAGATGGATCAGCCTTTGCCAGCGGCTGGCACCATAGATGTGGTAAAGATCGGCCAGATTGCGATCGACCGAGCGCAGCCCCAGCGAGGTATTGGACAGGATCGGGAAAAACGCCACAATCCATGCGCAAAGCAGCAGGCCGACGGTGCGGTTCTCGACATAGATGAAGATCAGGGGCGCAATCGCCACCACCGGCGTTACCTGCAAGACCACCGCAAAGGGATAGAATGACATCTCGGCCCAGCGTGACAGGCTGAAGATCACGGCAAGGCCGACGCCGCCGATCACCGCGACGCTCAGCGCCATCATGGCGATTTTCAGCGTGACCCAGGTGGCCGGGCCAAGGATCGCCCAGTCCTTGACCAGCGTCTGCGCCACCAGACCGGGGCCGGGCAGGATGTAATGCGGGATCTGGTTCCAGACCACGATCCGGTCCCAGATCACCAGCGCCGCGACGATGGTCAGGGCCGGCATCAGCCAGCGGCCGATGCGTTCGGCGCGGGCGCGGCGCAGGCGGGCGGTTTCCTCGGTGTCCAAAGCTTCGGTCATGCGTCACCTGTGGCGCGGGACAAGGCGGCCGAAACCGCGCGGCATTGCGCGGCATAATCGGCCGAGGTGCGGAATTCCTCGTCCCGGCGGGGGGCGGGGACGGTCAGTTCCTCGGCCACGCGGCCGGGGCGGGGGGCCATGACCACGATGCGGTCCGACAGATAGACGCTTTCAAAGACCGAATGGGTGACAAAGATTACCGTGCAGCCCAGCCGGTCGCGCAGCGCCAGCAGGTCGTCGTTCATCTTGTTGCGGGTGATTTCGTCCAGTGCCGCAAAGGGCTCGTCCATCAGGATCAGCCGGGGCTGCGTGACCAGCGCCCGGGCGATGGAGACGCGCATCTTCATCCCGCCCGACAGCTCGCGCGGATAGGCATTGGCGAAGCTGCCCAGACCCACCATCTCCAGCGCCTGCGCGATGCGGGGGCGGGCGTCGGGCAGGCTTTCGCCCCTTAGCCGCAGCGGCAGCCAGACGTTCTTTTCCACCGTCGCCCAAGGCATCAGCGTCGGTTCCTGAAAGACCACGCCCAGATCGCCGCTGTCATGCTTGCCCTGCCAGCTGACCTTGCCGGTAGTGGGCTGCATCAAGCCGGCGATCAGCCGCAGCGCTGTCGATTTCCCGCAGCCCGACGGCCCGAGAAGCGAGACGAACTCGCCCGTGGCCACCCGCAGGTTCATGCCCGAAAGTGCGGTGACGCCGCCGGCAAAGACCTTGCCGACGCCGTCCATCCGCAACAGATCGGACCCTTCTGTCACGCTTATTTCTTCATCTCCATGCCGACGCCCTTGCCGACGAAATCCAGCGTATAGGCCTTGGAATAATCCAGATCGGGCGAGATGGCGCCCGCCTCGGCCATGTCCTTGAAGAAGCCGTCGATATGTTCCTTGGTCATCACCCCGATGCCCTTTTCCAGCGCGTCGCCGGAATCGACGATGCCGTAGGCCTTCATCTGCTCGCGCGCGAAGGCCAGTTGTTCGTCGGTGATTTCGGGGTTGTCGGCCTTGATCCGGGCATCGGCCTTGCTGGCATCGCCGTAAAGGTAATTGTACCAGCCCTTGGCCGAGCCATCGACAAAGCATTGCACCACCTCGGGGCGGGTGGCGACGGTATCGGCCATGGTCTCGATCAGGGTGGAATAGGTGCCGTAACCCGCATCGGCCAGCAAAAGCGAGTCGGGCGTCCAGCCGGCCTCTTTCTGGACCATCAGCGGCTCGGACGAGACATAGCCCTGAATGGCGGTGTTCTCGTCAGCGATAAAGGGGGCCATGTTGAACGTATAGACCTCGCGCTGTTCGTCGGTGAAACCATGCGCGGATTTCATCCACAGGTAATACGAGGCAAAGCCCTCGTCGCTGACATAGATTTTCAGCTTTTTCAGGTCGTCAAAGGTCTTGCCCTTGCCGGGATGGGTCAGAAAGACCTGCGGTTCCTTTTGAAAGGTGGCGGCGACGGCGACGACCGGCACGCCTTCGGCGGCGGCGTTGAAGGTGGACAGCAGGTTGCCGGCCATGTTGAAGTCGATCTTGCCGGCCAGCATCATGGCGCGGTTGTTCACCTGCGGGCCGCCGGGCACGATGGTGACGTCAAGGCCGCATTCCTTGTAGGAGCCGTCCTCGACCGCCTGATAATAGCCGCCGTGTTCGCCCTGGGCGACCCAGTTGGTGCCGAAGCTGACTGCGGTCTGGGCCATGGCCGCGGGCGCAAGGCCAGAACCGGCCAAGGCAGACAGAATCAGGATGCGTTTCATGGTAACTCCTGTTGGGGCGCTGGAATTCCTGTTTGCTTTCGGGGGCATGGTGCATGGCCAATGGCCATTGCGCAACGAAAGCTTTCGCAGAATTGAGTCTTTTCAGCATGATCTGCCCATCTTGACCGTATCGGAGTGCTGGATCAGGATCGCGGCCATGCAGGCCCTGAACCCCAAAACCATCGCGGCGCCCTTTGGCCGCTATTCGCATGGCGTCACGACCCGAGGCGGCGGACGGCTGGTCCTGACCTCGGGGCAGTTGGGGTTGCGCCCGGACGGGGTGGTGCCCACGGGCGCGCTGGATCAGGCGCGGCAGTGTTTTGCCAATTGCGCCGCCATTCTGGCCGAGGCCGGTCTGGGTCCCGGCGACGTTCTGCGCATCAATGCCTTTGTCACCGACAGGGCGCATTTTCCCGACTATATGGCGGCGCGGGATGAATTCCTGACCGGGATCGAGGTGCTGCCCGCCTCGACCCTGGTGATCGTTTCGGGCTTTACCCGGCCGGAATTTCTGGTCGAGGTGGAATTGACGGCAATGGAAAGGCCCCGATGAAGAACGTGATTTTCGACCTTGGCGCGGTGCTGATCGAATGGGATCCGGCCTTCGCTTTCGCCGATATCTTCACCACCCGCGAGGCCGCCGAGGCCTGGCTTGAGCGCGTCGATTTCGACAGCTGGAACCGTTTTCAGGATGGTGGGCGCAGCTTTGATGACGGCGTGGCCGTCGCCCGCGCCGCCCATGGCGACGAGGCCCGCCACCTTGAGGGCTATCTGGACGCCTATCCTCTGACCATCCAGACGCCCGTGCCCGGCAGCTGGGAAATCGCCGAGGCGCTGCTGGCGCGGGGCGTGCCGCTTTATGCGATCACCAACTGGTCGGCCGAGACATGGCCGCATGCGCTGGCGCTTTATCCCCGGCTTGAGGCGATCTTCAACGACATCGTCGTTTCGGGGCAGGTCAAGCAGTTGAAGCCGGCAGCGGCGATCTATCGGCTGCTGATGGACCGCAACGGGCTGGAGGCCAGGGATTGCATCTTCATCGACGACAGCATGGCTAATGTCGAAGGCGCCCGCGCGGTCGGCATGGATGCGATCCATTTCACCGGCGCCGAGGCGCTGGGCCGGGAACTGGCGGCGCGCGGGGTATTTTGATGGCTGCAATGATTTGGGCTTCACGCATTTGATCGACGACGATTCAGTGCTGACAGGTGAGCTTGCGAACTGGCCTACGAAATCCGCACTGGCCGAGATCTTCAGGTCGGACGGATATCTGGTCGCATTCTCGCGCCGCGTGTCAAAAAACCTTGCCAATGCCGGGCTGAGACATCGTCTTGAGATATATTCCGGGACCGGTGAACTGGTCGCCGATCTGCATCACGATTGGCCGAAAGACTGGTAGGCTTGCGGTAAAACCGGCCAAAATCACCAGCGGGCGCAGATATTTTACCTTCACGCGCCCGGATTCACGTCCCAGTCACAGCGCGATCACGCCCCTTGTGGCAGAATCAATTCACGACGCGGCGAAAGGCACAGCCGCAGGGCCAGTTCTTCAGCCAGCGCGTCGGGTCTTTGGTTCATGAGGTGCGACGATGGTAACGAGTTTCCACAAGCCGACCTTCAGGGACGGGCAAGGGGCCGCGGCAGTCAGCCATGACCCCCTTGGTATCCCCGAGCCGATCAGCATCGGGCGCGATCGTCTTGCCGCGCTGGATGCGGCCTTCTGGGCACGTCCTGTCCGGGGCCGCGTCGTGAATGTCGATCTGCTCCGCCCGTCCCTGCCGGGGGCACAAAGCAATTTGAACAGCTATTTCAGCAACCGACGAGGCATGCTTCATCCGCCGTCGCCGGGGTGAGCGGGGAACGATATTTCATCCCCTTCGCGGATCAGGGCGCCCGGGGCCCGATGGCTCCTCAGTCCCCCCTCCCGGCAGATCCGGCCCGGGGCTCTGCGATCCGCCAAGCCATGCCGCCGCGCCCAGCAGGGCCGGCGGCATGCGCATTATGCCACCAGCTTCGCCGCGTGGCGCAGCGCCAGCTGATAGCCATGGGTGCCGAACCCGGCCATGACCGCATCGGCGCGCAGGCTGACATAGGAATGGTGGCGAAAGCTTTCACGCTTGTGGACATTCGAGATATGCACCTCGATCACCGGCCCGTCAAAGGTGTTCAGCGCATCCAGAACCGCGACCGAGGTATGGGTCAAGGCGGCCGGGTTGATGATGATCGCCTGCGCGTTCTGCCGCGCCTCGTGAATCATGTCGATGATCGCGCCCTCGTGGTTCGACTGGAAGAAGACGATTTCAACGCCCAGCTCCTGCGCCAGCGCGCGGCAATCGGCCTCGACATCGGCAAGGGTGGTGCTGCCATAGATTTCCGGCTGGCGCTGGCCCAGCAGGTTCAGGTTGGGGCCGTTCAGGATATAGACCGTGGGCATCGTATTCTCCGCAGATGTTGCGCGCAGCCTAGCGCGGGCTAGTCCAGTTCGGCCAGAAAGATATAGCCGGCGCCGTAGATGGTCTTGATCAGGCGCGGGTTCTTGGGGTCCTCGCCAAGCTTGGTCCGCAGGCGCGAGATGCGCACATCCATTGCCCGGTCAAAGCTTTCGCCGGCCGTGCCGCCCAGCGTCTCAAGCATCTGCGTGCGCGAGATCAGGCGGCGGGGATTGTCCAGAAACATCCGCAGGACCTCGGCCTCGGCATGGCTGATCGGGGTTTCCACCCCCTCGGGCGAGGTCAGCGAATAGCGGTCGAAATCTGCCGACCAGCCGGCGAAACGCACGCGCTGGCGGCCGGTATCGCTGTCGCGCTGGGGTTTGCGCAGCCGGGCGCGGATGCGGGCCACGACCTCGGCCGGCTCAAAGGGCTTGGTGATATAGTCGTCGGCGCCCAGCTCGAGGCCCGTGACCCGGTCCTGCACCTGCGCCCGCCCCGAGATGATGATGATCGCCGCGCCGGATTCGCGCGCCAGCCGGTGAACCAGCGCCAGCCCGTCGCGGTCGGGCAGGCCCAGATCGATCAGGCAGGCATCGGGCTGGATGCGGCGCAGCGCCGCCTCGAATTCGGTGGCGCGGGCGAATGCGGTGGTGCGAAAGCCGGCCTCCTCCAGCGCGGCGGAGAGCAGCCGGCGGATTTCCGGCTCGTCATCCAGAATGGCGATCAGGGGCGCGTCAGTCATCGGTCCTTGCCATGGCCGCAGCCAGTTCGATGTCGTCAAAGGGCTTGGTCAGGACCGGACAGTCAAGCCCCGACCTGCGCGCATCGCCGGGAGGCAATGCCGTCATCAGGATGCCCGGCAGGCCCAGCCCCAGCAGTTCCGTACCCGAGCCGTCGCCCAGCTGCAGGTCCGACAGGATCAGCGTCAGGCCGGGCAGATCGGTCAGGCCGCGCGCCTCGGCCACGGATGCCGCCTCGATCACCGAATGGCCCTGTGCGGTCAGCATCTCGCGGATATGAGTGCGGATGGCGTCGTCATCCTCGGCCAGAAGCACCAGATGCGGGCGCGCGGCGCGCAGCGGCAGGCGGATGGTGACCTGCGCGCCATGCCCGGTATTCGACAGCCGCAGGGTGCCGCCGGCCAGCTTGATCTGGTCATAGACCATGGGCAGGCCCAGCCCGGTGCCCTGACTGCCCTTGGTGGAATAAAACGGCTCGGTCGCGCGGGTCAGGGCCTCGGGCGAAAAGCCGGGGCCGGTATCGCTGACCGCGATTTCGAGCCAGCGCCCGGCGGGGCGGGCCTCGACGGTGATGCGGCCCGCGCCCTGCATGGCGTCGCGGGCGTTCAGGACCAGGTTCAACAGCGCGTCCTGCAAGGCGCCGGGGTCCAGCATGATCCGGCCCGGCAGTCCCTCGGCGCGGGTGGCCAGCCGGATGTTCATGCCCAGCGTCGGCTGGGTCATGGCCGCCAGCTCGTCCAGAGCCGCGCCCAGATCGACCGGCTGCGGGTGATATTCGCGCCGGCCGGTCAGCGCGGCGATCCCGTCCAGCAGCGTGACCCCGCGCCGGGCGGCGGCCAGCGTCGCCTGCACATCCTCGGCCTGTTCCGGCGCAAGGCCGGCGCGCGCCAGCCGCCCCTGCAGGCCAAGGATGATGGTCAGCAGATTGCCGAAATCATGCGCCATGCCGGAGGTGACCTGCGCCGCCACGGCGCGCTTTGCGGCATGGGTCAGGGCCTCGCGCGCCTGTACCTCGGCGGTGACATCGGTGGACAGGATATAGGCGCCCCGCCCGGCCTGATCGGGGGTCAGCGCGATGCGGATGCGCCGGCCCGAAGGCGGGTGGGTGATTTCAAACACCTGCGGCTGGCCGGCAAAGGCGCGGTCCATATGCGGGCGGATGCGGTCAAAGGTATCCCGCCCCAGCACGCATTCGGCGGTCTGGCCGACGATATCGGCGGCGACGCCCGGAAAGACCGCGAAAAGCTGGTTGTTGGAGAACGTATAGCGATAGTCGCGGTCCATATGGGCGATATGGGCGGGGACCATGGCGGTGACTTGCCGGGTGCGGGCCTCGGATTCGGTCAGGATGCGCTTGGCTTCCTCCAGCGCGGCATTGGTCGAGGCCAGCGCGCGGTTGGCGGCGGCCAGCCGTTCGGCATGGTCCAGCGCCAGTTCGGAAAGCTCTTCGGAGCGGGCGCGCAGCAGCTGTTCCTGACGCTTGATCTGGGTGATGTCGGTATAGACCGCGACCCAGCCGCCCTGCGACAGCGGCGCCCCCTCGACCGAGATCCAGCGGCCATCGGGGCGTTTTCGTTCCATGTAATGGGGCTGGAAGGTGCGGGCCTGTTCGACGCGCTCGCGCACGGCGGCCTCGGGATAGGCTTGCGGCCCGTATTCGCCGCGCCGGACCAGATAGCGGATCGTGTCCTCGAATGTGGCGCCGGGACGGGTCAGTTCGTCCGGCAGGTCGAACATCGCCTGATAGGGCCGATTGACCACCGCCAGCCGCAGATCCGCATCGAAAATCGAGATTGCCTGCTGAATCAGGTTCAGCCCGGAGCGGGTCAATGCGGTGTGCCGGTCGTCAGCCATGGCCATGATTAACATTGCCTCGCGGTTGTAACAATTCGTAGGATTCGGGAAAAACTGGCGCAAGGATTGCCGCGCTAATCTGCGCTTGCCGAGGGAAAGAGGAGCCCGCCGGCCAGGGGAGGTGACATGCAGAACCCGCAGGCGGCCGAGGCCGGATTGCAGTCGATTCCGGCGCTTCTGGCGCGCAATGCCGATCGCTTCGGCAATATGCCCGCTTACCGCGAAAAGGAATTCGGCATCTGGCAAAGCTGGACCTGGTTCGACGCCGCGCGGCAGATCCGCGATCTGGCGCTGGGGTTTCTGGTGCTGGGGCTGCGGCCGGGCGATCATATCGCCATCATTGGCCGCAACCGCCCGGCGCATTACTGGTCCATGGTCGCCGCCCAGATGTGCGGCGCGGTTCCGGTGCCGCTGTATCAGGACGCCGTGGCCGACGAGATGGCCTATGTGCTGGAAAACTGCGGCGCGCGTTTCGTCGTCTGCGGCGATCAGGAACAGGTGGACAAGGTGCTTGAGGTGGGCGAGCGCGCCCCCGGCGTCGAACACATCATCTATACCGACAAGCGCGGGATGCGGAAATACGACCATACCCGCATGAACGCCCTTGCCCATGTTCAGGCCGAGGGCCGCGCCGCCGAACCGCGTCTTGGCGCGGAACTGGACGCCCTGACCGCCGGTCTGGGCTACGACGATACCTGCGTGATGCTTTATACCAGCGGCACCACCGGCAAGCCCAAGGGCGTGGTGCTGTCGAACCGCAACATCATCGAGACCGCCCGCAACACCGCCGGTTTCGACAAGCTGCAGCAGCGCGAGGAAGTGCTGGCCTATCTGCCCATGGCCTGGGTCGGCGATTTCATCTTTTCGGTCGGGCAGGCCTATTGGGCCGGCTTTACCGTGAACTGCCCCGAGGGCGCGCAGACCATGATGACCGACCTGCGCGAGATCGGTCCCACCTATTTCTTTGCCCCGCCCCGCGTCTTTGAAGGCCAGCTGACCAATGTCATGATCCGCATGGAGGATGCCGGCGCCATCAAGCGCTGGCTGTTTCGCCATTACATGGATCTGGCCCGCCGCATCGGCCCGCAGATCCTTGAGGGCAAGCCGGTCGGGCTGCTGAACCGCATGCGCTATGCGGTGGGCGATCTGCTGATCTATGGCCCGCTGAAAAACACCCTAGGCTATTCGCGCATCCGCGTCGGCTATACGGCGGGCGAGGCCATCGGCCCGGAAATCTTTGATTTCTATCGCAGTCTGGGCATCAACCTGAAACAGCTTTACGGCCAGACCGAGGCTTCGGTCTTTATCACCCAGCAGCCGGACGGTCAGGTGCGCTCGGATACGGTCGGCGTGCCCTCTCCGGGGGTCGAGGTCCGCATCGCCGAGAATGGCGAGGTCTTTTACCGCAGCCCCGGCACCTTCGTCGAATATTTCCGCAATCCCGACAGCACCGCCTCGACCAAGGACGCGCAGGGCTGGGTGGCGACGGGCGATGCCGGTTTCTTCGAGGAAGCGACCGGGCATCTGCGCATCATCGACCGCGCCAAGGATGTCGGCAAGATGGCCGATGGCCGGATGTTCGCGCCCAAATATGTCGAGAACAAGCTGAAATTCTATCCCAATATCCTTGAGGCGGTGGTCTTTGGCGCCGGGCGGGATTTCTGCACCGCCTTCATCAATATCGACCTGACCGCGGTCGGCAACTGGGCCGAGCGCAACAACATCGCCTATGCCAGCTATCAGGAACTGGCCGGCCATCCGCAGGTCTATGAGACGATCCGCGAGCATGTCGAGGCGGTGAACGAATCCGTCGCCGCCGACCCGATGCTGTCGGGCTGCCAGATCAGCCGCTTTCTGGTCCTGCACAAGGAACTGGACCCCGATGATGGCGAGATGACCCGCACCCGCAAGGTCCGCCGCAACATCATCGCCGAGAAATACGCCGACCTGATCGCCGCGCTTTACGATGGCCGCGACAGCGTCAGCACCCGCACCGAGGTCACCTATGAAGATGGCCGCAAGGGCGAGATCCGGGCGACCCTGCGGCTTGAGGATGCGCGGGTGATCCCGACGCAAGCAATGCACAGGGTGGCGGCGGAATGAGCATGCAGGACGGCTACACCACCCCCGACGGCCGCCAGATCGGCCCCGTGCTTCTGGATCTGAAGAACATCACCCTGCGCTTTGGCGGCGTCGAGGCGATCAAGAACATCAGCTTCGACATCCGCGAGGGCGAGATCCGGGCGATCATCGGCCCGAACGGCGCAGGCAAATCCTCGATGCTGAACGTGATCTCGGGCTTTTATGTCCCGCAAGAGGGCGAGATCTGGTTCAAGGGCCATCGCCGCGGCCCGATGAAACCCTATGAGGTGGCACGGCTGGGGCTGGCGCGCACCTTCCAGAACATCGCGCTGTTCGACGGCATGTCGGTTCTGGACAATATCATGACCGGGCGGATGAACATGATGAAGGCCTCGCTGTTCAGCCAGGCGCTGTGGTGGGGCAAGGCCGAGCGCGAGGAAACCGCCAATCGCGAACAGGTCGAAAAGATCATCGACTTTCTGGAAATCCAGAACATCCGCAAGACTCCGGTCGGGCGCCTGCCTTACGGGTTGAAAAAGCGCGTGGAACTGGCCCGCGCCCTTGCGGCCGAACCGCGCATCCTGCTGCTCGATGAGCCGATGGCCGGCATGAATGTCGAGGAAAAAGAGGACATGTGCCGCTTTATCCTTGATGTGAATGACGAATTCGGCACGACGATTGCCCTGATCGAACATGACATGGGCGTGGTCATGGATCTGTCGGACCGGGTGGTGGTGATGGATTACGGCCGCAAGATCGGCGACGGCACCCCCGACGAGGTGCGCAACAATCCCGAAGTCATCAGCGCCTATCTGGGCGTGGCGCACGAATAGGGGGCGGGCGATGGAGTTTCTTTACGCAAGCGAGGTGCTCGTCAACGGCCTGATGGCCGGGGTGATGTATTCGCTGGTCGCGCTGGGTTTCGTGCTGATCTACAAGGCCTCGGGCGTCTTCAACTATGCTCAGGGGGTGATGGCGCTGTTCGCCGCCATGACGCTGGTGGGCATCATGGAGGGGCGGGTCCCCTTTGCCCATATGATCAACGCGGCCTTTGGCGTGCATGTCGAGAATTTCGGCTGGACGGTGCCGGGGCTGCTGGCGATCCTTCTGACTGCGCTGGTCATGGTGGGCCTTGCCATCGCCATCGAAAAGCTGGTGCTGAAACATCTGGTCGGGCAAGAGCCGATCATCCTGTTCATGGCGACCATCGGTCTGGCCTGGTTCCTCGAAGGGCTGGGCGACGTGATGTGGGGCGCCGATGTGAAGGTGCTGGATGTGGGCCTGCCGCAGGGCATTTCCGAAACCGTCGAGACGGTGACCAACAACTGGCTGGGATACGGCTTCTTCATCGACCGGCTGGACATCTGGGCGGCGGTGATCGCGGCGGTGCTGGTCGCGGCATTGGTCGGGTTTTCGCAATATACCAAGCAGGGCCGGGCCATGCGCGCGGTCGCGGACGACCATCAGGCGGCGCTGTCGGTGGGCATCAGCCTGCAATTCATCTGGATCATGGTCTGGTCCATCGCCGGTTTCGTGGCGCTGGTCGCGGGCATCATGTGGGGCACGAAATCGGGGGTGCAGTTCAGCCTGTCGCTGATCGCGCTGAAGGCACTGCCGGTCCTGATGCTGGGTGGCTTCACCTCGATTCCCGGCGCCATCGTCGGCGGGCTGATCATCGGCATGGGCGAGAAGCTGTTCGAATACTTCGTCGGCCCCATGGTCGGCGGCGCGACCGAAAACTGGTTCGCCTATGTGCTGGCGCTGATCTTCCTCGTCTTCAGGCCGCAGGGCCTGTTTGGCGAGCGCATCATCGAGCGGGTCTGAGAATGAAAAGATTCTATGCCTCCGGCGGGGATATTTGGACATGGAAGATGAGGGGCGCTGCTTTCCATCTTTCATGGGGAAATATCCCGCGGGGTTGCCGATTGGTTCGCCACCGGTTCGAGAAACATATCGGCAACGGGGGCGCGAAGCCCCCACGGCTAGCGTGATCGGCGGAGGGAACGATGTTCTATCGTGAGGCGGGCGACTTCAAGACAAGCTATCGCGACGATGGCCAGACATTCCCGATCCGTCTGGATCGCTGGGGCTATTACGCCGTCCTTGCCGTGGCCTTTCTGGTCGTGCCCTTCGTCATCGACAGCTATTGGGCCAATGCGGTTCTGGTCCCTTTCCTGATCTATGCCATCGCGGCCATCGGGCTGAACATCCTGACTGGCTATGCAGGGCAGGTTAGTCTGGGGACTGGCGGCTTCATGGCGGTGGGGGCCTATGCGGTCTACAAGCTGATGACCGCCTTTCCGGGCGTGCCGATCGTCATCCATATCGTTCTGGCCGGCGCCATCACCGCCATCGTGGGCGTGCTGTTCGGCCTGCCCAGCCTGCGGATCAAGGGTTTTTATCTGGCCGTGGCCACGCTGGCCGCGCAGTTCTTTCTGGTCTGGCTTTTCAACAAGGTGCCGTGGTTTTACAACTATTCGGCATCCGGCCAGATCACCGCGCCCGAGCGCACGATCCTGGGCTGGGCGGTGACGGGGCCTGCAACGACCGCTTCGGCCAAATACCTGATCTGCCTGACATTCGCCGTCGTTTTGGCCTGGATCGCGCGCAACCTGACGCGCGGCATGGTCGGGCGCAAGTGGATGGCCATCCGCGATATGGACATCGCCGCCGAGATCATCGGCGTGAACCCTCTGACCGCGAAGCTCTCGGCCTTTGCCGTATCCAGCTTTTTCGTCGGCATCGCGGGGGCGCTGCTTTTCTCGGTCTATCTGGGCGCGGCCGAGGCCAGCGAGGCATTCGGCATCAACAAGAGCTTCCTGGTCCTGTTCATGATCATCATCGGCGGGCTGGGCAGCATCTTCGGCAGCTTCGCCGGCGCGGCATTTCTGGTCCTGCTGCCGGTCCTGCTGAAAAACCTGCTGGTCGTGCAGCTTGGCTGGCCCACCGATCTGGCCGCCCATATCGAGCTGATGATCGTGGGCGCGCTGATCATCTTTTTCCTGATCGTCGAGCCGCATGGCCTCGCCCGGCTGTGGGCGCTGACGAAAGAGAAACTGCGGCTCTGGCCGTTCCCGCATTGAAAGACCGGCTAACCGGCACATCACCCTTGGGGAGGAGAACCAGGATGAAACTGAAACTTGCAACTGTCGCATTCGGCGCGCTGATGGCGGCGGGTCCGGCCATGGCCGATCTGGTCGTGCCGAACCTGTCCTATCGCACCGGCCCTTACGGCGCGAACGGCACGCAATATGCCGACGGGTTCAACGACTATTTCACCCTGCTCAATGAACGCGATGGCGGCATCGGCGGGGAAAAGGTCCAGACCCCGGAATGCGAGACCGCCTATAACACCGAAAAAGGCGTCGAATGCTACGAATCGACCAAGGGTTCGGGCGCGCTGGTCTATAACCCCTTGTCCACCGGCATCACCTATCAGCTGATCCCCAAGGTCTCGGCCGACAAGATCCCGCTTTACACGCCGGGCTATGGGCGCACCTCGGCCAAGAACGGCAAGGTGTTCGAATGGGTCTTCAACGCGCCGGCGAACTATTGGGACGGCGCCTCGGTCGCGGTGAAATACCTGCTGGACCAGAATGGCGGCGACCTGAACGGCAAGAAGATCGCGCTGGTCTATCACAACAGCGCCTATGGCAAGGAGCCGATCCGCACCCTGCAGGAACTGTCCAAGAAGCACGGCTTTACCCTGACCGAACTGCCCATCGACCCGCCGGGGCAGGAGCAGAAAAGCCAGTGGCTGCAGATCCGCCGCGACAAGCCCGACTATGTCATCATGTGGGGCTGGGGCGTGATGAACCAGACCGCCATTCAGGAAGCAGCCAATATCCGCTTCCCGATGGAAAACTTCATCGGCATCTGGTGGTCCGGCTCCGAGGTGGACGTGAAACCCGTGGGCGAGGCCGCCAATGGCTACAAGGCGCTGACCTTCCACGGCGTCGGCATGGACTATCCGATCTATGACGACATGAAGAAATTCGTCATCGAGCCGGGCAAGGCCTCGCAGGGCGGGCCGCATGTCGGCTCGGTGTTGTATTCGCGCGGCATGTATGCGGCGGTCGTCATCGCCGAAGCCATCAAGAAGGCGCAGGAACTTTCGGGCACCTCGGCGATCACCGCCGCGCAGCTGCGCGACGGGTTCGAGGCGCTGGACATCACGCCTGCGCGTCTGGCCGAGCTGGGCCTGCCGGACTTTGGCCCCGAGATCAAGATGACCTGCGACAACCACGGCGGCAGCGGCATGTCCCGCGTCCAGCAATGGGACGCCGCCGCCGGCAAATGGAACCTGATCACCGACTTTACCGAGCCGGACCAGGAAATCCTGACCCCGCTGATCACCGAAGACAGCGAGGCCTTTGCGAAGGAAGCCGGCATCACGCCGCGCTGCTGACGCGACTGCCCCGGCGGCGCCATACCCGCCGGGGCCTTTATCCAGGGGGACCGCCCATGTTCGACGCCATGCCCGACCGCGAGACCTTGCTTGAGGTCAACAATATCGAGGTGATCTACAATCACGTCATTCTGGTCCTGAAGGGCGTCAGCCTGTCGGTGCCCAAGGGCGGCATCACCGCGCTTTTGGGCGGCAATGGCGCGGGCAAGACCACGACGCTGAAGGCGATTTCGAACCTCTTGCACTCCGAACGCGGCGAGGTGACCAAGGGTGCGATCAGCTATCGCGGCGAGCCGATCCAGAACATGGACCCGGCCACGCTGGTCCGCAAAGGCGTCATTCAGGTGATGGAGGGCCGCCATTGCTTTGAGCACCTGACCATCGAGGAAAACCTGCTGACCGGCGCCTATACCCGCAAGGACGGCGCCGCCGCGATCCGGCAGGACCTCGAGATGGTCTATAACTACTTTCCGCGCCTGAAAGAGCGGCGCAGGTCACAGGCTGGCTATACCTCGGGCGGGGAACAGCAGATGTGCGCCATGGGCCGCGCGCTGATGTCGCGTCCCGAGACGATCCTGCTGGACGAGCCCTCGATGGGGCTTGCCCCGCAGCTGGTCGAGCAGATCTTCGAGATCGTGAAAGCGGTCAATGAGGGCGAGGGGGTGACCTTCCTTCTGGCCGAGCAGAACACCAATATCGCGCTGCGCTATGCCCATTACGGCTACATTCTGGAAAGCGGCCGGGTGGTGATGGACGGCCCCGCCGAGGCGCTGCGCGAGAACCCCGACGTCAAGGAATTCTATCTGGGCATGTCCGATCAGGGCCGCAAAAGCTTTCGCGACGTGCGCAGCTATCGCCGCCGCAAGCGGTGGCTGGCGTGATCGGGTGGCGGGACAGCGGGTGGTTAAGAGGAATCCCATGGCATTTTACGACGATCTGGAAACCCGCAGCGCCGATGAACGCGCCGACGACCTGAGGCGCGATCTGCCCGGGGCGATCGCGCGGGCCAAGACCGCGCCAGCCTTGGCGTGGATCCTGCAAGCCATCGACCCCGAGGCGATCACCACGCGCGAGGCGCTGGCGGGCCTGCCGGTGATCCGCAAGTCCGAGCTGTCAGAGGCACAGAAAAAGGCGCCGCCCTTTGGCGGTTTCGCCACCCGCCGCCCGCATGAATTCGAGCATGTCTTCCAGAGCCCCGGCCCGATCTATGAACCGGGCATGCGCGGGGCGGACTGGTGGCGGCTGGGACGGTTCCTGTTCGCGGCCGGGGTCGGCTCGGGCGATATCGTGCAGAACTGCTTTGGCTATCACCTGACGCCGGCGGGGATGATGTTCGAATCCGCCGCCCGCGCCGTCGATGCCGCCGTGCTGCCCGCCGGCACCGGCCAGACCGAATTGCAGGTCCGCGCCGCCGCCGATATCGGCACCACCGTCTATGCGGGCACGCCCGATTACCTCAAGCTGATCCTCGACAAGGCCGATGAGATGGGCGAGCGGCTGGCGCTGACGCGCGCCACGGTCTCGGGCGGGGCGCTGTTTCCGGCGCTGCGTCAGGCCTATGCCGATCGCGGCATCGCCACCACGCAATGCTATGCCACCGCCGATCTGGGGCTGATCGCCTACGAATCCCCGGCGATGCAGGGGATGATCGTGGACGAAGGCGTGATCGTCGAAATCGTCCGCCCCGGCACCGGCACTCCGGTCCCAGAGGGCGAGGTGGGCGAGGTCGTCGTCACCACGCTGAACGGCGACTATCCCCTGGTCCGCTTTGCCACCGGCGATCTGTCGGCGGTGCTGCCCGGCACCAGCCCCTGCGGGCGCACCAACCTGCGCATCAAGGGCTGGATGGGCCGCGCCGACCAGACCACCAAGATCAAGGGCATGTTCGTCCGGCCCGAACAGGTCGCGGCCCTGATCGCCCGTCACCCCGAGATCTCACGCGCTCGTGTCGTCGCCGACCGGGCCGGCGACATGGATGTGATGACGGTTCAACTGGAAACCGACGCCCAAGATGCGGCAAGATACGAGGGAACGGTGTTTGACGCACTGAAACTTCGCGGCCGGGTGGAACTGGTGGCGCCGGGTTCGCTGCCCAATGATGGCAAGGTGATCGAGGACCGGCGCCGCTACGACTGATCCCGGCGGCCCTTGCCGTGGGACTTTCCGATGCGCCTTGCCCTTGCCCTGACCGCCAGCCTGATCGCGGCCCTGACTGCCGCCTTGCCTGCGGTGGCCGAGAAACGCGCGGTGGTGATCGGCAATTCCGACTATCGCCACGCGCCGGATCTGGCCGGGGCCGATATGCGCCCGCTGGCCGAGGGGCTGGGCGCGGCGGGCTTTCGCACCGGCGACGGCACCGATCTGGATGCGGCGGGCCTTCGCACCTATCTGGGCACGCTGACCAATGCCGACCCGCAGCCGGGGGCGCGGATCGTGGTGCTGAACGGCCGTTTCCTGCACGATTCCGGCGAGACATGGTTTCTGGGCACCGAGGCGCAAGAGACTGGGCTGCTCAGCGCCGGGCTTCAGGGCGTGCCGCTGTCGCTGGTGATGCGGCTGATCTCGGACGGGCAACCGGGCGCGGTGCTGATGCTCGGGACGGATGGCCAGCAGATGCCGGCGCAGGCGGGGCTGGACAGCGGCGTCGGCCGGCTGGTGCCGCCGCAAGGCGTCGCTGTCATTACCGGCACGCCCGAGGCGATTGCCCGTGGCGCGGCCGAGCTGATGCGGGGCATGTCGGTGACGCGGGCGGTCGCGGTCGATCCGGCACTGCGGCTGGTCGCTGGCAGCCCGGGCGATCTGGTGGCGGTGCCGCGGAACACGACGCCCGCGACCGACGATCCGCTGCGCGACGACCGCGATGCCTGGGCCGCGGCTGCGGCTGCGGACAGCGTCAGCGCCTATGACCGCTATCTTGAACGCCATCCGCGCGGCATCTATTCCGCCGCCGCGCGCGAACGTCTGGCCCGGCTGAAAGCCTCGCCCGATACCAGCGATTCCGACCGCGAGGCCTGGGCGGCTGCGGCGGCTGCGGATACGGTCCCGGCCTATATGGGCTATCTGGGACGCTTCCCCTCGGGGCAATATGCGGCGGCGGCAAGGGCGCGGCTCGAGGATGGGCGGATCTCACCCGCGCCGCCGCAGATCCGTCCGCAACTGCCGCCAGCCCCCCCCGGATCCGAGGTCGAACGCGACATGGCGCTCAACAGCACCGAACGCGCCATGCTTCAGCGCGAATTGTCGCGGCTTGGATATGGTGCGGGGGCGGCGGACGGGGTCTTTGGCCAGCGCACGCGCGCGGCCATCGCGGCATGGCAAAGGGCCAACAAGCAGCCGGTGACCGGCTTTCTGACCCCGGCGCAGCGGCGCATCATCGGCCAGCAGGTTGCCCATCTCGATGGCGACAATGGCAGCCGCGACCGCGCCTATTGGCAGGAAACCGGCGCGCGCGGCGATGCCAGGGGTCTGCGCGCCTATCTGCGCCGCTATCCCAACGGATTGCAGGCCAAGACCGCGCGCCGGATGCTGGACGAGGTGACGGGCAGCGTGACGCCCGACCTGCCGCAGGGCGATCAGGCGACCTGGCGATGGGCGCGCCAGCAAGGTTCGGCCGCCGCCTATGAGACCTATCTGGAACGCTATCCGCGTGGCCAATATGCGGGCGATGCGCGCGACCATCTGCAAACCATGCGCGCCACGACCGAGGCCGCCCGCCGCGAAGAGGCCAATCTGCGCCTCGACACCACGACCCGCCGCCTGGTCGAGGAACGCCTGCGCATCGCCGGCATGCGCCCCGGCGCGGTCGATGGCGAATTCAGCGACCAGACCCGCGCGGCGCTGCGCCGCTATCAGGGCGCGCGCAACCTGCGCGTCACCGGCTTTGTCACCCAGGAAACCGTCTCAAGCCTTCTGGCCGACGTGCTCCTGCGCTGACGCACCGGCGCATTCTTTCATGCGCAAATATCCACGGGGGCCCGGGGGCAGTCAGCCCCCGGTGTCCTGATCCCGAAACTTCGCAGCCCTGAAAATGAAAAACGCCCGCATTGCGGGCGCCTTCGGGTCATCTGACTTGCCGGTCTCTCAGCCCTGACGGGCCTTGAAGCGCGGGTTGGTCTTGTTGATGACATAGATGCGGCCTTTACGGCGCACGATCTGGCAATCGCGGTGGCGGCTCTTGAGCGAGCGGAGCGAATTGCGAACCTTCATCGGTCTTCTCCTATCGCGGCGCATCGCAAGTCGCGCCTTGAAAACTAAATGCCCCCGGTTTAGCCCCGGGGGCGCGAATCATGGTGGGCGGTACTGGGATCGAACCAGTGGCCACTACGATGTCAACGTAGTGCTCTACCGCTGAGCTAACCGCCCACTGCCTGGTGATTCGACCGGCAAATACCGCCCGATCCCCGTGGTCGGCGTGTCTATATCCACGTCTTCCGGGGGTTTCAAGCCTCATTCGACTTGGTTCCGGGCCGCGATGGTTTATAAATCAGTAAGCCCTATTTGCCATGTCGCGGGCCCCCCCGCCGCAGCGGAGCGCGCAATGACGCTGGAAGAGCAGACCTTCGATCTGATCCGGCCCCCCGAATGGAAGGGCGGGGTGATTTTTGCGTCCCCGCATTCCGGCCGGCACTATCCGGCGTGGTTTCTGGCCGAATCGCGGCTGGATCCGCTGCTTTTGCGCTCATCCGAAGACGCTTTCATGGACCGGCTGATCGCCTCGGCGCCCGATCATGGCGCGGCGCTTCTGACGGCGCGGGTGCCGCGCTGCGTGATCGACCTCAATCGCGGCCCCGAGGAAATCGACCCGCTGGTGGTCAGCTGCGCCCCGCCCGTGGCGCTCAGCCCGCGAATCATGGCCGGGCTGGGGGTGATTCCCCGCGTCGTCTCGCAGGGGCGGGCGATCTATGACGGCCCTATGTCGCAGACCGAGGCCGAGCGGCGCATCGCCTGCTTCTGGCAGCCCTATCATCGCGCGCTGGCCGGCCTGATCGACGAGGCGGTGGCACGCTTTGGCGGCGCCATCCTGATCGACATGCATTCCATGCCGCGTGACGCGCTCGCGCATCTGCCGCGCCCGCGCCCGGATCTGGTCCTTGGGGATCGCAACGGCACCTCGGCCTCGCCCCGGATCACGGCGGGGGTGGCGGATGCCGTCATGGCCGAGGGATTCCGCCTGCGCCGCAACTCGCCCTTCTCCGGCGCCTATATCGCCGCAGCCTATGGCCGGCCGCGCGAAAATGTGCATGTCGTGCAGCTGGAACTGGACCGCTCGCTTTACATGGACGAACGGCGGATCCGCGAGCGCCCGGATTTCGAGCAATTCGCCGGCCGGTTCGCGGGCGTTATCGCCCGGCTGGCCCGGCTGCGCCCCGATCTGGGCGAGCGGGCGATTGCTGCGGAATGAGTGACGAAAGGAATTTGAATGCCCCCTGAAATTTCCGAGCTGCTGGGCCAGAACATCGCGCTGATCGTTCTGGCGGTGGTGATCTTTCTTGCCGTTCGCAGCGCCGTCCGCATCGTGCCGCAATCGGAAAAATACGTGGTCGAACGCTTTGGCCGGCTGCGCGCCGTGCTGGGGCCGGGGATCAACTTCATCGTGCCCTTCCTCGACCGGGTGGCGCATAAGATCTCGGTGCTGGAACGGCAGCTGCCGACCTCGCGGCAGGATGCGATCACGGCCGACAACGTGCTGGTGCAGGTCGAAACCAGCGTATTCTATCGCATCATCGAGCCGGAAAAGACCGTTTACCGCATCCGCGACGTGGATGCGGCGATCGCCACCACCGTCGCGGGCATCGTGCGTTCGGAAATCGGCACGATGGAGCTGGATCAGGTCCAGTCGAACCGCGCCCATCTGATCGAACGCATCCGCGAATCGTTGGCCAATGTCGTCGATGACTGGGGGATCGAGGTGACACGGGCGGAAATCCTTGACGTCAATCTGGACGAGGCCACCCGCGCCGCCATGCTGCAACAGCTGAACGCCGAACGCGCCCGCCGCGCCCAGGTCACCGAGGCCGAGGGCCGCAAGCGCGCGGTCGAGCTGGCCGCTGACGGCGATCTTTACGCCGCCGAACAGCAGGCCAAGGCCAAGCGCGTGCTGGCCGATGCCGAGGCCTATGCCACCAATGCCATCGCCGTGGCCATCCGCGACGGCGGCATCGAGGCGGCGCAATATCAGGTCGCCATGCGTCAGGTCGAGGTCCTGACCGAGGTCGGCAAGGGGCAGGGCAAGCAGACCATCGTGCTGCCCGCCTCGGCCATCGAGGCCTTTGGCGATGCCTTCAAGCTGTTTCGGGGCTTGAAGGCGGGATGAGCGGCTGGATATGGATCATCGCCGCGCTGGTTCTGGCGGCGCTGGAACTGGCGCTGCCCGGCTGGTTCTTCCTGGGCGCGGCCATCGCGGTCCTGCTGATGGGGTTGGCGCTGCTCTTGGGTCTGTGGACCGGGGGCCTGCCGATGGCGCTGGTTGTCACCGCGATCCTGACCGGGCTGGCATGGCTGGTCCTGCGCCGCATCTTTGGCGCCAATCGCGGCGAGGTGACGATCTGGGACCGCGACATCAACGACAACTAGGCTTTATCGGCGCCAAGCTGGTCCTGACCCATCGGGGCCGGCTGCTGACCTGTCTGCGCGACGATTACGACTGGATCCCGTTTCCCGCCCATTGGGACCTGCCCGGCGGCGGCGCCGAACCCGGCGAAACGCCGGAGGATTGTGCGCTGCGCGAGCTGGCCGAGGAATTTGGCCTGTCCCTTGCCCCCGGGCGCCTGACCGGCCACGTCTTTCCGGGCTGGCACGATCCGGCGCGGGCATCCTGGTTATTCGCGGGCCGGATCACGGCGGCGGAAATCGCCGCCATCCGTTTCGGCGATGAGGGGCAGGAATGGCGGATGATGCCGGTGGGCGAATTCATCGCCCATCCGCGTGCCGTGCCGCATTTCCGCGACCGGGTGCGGCAGGTGCTGACGGCCTAGCGCCCTTTAGGCCCCGGCCAGTTCCGCCTGAATCGCCAGCGCGGCGGCGCGGGGGTCGGCGGCCTTCCAGATCGGGCGGCCGACGACGATATGGTCGGCGCCATTGGCGATGGCGGTGGCGGGGGTCTCGATCCGTTTCTGGTCGCCCGCATCGCTGCCTGCCGGGCGCACGCCGGGGGTGACGATCAGCCGGCCCTCGGCCTCGGGCAGGGCGCGGATCAGGCGCGCCTCGCGCGGGCTGGCGATGACGCCATCGGCCCCGGCCTCAAGCGCGCGGGCGGCGCGGGTGGTGACGATCTCGGTCACGTCGCCCGGCACGATCAGCCCGGCATCCAGATCGGCCCGGTCCAGCGAGGTCAGGATGGTCACAGCAAGGATTTTCAGCCCCGAACCCGCCGCGCCCTGTTTGGCGGCGCGCACGACATGGGGGTCGCCATGCACGGTCAGGAAATCCAGATCATACTGGGCGATGCCCTTGACCGCCGCCTCGACCGTGGCGCCGATGTCAAAGAACTTCATGTCCAGAAAGATGCGCTTGCCGTGTTCCTGCTTCAGCTCATTGGCCAGCGCAAGGCCGCCGCCGGTCAGCATGCCAAGGCCGATCTTGTAAAAGCTGGCGGCGTCGCCGATCTTTTCGGCCAGTTCCAGCCCGGCCAGTGCGTTCGGCACATCCAGCGCCACGATCAGACGGTCGTTCATTTTTCCACCTCTGGACCTGCGACAAACGGCGCGCTTATATGCAGGAACCGGGCGTCTTGAAACCCCGTTTCTTCCTGCCCATCTGATACGCCGGACCCGAACCGGGCCGTGCCGATACGGGCGGTCCATTGCGGGGGCTGAGGAAAGGAATTTCATATGAATATGGAAAAATTCACGGAACGGTCGCGTGGCTTCGTGCAGGCGGCACAGACCATCGCGATCCGCGAGGAAAACCAGCGCGTGATGCCCGAGCATCTGCTGAAGGCGCTGATGGATGACGAACAGGGCTTTGCCAGCAACCTGATCAGCCGCGCCGGGGGCGATCCCGCCGCCGTGCGGCAGGCCGTCGATCAGGCCGTGGCCAAGCAGCCCAAGGTGTCTGGCGGGCAGGGGCAGGTCTATATCGACCCCAGCATGGTCCGCGTGCTGGACGAGGCCGAAAAGCTGGCCAAGAAGGCCGGCGACAGCTTTGTGCCCGCGGAACGGCTGCTGACCGCCCTGGCGGTCGCCAATACCAATGCGCGCGATGCGCTGACCGCCGGCGGTGTGACCGCGCAGGCGTTGAATGCGGCCATCAACGACATTCGCAAGGGCCGCACGGCGGACAGTGCCAGCGCCGAGGACAGCTATGAAGCGCTGCAGAAATACGCCCGCAACCTGACCGAGGCAGCGGCTGCCGGCAAGATCGACCCGATCATCGGCCGGGATGAGGAAATCCGCCGCGCCATGCAGGTTCTGTCGCGCCGCACCAAGAACAACCCCGTCCTGATCGGTGAGCCCGGCGTCGGCAAGACCGCCATTGCCGAGGGGCTGGCCCTGCGCATCATTGATGGCGACGTGCCGGAATCCCTGCGCAACAAGCAGCTTTGGGCGCTGGACATGGGCGCCTTGATCGCCGGGGCGAAATATCGCGGCGAATTCGAGGAACGTCTGAAGGCGATCCTGAAGGAAATCGAGGATGCCGCCGGTGAGGTCATCCTGTTCATCGACGAGATGCATGTGCTGGTTGGCGCCGGCAAGACCGATGGCGCCATGGATGCCGCGAACCTGATCAAGCCTGCGCTTGCCCGGGGTGAATTGCATTGCGTCGGCGCGACCACGCTGGACGAATACCGCAAGTATATCGAAAAGGATGCCGCACTTGCCCGGCGCTTCCAGCCGGTCATGGTCGAGGAACCGACGGTTCAGGACACGATCAGCATTCTGCGCGGCATCAAGGAAAAATACGAACTGCATCACGGTGTCCGCATCAGCGACGCCGCGCTAGTGGCTGCCGCGACCCTGTCGAACCGCTACATCACCGACCGCTTCCTGCCCGACAAGGCCATCGACCTGGTCGATGAGGCCGCAAGCCGTCTGCGCATGGAGGTGGACAGCAAGCCCGAAGAGCTGGACGCGCTGGATCGCCAGATCCTGCAAATGCAGATCGAGGCCGAGGCCCTGAAGAAAGAGGACGACGCCGCCAGCAAGGACCGTCTGGAAAAGCTGGAAAAGCAGCTTTCCGAGCTGCAAGAGAAGTCGGCGACCATGACCGCCCGCTGGCAGGCCGAACGCGACAAGCTGGAAGGCTCGCGCCATCTGAAAGAGCAGCTTGACCGCGCCCGCGCCGAGCTGGATCAGGCCAAGCGCGAAGGCAACCTCGCCCGCGCGGGTGAGCTGTCCTATGGCATCATTCCGGGGCTTGAGAAAAAGCTTTCGGAATCCGAGGGCAATGATGACGGCCCCATGGTCGAAGAGGCCGTCCGCCCCGAGCAGATCGCCGAGGTGGTCGAGCGCTGGACCGGCATCCCCACCAGCAAGATGCTGGAGGGCGAGCGCGAAAAGCTGCTGAAGATGGAAGAGGTCCTTGGCAAGCGCGTCATCGGCCAGTCCGAGGCGGTGACCGCGATCTCGAACGCGGTGCGCCGTGCGCGGGCCGGGCTGAACGACGAAAAGCGGCCTTTGGGCAGCTTCCTGTTCCTTGGCCCGACCGGCGTCGGCAAGACCGAACTGACCAAGGCCATCGCCGAATACATGTTCGACGACGACAGCGCGATGACCCGCATCGACATGTCCGAGTTCATGGAAAAGCACTCGGTCAGCCGCCTGATCGGCGCGCCTCCGGGCTATGTCGGCTATGACGAGGGCGGCGTCCTGACCGAGGCCGTGCGTCGGCGCCCCTATCAGGTGATCCTGTTCGACGAGGTCGAAAAGGCGCATCCCGATGTCTTCAACGTGCTGCTGCAGGTGCTGGATGACGGGCAGTTGACGGACGGGCAGGGCCGGACGGTGGATTTCAAGCAGACGCTGATCATCCTGACCTCGAACCTTGGGGCGCAGGCATTGTCGGCGCTGCCGGATGGCGCGGACAGCTCTCAGGCGCGGACGCAGGTCATGGACGCGGTGCGGGCGCATTTCCGCCCCGAGTTCCTGAACCGTCTGGATGAGATCATCATCTTCCACCGCCTGACGCGGGAAAACATGGACGGCATCGTCAAGATCCAGCTGTGGCTGCTGGAACAGCGTCTGGCGCAGCGCAATATCTCGCTGGATCTGGACGAGGCGGCGATGAAATGGCTGGCCGACGAAGGCTATGATCCGGTCTTTGGCGCAAGGCCGCTGAAACGGGTGATCCAGCGCAGCCTGCAGAACCCGCTGGCCGAGATGATCCTGGCGGGCGAGGTGCTGGACGGCCAGACCGTTCATGTCAGCGCCGGTCCCGACGGGCTGATCGTCGGCAACCGCGTCTCGGGCGCGCATCTGGGCGATGCGGGCGAAAAGGGGCCGCGTGTGCCGCTGCACTAAGCCCGGTCAGAGCTGGGGGAAATTGATCGGGGCGGGTGAAAAACACCCGCCCCGATTTCGTTACACGGTTTGGAATCACAAGTAATTTCATATGTCTGTAGCGCCGTTCATGGCATAGTTCCCGAATGCGAAGGGGGAAATGCACATGAAGCTGAACTGGTCCGATGTCACGCCCGAGGTGGATTATCTGAGCCGCCGGAGCTTTATCGCCGCCGGCATGGCCGCGCTGGCGACGCCGGCACTGGGGCTCAGCGGGGCGCCTTCGGGGTTTTCGACGGATGAGGCACCCAATAGCTTCGAGGAAATCACCAATTACAACAATTTCTATGAGTTCGGGACCGGCAAGACCGACCCGGCCAATTATTCGGGCAGCCTGAAGACCTCGCCCTGGTCGGTGACGATTGACGGTCTGGTCGAGCGGCCCGGCAGCTACGGCGTCGAGGATCTGGCCCCCGAAAGCGCGCTTGAGGAACGCATCTATCGCCTGCGCTGCGTCGAAGCCTGGTCGATGGTGATTCCCTGGCTGGGCGTGCCGCTGGCCAGCATTCTGGCCAAGGCGGGCGTGCGGCCCGGCGCGAAATACGTGGCCTTCCGCACGCTTGAGGACCCCGAACAGATGCCCGGCCAGCACGCCCGCGTCATCGACTGGCCCTATCGCGAGGGGCTGCGGCTGGATGAGGCCATGCATCCGCTGACCATCATGGCGACCGGACTTTACGGGCGGGTGCTGCCGAACCAGAACGGCGCGCCGATCCGGCTGGTGGTGCCGTGGAAATATGGCTTCAAGTCGATCAAGTCGATCGTCTCGATCACCCTGACCGACAGGCAGCCCGAAACCAGCTGGGAAATGCTGCAACCCAACGAATACGGCTTCTATGCCAATGTGAACCCGCAGGTGGACCATCCCCGCTGGAGCCAGGCGACCGAACGGCGGGTTGGCGCGGGCCTGCTGGCCGGACGGCAAGAGACGCTGATGTTCAATGGCTACGCCGATCAGGTGGCCGGACTTTATGCCGGCATGGATCTGGCGAAGCATTACTGATGGTGCAGGGGCTGAACCGCGCACTGCGCCGCCTGCCGGTCTGGGCGGTCTGGCTGGCGGGGATGATCCCGCTGGCGCTGCTGGTCTGGGATACGGTGCAGGGCCATCTGGGCGTCGATCCGGTGCGCGACATCGAACACCGTCTGGGCCGGACCGCGATCTATTTCCTGATTGCCACCCTGACGGTCACGCCGCTGTTGCGGCTGACGCGGCTGAACCTGATGCGGTTCCGGCAGGCGCTGGGGCTGATCTGCTTTACCTATCTGCTCTGCCATCTCGCGGCATGGATCGCCTTCGACATGGGCTTTCTATGGGCGCAGATCGTCAAGGACGTCATCAAGCGCCCCTATCTGATCTTTGGCATGATCGCCTTTCTGATGCTGCTGGCGCTGGCCGTGACCTCGAACCGCTGGTCGATCCGGCGGATGGGGGCGGGTTGGCGGCGTCTGCACCGGCTGATCTATCCGGCCGCGATTCTGGCGGCGGTGCATTGGCTTTGGGCGCTGAAGGTCTGGGAATCATGGCCGCTGATGATTCTGTCAGTGATTCTGACGCTTCTGGCCCTGCGTTTGCTGGGAAAAACCGGATTTCGGCGCCCGGCTGCGGGTCTGCCGGGGCGGGGTTGATTCCCCGCCGCAAGCGGCCCGCCAGCCCCGACCAGCAGATCCGATGCTGAAAAAATAACGTATTTACAGTGAGTTGCAAGTTTTCGTCATTTTTATGAATTTTCGCTCTTGCGGGTCCCGGCGTCGGGGCCTAGATACCTGCTCACCGAAACGGCGAAACGCTGAAACGGGACGGAACGAAGCGCTGGAAACGGTGGTTAGCTCCGGAAAAATCGGGAAGTTTGATGGCTTGACGGCGCCACGAAGGAAATGGCGCGGTTCAGGTTGTTTTGTTTCCCCTGCTTTTTGACATTGCGAGATATCTGAAGAGATATGT
>NZ_QPJL01000010.1 GCF_003337565.1 Paracoccus lutimaris
CCCCAGCTGGTTCAAGCCGGGGCAAGGTTGCACATGGGTCAATTCTCAATGACAATTTCCGCTGTTGCCGGGTCAAATCTCAGTGGCAATCAACACAGCTTGTCGCCTCGATCCGGCTTTCGGGCGCGGCTGACGCTGCCCCCGTTGTTGAACGCATCCGCGAAGGCACCCTGAAAGGCGTTTCCGTGGGTTACAAAGTCACGCGCTGGTCTGAGGGGACGGACCCGCAAACGAAATCGCGCACCCGCACGGCGGCGGCGTGGGCGATCTTTGAAGTTTCCGCCGTCCCTGTCCCTGCCGATTCCGGCGCAACCTTCCGAGGCCAAACCCCTATGCTTGATGAAAACCAGAATGACTCGGTGCAGCACCGCGCCGAAATTCGCACCATTGCCCGCGCGGCTGGGCTGCCCGCCGAATGGGCTGACGCTCAGATTGACGCTGACGCCACCGTGACCGAGGCGCGCGCGGCTGCCTTCGATGAAATCCAGAAGCGCGGGCGCACCGTCCCGACGATCCGCGTGACCGGCTCGAATGACGATCCGGCGCAAATCCAGACCCGCGCTGCCGATGCGCTGGCCTATCGCATGGCCGGGGGCGAACTGCCCGACGCTTCGCGCGAATTCGTGGGTATGAGCATGCGCGATCTGGCAGCCGAAAGCCTGACCCGTTCGGGCGTGTCGACCCGTGGCATGAGCGCGGATGAAGTGTTCCACCGTTCGCTGGGCACCTCTGACTTCCCGCTGGTGGTCAGCAACGCCATGGGCAAGGTCGCGGCGCAAGCCTACAAGGCAGCGGAGTCCCCGCTCAAGGCGCTGGCGCGGCAACGCGCCCTGCCGAACTTCAAAACGTCGACCTCGATCCGCATCGGGGAAATGGGCCGTCTTGAGGAAATGACCGAAGATGGCGAATTCACCCACACGAACCGCGCCGAAGCGGGCGAATCCATGAGCCTGAAAACATTCGGTCGCGCGATCAACGTCAGCCGCAAGCTGCTGATCGACGATGACCTTGGACTCCTTGGCGACATGACCGCCGCAATGGGCCAGGCCGCTGCGCAGACGGAAGCCGAAGAACTGGTGAAGCTGTTCACCGGCAACCCGAACCTCAGCGACGGCACGGCGGTCTTCCATGCCTCGCGCGGCAACACGGCGGCGGCGCTTCTGCCGGTCCTGTCGGAAGCTGCCCTGACCGCTGCCCGCAAGCATATGCGCACCGTGAAGGGGCTGGACGGCAAGACGATCATCAATGCCGTGCCGAAGTATCTGGTGGTTTCGCCCGATCTGGAAACGGACGCGGAAAAAATGCTGGCGACGATCTACGCCGCGACCACGGATGACGTGCAGCCGATCAAGCTGACGCTGGTTGTCGAACCCCGGTTGACTGGCGATGCGT
This sequence comes from Paracoccus lutimaris, assembly GCF_003337565.1. GTDB lineage: Bacteria > Pseudomonadota > Alphaproteobacteria > Rhodobacterales > Rhodobacteraceae > Paracoccus > Paracoccus lutimaris. The sequence goes on from NZ_QPJL01000010.1 coordinate 1,393, forward strand.
GGTATCTGCTGGCAGACCCGGCTTCCGTGCCTTCGATCCAGTATGCCTATCTGAGCGCGACGCAAGGCGTCCAGATTCAGCGGCAAGAGGCATGGGATACTCTCGGTCTGAAATACCGGGCCTTCCTCGATTTCGGCTGCGGCTGGCTCGACTGGCGCGGCGCGTTCCGTTCCGAGGAATCGTGATGGCCGTGACCCTCGCCCAACTTGAGGCTTACCGGGAACGGCTCATGGATGCCAAATTCTCGGGCGCGCTCATGGTGCAGGACAGTAGCGGGGAAATGATCCGCTACCGCTCGCACAGCGAATTGGCGGCGGCACTCGCCAGCCTGGACGCTGAAATCCGCAACCTGACGGGCGGTCATCGCCCGTCCACCGTTCAATTCCAAACCTCGAAAGGTCTCTGAAACATGGCCAAGAATTACGTTCAAAAGGGTGACACGATCACCATTGCCGCCCCTGTCGCAGTCGCATCGGGCGGTATCGTGAAAGCCGGTTCCATCATCGGCGTGGCGCAAGGCAGCGCGGAAATCGGCGGCAAGGTCGACGTGGCCTGCGGCGGCGTCTGGGAACTGCCCAAGGTTGCCTCTGAGGCATACGCGGGGCCGGGCGTCCCGGTCTATTACAACTCGGGCAACGGACTCGTCACCTCGACTGCCAGCGGCAATACCAAGCTGGGCGTTGCAATCGAGTCCGTCGCGGCGTCGACCGGCACCGTCAAAGTGCGCCTGAACGGCGCGTTCTAAGGCGCAGCCGATGACCGATGCAGCCCGTTCCCCCATGATGCAGATGCCAGCCAAGCGCGGCCTCTCTCGCAGTGAGGCAGCGGGCTACATCGGCATTGGCACAACCCTTTTCGACAAGATGGTTGAAGCGGGGCAGATGCCCCGCCCCAAGCGGATCGGCGTCCGAAACGTCTGGGATCGGTTCGAAGTCGACTTGGCATTCGACCGTTTGTCGACCGACAATCCCGACTGCGTCGACGCAGACGCGAACGATTGGGATTGACCGTATGAAACAACTCCGACGACCACCGAAATACTGCCAAGGCATGATAGACCGCCACGGCAAGCCGCGATGGTATTTCCGCCGTCCGGGCTTCCCGCGCCGCGCCCTTCCGGGCCTGCCCTGGTCCCCGCAATTCATGGCCGAATACGCGGCTGCGATGGAAGGCGACAAGGCAGAGATCGGCAAGAAGCAGACTCTGCCGGGCAGCATCGCGGCCTTGATTGCCAGCTACTATCGCAGCGCCGAATTCACCGGAATGGCCGAGTCCACCAAGCGCGCGGTTCGGAACATCCTCGAACGGTTCCGCGCCGAACACGGGGACAAGCGAGTCGCGCATCTGGAAAAGCGGCACATTCAGAAGATCATGGCAGAGAAGGCGGCAACGCCCGACGCGGCGAACCGGCTTCTGCGCCTTCTGCGAACCCTCATGGCTCATGCGATTGATCTGGGCTGGCGGCGCGACGATCCGACTGCGGGCGTCAAAAAACTGCGCCACCGCACCGAAGGTTTCACCACATGGGAAGAAGAACACATTGACGCCTTCCTTGCGCATCATGGCGCGGGCAGCCGGGCGCATCTGGCGTTTTCGCTCTTGCTCTACACGGGCCAGCGGCGCGGCGACGTGGTGCGCATGGGGCGGCAGCATGTGCGGGCGGGCGTCCTGTCCATCGTGCAACAGAAGACAGGGCAGGAAGTCAGCATTCCCATTCACCCGAACCTTCGCGCGGCTCTGGACGCTCTGCCCAAGGACAACCTGACTTTCATCATGTCGGAACGTGGCAAGCCGATGACTCCCGAAGGGTTCACCAACTGGTTTCGCAAGATGGTGGAAGCCGTGGTCGACGATGAAGGCAAGCGGCTGTTGCCGGATGGGCTTTCGCCGCATGGGCTGCGCAAGGCGACGTGCCGCAGACTCGCGGAAGCCGGATGCAGCGCGCATGAGATCATGGCTATCAGCGGGCACCAGACGCTTGCCGAAGTCACCCGTTACACCGTCGCGGCGAACCGACTGCACCTTGCCGAACGGGCCGTTGCGGCGATGGAACTGAATGAAACGCGAACGAAAACTGTAAAACCTGCCAAGTAGGTTTACAAAACCGCCCCGCAGGGCGTTGATTTGATTGGATCGAAAAGGAAGATGGTGGGCGACCCTGGAATCGAACCAGGCATGGGTCTCCCCGGCGGAGTTACAGTCCGCTGCCGCACCTTGCAGCTCGTCGCCCGCCGTTCGCTTACGGCGTGCGGGGTGATTATCCGTCCCGGCGGCGGGCGTCAAGCAGGGAACAGGGGAAATCTTGCGTCCGGACGAACAAGTTAGCGCCCCCTTCAGGACAGTTGCATTCGCGGTCGTTTTCTGCGCAGTCCAAGACGAAGACGAGGATGTGCCATGGCCGAGAAACCGCAGAAATCCAAGAAGCCCACCTGGGTCTTCGACAAGGAACGCGCCCGCCGCGCCGCCGCCGCGGAAACGGTGTGGCTCTTCGGCCTGCATGCGGTGCGCGACGCGCTGGCCAACCCCCAGCGCGAGAAGCTGCGCCTTGTGGTCACCCAGAATGCGCTGGACCGCCTGGGCCCCCTGCCCGACGGGACCCTGCCCGAAATCACCGATGCGCGGGTCTTTGACCGCGCCGTGCCCCTGCCCCCCGAAAGCGTCCATCAGGGCGCCGCGCTGGAGGTCAAGCCGCTGAAATGGGGCAGCCTGTCCGAACTGGCGCTGTCGGGGCCGGGCAAGCCGCTGCTGGTGGCGCTGGACCGCGTTACTGATCCCCATAACGTGGGCGCCATCCTGCGCTCGGCCGAGGTATTCGGCGCACGCGCGGTCATCGCGCCCACGCGTCATTCCGCGCCCGAAACCGGGGCGCTGGCCAAGACCGCCTCGGGCGCGCTGGAACGCCAGCCCTATCTGCGCGTGACCAATTTGGCCGATACCCTGATCGAGCTGCAATCCATGGGCTATACCGTCCTGGGCCTTGACGGCACCGGCACCGAGGACCTGCCCAAGGCGCTGGCCGAACTGTCGGGCCGCGCCATCTGCCTGGTTCTGGGCGCCGAGGGGCCCGGCCTGCGCGAACGCACGCGCGAGACCTGCGACCGGATCCTGCGCATCCCCTTTGCCGCCGATTTCGGCTCGCTCAATGTCTCGAATGCGGCGGCCGTGGCGCTTTACGCCACCTCGCAAAGCTGAGCGCGAAGATCACAACAGCGACAGTTCCCGGGACCTGCGGTTGAGTTCGGCGACCCCGCCTTCCAGATAGGGCTCATGCCCGACCGATCGCCCTTCGCCATGATTCGCGCCCTGCTTGCCGCCCTCGCGCTGGTGCTGTCCGCACCGCTGGCGCAGGCGCAGGACTGGGCGCTGGACGGGATGGATCCGGTCTCATACCGCAGCGACGGGGCCGCCATTCCGGGCCGGCCCGATCTGGTCACTTTCTGGCGCGGCAAGGCCTGGCATTTCGCCAGCGAACAGAATCGCTCAACCTTCGAGGCCAATCCCAAGGCTTACGCGCCAGGGTTGGGTGGTCTTTGCGTCGTCGCCCTGTCCGAGGGACGGTCCGAACCGGGCAATCCACGGCATTTTATCGTTATTGATGGGCGGACCTATCTTCTGCGTTCAGAACAGGCACATCGGCGGATTGTCGCCGATCCAAGGGGTATTCTGACCCGGGCGAGAGCCGTCTGGACCCGCATGAATCCCTGAAAAACTCACATTTTCGCGAAGGGACTGGAACTTTTTAGCCACGCTTCCCATTTATTTAGCGGACATGACCACGGAACGGCCATGTTCAGATCACTGTCCCTCGTTCCGCGACTTGCGCCCGGCCAGAACACTGGACCGGGCGCTTTTTCCATGCGACTTTAGGTTGAGACCTTGGGGGAGGATCAGATGAACGTTGCAATCATTCGCGACTTTGGCACGTCGCCGGTTGATGCCGATATTTCACGCATCGCCCGCACGACCCGCTGCATCGCCATCGTCGGTTTGTCGCCCAAAGAGGCGCGGCCGTCATGGGGTGTCGCCCGCTATCTGAAATCGCAAGGCTATCGCATCGTGCCGGTCAATCCGGTCTATTCCGGCAAGACGATTCTGGGCGAGATCGTCTATCCCAACCTTCACGCCATCCCGCATGAGGTCGGCGTGGACATGGTGGATATCTTCCGCCAGCCCGAAGCGGTTCCGGCCATCGTCAAGGACGCCATGGCCAGCCTGCCCCAGCTGCGCACGATCTGGATGCAGCTTGGGGTCACCCATCCCATTGCGGCCAATCATGCCCGTGCACAGGGGCTGTTCGTGATCGAGGACCGCTGCCCCAAGATCGAGTTCCCGCGTTTCCGCTAAGCCGGTCCGCAGCAGCAATAAGGCCCCGGTCCAGCAGGAACCGGGGCCTTTTTCGTCAGGGCGGACGCCCTTAGTTGCCGGTATAAAGCCCCTCATAGATCGGCCCCAGCGTATCGACCTCGAACAGCGAGCTGACCGAGGTGCCGTTCCAGATGTTCAGGATGGCCTGCGCGAACATCGGCGCGGTCGGCACGATGCGGATGTTCTTGGCCCCCTTGACCAGTTCGGTCGGCTCGATCGAGTCGGTGATGACCAGCGATTTCATCACCGAATTCTCGACCCGCTCGACGGCCGGGCCGGACAGAACGCCATGGGTGATATAGGCATGGACCTCGGTCGCGCCATGCTCGGTCAGGACCTGCGCGGCCTTGCACAGCGTCCCGGCAGTGTCGCAGATGTCGTCAACGATGATGCAGGCCTTGCCGGTCACTTCGCCGATCACCGTCATTTCGGCGATCTCGCCGGGTTTCTCGCGGCGTTTGTCGACGATGGCCAGCGGCGCGCCGATGCGCTGCGCCAGCTCGCGCGCCCTCGCCACCCCGCCCACATCGGGCGAGACCACCATCAAATCCGACAGCCGGTTGCGGAAATGGTGCTTGATGTCCAGCGCAAAGACCGGCGCGGCATAAAGGTTGTCCACCGGAATGTCGAAAAAGCCCTGGATCTGCGCGGCATGCAGGTCGAGCGTCAGGATCCGGTCCACGCCCGCCTCGGTCAGCAGGTTCGCGACCAGCTTGGCGCTGATCGGCGTGCGGGCCTTGGTGCGGCGGTCCTGACGGGCATAGCCGAAATAGGGAATGACGGCAGTGATGCGCGATGCCGACGAACGCTTCAGCGCGTCCGTCATGATCAGCAGCTCCATCAGGTTGTCATTGGCCGGGTTCGAGGTCGGCTGGATGATATACATGTCCTCGCCACGGACATTCTCATAGACCTCGATGAAGATCTCTTGATCGTTGAACCGCTCGACCCGCACCTCGATGGGGGCGACGTTCATGCCGCGATGCATGGACATGCGGCGGGCGATGGCATTCGCCAAGGGTCGATTGGCGTTTCCCGCGATGAGTTTGGGCTCGGTCATGGCCGGCATGGGCTTCCCCGTCTGGATTCGTGCGATTGCACCCCGCTTAGCACCGGGCTAGCTTGCCCGCAAACCAAACGGAGGGTCGCATGGCGCATATCGACTATTACTTTGGCACGCCCAGCCCCTGGGTCTATCTGGCGGGTGACCGGCTGGAGCAGATCGCCGCCCGCCATGGCGCGACCATCACCTATAAGCCTCTGGACCTGATGCAGCTTTTCGACCGCACCGGCGGCACGAGGCCCGATCAGCGCCACCCCGCGCGCAGCGAATATCGCGCGCAGGAGCTGCGCCGCTGGTCCGGGCATCTGGGCCTGCCGCTGAACCTCAAACCCGCCTTCTGGCCGGTGAACCCGGCACCGTCCTCCTATGCGATCATCGCGGCGCAGGCGGCAGGCGGCGGCGATCTGGCGGGTCTGGTGCAGTCCTTTCTGCGCGCCGTCTGGGCCGAGAACGAAAACATCGCCGATGACGCGGTCATCCGCGCCAAGCTGTCGGCAGCGGGGTTCGATCCGGCGCTGGCCGACAAGGGTCTGTTCGTCGGCGCCGAGACCTTTGGCCGCAATCTGGAGCAGGCCATCGAGGCCGGCGCCTTTGGAGCGCCCTTCTATGTGGTGCGCGAAAGCGGTGAGCGGTTCTGGGGTCAGGACCGGCTGGATTTCCTTGACCGCCATCTGGCGACGTTGTGAGTTCGCTGCATATTCGACAATGGCCGGGGAACCAGGATCGTCCGGCCCTGGCCCTGCATTGCATGATGGGCAATGCCAGCTATTGGGGGCCAGTGGCGCGGAAATTCGCGGACCGGATCCGGCTGAGCGCGCCCGACCTGCCCGGCCACGGCCAAAGCCCGGACTGGCCGGGCACGCCGGATTTCCACACCCATACCACCCGTGCCGTGGCGCCGCTGATCGACCGGCCCATGGATCTGATCGGCCACAGCATTGGCGCCACGGTCGCGCTGCGCATCGCCGTGGCCGCGCCCGAGGCCGTGCGCAGCCTGACCCTGATCGAGCCGGTGCTGTTCGCCGCCGCCCCCGACCCCGCCAATGACGCGGTGATGGAGGAGCTGAACATGCTGGTCGAAACCGGCCAGAATGCCGAGGCCGCACGCCGCTTTCTGGCGATCTGGGGCGGGCTCGACTGGTCATCCCAGACCGAAACCGGACGCGAGCGGCTGGCCCGACAGATGCGGCTGGTGGTGGCGGGGAACAAGGCATTGATGCGGGACGACGCCCATATCCTGCGCGAGGGCGGGTTGGAGGGGATCGACGCCCCGGTGCTGATCGTCATGGGCGAGGACTCGCCCCCCGTCATCGCCGATATTGCCGATGCGCTGGCGGCACGGTTGCCCGATGTCGGCCGGGCACGGGTGCCGGGGGCGGCACATATGCTGCCGATCACCCATCCGGCGCAGGTCACCGAGCTGATCGGATTAAATCTCGACCGCGCCTGAGGGACGCTGGCAGGACCCGGGTCATTCGGCCTGCCAGTCCTCCTCGAAGGCGACGGGGCCGATGGCCAGCCAGCTGGCATGAACCCGCGCCACGCGTGTATCGCCCCAGGTGCGGAATTGCAGCTCGAACCCGTCGGTGGTGACGTTCACCGCCCGCAATTCGGCGCGCTGGTTCGCGCCGCAATCGATATCCCACATACTGGGTGCGACATGGACGATCGGCGGTTCGAGGAAGGGTTGCTCAAAGGCCACGTTGCTGCGCTCGACACGTCCGCCCTGTCCGGTCCACATCGGACCACCGCTTTCAAAGGCTGAAAATATCTCGGTTTCGCCATTGCTGACACCGACTGCGAAATGACCAAAACGTCTCACCACGACACCCTCCCGCCGCTCTATGAGAAGCCAAAGCGCAAAATGAATAAAGCCCCGGAATCTCCGGGGCTTACTGTCTTTTTCGGCAGGGTTGCGCTTAGTCCGGGAAGTTCGCCTGTTTGGGGTCCAGCCCGATATGGGTGCCAAGGGCCTCCATATCGCCCAGAAGCTTGACGGCGGCGGCGACGAATTCCTCGCCGGCGCTGCCCCGCTCTTTGGCGGCTTTCAAGCGACGATGGGCTTGCTCCATCATCTCGTTATACAGCGCCTGGGTCATTTCCGCCCGCGGATGGCCACGTTCGGCCAGCAGGCTGACGGATTCGCCGTTGATCTCGACGAAACCGCCGGTGACCGCGAACTCGATCTGCGTCCCGTCGGCGGTGACCAGCGTCACCAGACCGGGGCGCAGGTTGACGATGGCCGGCGCGTGGCCGGGCATCGCCGTCAGGTCGCCCTCGGATCCGGGCAGGCGCACCTCGCGCACCGGGACGGAAATCAGGTTCCGTTCCGGCGAGACGAGGTCGAACTGCATCGTGTCGGCCATGTCGCCCCCTTACGCCGCGTCAGCGGCAAGCTTGGCGGCTTTGGCTTTCACATCCTCGATGCCGCCGACCATGTAGAAGGCCGCTTCCGGCAGGTGGTCGTATTCGCCGTTGACGACCGCCTTGAAGGATTTGATCGTGTCTTCCAGCGGCACCTGAACGCCGTCCGAGCCGGTAAAGACCTTGGCGACGTCGAAGGGCTGCGACAGGAAACGCTGGATTTTCCGGGCACGGGCCACGGTCAGCTTGTCCTCTTCCGACAGTTCGTCCATGCCAAGAATGGCGATGATGTCCTGCAGCGACTTGTATTTCTGCAAGATCCCCTGAACGTCGCGAGCCACGCCGTAATGCTCTTCGCCGACAACCGCCGGGTCAAGGATACGGCTGTTCGAGTCGAGCGGGTCCACGGCCGGGTAAATCCCCAGTTCCGAGATCGCACGCGACAGAACGGTCGTGGCGTCGAGGTGGGCGAAGGTCGTCGCCGGTGCCGGGTCGGTAAGGTCGTCGGCCGGAACGTAGACGGCCTGGATCGAGGTGATCGAGCCGTTCTTGGTCGAGGTGATGCGTTCCTGCATCGCGCCCATGTCGGTGGCCAGCGTCGGCTGGTAACCCACGGCGGACGGGATACGACCCAGCAGCGCCGACACTTCCGAGCCCGCCTGAGTGAAGCGGAAGATGTTGTCGACGAAGAACAGAACGTCGGTGCCGGTGGCGTCACGGAACTGCTCGGCCAGGGTCAGGCCGGTCAGCGCCACGCGCATACGGGCCCCCGGAGGCTCGTTCATCTGGCCGTAAACCAGCGCCACCTGCGACTTCGCCAGATCGTCAGGCTTGATGACGCCCGATTCCACCATTTCATGGTAGAGGTCGTTGCCCTCGCGGGTCCGTTCGCCAACGCCCGCGAACACCGAGTAGCCCGAGTGCACTTTGGCGATGTTGTTGATCAGTTCCATGATCAGAACGGTCTTGCCCACGCCGGCGCCGCCGAACAGGCCGATCTTGCCGCCCTTGGCGTAGGGTGCCAGCAGGTCGATGACCTTGATGCCGGTGACAAGGATATCCGACGTCGTCGCCTGCGCGGCGAATTCCGGCGCCGGCTGGTGGATCGCACGCTTTTCGGTCACCTCGATCGCGGCACCTTCGTCCACCGGCTCGCCGATGACGTTCAGGATGCGGCCCAGCGTCACTTCGCCGACCGGCACCATGATCGGCGCACCGGTGTCCTTGACCGACTCGCCGCGAACCAGACCTTCGGTCGAGTCCATGGCGATGGTGCGCACGGTGTTCTCGCCCAGATGCTGGGCAACTTCCAGGATCAGGCGCTTGCCGTTGTTATGGGTTTCCAGAGCGTTCAGAATCGCGGGAAGTTCGCCGTCGAACTGCACGTCCACGACGGCGCCGATCACCTGCGTGATTTTACCTTTGGCCTCTGCCATGTGTTTACCCCTACGTGTCAGAGCGCCTCGGCGCCCGAGATGATTTCAATGAGTTCCTTGGTGATCGCAGCCTGACGCGAGCGGTTATACACGGTCGTAAGGCGGTCGATCATGTCGCCGGCGTTGCGGGTCGCGTTGTCCATGGCCGTCATCCGCGCGCCCTGTTCCGAGGCCGCGTTTTCCAGCAGCGCCGCAAAGACCTGCGTCGCGACCGAGCGCGGCAGCAGGTCGTTCAGGATCGCGCCTTCGTCGGGCTCGTAGTCATAAAGCGACGAGACCTCGGCTGCGCCTTCCTCGACCACGGCCGGGATGACCTGACGCGCGGTCGGCACCTGGCTGATCACCGATTCGAAGCGGTTGTAGAACAGCGTCGCCACGTCGAACTCGCCGCTGTCGAAGCGGTCGAGGATCTGGTCGGCGATCTCGCGCGCGTTCTCATAGCCAAGGCGCTTGACCTCGCTCAGGTCGACATGGGCCACGAAAAGCTTGCCGAAATCGCGTTTCAGCTGCTCGCGGCCCTTCTTGCCGACGGTCAGGATGGCGACTTCTTTGCCCTGGGCCTGCAGGTCCTGCAGGCGCTGGCGGGCAAGCTTGACGATGGACGAGTTGAACCCGCCCGCAAGCCCGCGCTCCGATGTCATGACCACCAGCAGGTGCCGGCGATCTTCGCCGGTCCCCGCCAGAAGGCGCGGCGCCGTGTCCGAGCCGGCCGCAGAAGCGGTCAGCCCTGCCATGACGGCGGCCATGCGGTCGGCATAGGGACGCGCGGCCTCTGCCGATTCCTGCGCACGGCGCAGTTTCGCGGCAGCGACCATTTGCATCGCCTTGGTGATCTTGCGCGTGTTCTTGACGCTGCCGATCCGGTTTTTTAGGTCCTTAAGGCTGGGCATCTATCCCTCCCCTCAGGCGTAGGTCTTGGCGTAGCCGTCCAGCGCTGCCTTGATCGCATCTTCCAGCTCGCCCGCCACTTTGCGGTCGTTGCGGGTCATGTCGTCAAGCAGTTCAGCCTTCTGGTTGCGCAGGTACTGGATCAGGCCCTGCTCCCATTTGGTCACTTCCTTGACCGGGATGCTGTCCAGATAGCCCTTGGTGCCGGCATAGATGACGATCACGATCTCGGCGTTGGTCAGCGGCGAATATTGCGGCTGCTTCATCAGCTCGGTCAGGCGGGCGCCGCGGTTCAGCAGTTTCTGCGTCGCCGCGTCGAGGTCCGAGCCGAACTGCGCAAAGGCCGCCATTTCGCGGTACTGCGCCAGTTCCAGTTTCACCGGACCGGCGACCGATTTCATCGCCTTGGTCTGGGCGGCCGATCCGACGCGCGACACCGACAGACCGGTGTTCACGGCCGGGCGGATGCCCTGGAAGAACAGTTCCGTTTCCAGGAAGATCTGGCCATCGGTGATCGAGATCACGTTGGTCGGAATATAGGCCGACACGTCACCAGCTTGCGTTTCGATGATCGGCAGCGCGGTCAGCGAGCCGGCGCCGTTGTTTTCGTTCAGCTTGGCCGAACGCTCCAGCAGACGCGAATGCAGGTAGAACACGTCGCCCGGATAGGCTTCGCGTCCCGGCGGACGGCGCAGCAGCAGCGACATCTGGCGGTAGGCCACGGCCTGTTTGGACAGATCGTCATAGATGATCAGCGCGTCCATGCCGTTGTCGCGGAAATACTCGCCCATGGCGGTCGCCGAATAAGGCGCCAGGTACTGCATCGGCGCCGGGTCCGAGGCGGTCGCGGCCACGATGGTCGTGTAGGCCATGGCGCCGGTCTCTTCCAGCTTCTTCACCAGCTGGGCGACGGTCGAGCGCTTCTGACCCACGGCGACATAAATGCAGTGCAGGGTCTTCATGCCATCGGCCTCGCGGCCGTTGTAGTTCGCCTGGTTCAGGATCGTGTCCATGGCGATGGCGGTCTTGCCGGTCTGACGGTCGCCGATGATCAGCTCGCGCTGGCCGCGGCCAACGGGGATCATCGCGTCGACGGATTTCAGGCCGGTCGCCATCGGCTCGTGCACCGATTTGCGCGGCATGATGCCGGGGGCTTTGACATCGGCGATGGCCATGATCGGGTCAACGATCGGGCCCTTGCCGTCGATCGGGTTGCCAAGCGCGTCGACAACACGGCCCAAGAGGCCTTTGCCGGTCGGAACTTCCACGATGGCGCCGGTGCGCTTGACGGTGTCGCCTTCCTTGATCGAACGGTCGTCACCGAAGATCACGACGCCGACGTTGTCGGTTTCAAGGTTCAGCACCATCCCGCGGATACCGCCGGGGAATTCGACCATCTCGCCGGCCTGGACATTGTCCAGACCATAGACGCGCGCAATGCCGTCGCCGACCGACAGCACCTGGCCGACTTCGGCCACTTCGGCGTCCTGACCGAAATTCTTGATCTGATCCTTGAGGATCGCCGAAATCTCGGCAGCCTGGATTCCCATTATCCGACCTCTTTCATGACATTCTGCAGGGAGGCGAGCTTCGATTTGATCGAGCTGTCGATCATCTGCGAGCCCAGTTTGACGATCATGCCGCCGATGAGAGTTTCATCGACGCGCGCATTCAGTTTGACTTTCTTGCCCGACTTGGCGGCCAGCGTTTCGGCCAGACGGGCTTTCTGATCATCGCTCAGCGCGGCGGCGCTGACGACATCGGCGGTGACCTCGCCGCGCGCATCGGCGATCAGCCCGCGCAGCTTGGCCACGAATTGCGGCAGGGTGAACAGGCGACGGTTGCGGGCCAGCAGGCGCAGCGTATTCGACAGTTCGGGCGACAGGCTCATCTTGCTGGCTAGCGCGCCGATGGCGGCTTCCTGTTGCTGGCGGTCATAAAGCGGCGAGACGGTCATGTCGCGCAGATCGGCGCTGCTGTCATAGGCCTGGGCCAGTGCGTCGATCTGGGCCGACAGGGCGTCGATCCCGCCCGAATCCTTCACCAGATCGAACAATGCCTGGGCATAACGCCCGGCGATGTCAGCGGAAATCGAAGCGGAATTGGCCACGGTCATCCTTCCGTTTAGCACAAGCTCCACGGCGGGCCGGCGGCCAGCCGGTCAGTCGCGGAGCGCGGGTCACATGGATCGGCCCTGGCGCTAGCTGGAACCTCCCCGAAATCTGGGGCGTCTCTAGCAGGTGAAATTCGCTGCCGCAACCGCCTTGAACACGGAAATGCGAGTAGGAAGCCTCATTCCGGCCCTCTCGAAACCGTTTGTGCCGAAACACGCGGAAAGGCGCCTCCGAAAGGCGTCCCATCCGCACACCCCAGGGTTGAAAATGCGCTGCCGCGGGCGAAGGCGCCCGAAAATCATGGACTTGGCCTTTACTGCGGGTCACGTGCCGTCCGCCCGGCGCGCTGCCCGGCCGGCTGCGGCCGCGAGATCCCCCCAAGCACATCCAGCGGGCTTGGCACGCGGACACGCTGGCCGCGCCCCGCCGGCGCCTGCACCTGCTTGCTGAATTCGGTCAGCACCACGCCCGCGACCAGCACCTGACTGATGCGCGCCCCGGTCCGTTCCCACATCTGCGCGCTTTTCAACCAGAAACGCCGGTCCGAGGGCGGGATATACAGCGCCGCGCCGGTCCGCTCGGTGACGAATCCCGCCTCGCGCGCCTGCGCCTCGAGCTGGCTGGCGGTAAAGCTGCGGCCAAAGCCAAAGGGCGTCGCATCCGAGCGCGCCCAAAGCCCCGCCCGGTTCGGCACCATGATCAGCATCCGCCCCCCCGGGCCCAACACCCGCAGCGCCTCCTCCATCAGCGCGGCGGGATGGTCGGCGGTCTCAAGCGCGTGCAGCAGGACCAGCCGATCGACGCTGCCCGTGTCCAGAGGCCATGCCGTCTCCTCGCATAGGACCGAGCAATTGGGCATGCCGGCGGGCCAGGCCATGACGCCCTGCGGTCCCGGCATCAGCGCGGTCACCCGCCGCGCCCGTGCCAGATAGGGCCGCAGCAAGGGTGCCGCGAAACCATAGCCCGCGACCGTCATGCCCTGCACCTGCTCGGGCGGCCAGATCGCGGTCAGGCGGTCGCGCAGCACCTTTTGCACCACGCGCCCGAGCGCCCGGGTGTAGTAGAACTTGCGCAGCTCATAGACGTCGTGATGCATTGCGCCTCCGCCATTGCCGGCCCAGACTGCGGCAAAGCAAGGAGTTTGCCAATGCCGCTGGAGCTTGTCCCCGTCCGTTGTCTGACCGACAACTATGCCTGGCTTTTGCATGGCAACGGCCGGACCGCTCTGATCGACGCCCCTGAGGCCGCGCCGATTCTGGCCGAACTGGCCGCGCGCGGCTGGTCGCTGGACCTGATCGCGCTGACCCATCACCATTTCGACCACATTCAGGCGGTGCCGGATCTGGTGGCGATGACCGGGGCAAAGGTGATGGGGAACGCGCTGGACGCAGGCCGCCTGCCCCCCCTCGACATTCCCGTCCGCCCCGGCGAGACGGTCGATATCTGCGGCGAGCCGGCCTCGGTCATCGATGTCTCCGGCCACACCATCGGCCATGTTGCCTTTTACCTGCCCCAATCCGCCATGGCCGTCACCGCCGACAGCCTGATGGCCTTGGGATGCGGCCGCCTGTTCGAGGGCGACGCCCCGATGATGTGGCAAAGCCTTTCGCGCCTGAACGCCCTGCCCGCCCGGACACTGATCTGTTCTGGCCACGATTATTGCCGCGGCAATGGCGCATTCGCCCTGTCGGTCGATCCCGAAAACACCGCCCTCAAGACCCGCCTGAGCGAGACCGCCGCCGGTCTGCGCCCCTGCGCGCCCGCGACGCTCGCCGAGGAGCGCGCCACCAATCCCTTTCTGCGGATCAGCGAATTGCGCCCCGCTCTGGGGATGGCCGACGCCCCGGATGTCGAGGTTTTCGCCCGTTTGCGCAGCATGAAGGACAACTTCTGACCTTCTGCACGCCATGCAAGAAAATACGCGGGCCCCGGGGATCTTTTCCTCAGGCCAGATGCCTCGATGCCCACGAATGCTTGAAAACGGCGCAACCAGTGATCACATCTGCCTCAACCGAAGGAAATTCGGCAATGGCAGACGCGATTACCGCTTGAATTGCGCGAAAATCCACCAAATCTTAACTGTATCGTGACAGTCTGGTCATGTGGACCGCTACATCTGGCGGACCAAACTGCCAGCCGACTGACAGGAGCTTGAAGTGCCGTCCTTTTCGACCTCGCTGGAACAGGCCATCCATGCTGCGCTTGCGCTGGCCAATGAACATCACCATGAACTCGCCACGCTCGAGCATCTGCTGCTGGCGCTGACCGAGGAGGAAGATGCCGTGAAGGTCATGCGGGCCTGCAATGTCGATCTGGACGAATTGCGCCGCATGCTCGTCGAATTCATCGAGGATGATCTCTCGACGCTGATCACCGATGTCGAGGGCTCCGAGGCAGTGCCGACCGCCGCCTTCCAGCGCGTGATCCAGCGTGCGGCGATTCATGTCCAATCCTCGGGCCGGACCGAGGTGACCGGGGCCAATGTCCTTGTCGCGATCTTCGCCGAGCGCGAATCGAACGCCGCCTTCTTCCTGCAGGAACTGGATATGACCCGCTATGACGCGGTGAATTTCATCGCCCATGGCGTCGCCAAGAACCCGTCCTTTTCAGAAAACCGCCCCGTTCAGGGCGCCGACCCCTCGGGCGAACAAAGCCATGAGCAAGAGCAGGCCAAGGACGAATCCGCGCTGTCGAAATATTGCGTGGACCTGAACAAGAAGGCGTCGAAAGGCGACGTGGACCCGCTGATCGGCCGCGCCGACGAGGTCGAGCGCTGCATTCAGGTCCTGTGCCGCCGGCGCAAGAACAACCCGCTTCTGGTGGGTGACCCGGGCGTGGGCAAGACCGCCATCGCCGAGGGGCTGGCGCTGAAAATCACCCGTGGCGAGACGCCGGACGTGCTGGCCGGGTCCACCATCTTCTCGCTCGACATGGGCGCGCTTCTGGCCGGGACCCGCTATCGCGGCGATTTCGAGGAACGGCTGAAGGCAGTCGTCAAGGAACTCGAGGACCATCCCGACGCCATCCTCTTCATCGACGAGATCCATACCGTGATCGGCGCCGGCGCGACTTCGGGCGGGGCGATGGATGCCTCGAACCTGCTCAAGCCCGCGCTGTCGGGCGGCAAGATGCGCTGCATGGGTTCGACCACCTACAAGGAGTTCCGTCAGCACTTCGAAAAGGACCGCGCCCTGTCGCGCCGGTTCCAGAAAATCGACGTGAACGAACCCACCGTGCCCGACACAATCAAGATCCTGATGGGGCTGAAACCCAGCTTCGAAAAGCATCACGACCTGCGCTACACCAATGACGCGATCAAGACCGCGGTCGAGCTTTCGGCGCGCTATATCCACGACCGCAAGCTGCCCGACAAGGCCATCGACGTCATCGACGAAGCCGGCGCCGCGCAGCATCTGGTCGCGGAAAGCAAGCGCCGCAAGACCATCGGCCCCAAAGAGATCGAGGCAGTCGTGGCCAAGATCGCCCGCATCCCGCCCAAAAGCGTCTCCAAGGACGATGCGGCCGTGCTGAAGGATCTGGAAGCAACGCTGAAGCGGTTGGTCTTTGGTCAGGATGCCGCCATCTCGGCGCTGGCCTCCTCGATCAAGCTTGCCCGCGCGGGCCTGCGCGAGCCGGAAAAGCCCATCGGCAACTACCTCTTCGCCGGCCCCACCGGCGTCGGCAAGACCGAGGTGGCCAAGCAGCTCGCCTCGACGCTGGGCGTGGAGCTCCTGCGCTTTGACATGTCCGAATACATGGAGAAACATGCCGTCAGCCGTCTGATCGGTGCCCCTCCGGGCTATGTCGGCTTCGATCAGGGCGGACTTCTGACCGATGGCGTGGACCAGCACCCGCATTGCGTGCTGCTTCTGGACGAGATCGAAAAGGCGCATCCGGATGTCTACAACATCCTGCTGCAGGTGATGGATAACGGCAAGCTGACCGACCATAACGGCCGGCAGGTGGATTTCCGCAACGTGATCCTGATCATGACCTCGAATGCCGGGGCCGCCGATCAGGCCAAGGCCGCCTTCGGTTTTGGTCGCGACCGCCGCGAGGGCGAGGACACCGCCGCCATCGAGCGCATCTTCACGCCGGAATTCCGCAACCGTCTGGATGCGGTGATCAGCTTCGCCCCCCTCTCGCGCGAGATCATCGTGCAGGTGGTCGAGAAATTCGTCCTGCAACTGGAAGCCCAGCTCATCGACCGCGGCGTGCATATCGAACTCAGCCAGGAGGCCGCCGAATGGCTGGCCGAGAAAGGCTATGACGACAAGATGGGTGCCCGCCCGCTGGGCCGAGTCATTCAGGAAACGATCAAGAAACCCTTGGCCGAGGAGCTGCTGTTCGGCCGCCTGACCAAGGGCGGTCTGGTCCGCGTGCATATCGAGGACGACAAGCCGGTTTTCGAGATCACCGGCCCTGAAACGCCCCGGATCAGCAACAGCAAACCGCCGCTGCTGACCGCGGACTGATCAAGCCTCAGGAAACGCAAGGGCGGCGCTCCGGCGCCGCCTTTTGCTTTGCCCAGACCCCAGCTTCTTTCATGCCCAAATATCCCGGGGGTCCGGGGGCAGCGCCCCCGGTCCTTGCATCGCCATTAGCGCCCCCCGCCGACGACCCTACCCCTTAACCTTGCCCTCCTTGATCTTCGCCGCCAGATTCTTGGCAATGGCAAAGGCCCCCTTGATCCGGTCCGCATCCCCCGGCCAGTCGCGCAGGATGACGATCTTGTTGTCGCTGACCTTGGCCTGCCCGCGCTGATCGTGGATGAACTCGACCAAACCCGCCGGATTGGGAAACTTGTCGCCATGAAACTGGATCGTCGCCCCCTTGGGTCCGGCATCCAGCCTGGAGATATTGGCGCGCTTGGCCATGGCCTTGATGCGAATGACCAGCAAAAGCGTGTTCACCTCGCGCGGCAAGGGACCAAAGCGGTCGATCAGCTCGGCGGCAAAGCCCTCCAGTTCGACCTTGGTGGTCAGTTCAGCCAGTCGCCGGTAAAGCCCCAGCCGCACGTCCAGATCTGCGACATAGCTTTCCGGGATCGTCACCGGCACGCCCAGGTTCAACTGCGGCGCCCATTCATCTTCGGGGGTGCCCTCGATCTCGCCGGATTTCAGCTTGGCGATCGTTTCTTCCAGCATCTGCTGGTAAAGCTCGAACCCGACCTCCTTGATATGGCCGGACTGCTCCTCACCCAACAGGTTCCCGGCCCCCCGCAGATCCAGATCCTGCGATGCCAGGTTGAAGCCCGCCCCCAGACTGTCGATGGCGCCCAGGAATTTCAGCCGCCGCATCGCCTGCGGGGTCAGGGGCACGCGCGGCTTGGTGGTCAGATAGCAATAGGCCCGGGTTTTGGAGCGCCCGACCCGGCCCCGGATCTGGTAAAGCTGCGCCAGCCCGAACATGTCGGCGCGCCAGACGACCATGGTGTTCGCCGTCGGAATATCCAGCCCCGATTCCACGATGCTGGTCGCCAGCAGCACATCATGACTGCCGTCGTAAAAAGCGTTCATGCGGCTATCCAGATCACCCGCCGCCAACTGGCCATGGGCGACGATATAGCTGACCTCGGGGACGTGTTCCTTCAGCCAGTCCTCGACCTCGGGCAGGTCGGTCAGGCGCGGCACGACGAAAAAGCTTTGGCCGCCGCGATATTTTTCGCGCAACAAGGCCTCGCGGATGGTTACGCCGTCGAATTCGCTGACATAGGTGCGGATCGCCAGCCGATCGACCGGCGGCGTGCCGATGATCGACAGATCCCGCACGCCGGTCAGCGACAGCTGCAGCGTGCGCGGGATCGGCGTCGCGGTCAGGGTCAGGACGTGGATATCGCTGCGCAGCTCCTTCAGGCGTTCCTTATGGGCGACGCCGAAATGCTGCTCTTCGTCGACGATCAGCAGGCCCAGATTCTTGAAATGGACCTGCTTTGACAGCACCGCATGGGTGCCGACGACGATATCGACCGAACCGTCCGCCAGCCCCTTGCGGGTCTCGGCCGCGTCCTTGGCGCTGACGAAACGCGACAGCGGCCGGACATTGATGGCGGTGCCGCGAAAACGCTCGGCAAAGGTGCGGAAGTGCTGCCGCGCCAGCAAGGTCGTCGGCGCGACCACTGCGACCTGACGCCCCTGCGAGGCGGCGATAAAAGCCGCGCGCATGGCGACCTCGGTCTTGCCGAAGCCGACATCGCCGACGACCAGCCGGTCCATCGGCCGGCCAGCGGCGAGATCCTCGGTCACATCGCCGATGGCGCTCGCCTGATCCTCGGTCTCGGCATAGGGGAAACGCGCGGCGAAGCTTTCGATCTCGTGATGTTCGGGCTCGAGCACAGGGGCGGCGCGCAAAAGACGCTCGGCCGCGACCCGCATCAGCCGGTCGGCGATCAGCTTAATGCGTTCCTTGAGCCGCGCCTTGCGGGCCTGCCAGGCGCCGCCGCCCAGCTTGTCCAACAGCCCTTCCTCATGGCCATAGCGGCTGAGCAGCTCGATATTCTCGACCGGTAGGTAAAGCCGGTCGCCGCCGGCATATTCCAGCGCCACGCAATCATGGGGCACGCCAAGCGCCTTGACCGTTTCCAGCCCGGTATAGCGGCCAATGCCATGTTCGACATGAACGACCAGATCGCCGGGGGTCAGGGTCGTGGTGTCGCGCAGGAAGTTTTCAGCCTTGCGGCGCTTTTTCGCCCCCCGGATCAGCCGGTCGCCCAGCACATCCTGTTCCGAGATCACCGCCAGGGGCCCGGTCGCCTGACCGTCCGAGGTGAACCCCTCATCCAGCGGCCAGACCGCCAGCCCCAGCGCACCGGGCTGGTCGGGCAGGTCGCGCAGATCGGCGATGGGCTTGGCGCCCGCGATCCCCTCATCGGCGATCAGCCCGGCAAGGCGTTCGCGCGCCCCTTCCGAAAAGCTGGCGATCACCACCCGGCGGTTGCGCAGAATATCCTGAAGATAATCCGCCAGAGATTTGAAAAGGTTTCCGTTTTCTGCCTGTCGTTCAGGCGCGAAATTGCGGCCGATGCGCCCGCCCGCATCCAGAACGCCGGGACCGGGCGGCTGCGGCAGGACCGAAAGCCGCAACAGGCGATGCGCGGCCAGCCAGCGTTTCCATTCCAACTCATCGGGGAACATCTCGCCGGGCGGAACCGGGCGATAGACGGTGTCGGTGCCGCCCTTGCGTTTCAGCGCCTCGCGCCGGGCGTCGAACTGTTCGCCAATGGTGTGCCAGCGGGCATCGCGGACCTGATCCAGATGATCATCCAGGACCAGCGAGGCCTCGGGCAGATAGTCGAACAGGCTTTCCAGCCGGGCGTGGAACCAGGGCAGCCAATGCTCCATCCCCGCCATCTTGCGGCCAGCGCTGATCCCCTCATACAGAGGGTCATTGGCACCGCCGCCATATTCGGCGCGGTAGTTCTGGCGAAAACGGGTGATCGCGGCCTCGTCCAGAATGACCTCGGACATGGGCGCCAGCTCGACATGATCAAGCTTTTCGATGGAACGCTGTGTTTCTGCATCGAATCTTCGCGCGCCATCCAGAACATCCCCGAACATGTCCAGCCGGATCGGGCCGGAATCGCCCGGCGGATAGATGTCGATGATGCCGCCCCGGACGGCGAAATCGCCCGGCTCGGTGACGGTCGGGGCCTGCGCGAAACCCATGCGGGCAAGGAACGCGCGCAAGGCCCCCTCATCCATGCGCGAGCCGACCGAGGCCGAGAAGCTGGCGTCGCGCAGCGCCTCGCGCGCGGGGACGCGCTGCATGGCGGCGCTGAGCGTGGTCAACAGGATGAACGGCCCCCTGATCGCGCCATGCGCCAATGCCGTCAGCACCGCCATGCGCGCGGCCATGACCGAAGGGGCCGGCGAAACCCGATCATAGGGCGTCGTATCCCAGGCCGGAAACTCCAGCACCACGGCTGCGGGCGCAAAGAACTCCAGCGCGGCGCGCATCGCCGCCATGCGGCGGTCGTCGCGGGCAGTGTGGATGACAGGCTTGCCACGCGCCAGTTCACGCGCGATCAGGGCCGCGTCCATGCCCTCGGGCGCGCCGGAAAGGATCAGGTGTTCGGGATGTGCTGACATGATTGCCGAGGTATAGGGGCCGCTGGCAGAGTCAAGACCGCCCGCTCAGAAGCCAAAGGGATGCTGCAACGTCCACAGCGCACCATGAAAGGCGGCCAGCGCCACCGACAGGATCGAGATCAGCACGAAAAGCATCCGGTGCCGGCGCATCAGCGTGGCGGCCTGACTGGCGGCCTGATCGATCGGGGCGCCCTGTTCGGCCTGCACCAGCACCGCGCGCAGGCGGTGCGCCAGCCGCAATTCCAGTGCAAAGACAAGCGCAAAGGGCAGGATCAGCAGGACCAGCGCCCGCGCCATCTCAAGGTTATAAAGAAAGCCCAGCAATGCCAGCGTCGTCAGAAAAAACGCCGCAATGCCCAGCAGGATCACGCTTTCGGGGCCGGTGGCGCGCCAGCGCGGCAGGGTCAGCGACAGCCAATCCAGCAGCGTGATCGCCGCCGGATCGTTCGCCGCTGCCCCTTCGGCGCGGGCGGCGGCATGGACCACATCCAGAGGCACGCCGGCGATGCGGCGCCCCGCCACGGTCCAGACAAACATCAGCAGCACCCAGAACCAGATCGAACCGAATGAGCGGCTGTCCAGCAAGGTCAGGATTCCCTCGGGTCGGAGCACGTCTTCTCCCAGATCGGTTGGCGCGAAGGCCAAACTAACCTTGCCGCGCATAAAGGAAAACCGGGTTTTTCCGGATATGGGCGGTTTCCCCGCTGCCCGGCAGGGGTTGCGCAACCGGGGCAAATATGCTGGTTCGGCCCGACCCCCGCGAAAAAGCACAGGCCAAGCCATGTCCAGCCCCCCCATCGTCGCCCCTTTTCCCGCCACCCGGTTGCGCCGCCTGCGCCGCACGCCCGCGCTGCGCGCCCTGACAACCGAGGTCAGCCTGAGCGCCGCGAACCTGATCTGGCCGATCTTCGTGACCGAGATCGCGGGCGGCGCGGGTGAAATCCCCTCGATGCCGGGAGTCGAGCGGCTGACGCTGGACGGCGCGAAACGCGCTGCGGAAACCGCGATGCGGCTGAACATTCCCGCCGTCTGCATTTTTCCCCATTCCGATCCGGACCTTAAGACCGACACCTGCGAACGCGCCTGGGACCCCGAGAATATCGGCAACAAGGCCATTCGCGCCATCAAGGAGGTGGCACCGGATCTGGCGGTCATGACCGATATCGCGCTGGACCCCTATAACGCCAATGGCCATGACGGGCTGGTGCGGGACGGCGTGATCCTGAATGATGAAACCGTCGAGGCGCTGGTGCGCATGGCCCTGGCGCAGGCCGAGGCCGGCGCGGACATTCTTGGCCCCTCGGACATGATGGATGGCCGCATCGGCGCGCTGCGCATGGCGCTTGAGGGCAATGGCCACAAGGACGTCGCGATCCTCAGCTATGCGGCGAAATATGCCAGCGGCTTTTATGGCCCGTTCCGCGATGCTGTCGGCGCCTCGGGGCGGCTTGTGGGCGACAAGAAGACCTATCAGATCAACCCCGCCAACCGCGAAGAGGCCATGCGCTGCGTTGCCCGCGATCTGGCCGAGGGCGCCGACATGGTCATGGTCAAGCCGGGCATGCCCTATCTGGACATCTGCCGCATGGTCAAGGACCAGTTCGCGGCACCGACCTATGCCTATCAGGTCAGCGGCGAATACGCGATGCTCGAGGGGGCGATCCGCAATGGCTGGCTGTCGCGCGATGTCGTCCTGGAAAGCCTGCTGGCCTTCCGGCGCGCGGGATGTGACGGCATCCTGACCTATTACGCGCCGCAACTGGCCGAAAGGCTGGCATGAAAGGGGGAACTCCCCTATCATCGCGGTCAGAAAAGGCGGGCCAACCGCCAATCAGGAACGAGGCGAAACAATGACGAATTCCAATGCGATCAACCGGCGCCTCCTGCTGCTGGGCGGGGCGGCGCTGGGACTTGCGGGCTGCTCGAACGCGATCGGGCAGGATGCGCCTTCGCGGCTGGATGCGCGCGTCGATGCGACGCGCAACTACCTGCTGCAGAACTATCCCGCCGTGGCGCCGCTGGTGCAAAGCGCGCGCGGCGTTCTTTACATGCCGCTGATGACCGAGGCGGGCCTGGGCTTTGGCGGCGCCTACGGTCAGGGCGCGCTGCGCATCAATGACGTGACGGTGGATTACTATTCGGCGGCGCAGGCCAGCGTGGGGTTCCAGATCGGCGCCCAGCAATATGCCCATGCGCTGATCTTCCAGACCGAGGCCGCGCTGGCGCAGTTCCGCGCCGCGCCGGGCTGGGTGGCCGAAGCCGGGGCCTATTACGCCCTGCCCGATCACGGCCTGTCGATGGGCACCGATACGATCACCTCGCAGCAGCCGGTGCTGGCGATGATCTTTGGCCAGTCCGGGCTGATGGCCGGGGCCTCGATCGCGGGAACGAAATATTCGCGCATCATCCCATCGACCTTCTGAAGGGGCAAGCTCGCCGGGATATCGAAATCCCGGCGATGCCCGCAGGCCGCAAATGGCGGTCGTTCAGTCCGGGTGTCTGGCATCCGGCATGGCGGAGTTCAGGATATCGGCGTCAGCCCTGCCTGTCCTTCTTCTCGACCAGCTTGATCGGGTTTCCGCAGGTGGCATCAAGAACGGCCATGCGGACCGTACCCTTCCTGACGATGTCTGTGAAGCCAGACCTGCACCGCGTCCCGCAGCGGCATGCGGTCAATCGCGTGGATCTTGGCCCGCCCCGACCGGGACGCGCGGATCAGGCCGGCATTCTGCGGCATGTCGAGATGCTGGCTCATCCCGGGCGCTGAATCGCCGCGCGCCTGTCCCTGATCGGACAACCTATTTGGATCGGGTGAGAAATGGCGGTCCCAACACGATTCGAACGTGTGGCCTCTACCTTCGGAGGGTAGCGCTCTATCCAGCTGAGCTATGGGACCGCATCAGGTTGCGGGCATCACCCGCAGCCCCCGTTGATTAGCCCCAAACGCGCGGCTCTGCAATGGGGGTCAGGCGAAAAGCTCGCGGCAGAAACCAAGGCCGTCGATCAGCGCGTCCACCTCGGCATGGGTGTTGTACATGCCGAAACTGGCCCGCGCCGAGGCGGTCACGCCATAGAAATCCATCAGCGGCATGGCGCAATGCGTGCCCGCGCGCACCGCGATTCCGCGCTTGTCGAGGATGGTCGAGATGTCATGGGCATGCGCGCCCTGCATGGTCATGGAAAAGATCGCGCCCTTGTCGGGCGCATCGCCCTGAACCTGCAGCCAGTTCAGGCTGCGCAGCCGGTCGCGGGCATGATCGCGCAACGAGCGCTCATGCGCGGCGATGTTCTCCATCCCCAGGTCCATCATGTATTCCAGCGCCGCGCCCAGCCCGATCTGGTTGACGATGCCGGGGGTGCCGGCCTCGAATTTCAGCGGTGGATCAGCATAGGTCACCTCGTCCAGCGTGACGGTGCGGATCATGTCGCCGCCACCCATGAAGGGGCGCATCTCGGCCTGACGATCGGCCCGGATCCAGATCGCACCCGAGCCCGAGGGGCCGTAAAGCTTGTGGCCGGTGATGCAGTAGAAATCGACGCCCAGCGTTTTCAGATCGACCGGCATATGCACCGAGGCCTGGCTGCCATCGGCCAGCACCGGCACATGGGTGCCGCGCGCAATGGCGCCGATATCGACCACGGTGCCGGTCACGTTCGACATATGGGTGACGGCGATCAGCCTGGTTTTCGGCCCCACCGCCGCCAGCACCTTTTCGGGCGGCAGGCTGCCATCCGGCTCGGGCGCGACCCATTTCAGCACCACCCCCTGCCGCTCGCGCAGGAAGTTCCAGGGCACGATATTGGCGTGATGTTCCATCACCGACAGCACGATCTCGTCGCCGGGGCGTAGGTTCGGGGCGGCCCAGCCATAGCTGACCAGATTGATCGCCTCGGTCGCGCCCGAGGTGAAGATCACCTCATCCTCGCGCGGGGCGTTCAGAAAGCGGGCGATGATGGCGCGCACGCGCTCGTAATTGTCGGTCGCGAGGTTCGACAGGAAATGCAGGCCCCGGTGGACATTGGCATATTCGCCCTCATAGGCGCGGGTGATCGCCTCGATCACCTGACGCGGCTTCTGGGCGCTGGCGCCATTGTCCAGATAGACCAGCGGCCGGCCGTTCACCTGCCGCGACAGGATCGGAAAGTCCTTGCGGACCTGTTCGACGTCAAAGCTCATTGCGCAACCTCCGGCAGCGGGATCAGCCCCGGCGCGACCGTCAGCACCAGCGCGCCAAGCAGCAGGCTGAGGCCGAAATAGACCATCGCGACCTTGGCCACGCTGGAAAAACCATGCAGCGCCTTGGTCATGGTCACGGTCAGATAGATCGAAAGCGCGCCCGCAATCATGCCCAGCAGATCGACCGTGCCCGGCAAAAGGACCAGCATCAGGACCTGCACCGCCATCAGCGCGACCAGCATCAGCTCGATCCAGGCGACGGCCAGCAGCGCATCGGGAAAGGTGCCGGTGCCGCCGAACATGCGCCCGATATGGGTGACCAGAAAGGCGGTCAGCACCATGCCGAAAAACTCGATCCCGGCCATGGTCATCGGGTCGGACAGCAGTTCCGCCAAGGGGTCGTTGCCGCTGACCGGCAGCAGGATCAGCAGCACCACGCCCAGCATGCGCGACAGGACCACCGCCAGAAACAGCGCCATCCAGCGCGCCACCAAAGGCAGTTCCAGCCCGCGCAGGATCCGCATCGCGGCATCGGGGTCCCGAAGCGTCAGGACCGCCAGCTCGCCAAGATCGCCGAATTTCATGCTTTCCTCGTCAATGCGCGCAATCCCGCGCCCCATATCACGAGAAAGCCCAGCCCCGCCACCACCCGTGTCAGCGTCAATGCCGCACCCGGGCCGGCAAAGCCCTCGGTCAGCCCAGAAAGCAGCATCGCCGGCGCCACCGCCAGCAGCGCCCAGAACAGCGCCAGCCGCGAATCCTGCGAGGCGACCGGCCAGGGCGTCAGCCGCGACAGGAACGCCACCAACTCGGCCAGCGCATAGGCCAGCAGCGGCATCATGAACATGACCGCCAGCAGCGCGCCGCCCATCCGCGCCTCAAGCGGGACCGAGGGGTCCAGATGCGCCGCCCGCGCATGGCCGGGCGCCTGCGCGACCAGAAAGATCAGCATCGCCGCCATCAGGATGACGATCAGCACCCGTTCAGGCGTGCCGCGCAGGGCGGTGACCACCCTGCCCGGTGCCCACCAGCTTTGCGCGATGCGCGGGACGATCCCTGCCCGGTCCATGACCGCCAAGGCCCCGCCTTAACCTTTGGCGCGGCTGGTCAGCCACTCGTCCAGACGGGTCAGGATGTCGTCGCGCAGCCGCTCGTCCTCGATCTCGTCCAGCGCATCCGCAAGGAAGGACAGGACCAGCAGCACAATCGCCTGCTCTTTCGGCACCCCGCGCGAGCGCAGGTAGAACAGCGCCGTCTCGTCCAGCGCGCCGGTGGTCGAACCATGCGAGCATTTCACGTCATCGGCATAGATTTCCAGCTCGGGCTTGGCGAGGAACTGGCTGCCCTCGTCCAGCAAAAGGCCCTGGCTGATCTGATAGCCATCGGTCTTTTGCGCGCCGGGCTTGACCAGGATCTTGCCCTGAAAGATGCCCTCGGCGCCGTTCTTCAGCACCTTCTTATAGACCTGCCGGCTTTCGCAGCGCTCGGCGGCATGGGCGATGAAAACGGTGTCGTCGTGATGGAAGGCACCCTCATTGCCATCGCCCAGAACGGCGGCGGCGATATGGGCGACGGCATCGTCGCCGACGATTTCGATCACGCCCTCGTTGCGCATCACGCGGCCATTGACCGCCAGCGAGAAGGACTTGAACAGCGCGCCTTCGCCCACGCGGGCAAAGATATGGCCGATGCCCAGTTTCGCGTCATCCGCGCGCTTGCTGGCGATGTGGTGGAAGCGGGCGCCCTTGCCGATCTCGACCTCGGTCACGGTGTTCGAGCGCGCGCCGATGCCGCCGGTTTCCAGCAGCGTCAGCTCGGCCCCGGGCTCCAGCCGGATGACATGATGGACATGCACATCGGTGGCCTGCCCGTCGCGGCGATAGAGGATATGGACCGGACGCGCGACCTTGCCGGTGACGCGGATCAGCACGCCATCCTGCGCCGCCAGCGTGTTCAGCACTGCAAAGGGGCGCTTGACCGGGGTCTGGCCCGAGGTCTCAAGCTTGCCGTAAAGATCGCCGGCCCAATGCGCGGGCCCGGCATCGGCAGTCGAGAGAATGTCGATCTGCATCCCCTCGCCCGTCAGCGGGTCCGAGGCCGCCGCGTCAAAGACGCCATCGACAAAGACCAGTTTCAGCCGGTCAATGCCGTCAAACAGCGAGGATTCGCGCGAGGTATAGGCCAGCGCCTCGGGCAGCGGGGCGTTGAAGGGCGCAGGGTTCGTATAACGCCAGTATTCGTCGCGCGCGCCGGGCAGGCCCATGGCCTGCAACCGGGCCGCGGCATCCTTGCGCGCGGCGGCGGTAAAGCCGCCCACGGGCAGGTCCAGCGCGTCAAGCCGCGCCGCCAGCACCGCGTCGCCCGCGCCGGTCTTGGCGGCAGGCTTCGCCCCGGCAGCCAGAACAGCCGTATCCGCCATCAGCCGACCTCCGCCAGAAGATCGCCGTAACCGTTCTGCTCGACCTCGATGGCCAGTTCCGGGCCGCCGGTCTTGATGATGCGGCCATTGGACATGATGTGGACGACATCGGGGCGGATATGATCCAGAAGGCGCTGGTAATGGGTGATGACAAGGAAGCTGCGTTCGGGCGAGCGCAGCGCGTTCACGCCATCCGCCACCAGCCGCATCGCATCGACGTCAAGGCCGGAATCAGTCTCGTCCAGAATGCACATGCGCGGCTCAAGCATGGCCATCTGCAGGATTTCGTTGCGCTTTTTCTCACCGCCAGAAAAGCCGACATTGACCGGACGCTTGAGCATCTCGGCGTCGATCTTAAGCGTCTTGGCCTTTTCGCGCACCAGCTTCAGGAAATCGCCCGAGCTGAGTTCCTCTTCGCCGCGCGCCTTGCGCTGCGCGTTCAGCGCCGTGCGCAGAAAGGTCATGTTGCCGACGCCGGGGATCTCGACCGGATACTGGAAGGCGAGGAACAGGCCGGCGGCGGCGCGTTCCTCGGGCTCCATCGCCAGCAGGTCGGCGCCGTCCAGCGTGGCGCTGCCCTCGGTCACCTCATAGCCGTCGCGGCCCGACAGCACATAGGAGAGCGTCGACTTGCCCGAACCGTTCGGCCCCATGATCGCATGCACCTCACCGGCCGGAACCTCAAGCGTGACGCCCTTGAGGATCTGCTTGTCCTCGTCCTCAAGTTTGACGTGCAAGTTGTTGATGTTCAGGCTCATTGTTGCTCCTGCGGGATAATCAGAAAGTTTTCGTTGACGGCGTAGTGGCGGATCCGCTCGGCAATGCGGTAGCCATTTGCCTCGACCCATTTCAGGAAGGCATCCGCGTTGCGGTTGTCGATCTCGATGAAGATCGTGGGCCGCAGCCGGGTGATGGTCTCGCGCAATCCATCCAGCACCTCAAGCTCAAGCCCTTCGACATCGATCTTGAGGAAATCGACATGCAAGTCCTTGAAGGCGTCGTCGCCGCGGATCACCACGACATTGCCCACCGCCGAATCCGAGCGCACGATGCGCCCGCCGCCCAGATTGTTGGGATTCCAGCGCATGGCCAGCCCCTCGTCCATCTTGTCCGAAAGGCCATAGGTGAAGAAACTGAAATCGACGCGGTCGATCATCCGGTTCAGGATCATGTTCGCGACAAAGATTTCCTGCGCGATCGGGTTAGGCTCAAAGGGGATGATCTTTGATGCCCCCATGATCATTCCAGCAAAAACACTGTGATTTCCAACATTTGCGCCGATATCCGCGAAAACGCCATCGCGCGGGAAATATCGGGCGATCACGTCGAGATCGTCGCGCTCGTAGAAGTTGGACTTGCTGTGCGCGCGTTGCACGACGTCATGGTCATTGACAACGGCGAACATGACCTCGATGTCATTGTGGCGAAACACCGCCACCTGACCGGCCGGCATATTGATGCGCCCGCGCAGAGTATAGGTGCGCAGCGCACGCGCCGCATCGAACGGAGCAGCTTCGATAACGTCAGCCTCGGTCACAATCGGCCCCCTTGCATTTCTGGGCATATAAAATTTTCATCCCACCGACCCCTCAAGGGAGATTGCCACAAGGCTTTGCGCCTCCATGGCAAATTCCATCGGCAGCGCCTGCAGGACGTCACGCACGAAACCGTTCACGATCACCGCCACGGCCTGTTCCTCATCCATCCCGCGCGAGCGGCAATAGAACAGCTGGTCGTCATCGACCTTGCTGGTTGTCGCCTCATGCTCGACCCGCGACGAGGTGTTCTTGACCTCGATATAGGGCACGGTATGGGCGCCGCATTTGTCGCCGATCAGCAGGCTGTCGCATTGCGTATAGTTGCGGCTGTTGGTCGCGCGCGGGTGCATGCTGACCAGACCGCGATAGGTGTTCTGCGCCTTGCCCGCAGAAATCCCTTTTGAAACAATGCGCGAACGGGTGTTCTTGCCAAGATGGATCATCTTGGTGCCGGTATCGGCCTGCTGCATGTTGTTGGCGATGGCGATGGAGTAGAACTCGCCCTGAGCTTCATCTCCGCGCAGGATGCAGGACGGGTATTTCCAGGTGATCGCCGAGCCGGTTTCGACCTGCGTCCACATCACCTTGGCGCGGGCCTCGCGGCAATCGGCGCGCTTGGTGACAAAGTTGTAGATGCCGCCCTTGCCTTCCTCGTCGCCGGGGAACCAGTTCTGGACGGTCGAGTATTTGACCTCGGCATCTTCCAGAATGACGATTTCCACCACGGCGGCATGAAGCTGGGCCACGTCACGCTTGGGCGCGGTGCAGCCTTCAAGATAGCTGACGTAAGAGCCCTTGTCGGCGATGATCAGCGTGCGCTCGAACTGGCCGGTGTTTTCGGCATTGATGCGGAAATAGGTCGACAGTTCCATCGGGCAGCGGGTGTTCGGCGGGATATAGACAAAGGACCCGTCCGAGAAGACCGCCGAATTCAGCGTGGCGAAGTAATTGTCCGATTGCGGCACGACGCTGCCCAGATATTTCTTCACCAGTTCGGGATGCTCGCGGATCGCCTCGCTGATCGAGCAGAAGATCACGCCGGCCTTGGCCAGTTCATCCTTGAAGGTGGTGCCGACGCTGACGCTGTCGAAAACCGCGTCCACCGCGACGCGGCGCGCATCGGCGGGCGTCTCGTCCGCGCCCTCGATCCCGGCGAGGATCATCTGCTCCTTCAGCGGGATGCCCAGCTTTTCATAGGTCGCCAGCAGCTTGGGGTCGACCTCGTCCAGCGATTTCGGCTTTTCGGCCATGCTTTTCGGACGGGCATAGTAATACTGGTCCTGATAGTCGATCTCGGGATAGTTCAGCATCGCCCATTTCGGCTCGACCATGGTCTGCCAGCGGCGAAAGGCCTGCAGGCGCCATTCGGTCATCCATTCCGGTTCTTCATTCTTTTTCGAGATCAGCCGGACGATGTCCTCGTTCACGCCCTTGGGGGCGTATTCCATCTCGATCTCGGTGTCCCAGCCGTATTTGTAGGACCCCATATTCTGGACGGTCTCGACGGTTTCGCGGTCTACGCCCTCGCGGACTTCGATTGCTTCGCTGGTTTCAACAGCCATCTCAAACCTTTCCTGCGGTCACCCGCGTGTCATTCCTTTGCCGCCAGCGGTCATGGGCCGCCAGCCAGGCATCCGCAAAACGCATCACGTCCCGACGCTCCGTCACCGGACCGATCGAGACGCGGATCGCATCGCCCGCCCGTTCCGGCGCGATTCCCATGGCCGTCAGGACAGAACTGGGCCGGACCTTGCCCGAAGAACAGGCCGAACCCGCCGAGACGGCAAAACCGGCCAGATCCATCTGCATCACCTGCGTCTCTCCGCGCCAGCCCGGCGTCAGGATCGACAATGTATTGGGCAGGCGGCGGGATTCGCGCCCCGGAAATGTAACCATTTCTGACCCGGATTCCAGAGCGGCCATCAGCGAATCGCGGATTTCCGACATTTTTTCTGCGATTCCTTGATCCAGATCATTCTGCGCCGCTTTGGCGGCAGCAGCAAAGCCCAGAATGCCGATCAGGTTCTCGGTCCCGGCGCGGCGGCCCTGTTCCTGCCCGCCGCCCCTGATCCGGGCCGCAACCTCGGTGCCGCGCCTGACGATCAGCGCACCGATCCCGCGCGGGCCGCCCAGCTTGTGGGCGCTGACGAAACCGGCCTCGATCCCCAGCCAGTTGAAGGCAAAGGGCACCTTGCCAAAGGCCTGCGTCAGGTCGCTGGCGGCCAGCCCCTGCAGCAGATCCTG
Source organism: Paracoccus lutimaris (assembly GCF_003337565.1). Lineage (GTDB taxonomy): Bacteria > Pseudomonadota > Alphaproteobacteria > Rhodobacterales > Rhodobacteraceae > Paracoccus > Paracoccus lutimaris. Next base: position 32,088 of record NZ_QPJL01000010.1, read on the forward strand.
CAACACGCCGGTTTCGGCATTGGCCAGTTGCAGCGTCGCGCGGGCCGGATCAGGCACAGTGACACGGCCCGCCGCATCGACCGCCAGATCGTCGCGGCACCAGGCCAGCACGGCGGCATGTTCGACCGGAGCGCAGGACAGATCCCGCCCGCCCAGAATCAGCGCCGCCGATTCCGTCGCGCCCGAGGTAAAGATGACATCCGCCCCCTCGGCCCCCAGCGCCGAGGCGATCTCTTCGCGGGCGCGCTCCAGCGCCAGTTTCGCCGCCCGCCCCTCGGCATGAACCGAGGACGGGTTGCCGACGATCTCGCTGGCCTCAAGCATGGCCGCGCGCGCCTCGGGGCGCAGGGGGGCGGTGGCGTTCCAGTCCAGATAGGTGCGATTCATGCCAGCCCCTCCATGCCGGTCAGCGCATCGGCGATGCGATCCGCCAGCCTGCGGGCAACCTCGGTTTTCGACAGGCGCGGCCAGCTTTCGGCCCCCTCGTCCGAAATCAGCGTCACCGCGTTTTCCGAGCCGCCCATGATCCCGGTCGCCGGGGTCACGTCATTGGCGACGATCCAGTCGCAGCCCTTGCGCAGCCGCTTGGCGCTGGCGTTTTCCAGCACATTGTCGGTTTCCGCCGCAAAGCCCACGACCAGCCCCGGCCGCCCGGCCTGCAACTGGCTGATCCAGGCCAGAATGTCGGGGTTTTCGGCAAATTGCAGCTTGGGAAACTTGCCCGAACCATCCTTCTTGATCTTGCTGTCGCTGGCATTGCTGACATGCCAGTCGGCGACTGCCGCCGCCATCACCGCCGCATCGGCGGGCAGCAATGCCTCGACCGCCTCGCGCATCTGGCGCGCGGTCTCGACGGCGATGATCTCGACGCCTTCGGGCGGGGGGATATCGGCGGGGCCGGTGACAAAACTGACCCGCGCCCCCAGATCCCGCAGCGCCGCCGCAATCGCCGTGCCCTGCGCCCCGCTTGAGCGGTTGGCGATATAGCGCACCGGGTCGATCGGCTCATGCGTCGGCCCCGAGGTCACGATCACATGCCACCCCGCCAGTCGCCGCACCGGCATTGAGACCACAGCCTCGGGCGGCAGGCGCAGGGGCTTTTCGCGGCTCAGCGCGCTGCGGATCGCGGTCAGGATCTCCGCGGGCTCGGCCATGCGGCCGGGGCCGTATTCGCCGCAGGCCATGTCCCCCTCATCCGGGCCGACAAAGCGGATGCCGTCCTGTTCCAGCAGGTCGCGATTGCGCTGCGTTGCCGGGTGCTGCCACATGCGCACATTCATCGCCGGCGCGATCAGTACCGGCTTGTCGGTCGCGAGCAACAGGGTCGAGGCCAGATCGTCCGCCATCCCCGCCGCCATCCGCGCCATCAGGTTCGCCGTCGCCGGCGCCACCACCACCAGATCGGCGGCGCGCGACAGCTGGATATGGCCCATCTCGGATTCGCGGGTCAGGTCGAAAAGTTCGGTGTGACAGGGGGATTCGGCCAGCGCCGACAGCGTCAGCGGCGTCACGAACTCGGCCCCCGCCTTGGTCAGGACCGGCACGACCGAGGCCCCCTCACGCCGGATCATCCGGATCAGCTCGGGAATCTTGAAGGCGGCGATGCCTCCGCCGACGATCAGCAATATGCGATTGCCCTGCATGATGGTTCCCCTTGCCCGTGTCTCTTGGCCCCGTCCTTGGGGCCTTATCTCTTGGAAAGGACATAGGCCGAACCGCCCGCCGGAACAAGCAAGCCGCCCGCAACCTCGTTAACCGTTTTTTAAGCCGGTCCCGTTAACCAATCTGCATCGGGAACTGGGGGCAGGCATGACAGCGATCGCCTATACGGTGGCTTTCGACGGGGTCGAGGCGCGGCTGGTCGAGGTGCAATGCTCGGTCACGCCGGGCCTGCCGGGATTCGGCATTGTCGGCCTGCCCGACAAATCCGTCAGCGAGGCGCGCGAGCGGGTCAAGGCCGCCTTTGGTGCACTTGCCGTCGCCATGCCCTCGCGCCGGGTGACGGTGAATCTCTCGCCTGCCGACCTGCCGAAAGAGGGCTCGCATTTCGACCTGCCCATTGCGCTGGCGGTGCTGGCAGCGCTGGAAATCGTGCCAGCGGATGCGCTGGGTCAGGTCGTCGCGCTGGGGGAGCTGGCCCTGGACGGGCGGCTTTCGCCGGTCGCGGGCGCCCTGCCCGCTGCCATGGCCGCCGCCGAGGACGACCGGGCACTGATGGTGCCCCGCGCCTGCGGCCCCGAGGCGGCCTGGGTCGGGACGGTCCCGGTCTTCGCGCCCCGCAACCTGCGCGAGGCGGTCGACCACCTGACCGACCGCGCGCCGCTACCCCGCGCCACGCCCGGCGAACTCGCACCCATCACCCGCAGCAATGATCTGGACGAGGTGCGAGGTCAGGAACGCGCCCGCCGTGTCATCGAGATTGCGGCGGCAGGCCGCCATCACCTGCTGATGATGGGACCGCCCGGCGCCAGCAAATCCATGCTGGCCACGCGCCTGCCCGGCATCCTGCCGCCCCTGAGCCCGGTCGAGGCGCTTGAGACATCGGTCATCCATTCCGTCGCCGGGATGCTGGCCGGGGGCGGCATTTCCCGCAGCGCGCCCTTTTGCCAGCCCCATCACACCGCCTCGATGGCAGCGATGGTGGGCGGCGGGCGCAATGCCCGCCCCGGTCAGGCCAGCCTGGCCCATAATGGCGTGCTGTTTCTGGACGAATTGCCGGAATTCGAGCGCCGCGTCATCGACGCCCTGCGCGAACCGATCGAAACCGGCGAGATCCACGTCTCGCGCGCCAATGCCCATATCCGCTATCCGGCGCGCTTCCTGCTGGTCGCCGCTGCCAATCCCTGCCGCTGCGGCGAGGCGGCGGATGCTGGCCAGCCCTGCCCCCGCGCGCCGCGCTGTCAGTCGGAATATCTGGGGCGCATCTCGGGACCGATGATGGACCGGTTCGATCTGCGCATCGACATGCCGCAAGTGAGCTACGAGGAACTTGGCCTGCCGCCCTCGGGCGAAAGCTCGGCCATGGTTGCCGAACGGGTTGCGGCAGCGCGCACGATCCAGACGCAGCGCTTCGCGGATCATCCGCAGGCCCGCGTCAACGCCGATGCGGCGGGACGGTTGCTTGAGGAAATCGCGCCGCTCGACAGCGAATGCCGGGCGCTGCTGGCCTTGGCGGCGGAAAAGCTGGGCCTGACGCCGCGCGGCTATCACCGCATCCTACGCGCGGCCCGCACGATTGCCGATCTGGACGCCAGTGAGCATATCCGCCAACCGCATCTGGGCGAGGCACTGTCCTATCGCCTGCCCTTCGGCCGGCCCGACTGATGGCACAAGGGCGGCCCGATGGACCGCCCTTATATCAAATGCCCGTCTTAACCGCGCGCGGCCAGCTTGCGTTCGACCGCATCCCAGATCAGCGCGGCGGCATTCACACCATCGAAGCGCTCCAGTTCCTGAATGCCGGTCGGCGAGGTCACGTTGATTTCCGTCAGCCAGCCGTCGATCACGTCGATACCGGTGAACAGCAGGCCCTTTTCGCGCAGGACCGGACCGATGACGGCGCAGATCTCGTGCTCGCGCTCGGTCAGGCCGATCTTTTCGGGGCGCCCGCCGACATGCATGTTCGAGCGCGCCTCCCCCGCAGCCGGCACGCGATTGATAGCGCCGACCGGCTCTCCGTCGACCAGAATGATGCGCTTGTCGCCCTTGACCACGGCGGGCAGGTATTTCTGCGCGATCACCGGCTCACGGCTGATGCTGGAAAAGGTCTCGATCAACGAGGACAGGTTGGCATCGTCCGGGCGCAGATGGAAAATCCCCGCCCCGCCATTGCCGTAAAGCGGTTTGACGATGATGTCGCCATGCCGCTCGCGGAAGGCGCGGATCTGGCCAGGGTCGCGGGTGATCAGGGTCGGGGGCGTCAGCTCGGGAAAGTCCAGCACCAGCAGCTTTTCGGGACTGTTGCGGACCCAAAACGGATCGTTGACGACAAAGGTTTCCGGATGAACGCGGTCCAGAAGATGCGTATTGGTGATATAGGCCATGTCAAAGGGCGGATCCTGACGCAGCCAGACGACATCGAATTCCGCCAGACCGACCTCGGCCCAGTCGCCGAAGGTGACGTGGTTGCCCACCTCGCGCCGCAGGGTGATCGGACGTCCCCATGCCAGCACACGCCCCTCGGAATAGCTCAGCCGGTCAGCCGTATACTGGAACAGCCGGTGGCCCCGCGCTTCGGCCTCAAGCCCAAGCCTGAACGTGCTGTCCCCCTGAATCGAGACATGTTCGACCGGGTCCATCTGGAGGGCGACGTAAAGACTCATGTGATCTGCTCCGGCCTGTTTCAGGCGGAGTTTTCGCCCGCCCCGGCGGGCTTTGCAAGGCCGGGTATCAGTTCATACCGAAGGCATTCTCGACGATCTCGACGCGACCGAACTGATCGACCAGCGCCGCATCGAAACGCATCGCGGTCAAAAGACCACTCGGCAGGCCTCCACAAAACTCCAGTGCAGCATTGCAGATGCGCGCGATCTGGCGCGCCGAGATCCGTTCGGCCGCCCATGCGTGCCGGGCCGATTTCTTGACCTCAACAAAGACATATTCTTCGTCTTTGCGCAGGATCAGGTCGATTTCTCCGCCCCTACCGCGCCAGCGCTCGGCAACGACCTCATACCTCAGATCGACATAGGCGCGAGCCACCGAACCTTCGGCAAGACACCCCGCCGAATAGGCCACACGACCGCGCATCACCCGCGCCGGATCAGGACGAACCGGCGCGCCGTCAAAATATCGCTCGTGCTTCATTCCCGTTCCTTCTTCATTTCCAGCGCCAGCGCATAGACGTCGCGCCGTGGCAGGCCAAAGCGGTTGGCAACCTGCGCGGCCGCCTCCTTGACGGGAAGGCTATCCAGCAAGCCCGTGAGTGCCGCGCGCAAGGTATCGGCATCAGCAACCGCCGGTTCTGGATGCCCGAACAGCACCACGATTTCCCCGCGAAGCCCCTCATCAGGAATCCGTGCCGCCAATTCCTCTGCCGTGCCGCGCATCACCTCTTCGAATTTCTTGGTCAGTTCCCTGCAGATCACCGTAGCTCGATTCGCCTCAGTCTCGCAGATATTCTCCAACAACTGTTTAACGCGCCTCGGGCTTTCAAAGACGATGACCGTGGCCTCAACCCCGCGCCAGCTGTCGATCCATTTCCGCCGCGCGCCGCCAGCCGAGGGCGGAAAACCCACGAAAAGAAAACGGTCACTGGGCAGGCCGGAAACCGACAATGCTGCCAGTGCCGCCGAGGGGCCAGGCAGCGCGCGCACGAGAAAACCTGCCTCGGCCGCGTCCCGCGCCAGCCGATAGCCCGGATCCGCAACCAGAGGCGTGCCCGCATCCGAGGCATAGGCGACCGATTTCCCCTCGGCCAAGGCCGCCAGAACCGCGGGGCGCTGCCGGTCGGCATTGTGATCGTGATAGGCAATGATCCGCCGACCTCGCAGCTGGATGCCATGAATATCCATCAGATGGCGCAATTTCCGCGTGTCCTCGGCCGCCAGAACGTCGGCGGTATTCAGCACATCCAGTGCCCGCAGCGTGATGTCGCGGGCCGAGCCGATGGGCGTCGCCACCAGATGCAGCGCCGCTTCGGGGGCTGTGGTCCCGATGGTCACGGAAAGCGGCCGCGCACCCGTTCTGGTTGAGCCTGTGCTGTCCTCCATGCGGGTCTCCTGTCCATGTCGCCCGGCGCCACCGGGCAAGTTGCCATGTCCGGCATATGCCAATAACCTGCCCCCGACAAACCCCCAGCCTCGACCACAGGGAATCACGCCATGACCGTCCTGACAACGATCCGCGGCGCTTTCGACCTGCGCCGGCCCTTCGCGCGGATCGGAGCCGTCCTTTCCGCCCTGGCGCTGTCCGCCTGCGATCCGGTCGGAATCGGAGCCACGGGCCCGCAGACCGGGCCGATGATCGACCCCTCGCAGCCCGTGCAGGTGGCCATGCTGGTGCCCGCAGGCGCCGGCAGCGCCGATCTGGACTGGCTGGCGCGCTCACTGACCAATTCCGCCAAGATGGCGGCTGCGGATGCGCGCGGCGCCACCATCGACCTGCGCATCTATGAGGCCGGTGCCGATCCGGCGCAGGCCGTCGCACAGGCCAACAAGGCCGCCGCCGATGGCGCCAAGATCATCCTCGGCCCGCTGTTTGCCGACAGCGCCAATGCCGTCGGCAATGCCATGGCGCCGCAGGGCATCAATGTGCTGTCCTTTTCGAACAACACCGATATCGCCGGCGGCAATGTTTTCGTTCTGGGCAATACCTTCGACAACGTCGCCGACCGGCTGGTGAAATACGGCGTCCAGAACGGCAAGCGCCGGATCATGATGGTGGCCGAGGACGACGCCGCCGGTCAGGTCGGCGCCCGCGCCATCGAACGCGCGATCCAGAAGAATGGCGGCACGCTGGCCGGTTCGGTCACCCATCCCCTGTCCAAGCAGGGCATCGACGGGATCATCCCGAATGTCTCGCAGGCGGCGCTGTCGGGGAATGTCGATGCGGTCTTCCTGACCGCCAACCAGGGCGCGGTGCTGCCCTATCTGACCGACAAGCTGGCGGATGCCGGGGTCACCTCGGCCACGGTGCAGATGATGGGGCTGACGCGCTGGGACCAGCCCTCGGCCCGGTTGCAGCTGCGCGGCACGCAGGGCGGCTGGTTCGCCATTCCCGACACCGCGATGAAGGCGCAGTTCGACCAGCGCTACCGTCAGGCCTATGGCGAGACCCCGCATGATCTGGGCGCGCTGGGTTACGACGGTGTCGCGGCCATCGCGGCGCTGGTGCGGGCAGGCAAGCGCAATGCACTGACCACGGCGGGGCTCACGCAGAATTCGGGCTTTGCCGGTGTCGGCGGCGCCTTCCGGCTGCGCCGCGACGGCACCAATGAACGCGCGCTGGCCGTGGCGACGATCCGCAACAACCAGTTGGTGGTGCTGGACCCCGCACCGCGCAGCTTCGGCGGTTTCGGGTTCTGATCTTGATCGGAAAGCCCGCCGACCAATTGCCACAAAGCGCCCCGGCACTGCCCGGGGCGCATTCATTGTTCACGCCCGAGAGCTTCCTGCCCGACCTGACCGAGGCGCTGGCCGACATCACCGAGCCGCGCGAGATCCGGGCGAAAACCGTCGAGATCCTGACCAAGGCCCGCGCCTCGGCGATCAGCGACATCGCGGCGGGCTTCATGTCCCATCCCCGCGCCGCGCGCGAGACCGTGCGCGCCATCGCCACGCTGACCGACGCCACCGTCACCGCGATCCATCACGTCGCCACCACCATCCTGCACCCGCTGACCAACCCCACCGATGCCGAGCGCCTCGCCGTGCTCGCGATCGGCGGCTATGGCCGGGCAGAGATGGCGCCGCAATCAGATGTGGACCTGCTGTTCCTGACCCCGTGGAAGGTCACCGGCTGGGCTGAAAGCGTCGTCGAATCGATGCTTTACATGCTGTGGGACCTCAAGCTGAAGATCGGCCAGGCCACGCGCAGCATCGACGATTGCCTGCGGCTGGGCGCGGGCGACATCACCATCCGCACCAGCCTGCTGGAACACCGCCTGATCTGCGGCCATGCCTCGACCGCCGAGACCCTGCGCGACCGGCTCTGGTCCGAGCTTTTCGACCGCTCGGTCCCCGAATTCATCGAGGCAAAGCTTGCCGAACGGTCCGAGCGCCACCGCCGTCAGGGCGGCCAGCGCTATGTGCTGGAACCCAATGTCAAAGAGGGCAAGGGGGGCCTGCGCGACCTGCAGACGCTTTACTGGATCGCCAAATACATCCACCGCGTCGACCGCGCCGTCGAGCTGGTGAGCCTGGGCTTTTTCACCCGCGAAGAGCATCTGACCTTCTGGCAGGCCGAGGATTTCCTGTGGGCGGTGCGCTGCCATCTGCATCTGATCGCCGGTCGCCCGGTCGATCAGCTGACCTTCGACATGCAGGTCGAGGTCGCCAAGCGCATGGGCTACCGCGATCTTGGCGGCCGCCGCGCGGTCGAGATCTTCATGCAGGATTATTTCCTGCACGCGACCAAGGTGGGCGAGCTGACCCGCGTCTTCCTTGTCGCGCTCGAGGCCCGGCACCTTTACAAGGCGCCGATCATGAACATCCTGTTCCAGCGCCGCCGCCGGGTCCGCGCGGGCTTTCGCGTCGACCGGGGCCGGCTGACCTATAGCGATGAAAAGCAGTTCCTGTCGGACCCGCTGAACATCCTGCGCCTGTTCGAGGAGGCACTGCGCACCGGCATCCTGATCCATCCCGACGCCATGCGCGCGGTCGCGGCCAATCTGGACATGATCGACGACCGCGTGCGTCAGGACCCCGAGGCGGTGCGCATCTTCCTTGACCTGCTGTTGAAACACGGCAACCCAGAACGTGCCTTGCGGCGCATGAACGAACTGGGGGTCCTCGCGGCCTTCATTCCGGAGTTCGCCCCGGTCGTGGCGATGATGCAGTTCAACGTCTATCATCATTACACGGTGGACGAGCATCTGATCCAATGCGTGGCCGCCCTGGCCTCGATCGAGCGCGGTGAGGAGGTCGAGGACCTGCCCGTCGTCAGCGGCATCATGAAGGGCAAGATCAACCGCCGCGTCATCTATCTGGCGGTGCTTTTGCACGATATCGGCAAGGGTCGGGCCGAGGATCACTCGATCCTGGGCGCGCGGCTGGCTCGGCGCATCTGCACCCGTTTCGGCCTGCCGGCGGACGAGATCGAGACCATCGAATGGCTGATCCGCAGCCATCTGGTGATGTCGGATGTGGCCCAGAAACGCGACATCGCCGACCCGCGCGTGCTGCGAGACTTTGCCAAGGCGGTCAAGACCAGCAAACGGCTGGACCTGATCCTGGTGCTGACGGTCTGCGACATTCGCGGCGTCGGCCCCGGCACATGGAACAACTGGAAGGCCATGCTGCTGCGCCGGCTGCACAAGGAAACCGCCGCCGCGCTGGAAAACGGCCTTGAAGAGCTGAACCGCGAACAGCGCACCGGCGAGGCCAAGCGGTCCCTGCGCCACCTGCTGACCGCCCGCGGCTGGGAGCCAAAGGCGATCAAGACCGAACTTGGCCGGCATTACGACAGCTATTGGTCGGGCCTGCCCACCGACACGCAGGCGGTGTTCTCGCAGATGCTGGACGGGATCGGCGACGACGAGATCCGCATCGACCTGCATCCCGATACCGACCGCGACGCGACGCGGGCGGCCTTTGTGCTGGCCGACCATCCGGGGATCTTCTCGCGCATGGCGGGCGCCCTGGCGCTGGTCGGCGCCAATATCGTCGATGCGCGCACCTATACCACCAAGGACGGCTTTGCGACCGCGGTGTTCTGGGCGCAGGACGGCGACGGCCACCCCTATTCCGCCGACCGCCTGCCGCGCCTGCGCAAGATGATCGAACGCACGCTCAAGGGCGAGATCGTCGCCCGCGAGGCGCTGGCCGGCCGCGACAAGCCCAAGAAGCGCAACTCGGCCTTCCGCTTTCCGACCCATATCATCTTCGATAACGAGGGCAGCGACGTCTATACCGTGATCGAGGTCGATACCCGCGACCGCCCCGGCCTGCTTTACGACCTGACCCGGACCCTGGCGGAAAACCATATCCAGATCGCCAGCGCGGTGATTGCGACCTTTGGCGCGCAGGTCGTCGACACGTTTTACGTCAAGGACATGTTCGGGTTGAAACTGCACCAGCAGGCCAAGCGCGAGGCGCTGGAAAAGAAACTGCGGCAGGCGATCAAGGACGGCACCGAACGCGCCGAAAAGGCCGAGCGCCCCTTGGGCGGATCGTTCTAGGATTTACGAAAGACAGGCAATGCAACCGATCAGACTTATCCGCGGCTTTCTGTCGGTTGGCGCGTGGACGCTGGCCAGTCGCATCGTGGGCTTTGTCCGCGACGTGATGATCGCGGCCTATCTGGGCACCGGCCCGGTGGCGCAGGCCTATATCGTGGCCTTCACCCTGCCCAACATGTTTCGCCGTTTCTTCGCCGAGGGGGCCTTCAACACCGCCTTCGTGCCGATGTTCGCCAAGCGCCTTGAATCCGACGAAAATGCCCGGGGCTTTGCCGAAGAGGCGTTTTCGGGGCTGGCCTTCGTCGTGCTGGTGGTCTCGGTCATCGCCAATTTCGCCATGCCATGGCTGGTCCTGATGCAGGCCGCCGGTTTTCGGGGGGATGAGCGTTTCGATCTGGCGGTCACCTATGGCCGCATCTGCTTTCCCTATATCCTGTTCATCTCGCTGACGGCGCTCTTGTCGGGGCTTTTGAATGCGGGCGGACGCTTCATGGCCGCCGCCGCCGCCCCCGTGCTGATGAACTTCATCCTGATTGCCGCCATGCTGCTGGCCGACTGGCGGGGCTGGGACATGGGGCTGGCGATGGCATGGTCCACGCCGATCTCGGGCATTGCGCAGCTTTTCTGCGTCTGGTGGGCGGCGAAACGCATGGGCTTTGCCCTGCGCCTGCGCCGCCCGCGCCTGTCGCCCGACATGAAGCGCCTGCTGGCCGTGGCCGCGCCTGCCGTGCTGGCCGGGGGGGTCGTGCAGATCAACCTGCTGGTCGGGCGTCAGGTCGGCTCGTTCTTTGATGGTGCCATCGCCTGGCTGACCAATGCCGACCGGCTTTATCAGTTACCCTTGGGCGTGGTTGGCATCGCCATCGGCATCGTGCTTTTGCCCGACATCTCGCGCCGGCTGAAGGCGGGCGACACGGATGGAGGCCGCCACGCCTATAACCGCGCCACGGAATTCGCGCTGTTCCTGACCGTGCCCGCCGCCGTGGCGCTGGTCGCCGCCGCCTATCCGCTGATCTCGGTCCTGTTCAAGCGCGGCGCATTTCTTCAGGCCGATGTCGGCCCGACCGCCTTGGCGCTGGCGATATATGGCGTCGGCCTGCCGGCCTTTGTGCTGCAAAAGGTGCTGCAGCCCTTGTATTTCGCGCGCGAGGACACGCGCAGCCCGTTCCGTTTTGCCGTCTGGTCGATGGTGGTGAATGCGCTGGTGGCGCTGGGGCTTGCGCCCTTCATTGGCTTCTCGGCCGCGGCATGGGGCACGACCATCGCCGGCTGGATCATGGCGGCGCAGCTTTGGCGCGGCACCCGCGCCTTTGGCGAGGCGGCGGCGCTGGATGCGCGGCTGCGCCACCGCCTGCCCCGCATCGTTCTGGCGTCGCTGGTGATGGGCGCGGTGATCTGGGCGATGCGGCTGGGACTGGGCGAGATGCTCGAAACCCCCAGCCTGCGCTATCTGGCGCTGGCAGCGCTGGTCTTTGGCGGCATCGCGGCTTACGGCGTGGCGGCGGTGGCGCTTGGCGCCATCCGCCCCTCGGACCTGCGAGCAGGGTTCCGGCGTCAGCGCTGACGGATCTGGCGCATCACCCGCGTGATGCCGCCCGGCACCAGCACGAAGGACAACAGGAACCCGCAGCCAAAGCCCGCGATCTCGGCGATCCAGGTCAGGCTGCCATCCTGGAACAGGATGCCAAAAACCAGCTGGAATGCCAGCAGCAAGCCGATCAGCGTGAAGGCGCGCAGCCGGTTGGCGTTTTCCTGCCCAAGCCGCGTCCACAGCAGAAAGGTAAAGGCGCCGACAAAGCCGTAAACCGCCGGATAGCCGCCGATCAGCGGCTGAAAGCGGACCTGCGGCATAAGCCCGGCGACCAGCGTATAGATCAGCGCGCCGCCGACGGCCGAGCCAAAGAACAGCGCGATCACCGCCCAGGCCCGGAAGTGATGGGCGATCAGGTTCCCCAAGGCCAGCGTGAAGACGATGACGAACAGCGCATGGGTGATCGACAGATGCACAAAGGGATAGGTCAGGATGCGCCAGCTTTGATCCAGCGTGAATATCCCCATCTCCCAGAGCCGCAGCACGAATTCGGGGACATAGGCGGTGCGCTCGGCCATGATCTGGCGCAGCGCCATGCCGGCGCCCGGCTGGCCGCCGCCGATAAAGCCAAGCTGGCCAAGTCCGAAATAGGCCTCGAAGGCGATCATCGGCAGCACCAGCGCCCAGATCACGGGCGGCACGGGGTTCAGGGGCGATTCGTCATAACCGGGGCGCATCTTGGTTCCTTCAATGACAGGGCGGCACTGGCAGGGCGGTTGCGCCCGGACGGGCCAAGGGGTAAGGCAGCGATTGGAAATTTCCAAGCAGGTAGTGCCATGACCACGAGCTTCACGCCGCGCATTTTCTCTGGCATCCAGCCCTCGGGCGGATTGACGCTGGGGAATTATCTTGGCGCGTTGAAACGCTTTGCCGAATATCAGGGCAACGGGTCCGAGACGATCTATTGCGTCGTGGACCTGCATGCGATCACCGTCTGGCAGGATCCCGAAAAGCTGCGCCACAACACGCGCGAGGTGGCGGCGGCCTTCATGGCCGCGGGCGTCGACCCCGAGATCTCGGTCCTCTTCAACCAGAGCCAGGTTGCGCAGCACGCGGAACTGGCGTGGCTCTTCAACACCGTCGCCCGCGTCGGCTGGATGTACCGGATGACCCAGTTCAAGGACAAGGCCGGCAAGAACAGCGAGAATTCCAGCCTTGGCCTGCTGGCCTATCCCTCGCTGATGGCCGCCGACATTCTGGCCTATCACGCCACCGCCGTGCCGGTGGGCGAGGATCAGAAGCAGCATCTGGAACTGACCCGCGACATCGCCGCCAAGTTCAACCACGATTACGGCGTGGATTTCTTCCCGATCACCAACCCGCTGATCGAGGGCACCGCGACCCGGGTCATGTCCCTGCGCGACGGCAGCAAAAAGATGTCGAAATCCGATCCCTCGGACGCGACGCGCATCAACCTGACCGACGATGCCGACGCCATCGCGCAAAAGATCCGCAAGGCGCGCACCGATGCCGAGCCGCTGCCCGGCACCATGGAAGGTCTCAAGGACCGGCCCGAGGCCAGAAACCTCGTCAACATCTATGCGGCCCTGTCGGGCGAAGGCGCCGATCAGGTTCTGGCCCGCTTTGAGGGTCAGGGCTTTGGCGCCTTCAAGCCGGCCTTGGCCGAGGTCGCGGTCGAGGTGCTGGCCCCGATCACCGCCCGGATGACCCAGTTCATGGCCGATCCCGCCGAAATCGACCGCATCCTTGGCCATGGCGCCGACCGGGCCCGCGCCATCGCCGAGCCCATCGTCGAGCGCGCCAAGGAGATCATGGGCATGATCCGCTCGCGCTGACCGGCGCGGCGGACACGGCGGCGAAACCCCGGCGGGGCGGCATTTCGGCCATACCCCGCCCAAGACGGGCGGCAAGATGAGCGACCAGTTGTCCAGAATGCTTGGCGAAAGGCCCTGGCTGCTTGCTGACGGGGCGACCGGGACCAATCTCTACAATATGGGGCTGGTCCATGGTCAGGCTCCGGACCTGTGGAACGAAAGCCAGCCCGACAAGGTGCGGGCGCTGCACAGCCAGATGATCGCGGCGGGCGCCGACATCATCCTGACCAACAGCTTTGGCGCCAATGCCACCCGGCTGCGTCTGGCCGGCGCGCAGGACCGCGTCCACGCGCTGAACCGCACCGCCGCACGCCTTGCGCGCGAAGCCGCGCAGGCCGCCCGCCGCGCCGTGGTGATCGCAGGCTCGATCGGCCCCACGGGCGAGATCATGGCCCCGATCGGCCGCCTGACCGAGGCCGAGGCGGCGGCGATCTTCACCGAACAGGCCGAGGGGCTGAAAGAGGGCGGCGCCGATATCCTCTGGGTCGAGACCGTCAGCAGCATCGAGGAAATGCGCGCCGCCGCCCGCGCCGCGCAGGCCGTCGGCATGCCCTGGTGCGGCACCATGAGCTTTGAGCCGGGCGGGCGCAGCATGATGGGGGTGACGCCGCCGCAGCTTGCCTCGCTGATCGACCGCCTGCCCTGCCCGCCCATCGCCTACGGCGCCAATTGCGGTACTGGCCCGGCGGAATTGCTGATGGCGATGACCGGCTTTGTCGCCTCGGGGAATGAGCGTCCGCTGATCGCCAAACCCAATGCCGGGGTGCCGCGCTATCAGGATGGCGGGCTGATCTATGACGCGACGCCGCCGGTCATGGCGGAGTTCGCGGTGCTCGCCCGCGATCTGGGGGTGCGGCTGATCGGCGGCTGCTGCGGCACCACGCCCGCGCATCTGGACGCCATGCGCAAGGCGCTGATCGAGGCCCCCCGCAACCCGCGCCCCAATGCCGAAACCATCTCGGCCCGGATCGCGCAGGCCATGGCGCTGAGCGGCAGCACAGACGACTAGAACAGCGAAAGCTGATCCCCGGCGCGCGGCGGCGCTCCAAAACGGCTGCAATCCAAAGCCTCAAGCCGGCTTTCCAGCCCCAGCCGCCTGCGCGCCAGCCGAAAGCGCTGGTGCATCAGCTCGGCCTCATGCCCCTCGCCGCGCATGCGGTTGCCAAAGCGAGGGTCATTGTCACGGCCACCGCGCATGGCCTGCACCTGCGACATGACATGCGCGGCCTTGCCGGGATGGTGGCGCTCCAGCCAGTCGCGAAACAAGGGCGCCACCTCATGCGGCAGGCGCAGGGGGATCATGCTGGCGGCCAACGCTCCGGCGTCACGGGCGGCCTGCAGGATGCGCTCGATCTCATGGCCGGTCAGAACCGGGATCACCGGCGCGACCATGACCCGCACCGGCACGCCCGCATCCGCAAGACAGCGGATCATCCGCAGCCGGGTCGCGGGCGCGGGGGCGCGCGGCTCCATCTGCCGGGCCAGATCCGCATCCAGCGTGGTGATCGAGATGCCGACCGCCGCCTGCCCCTTTGCGGCCATCGCCCCCAGCAGGTCAGCGTCGCGCATCACCGTCGCGCCGCGCGTCACCAGCGCCACCGGATGGTTCCAGTCATGCAAGACCTGCAGGCAGCCGCGCATGATGCCCAGTTTCGACTCGATGGGTTGATAGGGATCTGTATTGGTGCCAAAGGCCAGCACCGCCACCCGATAGCTGCGCCGCCCGATCTCGGCCGCGAGCAGCTCGGGCGCATTGGGCTTGGCGGTGATCTTC
Source organism: Paracoccus lutimaris (assembly GCF_003337565.1). Taxonomy (GTDB): domain Bacteria; phylum Pseudomonadota; class Alphaproteobacteria; order Rhodobacterales; family Rhodobacteraceae; genus Paracoccus; species Paracoccus lutimaris. Next base: position 47,123 of record NZ_QPJL01000010.1, read on the forward strand.
GTCTCAAAGTCCAGCCCCGGCGACAGGCCCAGATAGGCATGGCTGGGGCGCGCGAAACAATAAATACAGCCATGCTCGCAGCCCCGATAAGGATTGACCGAGCGGTCGAAGGGCACATCGGGCGAGCTGTTACGGCTGATGATCGAACGGGCGCGTTCCTGGCTGATTTCGGTCCTGAGCAGGCTTTGCTCTTCGGGGATGTCCCAGCCGTCATGCTCGCGCTCGGTCCGGTAAGGCTCGAACCGGGCGGCGGGGCGCGAGTCGGCACCACGCGCGCGCAGGATCTCATCGGGGTTTCGGGGCGGCAGGGTCATGCCGCCACTTTAGAACATTAAGTGAACATTTACCAGCACCGGCACGGATTGCGAGATTTTTATCCGCTTTTGTCAGCTCTTGAGTGCAAAAGCGGATTCCGGGTCTTTTCCGGCTCGATCCGAAGAGTCATATTGGGGCTAACGGAGGATGACATGCCGCTGCCACATTTCCTGTTGATGGTGCTTGCCGTGATCCTGGCCGCAGGGCTGACGATCTGGGTGGCGAATGCCGTGGGGATTCCGCTGGTCGCCCTTGGCATTCTGGCGCTGATCGGGGCCGCATTGGCGCATCTGACGACGCGCGACCACCGCCATCACTGAGCCGTCGCCCCTGACCTGATCGCCCCTGGCACACAGACTGCCGAAGCGTTTTCCCGCATCGCATTGCGGCGGCGTCGCAAAACGGTGAAGGTCGTTCCGAAGAAATCGACAGGAACAAGAGATCGCCCAAGCAGGCCAATGCCGGCAGCAATCTCCTGCGCCAAAGCGGGAAACGGGTCCGCTTCCCGCGCAATCGCTCGGCCCGGCCTCCGGCCTAGCTGCCGTGGATGATGCGGACGTAGTTGCGGGTCTCGCGATAGGGCGGGACGCCGCCATATTTCTGCACCGCGCCCGGCCCGGCATTATAGGCCGCCAGGGCCAGCCGCCAGCTGCCGAAGGTGTTGTACATCATCTTGAGATAGCGCGCGCCGCCCTCCAGGTTCTGGATCGGGTCGCTGGCATCGACGCCCAGTTTCGCGGCCGTGCCCGGCATCAGTTGCGCCAGACCCCGCGCGCCCTTATGCGACCGCGCCGAGGGGTTCCAGCCCGATTCCTGCTGCACAAGGCGCAGGAACAGATCCTCGGGGATGCCGTGCTTGCGGGCCATGGCCTTGGCATGGGGCAGATACTGGCTGCGGCGATTGCCCTTGTAGGCGGGAATGGCGCCGCCGGCGAAATCCAGCTCGATCACGCTTTTGGACGAACTGCCCTTGGGGCGCAGGCGGGCCGATTGCTGATACTGGCCCGACAGACGCGAATCCATCAGCCGGGTCTGACGCTCGAACTGAGCCAGCCGCGACTTGCCGCTTTTGACTTGCAGACGCAGGCCCTCGGCCGCGGCAGGAAGGGCAAGGCCCAGCGAAAACGTCAGCGCAACAGCCATCCGGCCAAGCTGGCGCAGCACCGCCCGATTGCGTGGAAACATCTCTGATCCCTCATGCATGCCGTAAATCGTTATCGTTATTTTTTCCTGGCACTATAGCGCAAAGCTCGCGGCGCGCAGCAAGCGGATTTTAACCTTTGGACGCGGCTGGATTTTTCGGCGGAATTCCGCGCAATCGATACGATCCCCATTCTGCTTGCCCGAAACCCCTCCGCCGCGTAAAACCCGCCGCAACGAGATTCAGAGCAAGGACGGCAGTGATGGCAGGCAGCGTGAACAAGGTGATCCTGGTCGGAAACCTGGGGCAGGACCCGGAAATCCGCAGCTTCCAGAATGGCGGCAAGATCGCCAGCCTGCGGATCGCCACCAGCGAAACCTGGAAGGACCGCAATTCCGGCGAACGGCGTGAGCGTACCGAATGGCACACCGTCGCCATCTATTCCGAGCCGCTGGTCCGCGTGGCCGAACAATTCCTGAAAAAGGGCTCAAAGGTCTATATCGAGGGCCAGCTGGAAACCCGCAAATGGCAGGACCAGCAGGGCAATGACCGCTATTCGACCGAAGTGGCGCTGCGCCCCTTCCGCAGCGAACTCCACATGCTGGACGGTCGCGGTGCCGGTGGCGGCGGCGGCCGGGGCGATGACAGCTATGGCGGTGGCGGCTATGGTGGCGGCTCGGGCGGTGGATACAGCTCTGGCGGTGGGCAATCCTCGGGCGGCGGACAGCCCGCAGGCGGACGTCCCGATTTCGACGACGACATCCCGTTCTGAGGCCAGAGCGGTAACGGCTTCACAAACAGATACAGGACCCCATCACCGGGACACTGGCTGATGACCGACAGCTCCCCGCTGCCTTGTGGCAGCCCATCAATGGTGCAGATCATGAGTAACAAAGACGCGGCACTGTCCTATCTGAACGCCGTATTCAACCAGCGCGATCTGGTTACGGCCGAAACCTTCTGGGCTGGCGACATGATCCAGCACAACCCTGCCTTGCCCAATGGTCTGGACGTTTTGCGCGCATTCATCAGCAATCCCGAACCCGGTCCCAGCTATGAGGCGGGCATCGCGATGGAGGATGGCAATCTGGTCATGGTGCATGGCCGTTACACCAACTGGTTCGGAAAGACGATGGTGGCGGTCGACATCTTCCGCTTTGCAAATGGCAAGGTCGTCGAGCATTGGGACGTGATGCAAGAGGAAGTTCCGGCGGATCAGGCGGCCAATGGCAACCCGATGTTCCCGGCCCGATAAGCCAAACCTGTAAACTGTCTCCTGCACGTCCCGGCCGAAATGCCGGGACGTTTGCGTTTCTGGTCGGAACTCTCGCAATCTGGCCTCATCCGTGGCATGATTCTGGCTCTATCCTTGTGCGGCAAACAGGCGCAATCAGGATGAAACCATTGACCGCAGGAGCACGGCGCCATGACGCTTGATCTGAACCCCAATGACATGTCCCATGTCATCGCCGCCGACCGCGAGCATGTCTGGCACCATCTCAGCCAGCACAAACAGTATGAAACCATCGACCCGCGCGTCTATGTCGAGGGCAAGGGGATGCGGCTATGGGACGCCACCGGACGCGAGTTTCTGGACGCCGTCTCGGGCGGGGTCTGGACGGTCAATGTGGGCTACGGGCGCGAAAGCATCGCCAATGCGGTGCGCGACCAGCTCATCAAGCTGAACTATTACGCCGGCGCCGCCGGCACCGTGCCCGGCGCGATCTTTGCGCAAAAACTGATCGAAAAGATGCCGGGGCTGAGCCGGGTCTATTATTCGAACTCGGGCTCCGAGGCGAATGAAAAGGTCTACAAGATGGTGCGCCAGATCGCGGCCCGCCATCACGGCGGCAAGAAATGGAAGATCCTGTATCGCGATCGCGACTATCACGGCACCACCATCGGCACGCTGGCGACCTCGGGTCAGGATCAGCGGGCGATGCAATACGGCCCCTATCCCGACGGTTTCGTGCGCGTCCCGCATTGCCTTGAATACCGCAAGCAATGGGACGTGGAAAACTATGGCGAGCGCGCGGCGGACGCGATCGAGGAAGTCATCCTGCGCGAAGGTCCCGACACCGTCGGCGCCATCGTGCTTGAGCCGGTGACCGCCGGCGGCGGCGTCATCACCCCTCCCGAGGGCTACTGGCAGCGCGTGCAGGAAATCTGCCGCAAATACGACATCCTTCTGCATATCGACGAAGTGGTCTGCGGCATCGGCCGCACCGGCACCTGGTTCGGCTATCAGCAATACGGGATCGAGCCGGATTTCGTCACCATGGCCAAGGGTGTCGCCTCGGGCTATGCGGCGATTTCCTGCACCGTCACCACCGAGCGCGTCTTTGACATGTTCAAGGACGCGCCGCAGGACGGCATGAGCTTTTTCCGCGACATCTCGACCTTTGGCGGCTGCACCGCCGGTCCGGTCGCGGCCATCGAGAACATGCGCATCATCGAGGATGAGGGCCTGCTGGCCAACACCGTCGCCATGGGCAACCGGGTGATGGACAACCTGACCACGCTGATGGACAAGCACGCGGTCATCGGCGATGTGCGCGGCAAGGGCCTGTTCTGCGGCGCCGAACTGGTCTCGGACCGCAAGACCCGCGAGCCGATGGACGAGAAGAAGGTGCAGGCCGTGGTCGCCGAATGTCTGGCGCAAAACGTCATCATTGGCGCCACCAACCGCTCGCTTCCCGGCTTCAACAACACGCTCTGCCTGTCGCCGGCGCTGATCGCCACCGCCGATGACATCGACCGCATCACCAATGCCATCGACGTCGCGCTGACCCGCGTCTTTGCTTAAGGCTTGATCCGCGGCGGCATTCCGGAAAAATTGACCCGGACGCCGCCGCGGATCCCCTGATGCCCATTTCCCCCGACGCCTTCTTTCTGGACCGCAGCCCCGAGCGCGGCGCGGGCCTGCCCTTGCAGGTCCAGTTGCGCCGCCAGATCATCGCGGCGGTGACGGCGGGGCGGTTTCGCGCCGGCGAGAAGCTGCCCTCGACGCGCGCATTGGCCGATCATCTGGGGGTGGCGCGGGTGACGGTGGCGCAGGCCTTCGCCGAGCTTGTCTCGACCGATTACCTGACCAGCCGGGACCGTTCGGGGCATTTCATCTCGGACCGGATCGAGCGCCGGATCGAGGCCGGCGACAGCCCCCCCGCCACCGGGCGTTTCGACTGGGACCGCCAGCTTGAACACCGCTACAGCCGCGCGCAGCGTTCGGACCGGACGCGGGACTGGCAACGCTATGGCTATCCCTTCATCTACGGGCAGGCCGATCCGGCGCTGGTCGATCATGCCGCCTGGCGCGATTGCGCCATGCGCGTGCTGGGCCGGCGCGAATTCGCCGCCGTCACCAGCGATCTTTACGACGCCGATGATGCCGAACTGGTCGATCACATCGCCCGCCAGATCCTGCCCCGGCGCGGCATCAGCGCCGGCCCCGATGAAATCCTGCTGACCATGGGGGCGCAGAACGCGCTGTGGCTGGTGACACAGCTTCTGCTGCGCCCCGGCGCCTCCTGCGCCATCGAGGACCCCTCATATCCCGGTCAGCGCGAGATCCTTTCGGCCAGCGGCGCCCGCGTCCTGCCGGTGCCGGTCGACCCGCAGGGCCTGCCGCCCGAAGCTGTGCCCCCCGGCATCGCAGCCGTTTTCACCACCGCCAGCCACCAATGCCCGACCAATTCGACCATGCCGCTCGCGCGCCGCAAGGCGCTGCTGGCGCGCGCGCAGGCGCAGGGTTTCGCCGTGGTCGAGGACGACTATGAATTCGAGATGTCCTTTGCCGGTGCGCCCTCGCCCGCGCTCAAGGCCATCGACCGGGCGGGGGCGGTGATCTATGTCGGCTCATTCTCGAAATCGGTGTTTCCGGGGCTGCGGCTGGGCTATCTGGTCGCCGATCCCCGCTTCATCGCCGAGGCGCGCGCGCTGCGCGGCATGATGCTGCGCCATCCGCCCGGCCACATGCAGCGCACGCTGGCGCATTTCCTGTCGCTGGGCCATTACGACGCGCAGGCGAACCGCATGCGCCGCGCCTTTGCCCAGCGTCGCCGGATCATGCTTGAGGCCATCGCCGCCGAGGGGATGGAGTTGGCCTCGCCCGGCACCACCGGCGGTTCCAGCTTCTGGCTGGCGACGCCGCCCGGCATCGACGCGAAGGTCCTGACCGAGGTGCTCAAGACCCGCGACGTGCTCATCGAACCCGGCGCGGCATTTTTCAGCGACCCGGCGCAGGGGCGCGGCTTTTACCGGCTGGCCTATTCCTCGATCCCGGCCGAGCGCATCCCCGAAGGCATCGCCCGCATCGCCCGGACCATCCGCGACCTTCGTCCATGAGAAAGGCCGCCCCGAGGGGCGGCCCATCCGCTTATCCGCCCATGACGGCACGGAAGATGAAATACATCAGCGACGGTCCAAGCAGGCAGCCAAGCCCGGTATAGAAGGTCGCCGTCATCGCGCCATAAGGCACCAGCCGCTTGTCGGTCGCGGCGAGGCCTCCGGCGACACCGCTGGTCGTGCCCATCAGCCCGCCATAGGCCATGGCCGATTTCGGATTGTTCAGTCCGATCAGCGGCGCGATGAAGGGCGTGCCGATCATCACCAGAACCGACTTGATCAGGCCCGCCGCGACCGACAGCGCGATGATCTCGCTTGAGGCGCCCAGCGCCGTGCCGGTCACCGGGCCGACGATATAGGTCGCCGCACCCGCGCCCAGCGTGGTCATGCTGACTGCATCGCTATAGCCAAACATCAGCGCGACCACGCCGCCGACGATGAAGGACAGCACGATCCCCAGGATCAGCGAGACGACGCCCGTCACCCCGGCCTTGCGGATCAGCCCCAGATCGACACCGTAAGCGGTCGAGACGATGGCAAAGTCGCGCAGCATGGCGCCGCCCATGATGCCCATGCCAGCAAACAGCTCGAGATCGGCCATGCCCTTCTTGCCGCCGGTCATCACCCCGCCGACATAGGCCAGCACCAGCCCAAGGATGATCGCCACTGCCGAGCCGTGCAGCCGGCCATTGGTCAGGTGATGCGAGGCGTAATAGCTGACCCACATCATCAGGCCGACGATGACAAAGGCGAAAAGCAACCCGTTCTTGATCAGGACTTCGGAAATCAGTTCCATCTCAGCCGGCCTCCTCTTCGGTGGTGGGGGGCAAGGGCTCGGACACGCCGCCGATGCGGGCGACGGCCGGGACCAGCGCCCAGCAGACCACCGTCGCCCCGACCCCGGCCAGAAGCGCGATCGGGCCGCCGGTCACGGCCGAGACCACATTCTGGGTCGCCGCCATGGCGACGACGATGGGGATATACATCGCGCTCCAGTAAAGGACGCCCTGTTCGCTCAGCGGCGGGAACTTCCCGACGCGGCGCATCCAGTCGCTCAGCACGATCAGCAGCAGCATGGCGAAACCCACGCCGCCGACATTGGAATCGACGCCGAGAAGCGCGCCCAGAACATCGCCGACAATCATGCCCGCGATCAGACAACCCGCCAGAACGGCGGTGCCATAAATGATCATCTGGAAATCCTCCCTTGGGGATATCCGGGCGGGGCCTCCTCTGCCCCGTCACGCCCGGACAGAAAGTTCAGCGGTAAAGGTCGGCGTAGCTTTTGCGCAGCTCGGCCTTCTGGACCTTGCCCATGACATTGCGCGGCAGTTCCTCGACGAACAGGACGCGCTTGGGCTGCTTGTAGCGCGCCAGCTTGTCGGTGATGGCCGCGATGACCGCACGTTCATCGAGGCTTGCGCCCTTTTGCGGCACGACGATGGCGGTGACGCCCTCACCCAGATCGGGATGGGCAAGGCCGATCACGGCGCTTTCCACGACGCCGGGAATGTCGTCGATCAGGCTTTCGACCTCTTTCGGGTAGACGTTATAGCCGCCCGAGATCACCAGATCCTTGTCGCGCCCGACGATGCGCAGATAGCCATCCTCGCCGATCTGGCCCAGATCGCCGGTGATGAAGAAGCCGTCCTTGCGGAACTCGGACGCGGTCTTTTCCGGCATCTGCCAATAGCCCTGAAAGACGTTTGGGCCGCGCACCTCGATGGCGCCGATTTCGCCCTGCGGCAGCGGCCTGCCGGTCTCGCGCTCGGTCACGCGGATCTCGATGCCGGGCAATGCCATACCGACGGCACCGGGCTTGCGCGCGCCGTCATAGGGGTTGGTGGTGATCATGCAGGTCTCGGTCATGCCATAGCGCTCCAGAATGGCATGGCCGGTGCGTTCCTCGAAGGCGCGGTGATCCTCGGCCAGCAAAGGCGCCGAGCCGGAGACGAAAAGCCGCATCCCGGCGGTGGTGTCGCGACCCAGCCGGTCGGATTTCAGCAGCCGGGTATAAAAGGTCGGCACCCCCATCAGCACCGTCGCATTGGCCATCAGGCCGACGACCTCGTCACCGTCGAATTTCGTCAGCCAGATCATCGTGGCGCCAGTGACGATGGACATGTTCGCGGCGACGAACAGGCCATGGGTGTGAAAGATTGGCAGCGCGTGGATCAGCCGGTCATCGCCGGTATAGCGCCAGCTTTCCAGCAGCGCCGCGGTGTTCGAGGCAAGGTTGCCATGGGTCAGCACCGCGCCCTTGGAGCGCCCCGTCGTCCCCGAGGTGTAAAGGATCGCCGCCGGATCATCCATGCCGCGCGCCACGCTGTCCTTGCGCGGCGTGGCGGCTGCGGCCAGATCCATCAGGCTGCCCTCGCCCTTGCCGCCGAGGCTTTCGACACGCATGCCATCGCTTTCGCGAGCCTTGTGTTCGGTCAGCGTGGCCGGGGTGCAGACAAACACGCGCGGCGCGGCATCGCCCAGGAAATAGTCGATCTCGGCCCCGGTATAGGCGGTGTTCAGCGGCAGATAGACGCCCCCCACCTGCAAGGTCGCCAGATACAGGCAGATGGCCTCGGCGCTCTTGTCGGTCTGCACGGCCACGCGGTCGCCGGGCTGAACGCCGGCACCCGTCAGGACCGCCGCGAAGCGCTCGACCAAGACGCGGGCCTCGGCATAGGTGATGTCGGGCTGGCCGGGACGCTCGAACAGCGCCTTGCCGGGATTGGCCTCGACCGAGGCGATAAAGCTTTGATGAATCGTCTGCATGGTACCCTCTCTCCCCTTATGTCCTGATCCTGTCAGCGCATCTTGTCAGCGCGCCAGCACCGAGGCCAGCGGCGCGCCGGTCGCGATGGTCCCGTCGCGCATGAAAGCCTCGTGCTGGGTCTCGATGGCGACGGGATCGTAAAGATAGTTGATCATCAGCCCGTGGCCACGCTTGACGGCGCCCGGTGCCAGATCGGCCGGCCAGTTCACCCGCCATGCGGCGGCGCCATTGCCCAGATGAAAGCGCGCCACCGGATCATAGGGCGCGCCCTTGCGCGACCTGGCTTCGGTGAAATAGCGCGCGGCGGCGGCCTCGACCTCGGGACGCAGACGCTCGACCTCGGCAGGATCGTTTTGCCAGCCGCCCTTTTCCAGCTCGGTCCGCAGTGCCACCGCACGGGAATCGGTCTCACCCGACAGCCAGGCGGCGAAACCCGGGGCCGGCGACAGGGTGACGAAGGTCTTGATCTGCGGCAGCTCGGCCTGCAGGACCGCGACCACCTGCTTGATCAGCAGATTGCCGAACGAGACGCCCTTCAGCCCCGGCAGGCTGTTGTTGATCGAATAAAATACCGCGGTGTCGGCCTCGTCGGGGGCGTCGACGCGCGGTGCGGTCAGGATCGGCGCGATGGCGTCGGGAATGGCACGGGTCAACGCCACCTCGACAAAGATCAGCGGCTCATTCCCGGTCGCAGGATGGAAAAACGCATAACAGCGGCGGTCGGCCTGATCCAGACGGCGGCGCAGATCGTCCCAGTCCGCGATCTGATGGACCGATTCATAGGCGATGATCTTTTCCAGAATCGCCGCCGGCGTCGACCAGTCGATCCGCTCAAGATAGAGGAAACCGCGATTGAACCACGAGCCCAGCAGATGCGCAAAATCGCTGTCGATGGGCGCAAGACTGGGATTGGCGGCGATGGCCTTCAGCAGATCGGCACGCATCGCGACCAGTTTCAGCGTCGCGCCCGGCGCCATGTTCAGCCGCCGCAGCAGGGTCTGGCGGCGCGGCTCGACCGCCTCGAACAGGCTGGCCAGATTGGCGGCCGAAGGATCGGCGTCATAGGCGGCATAGGCTTTGCGGATCGGTTCGGGATCAGCCCCGAAACGGTCGCGCAGCAGGGCAAAGAAGTCATGCTGCTTTTCGGCATCCAGCTCGGCATAGGCCGCCAGCGCCTGTTCGGCCACGGCGACGCGCGCCGCCTCGCCGATGCGGCCCATCAGCACGTCGCAGGCCGCCGCCAGCCGCTCGGCCGGCGGGCGCATCAGCAGGGTCTGCGCCGTCAGCTGATCCTTGCCCCGCCCGCGACGCTCGGTACGGGTAATCGCCTGCACCAGATCGTTCAGGAATGCCAGATTGACCTTTGCCATGTCGTTCCCTCCTTACTGGGCAATGTTGTACGTCAAATATCACATGTTGTATACATCAAAACTTGATATGGACATTTTTTATTTCTTGATGGATAACTATCAGGAATAAATTCAAAGGTTCCGCAGCATGCCCCATGCGCAAAAACCCACTGTGCAACACATCCGTGATGCACTGGAAAACGCGATCGTGGACGGCAAGTTTCTGCCCGGCGAGCGGCTGGACCCCGAGGCGCTGGCCATGCGTTTTGGCTGTTCGCGCACGCCCATCCGCGAGGCGTTGCAGGCGCTCGAGGGCTCGGGACTGGTCAGCGTGCGCGCCAAGCGCGGCACTTTTGTCACAAAACTGGGCGTGCCCGAACTGGCCGAGCGATTCGAGGTCATGGCCGAGCTTGAAGCGATGTGCGCCCGGCTGGCCGCCCGCCGCGCCTCGCCGCCCGAAATCGAAACCATCCGTGCCGCGCAAGCCGCCTGCATGCGCGCCGTGACCACAGGCGACAGCGACGCCTATTATTACGAAAACACCGCCTTCCATCACGCGATCTATGCCGCGTCGCGCAATGCCTTTCTCGAGGCCGAGGCACTGCGCCTGCAAGCCATGCTGCAGCCCTATCGGCGGCGGCAATTGCAGTCCCGCGGCCGGATGAAGCGCTCTCTGGAAGAGCATCAGACCATCGTGGACCTGATTGCGGCGGGCGAGGCCGACGCCGCCGCCGCCGAGATGCGCAACCATGTCGTGATCCAGGGCGACCGTTTCCACGATTTGGTGGCCTCGATCCGCATGGCGGACGCCTGAGCGCAGGCTGGCGTTCGGCCCCGGAAATGCAGGCCGGCGATGACGAACGCCGCCCAGAACACCGTCTCAGCGACCATCAGCATGACTGCACCGCCGCTCAGGCCAAGCATCCGGACCAGCGACGTCTCGATTGCGACGGCGGCAATGGCGATGGCTGCCAAAGTGCCGCAGATCACGACCGAGCCGCCGATCACCTCCGCGCAGCACCAGCTTCGCCCCGATAGGGCGCGTGGCGATCAGCCCAAGCAAGGATCGTCAGCACCGCCCCCGCCGCAGCCAGCGCGTTTGGACATGCCCGCGGCGCACTCAGCCTCTCGACCCAGATCCGCGCCACAGCCGCGCCACGACCAGCCGCAGGATCCTGCCGGCGGTATCGAAACGAAACGACAACGGCGATGTTTCCTGTGATATTATAGGCAAAGCCTGCGCCCTTGCGCCCTGCCGGGCCGGAATGATAGACCGGGCGTCAAGTTCGCGGGCAGGCACGTCGCTGGCCCGCACCAGCCAAGCAACACCATGTTGATTCAAGGGGAAAGCACGCGCATGACGATGACACGGACCAGCTTTGACAAGGAAGATCTGCTGGCCTGCGCCCGTGGCGAACTTTTCGGCCCCGGCAATGCGCAATTGCCCGAACCGCCGATGCTGATGATGGACCGCATCACCGATATCTCGGGCGACGCCGGACTGCACGGCAAGGGCCATGTCGTGGCCGAATTCGACATCCACCCCGACCTGTGGTTCTTTCCCTGCCACTTCCCCGGCAACCCGATTATGCCTGGCTGTCTGGGCCTTGACGGTCTGTGGCAACTGACCGGCTTCAACCTTGGCTGGCGCGGCTGGCAGGGTCGCGGCTATGCGCTTGGTGTGGGCGAGGTCAAGCTGACCGGCATGGTCCGCCCCGACCGCAAGATGCTGCGCTACTATGTCGACTTTACAAAGGCTGTTCAAACCCGTCGCCTGACCATGGGCGTCGCCGATGGCCGCGTCGAGGCCGACGGCGAAACCATCTATGAAGTCAAGGACATGAAAGTGGCCCTCTCGGCCGCCTGATCCATGCACAAGGAGCACGCCATGCGCCGTGTCGTCATCACCGGGCTGGGCATCGTCTCTCCCATCGGCAACAATGCCACCGAAGTCACCGAAAGCCTGCGCGTCGGGCGCTCGGGCATCGTTTTTGCCCCTGAATATGCCGAGCACGGCTTCCGCAGCCAGGTCCATGGCATGCCCCAGATCGTGCTGGAAGATCACATCGACAAGCGCAATCTGCGCTTCATGGGCGCTGGCGCGGCCTATAATTTCCTGGCGATGGAGCAAGCCATCGCCGATGCCGGTCTTGCCGCCGAGGATGTCTCGAACGACCGCACCGGGCTGGTCATGGGCTCGGGCGGCCCCTCGACCGCAAATCTTTTCGACGCGCATCGCATTGTCATTGAAAAGGGTGCGCCCAAGCGCATGGGGCCGTTCATGGTCACGCGCTGCATGTCCTCGACCAATTCGGCCTGTCTTGCCACGCCGTTCAAGATCCGGGGCGTGAACTATTCGATTACCTCGGCCTGCTCGACCTCGGCGCATTGCGTGGGCAACGGGACCGAGCTGATCCAGATGGGCAAGCAGGACATCGTCTTTGCCGGTGGTGGCGAGGAACTGGACTGGACGCTGTCCTGCCTGTTCGACGCCATGGGCGCCATGTCCTCGAAATACAACGATACGCCGCAAACCGCCTCGCGCCCGTTTGACGCGACCCGCGACGGCTTTGTCATCGCTGGCGGCGCGGGCGTCGTCGTACTTGAGGAATTGAACCACGCACTGGCGCGCGGCGCAAAGATCTATGCCGAAGTGACCGGCTACGGCGCGACCAGCGACGGCTATGACATGGTGGCACCGTCGGGCGAGGGCGGCGAACGTTCGATGCGGCTGGCGCTGTCCACCCTGCCCGAGGGACGGCGTGTCAGCTATGTCAACGCCCATGGCACCTCGACCCCCGTCGGCGACGTCGGTGAAATCAAGGCCCTGCGCCGCGTCTTTGGCGAAGGCGCGGTGCCGCCGGTTTCCTCGACCAAATCGCTGACCGGCCATTCGCTGGGCGCGACCGGCGTCCACGAGGCAATCTATTCGCTGCTGATGATGCAGAACGGCTTCATCACCGCCTCGGCCAACATCACCGAGCTTGATCCCGAGATCCGGCCCGAGGAAATCGCGATGCAGCGCGTCGATAATGTTGATTTTGATAGCATCCTTTCCAATAGTTTCGGCTTTGGTGGCACCAACGCGACGCTGCTTTTGTCGAAGTACCGCGAATAAACGAAGAAAAGGTTAAGCCATGGGCGATATGTTGAAGGGAAAACGCGGCCTTGTGATGGGGGTCGCGAATGACCGCTCGATTGCCTGGGGGATCGCGAAGGCGCTGGCCGATCAGGGTGCCGAGCTGGCCTTTTCCTATCAGGGCGAAGCCTTTGGCAAGCGCGTCGAGCCGCTGGCCCAGTCGCTGGGTTCGGATTTCCTGATGGATGTCGATGTCACGGACGACGATTCTCTGGGCCGTGCCTTTGATCAGATCGGCACACGCTGGGGCGGCATGGATTTTCTGGTCCATGCCATCGCCTTTTCGGACAAGAACGAGCTGACCGGCCGCTTTATTCATACAAGCCGCGACAACTTTAAGAACTCCTTGACGATTTCCTGCTATTCGCTGATCGACCTCGCCCGGCGGGCGCAGCCTCTGATGACGAATGGCGGCTCGATCATCACGCTGACCTATGGCGGGTCGAACCGGGTTACACCGTTCTACAATGTCATGGGGGTGGCCAAAGCTGCACTGGAATCCTCTGTCCGTTATCTCGCCAATGATCTGGGTCCCGACGGGATCCGGGTGAATGCGATCAGCCCCGGCCCAATGAAAACCCTGGCCGGCGCGGCCATCGGCGGCGCGCGCAAGACCTATCGTCATACCGAGGCGAATGCGCCCTTGCGCGCCAATGCCACGCTAGAAGCGATCGGGGGCACGGCCGTCTGGTTGTGCTCGGATTGGGGCGCCTGCACCACCGGCGAGATCGTACTCGTCGATGGCGGCTATCATGTTCTGGGTATGCCGCAGACGGAAAATCTTTGATGATCCGGCATTTCCGGGCCGAGGATGGCGCACGCCTTGCCTATCGCGATGAGGGTGAGGGGCTGCCCGTTCTGGCGCTGTCGGGGCTGACCCGGAACGGCACGGATTTCGACTATCTGGCGCCGCATCTGCGGGGCGTGCGACTGATCCGGCCGGATTACCGGGGGCGCGGGGCCTCGGACTGGACCGGAGCCACGACTTATACCGTGCCGCAAGAGGGCAAGGACGCGTTAGCGCTGCTGGACCATCTGGGCATCGAAAAGGCAGCGGTGCTTGGCACGTCGCGCGGCGGGTTGATCGGCATGCTGCTGGCCGCCGTGGCCCGGGACCGGGTGCTGGGCCTGTGCCTGAACGATGTCGGTCCCGAATTGGAACGCGCCGGGCTTGAGCGCATCTTCGACTATGTCGGGCGCAACCCGGCCGCGCGCAGCCTTGAGGAACTGGCCCAGCGACTGCCTGCGGCTATGCCGGGCTTTGCCAATGTGCCCGCAAGCCGTTGGCTGGAGGAAGCGCAGCGACATTACGTCGAGACGCCCGAGGGCGGGCTGCGGATCAATTACGACCCGGCGCTGCGCGAGGCGTTTCTGGCCGCTTTTGATGGGCCGGCGGTGGATATGTGGCCACTGTTCGATGCTGCGCAGGGCTTGCCATTCGCGCTAATCCGGGGGGCGAATTCGGATCTTTTCTCGCGCGAAGCAGCCGGGCGCATGCGGCAGCGTCGCCCGGACATGATCTTTGCCGAAGTGCCCGACCGGGCGCATATCCCCTATCTGGACGAACCGGAGGCTCTGGCCGCGATTGAGGCATGGCTGGCCCGAATGCGCTAAGGCTTTAAGGCGATATCCTGCACAGCCCGCCCATTTCCATGGCTGCCCGGTTCATCGAAACAGCGCTGGCCCTCATACCCTTCATCAACGCAGATGGAACCTGGGATGGGCGATCATTCCCAGCCGGCGAATGGCGTGACCAGAAAAGCCACGATGCTCATGGAGGTCATGTCAGTTGGATGCGTGTGGTGGCATGAGGAATTTCGCCGCTTACTTCCGGTTCGCTCCTTAGCAAGCGGGTCACGAATACCACTCGGAATGCAGATTAACCGTGTCATCCAATTGCTGCGCGCCGTATGAGCAATCGCGCGGCTTGACGCGCTAGCAATCTCACTCTGCCAAGTACGACATTCGATCAAGCGATCTCGTTGAACCAGATCGGATCGCCCGCGCAGAAAGCCGCGATCCAATACTGAATGTATAGTCAAAACACGGGCAGACGCAGCCATCTGCGCCTGCCCGGTTTCTGTATGCGGGGGAAACTGATCCCCCGCAGATCAGCCAATCACCCCGCCAGCAGCGCGGCGTTACCGCCAGCGGCCGTGGTGTCGACACAGAGATGGCGCTCATGCGCGACATGGGCCTGATCGGGCCCGGCGGTGATCAGCGGTGTGATTGGCCCCTTGCGCGTGGCCAGCGCCCGCATATAGGCGCGGCCAGTCTCGGCATCACCCCACCAGATCGCGGCGGAGATATCCTTGATCGCGGCCAGCGCCTCGGGGGTCAGGTAACCGTCCACCGACAGCGCAAGCCCGCCAAGGGCTTCGACCGCGGCGGCCTGCGCCTTGACCGTCTCGGGTCCCGGACCAAGGCACAGCACCGACGAGCGCGGCAGGATCATCAGCCGGTTCAGCTCACCCGTCGGGCCGGGCATGATCTGCTCGGATACCGGCTTTTCGGCGCCATGGGCGGCGGCGCGGCTCAGCACCCGGCTGTCGGCATGCTTGCTCCATTCCGTGCCCGCCGGGACCGGCTCGGGCGCGAAGAAACGCGCCAGATAAAGCGGACCGCCCGCCTTGGGACCGGTGCCCGAAAGCCCCTCGCCGCCAAAGGGCTGGCTGCCCACGACCGCGCCGATCTGGTTGCGGTTGACGTAGATATTGCCGGCATGAATCGCCTCGGAGACCTCTTGCACGCGGGAATCGATCCGGGTGTGCAGGCCAAAGGTCAGGCCATAGCCGCGCGCGTTGATGTCGGCGATGACACGTTCAAGCTGGTCGGCGCGGAAGGTCGCGACATGCAGCACCGGGCCAAAGACCTCGCGGTCCATGTCCTTGATACCGCTGACCTTCAGCAGGACCGGGGCGATGTAATGGCCCTGTTTCGGCGCCCAGACGCGGTGCAGGATGCGACCGGCATTGGCGTCGGTATAACCCTCGATCCCGTCCTGGGCCTCGGCGTCGATCACCGGGCCGACATCGGTCGCAAGGCTCCAGGGATCGCCCACGCGCAGCTCGTCCATGGCGCCCTTGATCATGGCGATCAGGTGAGGGGCGATGTCTTCCTGCACATAAAGGCAGCGCAGGGCCGAGCAACGCTGACCGGCCGAGCGGAAGCTGGAGGCCACGATATCGCGCACCGCCTGTTCGGGCAGCGCGGTCGAATCGACGATCATCGCGTTCAGCCCGCCGGTTTCGGCGATCAGGGGCGTCCCCGGCTCCATATGGTCGGCCATGGCGCGGGCGATGATCTGCGCGGTCTCGGTCGAGCCGGTAAAGACCACGCCCTTGATGCGCGCGTCCGAGGTCAGCGCCGCACCGACCGTGCCGCCCTGCCCCGGCAGCAGTTGCAGCGCCGATGCGGGCACGCCGGCCTGATGCAGCAGCCGGACGGCAATGGCCGCGATCAGCGGGGTCTGCTCGGCAGGCTTGGCCAGCACCGCATTCCCGGCCATCAGCGCGGCCGCGATCTGGCCGGTAAAGATGGCCAGCGGAAAGTTCCACGGGCTGATCGCGGTGATGATGCCACGCGGGGCATTGGTCGCGGCCTCGCCCTCGGCGGCGTAATAGCGCAGGAAATCCACGGCTTCGCGCAGCTCGCCCACGGCATCGGGCAGGATCTTTCCGGCCTCGCGCGCCAGCGTCGCAAAGATCGGGCCGAATTCGGCCTCGTAAAGATCGGCGGCGCGACGCAGGACGGCGGCGCGCTCGGCAGCCGGGGCGTCCCAGATGCGGGCATCCTCGATGGCGCGGGCGACGGTGGCGGCATCGGCCTCCAGCACATGGGCGACCAGCTCGCGGTTCGCAGGGTTCACGACCGGGACGCGGGTGCCGGTGGGGGCCGAGACGGTCAGCGGCTCGGCATCGGGAATGGCGCAGCTGCGGGCGTTCTCGATCCGGGCCAGCGTGCCCTCGTCGCTCAGGTCAAAGCCCTGCGAGTTCGGGCGCCCGGCGCCAAAGATCGCCTGAGGGGCCAGCAGGCTTGCCGGGGCCTTGGCGTCCGCCAGCGCCTCAAGCGGGTCGCGGGCGACCTGTTCGGGGGTCACGGATTCGTCCACGATCTGATGGACAAAGGACGAGTTCGCACCGTTTTCCAGCAGGCGGCGCACCAGATAGGCCAAGAGGTCGCGATGCGCCCCGACCGGCGCATAGATGCGGCAGCGGCCCTTGGTGTCATTCAGCACGATGTCATGCAGCCGCTCGCCCATGCCATGCAGGCGCTGGAACTCGAACGGGATGCCATCGACCATTTCCAGCACCGCCGCGACGGTCTGGGCGTTATGGGTGGCGAATTGCGGATAGATGCGGTCCGAATAGCCGATCAGCTTACGGGCATTGGCGATATAGCTGACATCGGTCGCGACCTTGCTGGTGAACAGCGAAAAGCCCGGCAGCCCTTCGACCTGGGCGCGCTTGATCTCGCTGTCCCAATAGGCGCCCTTGACCAGACGCACCATGATCTTGCGGTCAAGCCGCGTGGCCAGCGCGTAAAGCCAGTCGATGATCTGGCCGGCGCGCTTGCCATAGGCCTGCACCACGACGCCGAACCCGTCCCAACCCGCAAGCGAGGGATCCGACAGCACCGCCTCGATCACCTTCATCGACAGGACCAGCCGGTCCTGTTCCTCGGCGTCGATATTCATGCCCATGCCGCCGGCCTTGGCCTGCCGCGCCAGGGACAGCACGACCGGAACCAGCTCAGCCAGCACGCGGGATTCGTGGGCGACCTCATAGCGCGGATGCAGCGCCGAAAGCTTGATCGAGATGCCCGGGTTCAGCTCGACCGAGCCCTTGTCACAGGCCTTCGCGATCGCCGCGATGGCGTCGGAATAATCGCGGGCATAGCGCGCGGCATCCGCCCCAGTCATCGCCGCCTCGCCCAGCATGTCATAGCTATAGGTAAAGCCCTGCGCCTCGCGGGTCTTGGCGCGGTCCAAGGCCTTGTGGATGGTCTCGCCCAGCACGAACTGGCGGCCCATTTCCTTCATCGCGCGGCCGACGGCGGCGCGGATCACCGGCTCGCCCAGACGGCGGATGGCGCCGCGCAGCGTGCCCGCAATGCCGCCCTGATCGTCGTCCAGCACCTTGCCCGTCAGCATCAGGGCCCAGGTCGAGGCATTGACCAGCGACGAGGACGCCTCGCCCAGATGCCGGCCCCAGTCCGAGGGGGCGATCTTGTCCTCGATCAGCGCGTCGATGGTTTCGCGGTCCGGGACGCGCAGCATCGCCTCGGCCAGACACATCAGGGCGACGCCCTCGCGGGTCGAAAGCCCGTATTCCGACAGGAAATGTTCCATCAGCGTGGGCTTGGCCTCGGCACGGATGCGGCGCACCAGATCGGCGGCGCGGGCGGTGATCGCGGCGCGCTCGCCGGGGCTCAGCGCGGCCTCGGTCACCAGACGGTCCAGAAGCGGGCCCTCGGGCTGGAATTTCATATCAAGATCAAGGGCGGAAAGGGGGATGGCGGGCATGGGAATCTCCTGCGGTCTGGGGCGTCTGATATCGGGAAAGCCGTGGACCATGTGACCATAATGTGGCAAATCGATAGGCGATCACAGCAAAATCGACGGGAATTCTGGACCATGGACGAAGCTCTGGACGCCACCAACCGCAAAATCCTGCATGAGCTGGTCGCCAATGCCCGAATTCCGGTCACGGAACTGGCGCGCAAGGTCGGGCTGTCCAAGACCCCTGTCGCCCTGCGCATCCGCCAGATGGAGGAGATGGGCCTGATCACCGGCTATCGCGCCATCCTGTCGCCGCTGCAACTAGGCCTGACCCATGTCACCTATGTCGAGGCGCGGCTATCCGACACCCGCCAGAAGGCATTGGAGCAATTCAACGCCGCCGTCCGCGCCATCCCCGAGATCGAGGAGTGCTACATGATCGCCGGCGGTTTCGATTATCTGATGAAGGTGCGCTCACGCGATATGGCCGATTACCGGCGCATCATGGCCGAAAGCATCTCGGCCCTGCCCCATATCCACGCCACGACCAGCTATGTCGCCATGGAGGCGGTGGTCGAACAAAGCTGGACCGCGATCTAGGGCCCGGCCCCGGCCATTTCATGGGTGGCCAGCGGATGCGCGGCGCCCCAGATGCGGGCCGCCTCGCGCGTCAGCATCCGCGCCTCGGCCCGGTCGAGCCGCGCGCGGGCACGGGAAATGTCGCCGCCCGCCTCGCGAAGCGCGCGCCGCCAAAGCCGCAGCGCCGAGGCCGCGCTCCATGGCAGCGCAGCGCCTGCCAACCAAAGCCGCAGCTCGGCCGGCAGGCGGTCATATTGCGCCATGGGCCGGCCGCTGCCGCCGCGCGGCAGGGTGGTGGCAAGGTTGCCCGCCTTATCGCGCCCCCGCATCATGCCGCCTCGCATCATCCGGTGCGGCTTTCCCATTTCGGAAAGGGATCGGACAGCGCCACCCAGCGCGAGGGCTGGAAATCCTCATCCTCCAGCAGGGCGGCGTCCAGCGCGGCGGTGATCGCCTGACGGTCGAGCCCGGCGCCGATAAAGACCAGCTCCTGCCGGCGGTCGCCCCAGGGGTCAAGCCAGTTGCGGCGCATTTCGGACAGGGCCTCGGGATGGGTCGGCCAGCGCGAGCGCGGCACGCTTGCCCACCAGCCGCCCAGCGGCGTCACCGTGGACATGGCGCCGGCAAGGCTGAATTCGGCCACCCAGTTCGGGCGCGAACCGATCCAGAAATGCCCCTTGGCGCGGATCACCCCCGGCAGATCGCCGTTCAAGACGCGGTGCAGGCGCTGCGGATGAAAGGGTCTGCGCGCGCGATAGACGAATGAGGAAATGCCGTATTCCTCGGTCTCGGGGGTGTGCTGGGCAAAGCCGTAAAGCTCTTGCGCCCAAAGCGGGTGCTCATGGGCGCGGTCAAAGTCGAACAGCCCAGTGTCAAAGATGGTGCTGGCGGGGACGCGGCTGTGATCCGTCTCGATCAGCCGGGCGACCGGGTTCAGCGCCCGGATGATCTTGCGGGCCTGATCCAGCCGCTGCGGTCCGGCATCGCCGACCTTGTTCAGCACGATCACATCGGCGAATTCGATCTGGTCGGTCAGCAGGTCGACCAGATTGCGGGTATCCCCCTCGCCCAGCGACTCGCCACGGTCGGCCAGAAAGTCGTGGCTTGAGAAATCCTGCGTCAGGTTCACCGCATCGACCACCGTCACCATGGTATCAAGCCGCGCGATATCCGACAGGCTGTGACCATCGGCATCGCGGAAATCAAATGTGGCGGCGACCGGCAGCGGTTCGGCAATGCCGGTCGATTCGATCAGCAGATAGTCAAAGCGCCCCTCATCCGCCAGCCGCCGCACCTCGGTCAGAAGGTCGTCGCGCAGCGTGCAGCAGATGCAGCCATTGGTCATCTCGACCAGCTTTTCGTCGGCGCGCGACAGCGATGTGCCCTCGCGCACCAGATCGGCGTCGATATTCACCTCGGACATGTCATTGACGATGACCGCGACGCGGCGGCCCTCGCGATTGTTCAGGACGTGGTTCAAAAGCGTGGTCTTTCCCGCGCCCAGA
This sequence comes from Paracoccus lutimaris, assembly GCF_003337565.1. Taxonomy (GTDB): domain Bacteria; phylum Pseudomonadota; class Alphaproteobacteria; order Rhodobacterales; family Rhodobacteraceae; genus Paracoccus; species Paracoccus lutimaris. The sequence goes on from NZ_QPJL01000010.1 coordinate 67,765, forward strand.
AAACCCGACAGGACCGTGACCGGCAGGCGCCCGTCTGCTGAGGGGGCCAAAGGGGGGCTGGCTGGCATGGCTTACCTTTATGTTATGTTATTACATTTCATAGTTAGCGGATCGCCCTTCACCCCGCAACCCGGTTTCTGTGGCAGCCCGCCCGCGCCTCGGCTAAAGCGGGCCTCAGGGGGCGCGCATGGATTTCAAATGGCTTGAGGATTTTCTGGTGCTGGCCGAGACGCACAGCTTTTCGCGTTCGGCCGAGCTGCGGGGCGTCACGCAAAGCGCCTTTTCCCGCCGGATCCGCGCGCTGGAGGAATGGCTGGGCACCGATCTTTTGTCGCGCGACAGCTATCCGGTGACCCTGACGCCCGAGGGCGTGCTGTTTCGGGAAACCGCCGAGGAAACCGTGCGCATGATCCATGCCCGCCGGGCCGAATTCCGCGACCACGCCCGCGCCCGCGGCGGCGAGATTTCGTTTCTGTCGCTGCACAGCCTGACCGTGACCTTCCTGCCCGGCTGGCTGATGCGGCTGAAGGCGGCAACGGGCCAGATGACCAGCCGCGTCAAACCCGAGAATTTCGACCGCTGCATCGAGGCCTTGTCCGAGGGCGGCTATGACTTTTTCCTGACCTTCGCCCATCCTTTGGTGAATATCCCGCTGGACCCGGCGGGATACCCGCATCTGGTCGTCGGCCATGACAGTCTGGTCGCCGTCGCCCGCCCCGGCTGGCCGCAGGAATGGCTGAGCGACGGCATGCCGATGCTGCAATATTCGCGCGGCTCGTTCCTGAACAAGATGGCGCGCATCGCCTTGGCCCAGCCCGGCGCGCCGCGCGTCTATGTCGCCCATACCGACGAATCCTCGATGGCCGAGGCGATGAAAAGCATGGCAGTCGCAGGCCATGGCGTCGTCTGGCTGCCGCGCCGGATGGTCGAGGCCGAGATCGCCGCCGGCCGGCTGGAGATCGTCGCCCCCGAACTGCCGATGGAGATCCGGCTTTACCGCAATGCCGCACGCGGGCGCGGCATCACCGGCCGGGTCTGGCAGGCGGCGCGCGATCTTGGTGAAGGTTATGCAAAAACGGAATAACCCAGCGCGACTTGGCATTGGCGGATTCGCCAAAACCCGCATATCTGGGCGGCATCGGGGCTGAAGCCGCCCCTGACCACAAGCAATTTCCATACGCAATGCGCATGACGCCACCGGACCGCCCTAGGGGTGATTGGTGCCGCATGCGCGATAGGTGAAGATGATGAAAACGCGCATCGAACATGACCTGCTAGGCGACCGCGAGGTGCCTTTCGACGCCTATTGGGGCGTCCACACGCTTCGCGCCGTCGAGAATTTCCCGATCTCGGGCCGCCCGATCGGCGAGGTCCCCGAGCTGGTGCGCGCGCTTGCATCGATCAAGGCCGCCGCCGCCATGGCCAATGCCGATCTGGGCCTGCTCTCGGCCGAGCGCCGCGACGCCATCGTCGCCGCCTGCGAGGAGCTGCGCGCCGGCAAGCTGCATGAGCAGTTCGTCGTCGACCAGATCCAGGGCGGCGCCGGCACCTCGACCAATATGAACGCCAATGAGGTCATCGCCAACCGCGCGCTGGAACTGATGGGCCATGCCAAGGGTGAATACAAATACCTGCACCCGAACGAGCATGTGAACATGGGCCAGTCGACCAATGACGTCTATCCGACGGCGCTGCGTCTGGCCGCGTGGCGGGGGCTGAACAACCTGATCATCGCGCTGGAATCGCTGCGCGGCGCATTCGCCGACAAGGGCGTGGAGTTCGGCGACATCCTGAAAATGGGCCGCACCCAGTTGCAGGAAGCGGTGCCGATGACGCTGGGACAGGAATTCAACGCCTTCGCCATCACCATCGGCGAGGACGAGGCGCGTCTGGCCGAGGCCGCCCAGCTTTTGTGCGAAATCAACCTGGGTGCCACCGCCATCGGCACCGGCATCACCGCCCACCCCGAATATGCCGAGCGCGTCCGCGCCCGTCTGGCCGAGATCACCACGATCCCGGTCGTCACCGCTTTCGATCTGGTCGAGGCGACGCAGGATACCGGCGCCTTCGTGCAGGTCTCGGGCGTGCTGAAACGGGTCGCGGTCAAGCTGTCAAAGATCTGCAACGACCTGCGGCTTCTGTCCTCGGGGCCGCGCGCGGGGTTCAACGAGATCAACCTGCCCGCCAAACAGGCCGGCTCGTCGATCATGCCGGGCAAGGTCAATCCGGTCATCCCCGAAGTGGTCAATCAGGTCGCCTTCGAGGTGATCGGCAATGACGTCACCATCACCATGGCGGCCGAGGGCGGCCAGTTGCAGCTGAACGCATTCGAGCCGGTGATCGCCTATAGCGTCAACCGCTCGACCAGCCACCTGATCGCCGCCTGCAAGACGCTTGAGGACAATTGCGTGCGCGGCATCACCGCCAATCGCGACGTGCTCAAGGAAACCGTGCGCAACTCGATCGGGATTGTCACCGCGCTGAACCCCTATATCGGCTATGCGGCGGCGACCGAGGTCGCGACCGAGGCGCATCTGACCGGGCGCGGCGTCTATGATCTGGTGCTGGAAAAGGGCCTGCTGGCCAAGGACCGGCTGGATGCGATCCTGCGCCCGGAAAACCTGACCAAGCCCCAGCATTTCATCAACTGATCCGCCATCCTGTCCCCCAGGCAGGACAAACCTGCGGCCCCGCCTAGCCGGGGTCGCAGGCGATTTCATCAAGAAGGAACGCGCGGAACTTGCGGATCGCCGGACGGTTCCGGCGCCCCGGCGGATAGACCAGCCAATAGCTGCGCCCGTTCTTGGCCGCCAGCGGAAAGGGCTGGATCAGGCTGCCCGTCGCCAGCTCAAAGCGAAAGAAGCGCGGCGTCAGCATCGCCACGCCATAGCCCGCCAGCGCCGCCCGTGCCTCGTGCAGGTCGGTGGTCAGCGTCAGGCCGGGTTTGGGCGGCGTTTCCCAGAAATCCACCCCCGCCTCGCGCATCCAGACCGCCCAGTTGCGATCACCCCGATCCAGCAGCGGCAGCTTCAACAGGTCCGCCGGCTCACGAATGTCATATTTCGCGGCGAGCGTCGGCGACAGCATCGGCGAATAATCCATTTCCATCAGATGCTGCGCCGTCAGGCCCGGCCAGTTGCCGGTGCCGCCGCGAATGGCCACGCTGATATCCTCGCGCGCGAAATCGACGATGGAGTCACTGGTTTCCAGACGCACCGCCAGATCGGGGTTGTTCATCTGGAACTTGCCCAGACGCGGCGACAGCCACGCCCCGGCGAATGTCGGCATGGTCGAGATCGACAGCGTCGAGACCAGATCGGTCGTCGGATCGGCATAGGCCTCGCGCAGGATCTCGAAGGCGTCGATGGTCGGGCGCGCGAACAGCGCCCCGGTTTCGGTCAGCACCACCTCGCGCGGCTTGCGCAGGAACAGTGGCGCGCCCATGCGCTCCTCGAGCATGCGGATCTGATAGCTGACCGCCGCCTGCGTCATGCCCAGTTCCTCGGCGGCGCGGGTAAAACTCAGGTGGCGGGCGACGGCCTCAAAGGCGCGCAGAGCCGCCAATGGCGGGATAGACATAAGACGTCCTTATAGGCATGTGCCGAGGCTTTGTTGGCAATCCGGGCGCGACAGTATCATCATCGGGATATGGATCAACAGCAAGCAGATACAGGAGGCTGCCATGTCCCGCGATCTTGCAACACGCGCTCCGTCCGGTCTTTTCCGGCGCCTTTCCAACCTGCTCGGCTTTGATGCGGTCGATAAGCAGAGCCTATCGCGCTGCGCCGATCGCATGACCGCGCTGGACGATCCGGCAACCCGCCGCGCCCTGGCAGATCTGCCGCCGGAGCTGCTGCTGGATATCGGCGTGCGTGATCTGAGCCATCATCTGCCGACGCCCGAGCTGCCCGACGGGGATGCGCTGCGCCGCCATATGTGGTGACCTGCGGCCGGCATGATGACCGGCACATCGGGAACTCGCGAACGCGGCACCGGCCCCCGGCGCCGCGTTTTCAGTTTTTCGCACGGTCCACTCACCAGGACGCAATCTTGCCGCCGCATTGCGACGAGGACCCGAATTTGCTAGATTTCCTGTCATCGGGCCTGCCCGCTCCGGTCAGCGCATCTTACACCCGGGCAGTCCTTCCCAAGCCCGTGACGACGGCCGGCCCCGAGCGGCAGCGGGTGGCATCTGAGCCGTGTCTGCGCTAAGAAGGCTGCTCCCGCGTCGCAGCCCCGCGAACCACCGGGGATCAGACAGAGAGGGCCGACCCATGCGCGTCCCCCCGGGCGTATATGTCGAGGAAACGCTAGGCGGCCGCGCGCCGATCCCGGGCGTTTCCACCTCGAACACCGCTTTCATCGGCGTCTTGCCGCGCGGCCCGGTCGGACGCGCCATCCGCATCGCCTCATGGGCGGACCATGAGCGCAACTTCGGCGGGCTGCACCCGGATTGCGAAACCAGCTATGCCCTGCACACCTATTTCCTGAATGGCGGCGGCATCGCCTATGTGGTGCGGGTGGCGAATGGCGCGACACCTGCCTTTGTCGCGCTGCCGCCGGAGAATGGCGGCATCACCCTGACCGCAAGCTCGCCCGGCGCATGGGGCAACAGCCTGCGCGTCGGGATCGCGCATGCCGGCGGCACCGGGATCACGACCTTCGATCTGCTCATCCGCGAATATCGCGGCAATGACCTCATCCGCGAGGAAAGCCATATCGGGCTCTCCGTGATCGCGGGCCATCCGCGCCATGCGGGCCGAGTATTGGCCGCCGAAAGCCGGCTTGTCACCGCCGCCGCCCAGCTTTCGGACAGCCTGCCCGACAGGACGCAGGCGGATGGTGCCGGTCTCGCCACGCTGGAGGCGCTGCGTCTTTTGCACCCGGACGGGCTAAGCGCCATGTCCGGCGGCACCGAGGGCATCCTGCCGGCCGACAGCGACGCCTTCGCCGCCCTGACCGGCACCGCCCATATGGCCGGAATTGCGGCGCTGGATGCGATCGCGCCCGACATCTTCAACCTGATGTGCCTGCCCGACCTGTCGGTCCTTGGCCAGTCCCGCAGCGCGGCGGCCGCAGCGGTCTATCGGGCCGCCAACAGCTATTGCGAGCGAAACCTGGCCTTTCTGATCGTCGACAGTCTGGCCGACACCACAGACGCCAATATCGGTGCATGGACCAGCGCATTGGGCAGCACGGTCCGGCGCAATGCGGCGCTTTACTATCCCCGGCTCATCGGCCCCCACCCGCTGCACCCGGCGCAGGACCGCATCCTTGCCGCCTCGGCTGCGGTGGCCGGGGTCTATGCCCGCATCGATGCCGCGCGCGGCGTCTGGCAGGCGCCGGCGGGCACAGAGGCCGGGATCTCGGGCGGACGGCCCGTCGATCCCATGACCGACCCCCGGCAGGACCTGCTGAACGCACAGGGCATCAACGCGCTGCGCATCTTTCCGACCCTCGGCACCGTGATCTGGGGCGCGCGGACGCTGGACGGCGCCGATGCGCTGGCCTCGGACTGGAAGTACATTCCCGTGCGCCGGTTGGCGCTTTACATCGAGAGCTCGCTGCTGCTCGGGCTGCAATGGGCGGTGTTTGAACCCAATGACGAACCGCTCTGGGCCTCGGTCCGGCTGCAGGTCACCGATTTCATGAGCCGGCTGCACCGGCAGGGCGCGTTTCAGGGTGCCCCGGAGCGCGACGCGTTTCTGGTGAAATGCGACGCCGAGACCACGTCCCAGGCCGATATCGACCTGGGCGTCCTGAACATCCTTGTCGGCTTTGCCGCGCTGCGGCCGGGTGAATTCATCATCCTGCACATCCAGAAACGCATGCAGAGCAATGCCTGAGCGGACCCGGCACGGCCCGGCTCAGCGCATCTCCTCGCAAAACGCCTTGATGCGGGCACAGGCATCCGCCAGCACCGCTTCCGAGGTCGCATAGGACACGCGGAAATGCGGACTGAGACCAAAGGCCGCGCCAAAGACCACGGCGACGCCGGTTTCATCCAGCAGCGCGGTGGCGAAGGCCTCGTCATCCTTGATGACGGTGCCCCCGGCCGAGGTCTTGCCGATCAGCGCATGGATCGAGGGATAGACATAGAACGCCCCCTGCGGCACCGGGCAGGAAATGCCGGGGCAATCATTCAGCGCCGCGACCACCAGATCGCGACGGCGCTGAAAGATGGCGCGGCTGGTCTCGATATAATCCTGCGGGCCGTTCAGCGCCGCCAGCGCCGCATATTGCCCGATCGAGGACGGGTTCGAGGTCGATTGCGATTGCAGCTTGGCCATGGCGCGGATCAGCACCTCGGGGCCGGCGCCATAGCCGATGCGCCAGCCGGTCATGGCATAGGATTTCGACACGCCATTCATGGTCAGCGTGCGATCCTTGAGCCCCGGCTCGATCTGTGCGGGGGTGACGAAGCGGAAATCGTCAAAGACCAGATGTTCATAGATGTCGTCGCTGAGCACCCAGACATGGGGATGGCGCATCAGGACATCGGTCAGCGCCCGCATGTGATCCGCGCCATAGCCCGCCCCCGAGGGGTTCGAGGGCGAATTCAGGATCAGCCATTTCGTCCGGGGCGTGATCGCCGCCTCAAGCTGTTCGGGGGTGATGCGATAGCCCGCCTCCATCCCGGCCGGCACGATCACCGGCGTGCCCCCGGCCAGCAGCACCATGTCGGGATAGCTGACCCAATAGGGCGCGGGAATGATCACATCATCGCCCGGGTTCAGCGTGGCCATCAGCGCATTATACAGGATCTGCTTGCCGCCGGTGCCGACGCTGACCTGCGCCGGGCTGTAATCAAGGCCGTTTTCACGGGCGAACTTGTCGCAGATGGCGCGTTTCAGCGCCGGCATCCCGTCCACGGCGGTATAGCGGGTATGGCCGGCATCGATGGCGGCTTTCGCGGCGTCGCGGATATGTTCGGGCGTGTCGAAATCCGGCTCTCCCGCCGACAGGGTGATGATATCCTTGCCCTCGGCGGCCAGCTGCTGGGCGCGGCCGGTCATGGCGATGGTGGGCGAGGGTTTGACGCGGGCAAGCGTCTGGGACAGAAAGCTCATCGAATTCATCCTGCGACTGGGTGCCCGGACCATAGGCACGCGGCTGCGGACAGACAAGCCGGGGACAAGCATGGAAGCTCATGAGACAAGGCTCAAGCGGCTGCGGATACGCAGCTGGCGGCGCGGCATGAAAGAGATGGACCTGATTCTCGGCCCCTTCGCGGATCACGAGCTGGAATCGCTGAACGACAGCGATCTGGACCAGTATGAGGCGCTTCTGGAGGAGAACGATCAGGATCTTTACCCCTGGATCACCGCCCGGCTGGGCAATGCACGGCCCGGTCCGACCCCGCTTTTGCCCATGCTGGACAGGGTTGCGCGCTTTGCCCATCAGCGGCTGGCAGGGAAATAGGCGCAATTTTATCTAACACCGCCAGGATTAACTGAAGTTTGGGAAATTTGCGGCATGATGGCGACAACGAAGCCATGAAAACGGACACCGCATATGCCCCAGCGCAGCCCCATCCACTCGGCGCCCGCACTGCGACCGCTGCCGCGGACCACTCGGACCGAAGCCTATCTTGAAAGCCTGCAGATCCTTGAGCGGCTGCACCGCCTGCTGCTGGATCTGGTCAAGGACGAATTCGAACGCCTGGGCCGCACCGACCTGACCCCGGTGCAGGCATTGCTGATCTATAATCTGGGCACGGCCGAGGTCACGGCGGGTGAGCTGCGCTCACGCGGCATGTATCAGGGCTCGAACGTGTCCTATAACCTGAAAAAGCTGGTCGAGCTGGGTTATGTCCATCACGAGCGCTGTGACATGGACCGCCGCGCGGTCCGGGTGCGGCTGACCCCCGAAGGGCAAGAGGTGCGCGACCGTGTCAGCGATCTCTTCGCTCGCCATGCCGAGGGGCTGGAGCTTTCCGGCGTGCTGGATGACCCCGCCATCGAAACCGTGAACCTGCAATGGCGACGGGTCGAGCGTTTCTGGGCCGAGCAGATACGCTATATCTACTGATCGCACCAGCTGCCGCCCGCACCGACATGTGATGTTCGCGGCAGCGGCTTCGATAGCCGCACCGGACGGGCGTAACGGGTATATACCGTCGAAAAGGTCATATGGGACGGCCTGAAAGTCAGACGGAACGGCCTGACAGTTTCGGGGCAACCACGCCTGTCTGTTCAGCGCCTGTCTGTTCAGCCGCCGAGTGCGATATCGACGGACATCCTTTGCGCACGCATCCACTGCATGGCCGGGATCGTGGCATGACGGACCGCCCCTATTTCGGGGCGATCATCATCACCATCTGGCGCCCTTCCAGCTTGGGCATCGATTCGATCTTGCCGGCATCACCGACATCGCCGGCGACGCGGTTCAGAAGCTCAAGCCCCAGCTGCTGGTGGGCCATTTCGCGACCGCGGAAGCGCAGGGTCACCTTGACCTTGTCGCCCTCGCCCAGGAATTTCATCACCGAGCGCATCTTGACGTCGTAATCATGGGTATCGGTCCCGGGACGGAACTTGATTTCCTTGATCTCGATGATCTTCTGCTTCTTGCGGGCCTCGGCTTCGCGCTTTTGCTGTTCGTATTTGAACTTGCCAAGATCCATGATCTTGCACACCGGCGGCACGGCATTGGGCGAGATCTCGACCAGATCCAGCCCGGCATCCTGCGCAAGCTCCAGCCCGCGCGCGGGCGTCACGACACCGATGTTTTCCCCGTCAGCTCCGATCAGACGGATTTCTGCGACGCGGATGCGTTCATTGACGCGGGGGCCGGTGTCACGGGTGGGCGGAGCGTTATGCGGTCTGCGGGCTATGGCGGTGTTCCTTGCATGGCCGGGGGTTCAGGCCGGTTAAATAGTCGTGCCCGCCCCGAGATACAACCGGATTCGCAATAAGATGCGCGGGAAAGCCGCGGCTTGCATACCGTTCGCGCCGTGATTGCGCGCGGCGCTTTCCCCCATTGCCGCGCCGTGACATAAGAACGCATTGATGCGCTGCCCGAGAACCGCCGATGCCTTGCCTGCCCCTTTTCGCCACCAGTCCCGACGACGAGGCCGCTTGCCGGATCGGGACCGCGGCGCCATGACGGCTGGTTCGCTGGCCGCATTCCTGGGATCCGACCGCGCGCGGCTGGCGCGGGGTCCGATCGCGGTGCTGCTCATCGAGGATGAATCCGCGGTCCGCCAGACGCTGGCCCATCATCTGCAGGCCGGATTCCGCCTGGTCCTCGCGCTTTCGCCCGAGACGCTGCCCGCTCATGCCCTGCCCGATGACGCCGAGGGGCGCATCGTCAATCTGATCCATGATTGCCGCCAGCCATCGGCGCATGTCGCGGCAGTGAACGCGATCATCGATGCGGTGCCGCCCGATACCTGGCTGTATTACGGCTACAATGCGGAATTCCTGTTCTATCCCTTTTCGGAAAACCGCAGCGTGGGCGAGATGCTGGCCTTTCACGCCGAGGAACGGCGCAGCGCCATGCTGACCTATGTCGTCGACCTTTATGCGCCAGACCTGACGCGGTATCCCGATGCGGTCAGCCTTGACGAGGCGATGTTCGACCGCGCCGGCTATTATTCGCTGGGGCGCCGCGATCGCGACGGCACCTATAAAGAGCGCCAGCTGGACTTTCACGGCGGGCTGCGCTGGCGCTTCGAGGAGCATATCCCGCGCGACCGCCGCCGCATCGACCGGATCGCGCTGTTCCGCACCCGGCCGGGGCTGCGGCTGCTGGCCGATCACCGCATGAATGACGAGGAATACAACACCTATTCCTGTCCCTGGCACCACAACCTGACAGCGGCGGTGGCCTCGTTCCGGGTCGCCAAGGCGCTGGTCCGCAACCCCGGCTCGCGGGTGCATATCAACAGCTTCACCTGGCGCAGCTCGCATCCGTTCCGCTGGAACTCGCAGCAGCTGATGGATTTCGGGCTGATGGAGCCGGGCCAGTGGTTCTAGGCTCGGCCTCGCCATGGCTTGCGCGGCGCGAACCGCGCATCCGGGCCGCGGACGATCTGCGCGACGATGGCGACGTTGATTATGCGCGCGTCATCCATTCGGCGCCGTTTCGCCGCCTGCAGGGCAAGACCCAGATCCTCAACCTTGGCGACAGCGACTTTTACCGGACCCGCCTGACCCATTCGCTGGAGGTGGCGCAGATCGCCGGCGGATTGGTGATGCAGCTTGCGGGCACGTTTCCGCAGCATCCGGTCACGGCTGCCCTGCCCGGCCACAGCCTGATGCAGGCCGTTGCCTGCGCGCATGATCTGGGCCACCCGCCCTTTGGCCATGGCGGCGAGGTCGCGCTGAACTATTGCATGCGCGATGCCGGTGGCTTTGAAGGGAATGGCCAGACCCTGCGCATCCTCACCCGCCGCAGCGACGCCTTGCCTGAGGCCGGGGTAAACCTGACCCGCCGCAGCTTGCTCGGCGTGCTGAAATATCCGGCGGCCCATGCGCGCGTCGCCAATCCGGCGATCCGTCCGGCATTGCAGGATCGGGGATCGGTCCTGCGCATTCTTGACGTTGCCGCCTCGACCCCGCCGAAATGCTATCTCGACAGCGAGGCGGGCATTGTCGACTGGATTCTTGCGCCGCTGCCGCAAGACGATCGCACCCTGTTCACGCAGGTTCGGGACATCGGCGGCAACCATTCGGAAACGATACATAAATCGCTTGACTGCTCGATCATGGACGTCGCCGACGACATCGCCTATGGCGTCCATGACCTAGAAGATGCCATCGCGCTTGGACTGGTCCGGGCCGAGGATTTCCGCCTGGCGGTTCCGGCCGACATCTGCGCCCCGTTCCAGCACCCGCATGACCGGATCATCACCGCGCTGTTTGGCCCAGCCCATGAGCGCAAGGCGATGATCGGCGCTCTGGTTCATCATTTCATCGCCAGCGTCCGCGTGACAACGGATGACCGCTTCGACACGCCGCTGCTGCGCCATCGCGCCACCCTGCACGAACAGCCGCGCGCCTTCCTCAAGGCTTTGAAGAGGTTCATCTATGATGCGGTGATCCGCAGCCCCGAGGTGCAGCAACTTGAGTTCAAGGGTCAGGCCATGGTCATCGCCGTCTTCGAGGCGCTGCAGTCCGACCCCGCACGGCTGCTGCCCCTGGGCTGGCGCGCACGCTTTGCCAAGGCCGATGGCGATCCCCGGGTCATTTGCGACCATGTTGCCGGGATGACCGACACCTATCTGCTGAAAACCTATGAGCGGCTGTTCGCACCACGCATGGGCTCGGTCTTCGACCATCTGACAAGCGGCTGAAAGGCGCAACGCGCCGCGGCCTCTGAACCCATCCGATCGGTGCCGCGCATCCGCGATGGCGGGACTGCGTCTTTGCGCAGCCATCGGCAGGAAAGCAGATCAGAACAGCGATTTCTGGTCTTTTTCGGGCTTGGGTTTCCGGGCGGGTTTCTGAGACGGGGATTCGGGCCGAGCGGCGATGCGGCCATCAAGGAACTCGATCTCGAAACGCGGCGTCTGGGCCGCGTCCTCGGCGCGGGTGATCAGGCCGGCGGGGCCATGGACCACGGCATAGCCGCGTTTCAGGGTTTCCTTGTAGCCCAAGGTCTGGCGCAGGCGGTCGAGACGGTCGAGCCTTTCGCGCCGCGGGGGCAGCAGGCGGGCCATCGCGGCGATCAGGCGGCGGGCCAGCTGTGCCGTGCGCTCGCGGTCGCGGGCGATGTTGCGCGTGGCATCGCCAAGCATCCGGGCGCGGGCGCGGATGAGGCGCGGGCCAAGATCGTTCAGGCGTTCGGTGCGGCGGGTCTGCTGGCGCATCATAGCCAGCGGCAGGCGCTGGCTTTGGTCGATGAGCCGGTCGCGGCGGTTACGCAGGCTGACCCGCAGTGCCGAAAGCGACAGCGGCAGTGCGCTGAGCCTGTCGCGGCGCGCGCGCACGAAGCCTCTGAGCGCAGGCTCCAGCCGCCCGGCGATCAGATCAAAGCGTTGCCGCGCCGGGTCGGTCAGTGCCTGCGGGCGGCCAAGCGCGCGGCCCAGATCGGTCAGGCGCTGGCGCTGGCGCTCGCCCCGCTGGCGGCTGGCACGGATCATGCGCGCGCCGATCTCGGAGAGGCGCGCGGCAAGCTCGCTGCGCACCGGCACCGCCATTTCGGCGGCGGCGGTGGGCGTCGGCGCGCGGCGGTCCGAGGCGAAGTCGATCAGTGTGGTGTCGGTTTCATGGCCCACCGCCGAGATCAGGGGAATTTCGCTTGCGGCAGCGACGCGGACAACGATTTCTTCGTTGAAGCCCCAAAGATCCTCAAGGCTGCCGCCGCCCCGCGCGACAATGATCAGATCGGGACGCGGGATCGGGCCGTCCTTGGGTAAGGCATTGAAACCCTGAATGGCGGCGCTGACCTGCGGGGCGCAGCCCTCGCCCTGAACTGCCACCGGCCAGATCAGCACCCGGGTCGGAAAGCGGTCGCGCAGCCGGTGCAGGATGTCGCGGATGACCGCCCCCGAGGGCGAAGTCACGACCCCGATCACACGCGGCAGATAGGGCAGCGGGCGTTTGCGGGCATCGTCGAAAAGCCCCTCGGCGGCCAGTGCCTTGCGGCGCTTTTCCAGCATCATCATCAGGGCGCCGGCGCCGGCCGGTTCGATTTCCTCGACGATCAGCTGGTATTTGGACTGGCCGGGAAAGGTGGTCAGGCGGCCGGTGGCGATGACCTCGATGCCTTCCTCGGGGCGGGTCGAGAGACGGGCGGCCTGCCCCTTCCACGAGACCGCCGCGATGACCGAGCGGTCGTCCTTGAGGTCGAAATAGACATGGCCCGAGGAGGGGCGCGAGACGCGGCCGATCTCACCCCGGACGCGGACGCGGCCGAATTCGCCCTCGAGCACGCGTTTGACCGCGCCCGAGATCTCGGAGACGGTGAATTCATGCGCGTTGCTGCCGGGGCCCGGTTCGGGCGTGTCGTCGAAAAGCTCCATCCGCCGGTTCTGGCGCGGGCGGGCGGCCGGATCAAGGGGATTGATCCCGCGCAAGCCAGTTCCTAGAAGGCGGCAACAGTCGCAAAGGGGACCTGCGCCATGAACATCCTGATCCTTGGCAGCGGCGGGCGCGAACATGCGCTGGCCTGGGCGATCCGGCAAAATCCGAAATGCGACCGGCTGTTTGTCGCACCCGGCAATCCCGGGATGGAGCCGATGGCGCGGCTGGCGGCGCTGGATATCCTGTCCGGCCCCGCCGTGATCGGCTTTTGCGAGGAAAATGCCATTGATCTGGTGGTGATCGGCCCCGAGGCGCCCTTGGCGGCTGGCGTTGCCGATGATCTGCGCGCGGCGGGGATTCTGGCCTTTGGCCCGTCCAAGGCGGCGGCGATGCTGGAGGCCTCGAAAAGCTTCACCAAGGAGGTCTGCGATGCCTGCGGGGCGCCGACCGCTGCATGGGCGCGCTTTGATGCCGCAGAACCCGCGCGCGCCTATATCCGCGCGCAAGGCGCCCCCATCGTCATCAAGGCCGACGGTCTGGCCGCTGGCAAGGGCGTGACCGTGGCCATGACTGAGACTGAGGCTCTCGACGCCATCGACCGTGCCTTTGGCGGCGAATTCGGCGCGGCCGGCGCCGAGGTGGTGATCGAGGAATTCATGGCCGGCGAAGAGGCCAGCTTCTTCATCCTGTGCGACGGCACCGATTGCCTGCCCGTCGGCACGGCGCAGGACCACAAGCGCGTGGGCGACGGCGATACCGGGCCGAATACCGGCGGCATGGGTGCCTATTCCCCGGCGCCGGTGCTGACGCAGGCCATTCAGGATCAGGTTATGGCCGAGATCGTGCGTCCGACCGTGGTCGAGATGGCGCGGCGTGGGACGCCGTTTCAGGGCGTGCTTTATGCCGGGCTGATGATCGAGAACGGCCATGCCCGGCTGGTCGAATACAATGTCCGCTTCGGCGATCCGGAATGTCAGGTGCTGATGATGCGGCTGGGCGCGCAGGCGCTGGACCTGATCCTGGCCTGTGCCGAGGGGCAGCTTTCCGAAACCGCCGTCACCTGGGCCGAGGATCACGCCCTGACCGTGGTTCTGGCCGCGAATGGCTATCCGGGCGACTATCGGAAGGGCAGCGTGATCGGGGGCATGGACGCCCTGCCCGAGGATTCGTCGCATATGGTCTTTCATGCCGGAACCGCGCTGAAGGACGGGCAGTTGGTTGCGACTGGCGGGCGCGTGCTGGCCGCGACCGGGCGCGGTGCGACGCTGACCGAGGCGCATGGCCGCGCCTATGCCTTGGCCGATGCGATCGACTGGCCGGGCGGGTTCTATCGCCGCGATATCGGCTGGCGCGCCTTGTGATCCGGTCGCGCCTGCTGCACGGTCGCATGGATATTTGGATGAAGAAGAAGATCGGGCAGCGCATCATTGGCGCGGCCCGCTTTTTTGTGCGGGCAGGAAATTTCGGGCGGGCGCGATTTCGGTCTTTTCAAGCCGCTGGCCGCGCATTTATAGTCCCGGCCATGACACGGAAGCGACACATCGCCACTGACAGGGACGCGCCCATGGGCGCGCGTTTCGTCGTGCTGCCCCGCGGTCTGCTTCTTCTTACGCTGCGCTGAGCGGGTCTCCGGGCCACCGCTCAGTCAGGTTCGTGCCCGGCAAGACCACGGACAGACCATGATTTGCGTAAGAAAGACCCGAAATGACCGATAAAAGCCGCGTATTGATCTTTGATACCACGCTGCGCGATGGCGAGCAGTCGCCCGGCGCCACCATGACCCATGCCGAAAAACTGGAAATCGCCCAGATGCTGGACGAGATGGGTGTCGATATTATCGAGGCCGGTTTCCCCATCGCCTCGGAAGGCGATTTCGCCGCTGTTTCCGAGATTGCAAAACAGACCAGGAATGCCGTGATCTGCGGGCTGGCGCGGGCGCAGTTTCCCGATATAGACCGCTGCTGGGAGGCGGTGAAACACGCGAAACGCCCCCGCATCCACACCTTCATCGGCACCTCGCCGCTGCACCGCGCCATTCCCAATCTGGACATGGACCAGATGGCCGAGCGCATCCAGCAGACCGTCAGCCATGCCCGCAACCTGTGCGACAATGTGCAGTGGTCGCCCATGGACGCCACCCGGACCGAGCATGACTATCTGTGCCGCGTGGTCGAGATCGCCATTAAGGCCGGCGCCACCACCATCAATATCCCCGACACCGTCGGCTATACCGCGCCGCGCGAAAGCGCCGAGCTGATCCGCATGCTGCTGGAGCGGGTGCCGGGCGCGGACGAGATGATCTTTGCCACCCATTGCCATAACGATCTGGGCATGGCGACCGCCAACAGCCTTGCCGCCGTCGAGGCGGGTGCCCGCCAGATCGAATGCACCATCAACGGTCTGGGCGAGCGTGCCGGAAATACCGCGCTGGAAGAGGTGGTGATGGCGCTGAAGGTGCGCCATGACATCATGCCCTTCAGCACCGGGATCGACACCACGAAGATCATGGGGATCTCGCGCCGTGTCGCCGCCGTCTCGGGCTTTCCGGTGCAGTTCAACAAGGCCATCGTCGGCAAGAACGCGTTCTTGCATGAGTCCGGCATCCATCAGGACGGCGTGCTGAAAAACGTCGAGACCTTCGAGATCATGCGCCCCGCCGATATCGGCCTCAATGAGGCCAATATCGCCATGGGCAAGCATTCGGGCCGCGCCGCCCTGCGCGCCAAGCTGCGCGATCTGGGCTATGAGCTGGGCGACAATCAATTGAAGGACGTCTTCGTGCGCTTCAAGGCGCTGGCCGACCGCAAGAAGGAAATCTACGACGACGATCTGGTCGCGCTGATGCAGGACAGTTCCGCCAATACCGACAGCGATTTCCTGCAGGTCAAGCATCTGCGGGTGGTCTGCGGCAGCGACGGGCAATCGGCCGACCTGACCTTGGTTGTGGGGGACGAGGAAAAGACCGTCCACGCGACCGGCGACGGGCCGGTGGATGCCTGCTTCAACGCCGTCAAGGCGATCTGGCCGCATCAGGCGCGCTTGCAGCTCTATCAGGTCCATGCCGTAACCGAGGGCACCGACGCCCAGGCCACCGTCAGCGTGCGGATGGAGGAGGACGGCCGCATCGCCACCGGGCAGGCCGCCGATACCGACACGATCCTGGCGAGCGTCAAGGCCTATCTCGGGGCGCTGAACCGGCTGAAGGTCCGCCGCGAAATGGTCGGCGAAGGCACCGACACCAAGCAGGTCAGCATGTATTCGCACTGATCGCCGGACGGGATCACGGGATCGGGGCGGCCGCTCAGGCCGCCCCTTTCCTTTGCACGAAGCTCAGGTCGGCGCCTTGCAGAAAGGGAAAATCCTCGGCCAGCGCCGACTGGAAATCCTCGGCGCTCAGCGGCAGGAACCATTTCGGGAAATTCGCGACGATGGTCGCGACCGAGTCGCCCTCGTCCCAGCGCGTCTGCACATAACCGAACCCGCCATTATCCGAGAAGGCCGGGAAATGCTTGGGCAGGTCGAAATGGTTCACCGCATAGATCGCACGCCCCGAGCCGCGCATGCGCAGCGCCGCACCCGCGCCCAGAAAGGCCTGATGCGTCTGCCAGTAGCTGACCGGCTCGGCGTCATAGCTGCCCACGACCAGCCCGCGCGGATAGCTGATCGCGAATGCCGGCAGATCGGCAAACCGGCGGGCATGGTGGCGGATTCGCGCGACGTGATGGCGGCTGAAGGCATCGTCGTCATCGACGCGGAACTGGATCACCGGCCGGCCCGCCGCCTCGGCCGCGCGGCGCAGCGGCATGCGCAATGCCGCCTGCGTATCGCGCTCGTCGGAGAGAAGGATCTGGATCTGCGGCACATCCGCGCAAAGATCGTAAAGCCGTTCCAGCCAGAGCTGCGGCATCTCGGGCGAGGTCAGGATCCAGAAGCTGAAATCCGCATCGGTCTGCGCCTTGACCGAGGGCAGGCAGAATGTCTCGAATGCCTGGAACCGGCGCTGCAGCCGCTCGGGCGCGTAAAGCAGGCCGGCGCGCCGGGCCAGCATTTCCGCCACGTCGGCCCGTGCATTTTTGGTTTCGTACCAGTCGCATTTTCCAAGAAAGGAAAAGCGGCAAATTCCCACGATATCGTCGCGCAACAAATAGCCTTTCCGTCAAAGCCGCCGCTTGCGACGGTAGGAATAGGGCCTGGCCGGGTCAAGCCGGGCAAAGCGGTCACATCTCGGCGACGCAGCGCGCAGATGCAACTTTCGGGTTTTCCCGCGCCGGGCCAGGGCCTATATGACGTCATCCTCGGCGGGGCGACTCGCCGGGCAATCGGGCAATGTCCGCTCGCTAAGAGCGGCGAAACGGTCGTCATGGCAGGGGCGGCAGAAGGGATCCTCACATGGCCTTTGGCGGTCTGTTTTCCACCGATATCGCGATCGACCTCGGGACCGCGAATACGCTGATCTATGTCAAGGGCAAGGGCATCATCCTGAACGAGCCCTCGGTCGTGGCCTATCACGTCAAGGACGGCAAGAAGCAGGTGCTGGCCGTGGGCGAGGACGCGAAACTGATGCTGGGCCGCACGCCCGGCTCGATCGAGGCCATCCGCCCGATGCGCGAAGGCGTCATCGCCGATTTCGACAGCGCCGAGGAAATGATCAAGCATTTCATCAAGAAGGTGTTCCGGCGCACGACGTTTTCAAAGCCCAAGATCATCGTCTGCGTGCCCCATGGCGCAACCCCGGTCGAGAAACGCGCGATCCGCCAGTCGGTCCTGTCGGCAGGCGCCCGCAAGGCCGGCCTGATCGCCGAGCCCATCGCCGCAGCCATCGGCGCGGGCATGCCGATCACCGAGCCGACCGGCTCCATGGTCGTCGATATCGGCGGCGGCACCACCGAGGTCGCGGTGCTGTCCCTTGGCGACGTGGTCTATGCGCGCTCGGTCCGGATCGGCGGCGACCGCATGGATGACGCGCTGATCAATTACCTGCGCCGCAACCACAATCTGCTGATCGGCGAATCGACCGCCGAGCGGGTCAAGACCCAGATCGGCACCGCTCGCATGCCCGATGACGGGCGTGGTGCCACGATCATGGTGCGCGGCCGCGATCTGCTGAACGGCATCCCCAAGGAAATGGAAATCACCCAGGCCATGGTCGCCGAGGCGCTGGCCGAGCCGGTGCAGCAGATCTGCGAGGCGGTGATGGTCGCGCTGGAGGCCACGCCCCCCGATCTGGCCGCCGATATCGTTGACCGCGGCGTCATGCTGACCGGCGGCGGCGCGATGCTGGGCGATCTGGATCTGGCGCTGCGCGAGCAGACGGGCCTGTCGATCACGCTGGCCGACCAGCCGATGAGCTGCGTCGCGCTGGGGACCGGCAAGGCGCTCGAGTTCGAAAAGCAGCTGCGCCACGTGATCGATTACGACAGCTGATCTCAGGCCCATGGCGCGCAAGGGCCCTGATTACGCGGCGCCCGTTCGCCGCATCCTCGTCTCGCTGCTGGTGCTGGTGCTGCTGGCGGTGTTCCTGTTCTGGCAGATCGACAGCCCGCGTGCCGAGCGCATGCGGGCCGCGATCATCGACCGTTTCGTGCCCAGTTTCGAATGGGTGATGGCGCCGGTGACGAAACTGTCGCGCATGGTCGCGGGCTTTCAATCCTATTCCCGCCTTTACGAACAAAATCAGGAACTTCGACGCGAGTTGCAGAAGATGTCGGCCTGGAAAGAGGCCGCCGTCCAGCTGGAGCAGGAAAACGCCAAGCTGCTGGCGCAGAACAATGTCCGCATCGACCCGGCGCTGACCTCGGTTTCGGGGGTGGTGCTGACCGACAGCGGCACGGCCTTTCGGCAATCAGTCTTGCTGAACGTGGGCGCGCGTGACGGCATTCTGGACGGCTGGGCGACGATGGACGGGCTGGGGCTGGTCGGGCGCATCTCGGGCGTGGGCGAAAGCACCAGCCGGGTCATGCTGCTGACCGATCCGACCAGCCGCATTCCGGTCACCATCCTGCCCTCAGGGCAGAATGCGCTGCTGGGGGGGGACAATACCGCCCTGCCGGCGCTGGATTTCATCGAAAGCCCGGAAAATATCCGCGCCGGTGACCGCGTGGTCAGCTCGGGCGATGGCGGGGTGTTTCCACCCGGTCTGCTGGTCGGACAGCTGGCGCAGGCCAGCGACGGGCGGTGGCGGGTGCGTCTGGCGGCCGATTACGGGCGGCTGGAATTCCTGCGCGTGCTACGCAGCCACCCGACCGAGCGGCTCTCTGACACCGGCCTGCTGATCCCGCCGCCCGCGGCCGAATTCATCGGCCCGCCCATGCCGCCCCTGCAGGCGCTGGCCCGGGATACGTCCGAAATCGACGGGGCCGCGGATGATTGAACCGCTGCGCCGCCAGCGGATGCTTGGGCAGGCGCTGTTCGTCCTGCTGTTTCTGGCGATCCTGTTCTGGCGGCTGGTGCCGATGGCGCCGGGGCGCGTCTTCTGGCCCGGACCGGACCTGTCGCTGTGCCTGGCAATGGTCTGGGTGCTGCGCCGCCCCGATCAGGTCCCGGTGCTGACCATCGGCCTGATCTTTCTCATCGAGGACATCATCCTGCTGCGGCCCATCGGGCTATGGGCGGCGGTCATGGTCATCGGCACCGAGGCCGCACGTAAGCGTGAGGCCGGTTGGCGCGAGCTTCCATTCATGGTTGAATGGCTGCGCGTGGCGATCCTGATGGCGGTGATGATGGCGGGATATCGTTTCCCGATGGCGGTGTTCTTTCTGCCGCTGCCGCCGCTGGGGCAGGTGATCTTGCAGTATATCGCCACCATCGCCGCCTATCCGCTGGTGGCGGGGCTTGCGGGCTGGCTTTTCGGCCTGCCCCGCAACCGCGCCGAAAGTGACACGAGGCTTCGCTGAAAGATGCGCAAATCACAAAAGGAAATCGCCGAAAGCAGCCGCTCGATCTCGCGGCGCGGGCTGATGCTGGGGGTGATCCAGGCGGCGGTGGTCTCGGTCATGGGCCTCAAGCTGCGCTCGATGCAGATCGAGCATGCCGACGAATACCGCCTGCTGTCGGACGGCAACTCGATCAATATCCGGCTTTTGCCGCCGGCGCGCGGGCTGATCCTGGACCGTAACGGCACCATCATCGCCGGCAATGAGCAGAATTACCGCGTCACCCTGACCCGCGAAGAGGCGGGCGATGTCTCGGCCGTGATCGCGCGGCTGCGCCGCATCATCCCGATGAGCGACCGTCAGGCCGCCGAGATCCTCGAGGAGATTCGCAAGCGCAGCGCCGTCACCCCGGTCATGGTCGCCGATCGCCTGACCTGGCCGGAATTTTCCTCGATTGCGCTGAACGCCCCCGCCCTGCCCGGCGTCACCCCGGAATCGGGCCTGTCGCGCAGCTATCCGCGCGCTGGCGATTTCGCCCATGTGCTGGGCTATGTCGGGCCGGTATCCGATTACGACCTCTCGAAGATCGAGAACCCCGACCCGGTCCTGCGCCTGCCCGAATTCCAACTGGGCAAGGTCGGCATGGAGGCCAAGCTGGAGGAGGCGCTGCGCGGCAAGGCCGGCGCCCGCCGGGTCGAGGTGAACAGCGCCGGGCGCGAGATGCGCGAGCTGTCGCGGATCGAGGGCCAGCAGGGCGCCACCGTCCAGACGACGCTGGATGCGGGTTTGCAGAATTTCGCCACCCAGCGGCTGGGCAATGAAAGCGCCGCCGCCGTGGTCATGGACGTGACCAATGGCGACATCCTGGCGATTTCCTCGTCGCCGGTCTTTGACCCGAACATGTTCGTGCGCGGCATTTCCGGCCCCGATTACCGCATCTTGATGCAGCACGATCACCGGCCGCTGGCCGACAAGACCGTGCAGGGCGCCTATCCGCCCGGCTCGACCTTCAAGATGGTGACGCTGCTGGCCGGGCTTGAGGCGGGCGTCATCAATCCCGGCTCGCGCTTTTACTGCCCGGGCTATACGCAGGTCGCCGGCCGCAAGTTCCATTGCTGGAGCCGGGGCGGCCATGGCACGGTCGACGCGGTCCAGAGCCTCGAACGGTCCTGCGACGTCTATTATTACGAGCTGGCGCAGCGCGTCGGCATCGACCGCATCGCCGAGATGGCGCGCAAGCTGGGCATCGGCGTGCGCCATGAACTGCCCATGTCGGCCATTACCGAAGGCATCGCCCCGGACCGCGCCTGGAAAATGGCCCGCTATCAGCAGGAATGGCAGGTCGGTGACAGTCTGAACGCCTCGATCGGTCAGGGCTATGTGCTGGCCTCGCCCCTGCAACTGGCGGTGATGGCCTCGCGGCTGGCGACGGGCCGCGCGGTCGAGCCGCGCCTGGTGCGCTCGATCGACGGGGTGGTGCAGCCGGTGCCGGAATGGCCGGAACTGGGCATCAACCCGCTGCATCTGCGCACCGCCCGCGCCGGTATGGATGCGGTGATGAATGGCAGTCACGGCACCGCGCGGCGCATGCGCATCATTGCCCCCGAATGGCAGATGGCCGGCAAGACCGGCACCAGCCAGGTGCGCAACATCACCGCCGCCGAACGCGCCCGCGGCGTCATCAAGAACGAGCAGCTGCCTTGGGACCGCCGCGACCATGCGCTGTTCGTCTGCTTCGCGCCCTTTGACATGCCGCGCTATGCGGTCTCGGTCGTGGTCGAGCATGGCGGCGGCGGCTCGGCCGTGGCGGCGCCGGTGGCGCGCGACATCCTGCTTTACGCGCTGGCGGGGGGGCTGCCGCCCCTTTCCGCCTATCCCGATGGCGAGCGTGCCAAGGTCGAGGAAATGTGGTCGAAGATGAACCTGATGCCGACGCCCGCACCCAGCCCCGGCACCGAAAGGGCCAAGGCCTAGCATGAGCTATCTTGACTATCAGGTCGCCCAGACCCCGACCGGCTGGCGCAAGGTCTTTTTCCTGAACTGGCCCTTGGTCTTTCTGGTCGTGGCGGTCTGCTGCATCGGCTTTCTGATGCTCTATTCCGTCTCGGGCGGGAACCTTGACCAATGGGCTGGCCCGCAGATGGAGCGCTTTGCCGCCGGCATGGTGCTGATGATCGGGCTGGCCTTCGTGCCGATCTGGTTCTGGCGCTCGATCTCGGTCGTGTCTTACGCGATCTGCGTGCTCTTGCTGATCCTGGTCGAGGTGATGGGCCATGTCGGCATGGGCGCGCAGCGCTGGCTGGTGCTGGGGCCGATCCGCATCCAGCCATCCGAGCTGACCAAGGTCGCCTTCGTGATGACGCTGGCGGCTTATTACGACTGGCTGCCGGTGGAAAAGGTCTCGCGCCCGCTTTGGGTGCTGATCCCGGTCCTGCTGATATTGTTGCCGACGGGGCTGGTGCTGATGCAGCCCGACCTGGGCACCTCGATCATGCTGATCGCGGGGGGTGGGATCGTGATGTTCGTGGCCGGTGTCAGCCTGTGGTATTTCGCCGCCGTCATCGCCATCGTCGTCGCCGGGGTCACCGCCGTGATGGAAAGCCGGGGCACCGACTGGCAGCTTTTGCACGACTATCAGTTCAAGCGCATCGACACCTTCCTTGATCCGACATCGGACCCCTTGGGCGCGGGCTATAACATCGCGCAGGCGCAGATCGCGCTGGGATCGGGGGGCTGGTCGGGGCGCGGCTTCATGCAGGGCACGCAGTCGCGGCTGAACTTTCTGCCCGAAAAGCACACCGACTTCATCTTCACCTCGCTGGCCGAGGAATTCGGCTTTGTCGGCGCCTTTTCGCTTTTGATGCTGTATACGCTGATCCTGGGCTTTTGCCTGCATTCTGCGCTGACCAACCGCGACCGGTTCGCCAGCCTGATGACCATCGGCATCGCGGGCACCTTCTTTTTGTATTTCTCGATCAACATGGCGACGGTGATGGGGATGCTGCCGGCCAAGGGCTCCCCCCTGCCGCTGGTCAGCTATGGCGGCACCTCGCTGATGATCCTGCTGATGGCCTTTGGTATCGTGCAATCGGCCCATGTCCACCGGCCAAGGGGCTAGCGGATGCGGGTGTTCTTTGCCGCGCGCGCCGGGCTTTGGGACGCATGGGCGCCCGCGCTGCGCGCCGCCTGCCCGGAAATCGAGCTGACCCGCACCGGCGATCCCGCCAGTTTCGATGCGCTGATCTACGCCCCCGGCTTCCCCGAGGACGGAAGCGAGCTGGACTTTACCCCCTTTATCCGCGCCCGCCTTGTGCAAAGCCTGTGGGCCGGGGTCGAAAGGATCGTGACCAACCCAACCCTGACCCAGCCTCTGTGCCGCATGGTCGATCCGGGGCTGGCGCGCGGCATGGCGGAATATTGCACCGGCTGGGCAATGCGGGCGCATCTGGGCATGGATGCCTATGCGCAGGACGGGACATGGCGGCATGGCGCCGTGCCGCCGCTGGCCGCCAACCGCCGCATCACCATTCTGGGCATGGGCGAGCTGGGCCGCGCCTGTGCCACCGCCCTGACCGGCCTTGGTTTCGACGTCACCGGCTGGTCGCAATCGGGCCGTCCGGTCGCAGGCATCCCCACCCTGCCCGGCCCGGCGCTGCATCAGGCCTTGGCACGGGCCGAAATCCTGATCTGCCTTTTGCCCGACACGGCCCAGACGCAAGATCTGCTGAATGCCGACACTCTGGCCCTGCTGCCCCCGGGCGCCACGATCATCAATGCCGGGCGCGGCACGCTGATCGATGAGACAGCGCTGATCGCGGCCCTGGACAAGGGCCGCCCCGCCCATGCGGTGCTGGATGTGTTCCGCCATGAGCCCCTGCCCCCCGACCACCCCTTCTGGCGCCATCCCGGCGTCACCGTCACCCCCCATATCGCCGCCGAGACCCGGCCCACGACCGCAGCCCCGGTCGCCGCCGAGAACCTGCGCCGCGCCATGCGGGGTGAGCCGCTGCTTTACCTTGTCGACCGCAGCCGCGGCTACTGACCCCGCATAACTTGCGCAAGGCGTCCATGCAGGGAATAATCGGCCCAAACGCGGCCCAGCCCCGATCGGAGTATTGATATGGCGATTACCCCTGTTCTTCTGGCTGGCGGCTCGGGGACGCGGCTCTGGCCCGTCTCGCGCAAGAGCTTTCCCAAGCAATTCGCCCCCCTGATCGGCGAGGAAAGCCTGTTTCAGGCCTCGGCCCGGCGTCTCGCAGGGCCGCGCTACGGCGCGCCCTTGGTGATGACCAATGCCGATTTCCGCTTCATCGTGGCCGAGCAGCTTGACCAGATCCAGATCGACCCCGAAGCGATCCTGATCGAGCCGGCAGGCCGCAACACCGCCCCCGCCATCCTTGCGGCCGCACTACTGGCGGCCGAGCGCGACCCCGATGCGGTGCTGCTGGTCGCGCCCTCGGATCACGTCGTCCCCGATGCCGAGGGCTTTGGCCGCGCTGTCGATCTGGGCCTTTCGGCCGCAGAGGCGGGCCGCATCGTCACCTTCGGCATCACTCCGACACGGCCGGAAACCGGCTATGGTTATATGGAGGCCGAGGGCGAGGGTCAGGGGCCGCTGGTCCTGAAACGCTTTGTCGAAAAACCGAAAGCCGAGGATGCCGCGCGGATGATCGCGCAGGGCAATTACCTGTGGAATGGCGGCATCTTCCTGTTTGCCGCCCGCACCATGATCGAGGCCTTCAAGGCCCATGCCCCCGACTATCTGGCCCCCGTGCAGGCGGCGCTGACCGAGGCGCGGGCTGATCTGGGTTTCCTGCGCCTGGCGCCCGAGCCATGGGACCGCCTGCCCGACCTGTCGATCGACTATGCCGTTCTGGAAGCGGCAAAGAACCTGTCGGTCGTGCGCTATTCCGGCCATTGGTCGGATCTGGGCGGCTGGGATGCCGTCTGGCGCGAAACCCAGACCGACGCGCCAGCCGAGCGCGGCGCGGTGACGGATGCGCGCTCGACCGCCATCGATTGCGACAATGTGCTGCTGCGCTCGCAGGACGAGGGTATCGAGGTCGTCGGCATCGGCTTGCAGGACGTGATGGTCGTCGCCACCAATGACGCGGTGCTGGTCGCGGGCATGGACCGCGCGCAGGAGGTCCGCAGGGCGGTCAGCGCCCTCAAGGACAAGGGCGCGCGTCAGGCCGAGACCTTTCTGCGCGACCACCGCCCCTGGGGCTGGTTCGAGACCCTGGCTTTGGCAGACCGCTTTCAGGTCAAGCGCATCGTGGTGAACCCCGGCGCGGCGCTGTCGCTGCAATCGCATTTCCACCGCTCGGAGCACTGGATCGTGGTCTCGGGCACCGCCCGCGTGACCGTCGATGAGACGGTGACGCTGGTGACGGAAAACCAGTCGATCTATGTGCCGCTGGGCGCTGTCCACCGCATGGAAAACCCCGGCAAGGTGCCGATGGTGCTGATCGAGGTGCAGACCGGGGTCTATCTGGGCGAGGATGACATCGTGCGCTACGAGGATGTCTATTCGCGCGGCTGACCCCCGCGTCTGCCCTTTTCCTCGCGGCTTTGTGCAAGCTTGTTTCTTGCGCGCCCGTCCATGGCTGCTTAGTCATTCCTGACCATAAGCGGCCATAAGGTGCTGATATGAAATACCTGATCCCCGCCGCGCTGGCGCTGCTGGCGACATCGGCACAGGCTCAGGATCTGGTCGTGCAGCTTCGCGGGCCGGATCTGGCCGCGAATGCCGGCTATCTTCTGGCCGAGGCGCGGGGGCTTTACGCGCGGTCGGGGATCACGGTGACCTTGCTGCCCGCATCCGACGCGCCGGCCTTTGAGTCGCTCGCGCGGGGGCAGGCGGCGCTCAGCGTCGAATGGATGCCCACGGCACTGGTCGCGCGGGAAAACGGCTTGCCGGTGGTCAATATCGGTCAGGTCTTTGCCCGCCCCTCGTTGCGGCTGGCTTGCCGCGCGGATGCTGGCGTCACCGATGCCAGCCAGTTGCGCGGCAAGAGCGTGGCGAACTGGTTCTCCGGCGCCGAGTTTCCGCTGGCCGGCTGGCTGAACCGGGCGCAGGTTCCAGCGGATGCGATAACGCTGGTCCCGCAGGGCGACGGCGCCGAAATGCTGCGCCAGAAACAGGCCGATTGCGTCAGCGCCCGCAGCTTTGCCGTCGCGGGGCTTGAGGGCGCGACCCTGCTTGATCCCGCGACCCTGAACGCGGCGACCCTCGAGGACGGGATATACGCGCTGGATGGGGCGCTGACCGATCCGGCGATGCAGGAGCGCATGGCGCATTTCCTGCGCGCCAGCATGGAGGGCTGGCGCGCCGCCGCCGCCGATCCCGAAGGCACGGCCCGGCTGCTCATTGGCCCCGATCCCGACCCGGGCGCCCTGCAACGCCTGAGTGCTGCGCTGAGCGGCATCCCGGCCATCCTTGCCTCGGGCGCGCTCGAGGACGCGGCCTATCGCCGCACCGTCGAGACCCTGCGGGCGGGCGGCGCGGCGGCCGTGCTGAAACACGACCCCGAAAACGCCTTTACCCATGAGATCAGCGACATGGCCATGGCTGCAGCGCCGGGAACCGACGCGACGGCAGCCGCAAGGCCCCGGCCCTGAACCCCGGCGCTTGCCCCTTGCCCCGACACGCGACCGCGGGCATGAAGGCGCCATGTCACAGACCGAAACCGCCGAAAAACCGACCCGCCACAGCCTGATCGAGGACGCGCAGGGCATTGCCTATGGCAGCTTCATGGCCGCCGTGGGGGTGCAGCTGCTGACCCATCTGGGCTTTGTCACCGGCCAGACCGCCGGGCTGGCGATCCTGATCTCCTATGCCACGGGCTGGGGCTTCGGTCCGGTGTTTTTCGCCGTGAACCTGCCCTTTTACTGGCTGGGCTACAAGCGGCTGGGGCTGGCCTTCATGCTGAAATCGCTGATCGCCGTCACCCTGCTGTCGGTGCTGGTCGGCATCCTGCCCAAGGGGCTGGAATTCGGCCATGTGCATCCGCTGGTCGGCGCGATCCTTGTCGGTTTCCTGACCGGCTCGGCGCTGCTGGCGCTGTTCCGGCATGGCGCCTCGCTGGGCGGGATCGGGATCGTGGCGCTCTATCTGCAGGACAGGACCGGGTTTCGCGCCGGCTGGACGCAGATGATCTTTGACGCGGCGCTGTTTGCCTGCGCGCTCATGCTGCGCGACTGGCAGACCGTGGCCTGGTCATTCCTGGGCGCGCTGGTGCTGAACCTGGTGATCGCCATCAACCACCGGCGCGACCGTTACATCGTGTAAGGCGGCGCGGCCCTCAGGCCGCCACCCCCAGCGCGCGTTTGACATTCGCGGTCCAGCCCAGCAGGCGCTTTTCGCCCTCAAGGATCGCCGGGCGCTTCATCAGAGAGGGCTTCGCGCTGAGCATCTGCAGAGGCGTGCCCGCGCGTTCCGCCTCGGACATGGCGCGCCATGTCAGGCTGGCGCGGTTGACCAGCTTCTCGCCGAATTCCGCGATCATGGGCTGCCATTCCGCATCCGACAGCGGGGCTTTCGCCACGTCCCGGAACTCGACCTGCCAGCCCGCCGCCTCAAGCTCGGCCTGCGCCTTCTGGCAGGTCGAACAATGGCCAAGGCCATACATCTGCAATTGCCCCGCCATCAGATGATCGGCACCAACGGCACGTTGCAGGCGGCCAGCGCCAGCAATGCGGCAAGAGAGAGGATCAGTTTCAATTCAGGCTCCTTTCGGTCAGAGGTCACCTTTATGCGCCGTCGGGTCGGGCAAGGCTAGGGGTGGCCGTCATGCAGCCGCGCCTTGATCCGGCGCATCGCCAGCCAGACGCCAGCGATGACGATGGGCGTCAGTCCGGCGACCAGAACCGCCTTGTCGATCCCCAGCGCGCTGGCCAGCGGATATAGCGCATAGCCCGCCAGACCGACGGCGTAATAACTGATCGCCACCACCGACAGCCCCTCGACCGTATGTTGCAGCCGCAGTTGCAGGTCGGCGCGCTTGTCCATGCGCTGCATCAGCTCCTGGTTCTGGGCACTGCGCTGGACATCGACGCGGGTTCGCAGCAGATCGCCCGCGCGCTCGCTGCGATCCAGCATGGTCGCAAGCCGCTTTTCGGCCGATTTCGCCGTCCGCATCGCCGGCAGATAGCGCCGGGTCATGAACTCGGTCAGCATCTGCCCGCGCAGAAAGCGGCTTTCCCGAAGCGCGGTGACGCGGTCGCGCACGATGGCCTCATAGGCGGCGGTCGCGCCAAAGCGGAAGGCGTGCTGGGTCGCAGCACTTTCCAGCTGGGCGGAAACCGCAAGCAGCTCATGCAGCACCGCGTCTGCCGGCCGTGCCTCGTCGGTCATGCCCTGCACGATGTCGTTGAGCTGCGGCTCAAGCGCGTTCAGCTGTTCCGAGACGATGCGGGCGCGGCCATAGCCCAGCATGGACATGGCACGATAGGTCTCAAGCTCCAGCAGGCGCTGGACGATGCGGCCGATGCGGCCGGAATCGGTGCCGCGCTTGACGAAGACGGCAAAGCGCATCCAGCCCTCGGGGTCGATGCGGAAATCGCCCGCGACCACGGCGGCCTCCTCCAGCACCCAGACCGAGGTCAGGCTGTCCGAGGCGAACCAGTCTGAAAGCCGCGGCATGATCTCGGCCGGGTCGTCGGGCAGGAAATCGACCTGGATCATCACCGCCGCAACCCGCTTGCCATGCGACTGGCGCTGCCAGTCATCGGCGAAAATTGCCCCCGCCGAAGGGTCAAAGGGCCGGGGCGGCAGGCCGGGCATGAAGGCCGCATAGGTCACGAATTCGGTATGGCTTTCCCAGCGCAGCTGATAGCGGCCAAGCTGGGCGGCATGGTGGCCGACGCTGGGATCGGGTCGCGCGGCGCCGTGGCGGACGCACAGCTCGGCCAGATGCTCGACATCCTTGGCGCGGTCGCGATTGGCCGCGTCGCCGCGCTCTTTCAGCGCCAGATA
This sequence comes from Paracoccus lutimaris, assembly GCF_003337565.1. Lineage (GTDB taxonomy): Bacteria > Pseudomonadota > Alphaproteobacteria > Rhodobacterales > Rhodobacteraceae > Paracoccus > Paracoccus lutimaris. The sequence goes on from NZ_QPJL01000010.1 coordinate 96,582, forward strand.
GACGGCCGTGCACGGCGCCTCGAGCTGGGGCGAGGGCCGGGCATGCAGTTCGTTGACCAGCGCATAGCGCTGCGGATGTTCGTTCTGGTCGTTCATGGCCGAATGATTAGCTCCTGCCCCGATCGTCCCGCAACTGCAAATACCGGAAACTGCGCGCTGTTTGCGCAACCGGCGCCGGGCGTGCCTCCGGCGCATCAGACATTCGTGAAGGGGGGCCGCATTGCCCGCCCGACCGACAGCGGGCAGAATGGCGCAAAAGCACATGGCAAGGGGCAGAACGGATGACTTGGCTGGGACGGATCATTGCCATCGGGCTGTTGCTGGGATTGGCGGCCTGCGCGCCCAGCAAGTTCAAAAGCTATTCCGGGCCTCAGGTCACGCAGATCGTGGTCAACAAGGGCGCCCGCCAGATGCTGCTTTTGCACGGCAACACCGTGCTGAAGGCCTATCGCATCGGTCTGGGCAACGAACCCGTCGGCCACAAGCAGTTCGAGGGCGACGGCAAGACGCCCGAAGGGCTGTATTACATCGACCGCCGCAACCCCGAAAGCCGCTATCACCTGTCCATCGGTGTCTCCTATCCGAACCCGCAGGATTCGGCGCTGGCCGCATCGATGGGCCGCAGCGCCGGCAGCGACATCTTCATTCATGGCCAGGGCCCCGAGGGGCGCGTGCAGTCAAAGCAGAAGCTGGACTGGACCGCCGGCTGCATCGCCGTCACCGATGCCGAGGCCGAAGAGGTCTATGCCATGGTCCGGGACGGCACGCCGATTCTGATCGAGCCCTGATTCCCCCTGCAAAAGCCGGCATTTTCTGCCGGTAACGCCACGGCATCCGGCTTGAATCCGACCAACTTCGCGGGGCCGGCGGGGCAGACCTGTTCAAAATGGCATATGTAAATAAAGCGCGTTCGGGACTAAAAATCTGACTAATTCTGGTAACTTCCCGAGTGCATTGGCCCATGTATCTGCCGCCCATCATCAGCGATGCGCAGATCGATTCGATCGAGACCGAGGGCTATGTTCCGGGTTCGATAGAGAGCGTTCTTCGTTTTGGACCGCATTCGCGCTGGCGCGGCGGGGCCATCGTCGAAAGCTCGGCCAAACGCTCGCATGCCATGGCGACACGCTGCGCGCTGCTGATCCCGCGCAAGGGCAAGCGCGTGCGCATGCTGGCCCTGCATCCCGAACTGCCGACCGAAGTGATCAAATTCATGCTGAACGCGATCTGAACGCGGCGCGGCATGCTGCGCACAAATGTAAAAGGCGGGCCAGATGGCCCGCCTTTCGCATTCCCGCCCTGCCCGATCAGTCGATCATCGGCAGCAGCGCGTCGATGGATTTCTTGGCATCGCCATAGAACATGCGGGTGTTTTCCTTGTAAAACAGCGGGTTCTCGATCCCGGAATAGCCGGTGCCCTGCCCGCGTTTCGACACGAAGACCTGCTTTGCCTTCCAGACCTCGAGCACCGGCATGCCGGCGATGGGGCTGTTCGGGTCCTCTTGCGCGGCCGGGTTCACGATGTCGTTCGAGCCGATGACAATGGCCACGTCGGTATTCGGGAAGTCCTCGTTGATCTCGTCCATTTCCAGAACGATGTCATAGGGGACCTTTGCCTCGGCCAGAAGCACGTTCATATGGCCCGGCAGACGGCCCGCGACCGGGTGGATCGCAAAGCGCACATTCTTGCCCTTGGCGCGCAGCTTGCGGGTCAGTTCGGAAACCGACTGCTGGGCCTGCGCCACCGCCATGCCATAGCCCGGAACGATGATGATCTCATCGGCATCGTTCAGCGCCGCGGCCACGCTTTCGGCATCGATGGCGATCTGTTCGCCCTCGATGGCCATGGCCGGACCCGCCTCGCCGCCGAAGCCGCCAAGGATGACCGACACGAAATTGCGGTTCATCGCCTTGCACATGATATAGCTCAGGATCGCACCGGAGGAGCCGACCAGCGCACCGACCACGATCAGCAGGTCATTGCCCAGCGTGAAGCCGATGGCTGCAGCCGCCCAGCCCGAATAGCTGTTCAGCATCGAGACGACGACCGGCATGTCGGCGCCGCCAATGCCCATGATCAGGTGATAGCCGATGAAGAACGCGGCCAGCGTGATGATCGTCAGCCACAGGACCGGCGCACCGGTGGTGGCATAAAGGATCACCGCCAGCAGCGACAGCGCCGCCGCGCCGGCGTTAAGCATGTGCCCGCCGGGCAGTTTCTTCGGCTTGCCGTCGATCTTGCCCGCAAGCTTGCCAAAGGCCACGATCGAGCCGGTAAAGGTGACCGCACCGATGAAGATCCCCAGCGCCACCTCGACCTTGAGCATGGCGATTTCCGAGGGGGTCTTATGGGCCAGAACGGCGGCAAAGCCGTGGAATTCGGCCGCGGCATCGGCGGCCTTGGCGCGCAGCACGCGCGACAGCTCGAACTGGGCGTTGAAGCCGATCAGCACCGCGGCAAGGCCGACAAGGCTGTGCATGGCCGCGACCAGTTGCGGCATCTCGGTCATCTGGACGCGGTTGGCGACAACCCAGCCCGCCGCGCCGCCGATGGCCAGCATGATCAGCGTGATGCCCCAATTGCCATAGCCCGGCCCGATCAGCGTGGCGACGACGGCCAAGGCCATGGCGGCGATGCCATACCAGACCGCGCGCTTGGCGCTTTCCTGCCCCGAAAGCCCGCCCAAGGACAGGATGAACAGGACAGCGGCGACCACATAAGCGGCAGTGGTGAATCCGTATTCCATCATCCCCTCCTTACGACTTCTGGAACATGGCAAGCATCCGGCGCGTGACCAGGAAGCCGCCAAAGATGTTGACCCCGGCCATCAGCACCGACAGCGCCGCAAGGATCACCACGAGCCACGAGCCCGAGCCGATCTGCAGCAGTGCGCCGACGATGATGATCGACGAGATCGCATTGGTGATCGCCATCAGCGGCGTGTGCAGCGAATGGCTGACATTCCAGATCACCTGGAAGCCGACAAAGACCGACAGCACGAAGACGATGAAATGCGACAGGAACGAGGCCGGCGCGAACATGCCGACCAGCAGCATCAGCACCGCGCCCACGCCCAGCAGGGTGACCTGCGATTTGGTCTGCGCCTTGAACTCGGCCACTTCCTTGGCCCGGCGTTCCTCGGGCGTCAGTTCCTTGACCTTTTCCTTGGGCTTCTGCGCCGCGATGGCGGCGATTTTCGGCGGCGGCGGCGGCCAGGTCACGTCGCCGTCATAGGTGACGGTGGCGCCACGGATGACGTCATCCTCCATGTTCTGAACCAGAACGCCGTCCTTGCCGGGGGTCAGATCCGCCAGCATGTGGCGGACGTTGTTGCCGTAAAGTTCAGAGGCCTGCGCACCCATGCGCGAGGGGAAATCGGTATAGCCGATGATGACCACGCCGTTTTCGGTCACGATCCGCTCGTCGGGGACGGTCAGATCGCAGTTGCCGCCGCGCTCGGCCGCAAGGTCGACGATGACCGAGCCGGTCTTCATCGCCTCGACCATATCGGCGGTCCAGAGCTTGGGCGCATCGCGGCCCGGGATCAGCGCCGTGGTGATGACGATGTCCATCTGCGGCGCGAGTTCGCGGAATTTCTTCAGCTGCGCTTCGCGGAATTCGGGGCTTGAAGGCGCGGCATAGCCGCCGGTCGCAGCCCCGTCCGTCTGCTGTTCCTTGAAGTCCAGATAGACGAATTCGGCGCCCATCGACTCGATCTGCTCGGCAACCTCGGGGCGTACGTCAAAGGCATAGACCTGCGCGCCAAGACTGGTCGCGGCGCCGATGGCGGCCAGACCCGCAACGCCCGCGCCCACGATCAGCACCTTGGCCGGCGGCACCTTGCCCGCCGCCGTCACCTGCCCGGTGAAGAAGCGGCCGAAATTGTTCGCAGCCTCGATCACCGCGCGGTAGCCGGCGATATTGGCCATCGAGGACAGCGCATCCATCTTTTGCGCGCGCGAGATGCGCGGCACCATGTCCATGGCGATGGCGGTGACGCCCTGTTCGCGCGCCTTTTCAAGCAGTTCGGCGTTCTGCGCCGGATAGAAATAGGAAATCACCGTCTGGCCGCGCCGCATCTGGCCGATCTCGGCATCGCTTGGCGGGCGGACCTTGATCACCACGTCGGCCGCGCCAATCAGCGCGCCGGCATTGGCTTCGACCGCGACGCCCGCAGCCTCATAGGCGGCATCCGAGAATCCCGCGCGGACGCCCGCACCGGATTCGACATGGACCTCGTGGCCAAGCTTTTTCAGATGAGCCGCCGAGGATGGGGTGACGGCAACCCGCGCCTCCCCCTCGTAATTTTCTTTCAAAGCGCCGATCTTCACGAGGCGACCTCCTTATTAGCGTGCATCAGGACGTTCCATAGCATCGCGCAACAATCTTTCACAAGGCTGTGACGCGACGATCAAAGCGTTAAACTTACGCGACGTCAGCATCGTAGTCGCTGACCAAAAGATGAGTCGGGGATTCATCTTCGATCACATTGGCAAAGCGGCCGATGGGGGCGGCAAAGATATTGTCGGTCAGGTCGTCATTGACGGTCGAGACCTCGCCGATCAGGACCGGGCCGCCCTCGGCCCAGAATTCGTGCCAGTCGCCGGGACGCAGGGTGACGGATTCGCCCGGTTGCAGGCGCAGCACGCCGCCCGGCGCGATCTCGCGCGCAATGCCGTCGCAATCGACCCGCACCGGGGCATTGCGGTCCATCCGCCCCTGCGCGTCCGAGCCGCACAGCCGGATCGCAAGCGTCGCGCCCTTGCGGTTGATGATGTCCTCGGTCTTGATGACATGGGTGTGCATGGGGCTGATCTGGTTTTCCTGGCTGATCAGCAGCTTTTCGGCATAGACCATGCCGCGCCCGGCCTGCAGATCGGCCAGATTGCCGTTCCTCAACGTGAACAGGAACAGGCCCAGCTTGTCGAAATTGCCCTGTCCGTAATCGGTGATGTCCCAGCCAAGCCGGCCCTCGCGGATGGCGGGGGTGGCGCGGGCGCGAAACTCCTCGGGGCTCCAATGCGCAAAGGGCGGCAGGTGAAAGCCCGCATTGGCGATCATCTCGGCCGCCTCGGCCATGATCCGGTTGATGCGCGATCTTTGCATGAACGTTATCCCCTTAAATCCAGCGCCGGACGCGCGATCTGTAGTCTTCATAGGCCGGGCCGAAGGCGGCGGCAATCACAGCCTCCTCTTGGCGGATGAAGCGGTGTTCCAGAAGCAACGCAAAGCCCGGCACGACCAGCAGCCCGGCGGGCGCATCCAGCGCCAGCATCAGCCCCGCCAGCCCGATCAGATCGCCCAGATAGATCGGATTGCGCGAAAACCGGAACGGTCCGTTTGTGACCAGATGCTCGGGGCGCCGGCCCGGCATCACCGTGGTGCGCGCCGCCCGCATGGTCAGCGCCGCCCACAGCATCAGGCCAAGCGCCAGCGCGACAAGAAAAAGGCCGCCCCCCCGCATCGGGGGGGACGGCCCAAAGGGAAAGATCCGCCCCAGCGCAAGGCCAGCCAGCGCAAAGGGCAACAGCCAGACCTGCGGCAATGCCGTCAGTCCCGCAATAAATCGGGCGATCACCCGTGCGCCTGTTCCGCCTTGGCTTGCAGGCGGCGGGCATGCAGCACCGGCTCGGTATAGCCCGAGGGCTGGACGCGGCCCAGAAACACCAGATCGCAAGCGGCCTGGAAGGCCACGCCGTCAAAGCCCGGCGCCATCGGCCGATAGGCCGGATCGCCCGCGTTCTGGCGATCGACCACGGCGGCCATCTTGCGCATGGTGTCCATGACCTGGGTTTCGGTGATGATGCCGTGATGCAGCCAATTGGCCAGCGACTGCGCCGAGATGCGCAGCGTGGCGCGGTCCTCCATCAGGCCGACATCGTTGATATCGGGCACTTTCGAGCAGCCGACACCCTGATCGACCCAGCGCACGACATAGCCAAGGATGCCCTGGCAGTTGTTTTCCAGCTCGCGGGTGATTTCGGTATCGCTGTAATTGCGCCCCCCAGCCAGTGGCACGGTCAGCAGATCGTCCAGCCGCGCCGGACGCTCCAGCGCCGCGATCTCGGCCTGACGGGCATGGACATCGACCTTGTGATAATGGGTCGCGTGCAGGGTCGCGGCGGTCGGGCTGGGCACCCAGGCGGTATTGGCGCCCGACATCGGATGGCCGATCTTTTGCGTCAGCATGTCGGCCATGCGGTCGGGAATCGCCCACATGCCCTTGCCGATCTGCGCCTTGCCGGCCAGACCGCAGGCCAAACCGATATCGACGTTGCGATCCTCATAGGCGGAAATCCAGGGCTGCACCTTCATCTCGCCCTTGGCCAGCATCGCGCCCGCCTCCATAGAGGTATGGATCTCGTCGCCGGTGCGGTCCAGGAACCCGGTGTTGATGAAGGCCACGCGATGTTTCGCGGCGCGGATGCATTCCTTGAGATTGACGCTGGTGCGGCGCTCTTCGTCCATGATGCCCAGCTTGACGGTGTGGCGCGGCAGGCCCAGCACGTCCTCGACATGGTCAAAGATTTCGCTGGCGAAGGCCACTTCCTCGGGGCCGTGCATCTTGGGTTTCACCACATAGATCGAGCCGGTGACCGAGTTTCCGGCCCCCTCGCGGTCCAGATCGCGCTTGGCGCAAAGCGCGGTGATCGTGGCGTCCATCAGCCCTTCATAGACCTCGTGGCCATCGCGGTCGAGGATGGCGGGCGTGGTCATCAGATGGCCCACGTTGCGGATCAGCATCAGGGCGCGGCCCTTGTGGGTCACGCGGCTGCCATCGGGGGCGGTGAAGCTGACATCCGGGTTCAGGCGGCGGGTGAAGCTGGTTGCGCCCTTGGCGACCTCTTCGGTCAGGGTGCCATCCATCAGGCCCAGCCAGTTGCGGTAAGCCTGCGCCTTGTCGGCGCCATCGACGCAGGCGACCGAATCCTCGCAATCCATGATCGCCGACAGCGCCGATTCCAGCACGACATCGGAAATCCCGGCCTTGTCCTGCCCGCCCACCGGGGTCGAGCGGTCGATCACGATACGGATCAAAAGCCCGTTGTTGCGCAAATAGATATCCGAAGGCGTTGCGGCATCGCCATCATGACCGGCGAATTTCGCCGCATCCTTCAGCGCCGGGACCAGCGCGCTCGCATTGACGGAAAGCGCATCGATCTCGGCCCAGGAGCCCTGCGCCAAGGGCACGGCGGCATCCAGAAAATCGCGGCCCCAGGCGATCACGCGGGCGCCGCGCTCGGCGTCATAGCCCTTGCCCTGCGGCAGATCGCCCATGGCATCTGTGCCGTAAAGCGCATCGTAAAGACTGCCCCAGCGGGCATTCGCGGCATTCAGCGCATAGCGTGCATTGGTGATCGGCACCACCAGCTGCGGACCGGCGACGCTGGCAAATTCGGGATCAGTGGCCGGGGTCTCAAGGGCGAAATCCGGGCCTTCGGGCAGAAGATAGCCGATCTCGGTCAGGAAATCGCGATAGGCCGCGCGGTCGGGCGCGGCGCGATGGGCCAGGTGCCAGGCGTCAATGGCGGCCTGCAACTCATCGCGTTTTTCCAGCAGGGCGCGGTTGCGCGGGCCGAAGTCATGCAGCAGCTTCGACAGCCCTTCCCAGAATCGGCGGGGATCGACGCCGCTTCCCGGCAGCGCCTGCTGGTTGATGAAGGCGGCCAGCGTTTCATCGACCCGCAAACCAGCTTTTTCCACACGACCCATGGCATTTCCCCTTTTTCGATATTCCAAGACCGGCCAAATTTGTACACGGTGGTATGCCAAAGCCCGGCCTGTTTCAACCGGCCCGATCTTTCCGGAATCCAGAATTCAGAGCCGATCAGAAATTGAAAATCCGCCGCCCGGTCGAACCGGACGGCGGAGATGTCAGCCCATCTGCGGGATCAGTTGGTTGCGGGCGGCGGCGTCGTCGTCGCAGCGGGTGCCGGGGTTTCCTCGACCGTGATCGCGCTGTCCAGCGCCTGTTCGGCATTCTCGGCCGCGGCGCCCGCAGCCTCGACCGCGCTTTTGGCGGCATTTTCGGCGGCGGTGGCGGCCTCGCTTGCGGCTTTGGCGGCGTCTCCGGCCACGGTCGCGGCGGTGTCGGCAGCGGTCTGCACAGCCGCGCCGGCAGCAGTGCCAGCGGCTTCAGCGGCGTTCTCGGCAGCGGTCACGGCATTGCCGGCGGCCTCGGTCGCAGCATCGGCGGCGGTGCCCGCAGCGGCGGCAGCATCGCTTGCCGCAGCCCCGGCGGCAGCGCCAGCGGTCTCGGCGGCATTCTCGACTGCGGCGGCGGCATCACCGGCGGCACCCTCGACAGCGGCGGCGGCCTCGCTGGCCGCGTTCTCGACCGCGGTGGCCGGGGCCTCGGTGGTCGCTGCGGGCGCGGTGGTGGTCTCGGCCGGTGCGGTGGTGGTCACGGCGGGCTCTTCGCCGGTGGTGGTCGCGGCCTCGTCGCGGCCCATGAAATACTGCAGCACGAAATAGGCGATCGCCAAGGCCAGCAGGATCCCGATGATCAGCGGCAGCGGCGAGGCGCGACGCTCGACCGGCTCGACATAGGTCTCGGGCGCGGCGGGGCGATGGGGGTCGGTCGCGTCCGTGCGACGGGGATCGTTCGGGTCATAATTGGCCATTTGCCGTTCCTTCTTATTTAAAATCAGCACGTTGCGCTGGGACAAGCAAAGATCCGAAGCCCCGGCTTGCGACCCGCCTGTCCAGCGTCTAACACTTGGTTCTCGCACAAGTTCCCCGTGCGGCCAAATTTTTCATGCTGCGAGCCCTGTCCCATGACCGTGACGCAATATCTCGCCGACTGGCGCCCCTATCCCTTTGAGATCACCCAGACCCGGCTGGAATTCGACATTGCGCCAAGGGCCACGCGCGTCCGCTCTCAGATCGATTTCCGCCGCTTCGGTGCGGGCGATCTGGTGCTGGACGGGGCCGGGCTGCGCACGCTGTCCCTGACCATCGACGGGCGCGCCCTGCCCCTGGATCTGATCCGCGAAGACGATGAGCGGCTGGTTATCCCCGCCGCCGACCTGCCCGCAAGCTTCACCTTTGCCGCCGAGGTCGAGATCAACCCCGAGGCCAATACCGCGCTGGAGGGGCTCTATCTTTCCGGCGGCATGTTCTGCACCCAATGCGAGGCCGAAGGCTTTCGCCACATCACCTGGTATCCCGACCGGCCGGACGTGATGGCGCCGTTTCAGGTGACGATCAACTCCGACATGCCGGTGCTGCTCTCGAACGGCAATCCGGTCAGTCAGGCGCCGGGCCGTGCCGTCTGGCAGGACCCGTGGAAAAAGCCCGCCTATCTGTTTGCGCTGGTCGCCGGCGATTTGCGGGCGATTTCGGACAGCTTCACCACCATGTCTGGCCGCAAGGTGGCGCTGAATGTCTGGGTGCGCCCCGGCGACGAGGGGCGCGCCGGCTATGCGATGGAATCGCTGATCCGCTCGATGAAATGGGACGAAGAGGTCTATGGGCGCGAATATGATCTGGACGTCTTCAACATCGTCGCCGTCGATGATTTCAACATGGGCGCGATGGAGAACAAGGGGCTGAACATCTTCAACTCCAAGCTGGTTCTGGCCACAGCCGAGACCGCGACAGATGACGATTACGAACGCATCGAGGCCGTCATCGGCCATGAGTATTTCCACAACTGGACCGGCAACCGCATCACCTGCCGCGACTGGTTTCAGCTGTGCCTGAAGGAAGGGCTGACGGTGTTCCGCGACCAGCAGTTCACCAGCGACATGCGCTCGGCCGCGGTCAAGCGCATCCGTGACGTCCAGACCCTGCGCGCGCGCCAGTTCCGCGAGGATGCGGGGCCGCTCGCGCATCCGCCGCGCCCCGATCACTATCAGGAAATCAACAACTTCTACACCGCGACCGTCTATGAAAAGGGCGCCGAGGTCATCGGCATGCTGAAGCGGCTGGTCGGGGATGAGGGGTATCGCGCGGCGCTGGACCTCTATTTCGACCGCCATGACGGGCAGGCCTGCACGATCGAGGACTGGATCGCCGTATTCCAGGACGCCACGGGGCGTGATCTGACGCAGTTCAAGCGCTGGTATACCGACGCCGGCACCCCGCGCCTGACCCTGTCCGAGGATTGGGCGGAAGGCCGTCTGACGCTGAACTTCAGCCAGGACACCGCTCCGACGCCGGGACAGGCCGACAAGCCCGCCCGCGTCATTCCCATCGCGCTTGGCCTGATCGGTCCGAATGGCGACGAGGTGCTGCCAACGACGGTGCTGGAAATGACCGAACCCTCGCAAAGCTTCAGCTTCGACGGGCTTGGCGCGCGGCCGGTGGTATCCTTGTTGCGGGGGTTCTCGGCCCCGGTGACAGTCTCGCGCGAGATTTGTGCCACCGAACAGGCCCTGCTGCTGGCTCATGACACCGATCCTTACGCGCGCTGGCAGGCCGGCCACGATCTGGCGCTGGACGGGCTGATCGCCCGCGCCACCGGCCATGATGGCGGCGAGGAATTCAACCGCGCGCTGGCCGGCGTCCTGACTGACGCCACGGCCGACCCGGCCTTTGCCGCGCTTTGCCTTGTCCTGCCCGGCGAAGAGGAAATCGCCACCACCATCGCCGCGCGGGGCGCCATTCCCGACCCCGATGCCATCCATGCCGCGCGCCGGGCGCTGATGCTCGACATCGCGACCACGCATGAGCGCGCGCTGGCGCGGCTCTACGACGCGATGACCCAGACCGGCGACTATCGCCCGGATGCCGAGGGCGCCGCGCGGCGCAGCCTGCGTCTGGCTTGCCTGGCTTATCTCAGCCGGCTGGACGGGGGCGCCCGAGCCGAGGCGCTTTACAAAAGCGCGACCAACATGACCGAGCGTCAGGGTGCATTGGAGCAGCTGATCGCCACTGGCCGCGACAAGGACGCGCTGGCGGATTTCGCCGCCGAGTTCGGCGGCAACCGGCTGGTCATGGACAAGTGGTTCATGGTCCAGCCCCTGCGCACCGCCCCGGGCAATGCGGTGGCACGCACCCGCGAACTGGCCGCGCGTCCCGATTTCGACTGGAAGAACCCCAACCGCTTCCGCGCCCTGATCGGCGGGCTGACCGCCAATCATGCCGCTTTCCACGCCGCCGATGGCTCGGGCTACGACTTTCTGGCCGAATGGCTGATGCGGCTGGATCCGGTGAACCCGCAGACCACGGCGCGCATGTGCTCGGCCTTTGAGACGATCAGCCGCTATGACAGCGGCCGGCAGGCGCTGGCGCGTGCCGCGCTGGTGCGCATCGCCGCCCTGCCCGGCCTGTCGCGCAACACCGCCGAGATGGTGACGCGTATCCTTGCCGGTCCCGATCAGGGGCAATGATGCGCCCTTGCGGCCCTCATGCGGGCACGGCAATACTGCCCGCATGGATCCCCATGAGGACATGAAACGCCGTCTTGATCCGCTGATCGAAGAGCGGGCACCATGGCTGTTCTCAGGCCGGTGGCATCACGATCTGGCACGCCGCGCACTGATGCGGCTGTTGCGCTATCCGCGCACGCTGGAGCTTGCCGCCGAATATCGCGACCTGCCCACGGATGAGATCATGCGCCGCATCGCGCAGCTGATCCTGCACGACCTGACCGTCGAGGGGCTGGAACATATCCCGGCCAGCGGACCGGCGCTGATCGTCTCGAACCATCCGACGGGGATCGCCGACGGGATCGTGCTCAGCGCGGTGATCTCGGCCGTCCGGGACGATCTGTTCATCTATGCCAATCACGACATCCTGCGGATCTTGCCGCAATTCTCCAGCCTGATCGCGCCGGTGGAATGGCGGGTCGAAAAGCGCAGCCATGCCAAGACCCGCGCCACGATGGATTACACCCGAGAGGCGTTGCAGCGTGGCCGGATCGGGCTGATCTTTCCGTCCGGACGGCTGGCCAAGCGCAGGGGGGTAAAGCTCCACGAACGGCCCTGGATGGCAAGCGCGGCGATGATCGCGCGCAAGTTCGACGCGCCGATCATTCCCCTGCGCATCCGGGCACGGAACTCGTCGCTGTTCTATCTGCTTGACGCGATCCATCCGACGGTGCGGGATGTGACCCTGTTCGCCGAGGTCCTGAACAAGGCCAGCCAGCCCTTTCACATCACCATCGGCCCAGCCATCCAGCCCGCGACCCTGCCTGCACGCAGCGACGAGGCGATCTCGGTCCTGCGCGAGCAGGTCCTGGCCCTGCCCCCGCCCGGTGCAAGAGCCAGCCGCATGCAATCGCCGAACTGGCAGCGCCCGTCTTTCGGCAAGGCCGGATTGGATATTTAGATGAAGAAGAAAGACCAACGAAAGCACCCGAATGGCGCCCGGCCTGCTTCTTTCTTCTTCACATAAATATCCATGCGGCAGTGACGCAGGCGCAAGGCGCGCCGGTCACAGCACCATGTCGTCGCGATGGATCAGCGCCGCGCGGCCGGGATAGCCCAGGATCGCCGGAATGGCGTCGCTGCGATGGCCGGCAATGGCGCGGGTCTCGGTCGAGGAATAGCGCACGAGGCCCGAGGCCAGCCGTGCGCCCCGACCGTCGAGCACCACCACCGGATCGCCGCGCCCAAAGCGGCCCGTGACCGTGGTCACGCCCGCCGGCAGCAGCGATTTGCCCTGCCCCAGCGCCTGCGCCGCGCCGGCATCGACAGTGATCTCGCCCTTGGGTTTCATCGCCGCGATCCAGCGTTTGCGCGCCGCCTGCGGGTCGGTATCGGGCAGAAACCACGTCACCCGCGCGCCATCCGCCACCGCCGACAGCGGGTTGAGGACAGAACCCTCGGCAATCGCCATGGCGCAACCGCCCGCGACCGCCGTGCGCGCCGCCATCAGCTTGGTCTTCATCCCCCCTTTGCTGAGGCCCGAGACGGGATCGCCGCCCATAGCCTCGATCTCCGGAGTGATCTGTTCGACCACCGGCAAATGGCGGGCATCGGGGTCGGTCTTGGGGTTCGCGGTATAAAGCCCGTCCACATCAGAGAGCAGCAGCAGCTGATCGGCGCCGCAGGTCACCGCGATCTGTGCCGCCAGCCGGTCATTGTCGCCAAAGCGGATTTCATCCGTGGCGACGGTGTCGTTTTCATTGACGATGGGCACCGCGCCCATGCCCAGAAGCGTCTGCATGGTGGCGCGGCTGTTCAGATAGCGGCGCCGATCGCTGGTATCGTCGAGCGTCATCAAAAGCTGCGCGGTCTTGACGCCATGCGGGGCCAGCGCCTCTTCATAGGCGCGGGCAAGGCGGATCTGCCCGACAGCCGCAGCCGCCTGCGACTGCTCGACCCGCAAGGGGCCTGCGGGCAGTTCCAGCACCTGCCGCCCCAGCGCGATCGCGCCCGAGGAGACCAGCACCATATCCGTGCCCCGCGCCCGAGCTGACGCCACATCGTCACAGAGCGCACGCAGCCACTGGGCGCGCAACCCGTCCGGGCCAACCAGCAGCGCCGAGCCGATCTTGACCACCAGCCGCCTTGCGCGGCCCAGATCCGGGGTCACGGCTGCCACGATCCGCTGTCCTTTTCGGGGGCAGGCTGGCGCGAGGGCGAAATCCGGCCCCACAGCGCACGCAGCACCTCGGTCACGCCATCGCGCGAAACGCCCGACATCAGCAGCACCGGGCCGCCGGTCTCGGCCTCAAGCGCGGCCTTTTTCTCGGCGATTTCCTCGGGCAGGAGCGCGTCGATCTTGTTCAGCGCCGTCACGCGCGGCTTTTCGGCCAAAGCCGGGGAATAGGCGGCAAGCTCGGTCAGGATAGTGCGGGCATCGACCGCCACGTCCTCGGCCGTGCCATCGACCAGATGCAAGAGCACGCGCGAGCGTTCGACATGGCCCAGGAACTGATCGCCCAGGCCGCGCCCCTCAGAGGCGCCTTCGATCAGGCCGGGGATATCGGCGATGACGAATTCATGCCCGTCGACGCCGACCACGCCCAGATTGGGATGCAACGTCGTGAACGGGTAATCCGCGATCTTGGGCCGCGCGTTCGAGACGGCGGCCAGAAAGGTCGATTTCCCGGCATTGGGCAGGCCCAGCAGGCCCGCATCGGCGATCAGCTTGAGCCGCAGCCACAGCGTGCGCTCGATCCCCGGCAGGCCGGAATTGGCATTGCGTGGCGCCCGGTTGGTCGAGCTTTTGAAATGCAGGTTGCCGAAACCGCCATTGCCACCCTTGGCCAACAGCACGCGCTGACCCGGCGTGGTCAGGTCGGCGATCACCGTTTCCTGATCCTCGTCAAGGATCTCGGTCCCGACCGGCACGCGCAGGATCACATCGTCGCCCGAGGCGCCCGTGCGCTGCGAGCCCATGCCGTGCTGGCCGGATTTGGCAAAGAAATGCTGCTGAAAGCGGAAGTCGATCAGCGTGTTCAGCCCCTCGACCGCCTCGGCCCAGACATCGCCGCCGCGCCCGCCATCGCCGCCGTCGGGGCCGCCATATTCGATGAACTTCTCGCGGCGAAAGGACACGCAGCCCGCGCCTCCGCCGCCCGAGCGGACATAAACCTTGGCAAGATCGAGAAATTTCACGGCGGCATTCCTAGCGGCAGGGTTGGGCAAACTGTCGGATACGCGCTTGGGGCGCGCGGTTCAAGGGCGGCGTGACTTTCCCCCGCCGCGCGGCTAGACCGCAGGGCGAAACGCGCGGAGCCCGCCATGCCCATCCTGACCTATGCCACCCTGCTTGTCGCCATCGTGCTTGAGGTGATCGGCACCACCTTCCTGCAACGCAGCGAGCAGTTCACCCGGCTGGTGCCGACGCTGATGACCGGGCTGTGCTATGCGGCCTCGTTCTATTTCCTGTCGCTGGTGCTGCGCAGCATGCCCCTTGGCATCGCCTATGCGATCTGGAGCGGGCTGGGGATCGTTCTTGTATCCGTGATCGGGCTGGTCGTCTTTGGCCAGAAGCTGGATTTCGCGGCCACGCTGGGGCTGGGATTGATCGTCGCCGGTGTCGTCATCGTGAACCTGTTCTCGTCCAGCGTTTCGCATTGATTTCCGCACGCCCTTAAAAAGCCGTGTCCCGCCCTCTAGATAATGCGCAGAAGGAGGGCCGCGATGATCCGTTTCGACAACAGCTATGCCCGACTGCCGGAAGGCTTTTTCACCCGCACCGCGCCGACGCCGGTGCGCGACCCGCAGCTTGTCGCGCTGAACCGCCCGCTGGCGGAACGGCTGGGGCTGGATGCCGATTGGCTGACCGGACCCGAGGGGCTGGCCATGCTGGCCGGCAATACCCTGCCCGAGGGGGCCGAGCCCATCGCGCAAGCCTATGCCGGGCATCAGTTCGGCGGGTTCGTGCCGCAACTGGGCGATGGCCGCGCCGTGCTCTTGGGCGAGGTGGTGGCGCCGGACGGCGCGCGCTTTGATATCCAGTTGAAGGGCGCGGGACCGACGCCCTTTTCGCGGCGCGGCGACGGGCGGGCCTGGCTGGGTCCGGTCCTGCGCGAATATCTGGTCAGCGAATTCATGGCCGCATTCGGCATTCCGACCACGCGGGCGCTGGCCGCCGTCGCCACCGGCGAAAGGGTCATCCGCGAGACCCTGCTGCCCGGTGCCGTGCTGACCCGCGTGGCCGCCAGCCATATCCGCGTCGGCACCTTTGAATTCTATGCCGCGCGCGGCGACAAGGCGCGGCTGCAACTGCTGGCCGATCACGTCATCGCCCGGCACTATCCCGATGCCACGACCCCCGGCGATCTGTTGCAGCGCGTCGTCGATGCGCAGGCCGAAACCATCGCCGGCTGGATGGCGCTTGGCTTTATCCATGGGGTGATGAACACCGACAACATGTCGGTCTCGGGCGAGACCATCGATTACGGCCCCTGCGCCTTCATGGACGAGTTCCGGCCCGACAAGGTGTTTTCCTCAATCGACGCGACCGGGCGCTATGCCTGGAACGAACAGCCCAATATCGCCGTCTGGAACCTGGCGCAGCTGGCAAGCTGCCTTGTGCCCCTGATGGGCAATGACGATGCCGCCGTCGAAGAGGCCACGCGCATCGTCCACAGTTTCCCCGAGCGTTACCAGCGTGTCTGGCTGAGCCGCTTTGCCGCGAAGCTGGGAATTTCCGCCCCGCGCGCCGAAGATGAGGCGCTGATCCGCAGCCTTCTGGACCTGATGGCGCGCGAGCGGGCCGATTTCACCCGGACCTTCGCCGGGCTTTCGGATGGCAGCGCCCGGGACGAATTCACCGACCGCGCCGCGTTCGACGCATGGGCCACAGGCTGGCAGGACCGCATTGCAGCCCTGCCCGATGCGGCTGCCACCATGGCCCGCGCCAACCCGCGCCGCATCCCGCGAAACCACCGCATCGAGGAAGCGATCGAAGCGGCCCGCGAAGGTGATTACAAACCCTTCCAACGGCTTGACTCTGCGCTGCGCGCGCCGTTCGATGAACGGGCGGACTGGGCCGATCTGGCCCGCGCCCCACAACCGGACGAGATCGTGCGCCGCACCTTTTGCGGCACCTGACTAGCAAAGGGTCCCATGTCGAAACGCCCCGACAGCCTGCGACTGGCCAGCTATAACCTGCACAAATGTCGCGGCATGACGGGCCCCTATGCGCCCGAGCGTAATCTGAAGGTCATCGCCGAGATGGGCGCCGATGTCATCGCCCTGCAAGAGGTGGACTTTCGCCATGGCAGCCGCCCCGAGGCCCTGCCCCGGTCCCAGATCGAGGCCGCGACCGGTATGGTGCCGGCGGTCTTCAACGGCACCGGGCAGAATTCGCTGGGCTGGCACGGCCAGACGATCCTGCTGCGCCCCGAGCTGATGGCGCAGGCGCAGGTCCGCCGCCTGCCCTTGCCGGGGATCGAGCCGCGCGGCGCGCTGGCCCTGCGCCTGCCCGGGCTGACGCTGATCGCCATGCATCTGGGGCTGGCGCGGTCCTCGCGCCGGGCGCAGTTGCAGCGCATCGTCGCGCAGGCCGGACGGCTGGGCCATGACCGGCTGGTGCTGACCGGCGATTTCAACGAATGGCGCATCGATCGCGGCCTTGAGGCGCTGGAGCCTTTGCACATCATCGCCCCCGGCCCCAGCTGGCCCGCGCCCTTTCCACGCCTGCGCTATGACCGTTTCGCCGTCTCGCGCGGGATCGAGGTGCTGGGCAGCGGCGTCTGGGACAATGACTTTGCTCGGCAGGCCTCGGACCATCTGCCGGTCTGGGCCGATATCGCCTTTGAGCCGCGCTCGGCCGCGCCCGAGGCGGGAATTTCCGGCCGCATCGCCGACTATCCGGGCGAATGACGCTTTTACCCCCCGGCGAAGGCCGTTAAACATCAGCCAAGCATTGCCACCCACTCATTCTCACAAGAGGGACGGAGAACATGACGGCCATCATCGACATCTACGCGCGCGAGATCCTGGACAGCCGCGGCAACCCGACCGTCGAGGTCGACGTGACGCTGGAGGACGGCACCATGGGCCGCGCCGCCGTCCCCTCGGGCGCCTCGACCGGCGCGCATGAGGCGGTGGAAAAGCGTGACGGCGACAAGTCGCGCTATATGGGCAAGGGCGTTCTGGAGGCCGTCGCCGCCGTCAATGGCGAGATCGCCGAGAACCTGATCGGCGAGGACGTGACCGACCAGATCGGCATCGACCGGCTGATGATCGAACTGGACGGCACCCCGAACAAGGGCCGCCTTGGCGCCAATGCCATTCTGGGCGTGTCGCTGGCCGCCGCGAAAGCCGCCGCCGAGACCAGCGCGCAGCCGCTTTACCGCTATGTCGGCGGCACCAATGCCCGCATCCTGCCGGTGCCGATGATGAACATCATCAATGGCGGCGAACATGCCGACAACCCGATCGACATTCAGGAATTCATGATCATGCCGGTTTCCGCGGAAAACATCCGCGACGCCGTGCGCATGGGGTCCGAAGTCTTTCACACGCTGAAAAAGGAACTTTCGGCGGCGGGTCTGGCCACCGGCGTCGGCGATGAGGGCGGCTTTGCGCCGAACCTCTCCAGCACCCGCGACGCGCTGGATTTCATCCTGAAGGCGGTCGAAAAGGCCGGCTACAAGCCCGGCGACGACATCATGCTGGCGCTGGACTGCGCCTCGACCGAATATTTCAAGGGCGGCAAATACGAGATGAAGGGCGAGGGCAAGTCGCTGACTTCGGCCGAGAACGTCGCTTATCTGGCCGCGCTTTGCGACAGCTATCCGATCCTGTCGATCGAGGATGGCTGCGCCGAGGATGACTGGGAGGGCTGGCGGCTTCTGACCGAGACGCTGGGCGACCGCGTGCAGCTGGTCGGCGACGATCTGTTCGTGACCAACCCCGCGCGTCTGGCCGATGGCATCGCGCAGGGCTGCGCCAACAGCCTGCTGGTCAAGGTCAACCAGATCGGCACCCTGACCGAGACGCTGGACGCCGTGCGCATGGCCGACCGCGCCGGCTATACCTCGGTCATGTCGCACCGCTCGGGCGAAACCGAGGACGCCACCATCGCCGACCTCGCCGTTGCCACCAATTGCGGCCAGATCAAGACCGGCTCGCTGGCGCGTTCCGACCGGCTGGCGAAATACAACCAGCTGATCCGCATCGAGGAAATGCTGGGCGCCGCCGCCGAATATGCTGGCCGCTCGATCCTGCGCGGCTAAGTCCGGCACGCCGAAAGAACAGGAAAGCCCGCGCCGCAAGGCGCGGGCTTTTTCATTGGCGCAGGAAGGTTGTCGCGCCAAGCGCGGGCGAGAGCCCCGACCAAGCCCCCGCCCCTTGCGTTTCAAAAGCAAGAAACGGATCGCCGGTCGCCTGTCCGCCGTGGCAAATTCGCTGTCATGAATGAACGCAATGGCCTAGCCGGAGAAATACCCGTGTCCGCATCCCCATCGACCAGCCGGCCCATGACCCCGAAAGAATGGGCAATGCTGCTTGCCCTTGCCGTGGTCTGGGGCGGGTCGTTCTTTTTCAACAGCATCGCGTTGCGGGAGCTGCCGGTCTTTACCGTGGTCGTGTCGCGCGTGGTGCTGGCCGCGATCATCCTTGCGGTGGTCATGCGCCTGCGTGGCGAGAGGCTTCCACGGGGGCGCGGGGTCTGGACCGCATTCTTCGGCATGGGGCTTTTGAACAACGTGATCCCCTTTTCGCTGATCGTCGCCGGCCAGCAGCATATCGCCTCGGGGGTGGCGTCGATCCTGAACGCATCGACGCCGCTGTTCACCGTCGTCCTTGCGCATTTCCTGACCAATGACGAGCGCATGACCGGCGGAAAATTCGCCGGGGTGGTGATCGGCTTTCTTGGTGTCGCGGTGATGATTGGGGCGGACGCGTTGCGGCATCTGGGCGTCGGCGTCACGGCACAGGCGATGTGCGTCGCCGGGGCGGCCTCCTATGCCTTTGCGGGGATTTACGGGCGCCGGTTCCGCGCCATGGGGATCAGCCCGATGAGCACAGCGACCGGGCAGGTCATCGCGTCAAGCCTGATCATGCTGCCGCTGGTCATGGTGGTTGATCGGCCCTGGACGCTTGCCGCGCCCGGCATCTCCGCCATCGCCGCGCTGATCGGCGTGGCCGCGATTTCGACCGCGCTTGCCTATGTGCTTTACTTTCGCATTCTGGCGACGGCGGGGGCGACGAACCTGTTGCTGGTGACCTTCCTGATCCCGGTCAGCGCAATCCTTCTTGGCACGCTGTTTCTTGGCGAGGTTCTGCTGCCCCGCCAGATCGCGGGCATGGCGCTGATCGGCGCCGGGCTGGCGGCCATCGACGGAAGACCATGGCGGGCGATCCGAAACGCGCTGTCGCAACGGAAAGATGCGGCACAATAGGCGCGCATGAGGCGGGATATGGTGCCGCCGTCACTCCCACCAGCGCCCGGTCAGGGCCAGACGGCCAAGGGCAAAGCGCCGGGAAAACTCGGAAGCGGTGACGGCGACGGGCTTGCCCTCTGCCGCCATCGCCTTCAGCGCCGCGACATGGCCCATGCCGCGAAACAGCGCTGGCGCGGCGGTGCGCGGCAATTCGCGGCGGCCGGCACGGGCGCGCTCCAGCGCAGCAAGGCCACGCCGCGCCAGTTCGGAAATCAGCGCCGGATCGGGCCGCGCCAGTCCCAGCCGCAGCGCATCCAGTTCCGGCAGCGCCGCCAGCCATTGGGCCAGCCCGCAGCCAAGCGCCTGATCCTGCGCCACGTCCCGGCGATCCGGCACGCCGAGCGCCACCAGCGCATGACGCATCAGGGCGCCGGCGGTGGCGCGGATATAGGCCTCGACCTCACCCGCGTCGCCAAAGGGTTCGCGCTCGCAATCGCGCTGCCGCGCCTCGGCCAGATCGACCAGGGCCGCCGCATCCCGGCCCCAGGTCGCGACCAGGGATTCCAGCGGCTCATTGCCCGGCTCATTCCCACGGCCTATGGCCTCAAGCTGGTCGATCCACCAGCGCACGCGCATCATGGCGATCAGCGGCTCATTCGATTGCAGTGGCGCGCGGGCCAGATCGTGGCTCAGCGCGAAAAGCGTCCACAGCTTTTCGCGCGCCGGCTGCGGCGCGAGCAGGCTGGCGCCAAAACGGTCCGGCTCGGTTTCGCGCAGGCTTTCGGCGATCTCGGCCAGGCTCATGCCGGGGCCACCTTGTCGCGGATCAGCTTCCAGCGGATCGCATCGACCAGCGCCTCGAAGCTGGCATCGACGATGTTGGGCGAGACGCCGACCGTGGACCAGCGATGCCCGTGGCCATCGGCGCTGTCGATGATGACGCGGGTCGCGGCCTCGGTGCCGCCGCCGGTGATGCGGACGCGGAAATCGACCAGATGCATGTCGTCGATGGCCGACTGATAGGGCCCCAGATCCTTGGCCAGCGCCCGCCACAAAGCGTTGACCGGCCCCTGATCGTGCCCCTCGGCATCGACGCTTTCGCTGACCGACAGCATGCGCTGGCCGCCGATCTCGACGACCACCACCGCCTCGGAGACCGAGATGCGCTTGCCAAGCGCGTTCTTGCGCCGCTCGACGGTGACGCGGTAGCGCTCGACCGAGAAATAGTCCTGCATCTGGTCCAGTTCAGTGCGGGCCAGCAGCTCGAAGCTGGCCTGCGCGCCGTCATAGGCATAGCCCGCATCCTCGCGCGCCTTGACCAGATCAAGGATCCGCGCCAGCGCCGGATCGTCGCGCCCGACATCGATCCCCGCATCAGACAGGCGGGCGCGCAGGTTCGACTGCCCGGCCTGATTGGACATCGGGATGATGCGCTCATTGCCGACCAGCGCGGGGTCCACATGTTCATAGGTCGCCGGGTTTTTCAGAATGGCGCTGGCATGCAGCCCGGCCTTATGCGCAAAGGCCGAGGTCCCGACATAGGGCGCGCTGCGCAAGGGGGCACGGTTCAGGATCTCGTCCAGACGGCGCGAGATACGGGTCAGCCCCGCCAGAGCTTCGGAGCTGACACCGATGGCAAGCGTGCTGCGATAGGGTTCCTTCAGCAGCAGGGTCGGGATCAGACTGGTCAGGCTTGCATTGCCGCAGCGCTCGCCCAGACCGTTCAGCGTGCCCTGAATGTGACGCGCCCCCGCATCGACCGCCGCAAGCGTGCAGGCGACGGCATTGCCGGTATCGTCATGGCAGTGGATGCCCAGCCGGTCGCCCGGAATGCCGCCCGCGATCACCGCGCGTGTCACCTCGGCCACGCGTTTGGGCAAGGTGCCGCCATTGGTGTCGCACAAGACAACCCAACGCGCCCCTGCCGCAAGGGCCGTGCGCAGGCAGGTCAGCGCATAATCCGGGTCTTCGGCATAGCCGTCGAAGAAGTGCTCGGCGTCAAACAGCGCCTCGCGGCCGAGGGCGACCAGATGCGCGACCGAGGCGCGGATGTTTTCAAGGTTGTCATCCAGCGGGATGCCAAGCGCCTCGCGGACGTGAAAGGGGTGGGTCTTGCCGACCAGACAGACCGCGCCCGTGCCCGCATTCGTCACCGCCGCCAGCACGTCGTCATTCTCGGCCGAGCGGCCCGCGCGCTTGGTCATGCCGAATGCGGTCATGGTGGCGCGGGTTTTCGGCGCAGCGGCAAAGAAGTCGCTGTCGGTCGGATTGGCGCCGGGCCAGCCGCCTTCGATGTAGTCGACGCCGAGGGCATCCAGCATTTCGGCGATCTCGACCTTTTCGCTGGCCGAGAACTGCACGCCCTGTGTCTGCTGCCCGTCGCGCAGGGTGGTGTCGTAAAGATAAAGCCGATCCGTCACAGCAGCGTTCCCAGTTTCTGGGCATCGACGCGAGGGCCGGCGACCAGCTCGACGCCGGTCTTTGACATGCGCACCTCGATACCGGCCTCGGTCAGCGCCGATTTCAGCGCATCGAGCGCCGCATAGTCCTTGCTCTCCTGCGCCGCGATCCTGAGATCGGTCAGTTGCTGGGTCAATCCGGCCAGCACATCGGCCACCGGCACCGATACGCTGTCGATGGCCGCAAGATCCTGCGTCATCCACGCACCCATATCGGGGCGCAGCAGCCCCAGAAACCGCGCCGATGCCAGAAGCTTCGCCGGATCGTCCTTGAGCGTATATAGCACCGAAATCGCCCCCGCCGTGTTCAGGTCATCCGCCAGGGCCTCGATCACGCGCGGATCGGGCTCGGCGGCGGGTTCGACGCCCTTGGTCAGCACACGCCATTCCCACAGCGCATCCTCGGCCGCGCGGGCCTTTTCGTCGGTCCAGTCCATCGGCTTGCGGTAATGCGTGGACAGCAGGACAAAGCGGATCACCTCGCCCGGAACGCGCTTGTCCAGAAGGTCGCGGACGGTGAAGAAATTGCCAAGCGACTTGGCCATCTTCTTGCCTTCGACCTGCAGCATCTCATTGTGCAGCCAGACGCGGGCGAAATCGCCATGGGGATGGGCGCAGGCACTTTGCGCAATCTCATTCTCATGATGGGGGAATTGCAGGTCGATGCCGCCGGCATGGATATCAAAGCTTTCGCCCAAAAGCTCATAAGACATGGCCGAGCATTCGATATGCCAGCCCGGACGGCCCCGGCCCCAAGGACTGTCCCAGCCCGGCAATTCCGCATCCGAGGGCTTCCACAGCACGAAATCCATCGGGTCTTCCTTGAAGGGCGCGACCTCGACCCGGGCACCGGCGATCATGTCATCGACCGAACGCCCCGACAGCTTGCCGTAATCCTTGTAAGAGCGCACCCGAAACAGCGCATGGCCGTCGCGCGCATAGGCATGGCCATCCGCGATCAGCTTTTCGATCATGGTGATCATCTGGGCGATATAGTCGGTCGCGCGCGGCTCGTGATCGGGGCGCGCGGCGCCAAGCGCGTCCATGTCGGCGTGATACCAGCCGATGGTTTCCTGCGTCCGCTCGCGGATCAGATCCTCCAGCGTGCCGGGTGCGCCGGCCTGCTGCCGGGACAAAGCGGTCGCGTTGATCTTGTCATCGACATCGGTGAAGTTGCGCACATAGGTCACATGATCCACGCCGTAAACATGGCGCAGCAGGGCAACCAGAACGTCGATCACCACCACCGGGCGGGCATTGCCCAGATGCGCGCGGTCGTAGACGGTCGGGCCGCACAGATACAGCCGCACGTTCTGCGGGTCGATCGGGGCAAAAGCTTCCTTGCCGCGCGTCTTCGTGTTCGTCAGTCTGATCTCGACCATGACTTCCCCTTTGCGGGCGTCATCTGGTCACAAGAAACCGCCCGCCTGAAATTTCAGCCGGTAATGATGCAGCGGAGGGTGGCGGTTTTCACCTTCATGCGTTCCGCTTAACGCATTGTCTTGCCTCTGCCAAGAGAGGCTGCAAAACTGGCGTCATGAGCCGCGAACTGGTTAACGAAATGTGTGCCGCGCAGCCGGGGGCCGAATGGTCGGATCCCTGGGGCGGAGGGCATGATTGCTGGAAGGTCGGGGGCAAGATCTTTGCCCTGATCGGAGTTGAGGGCACGCATGTCGCGGTCAAGACCAGCGGCACAGAGATCGCCGAGCTGCTGATCCAGACCGGCGTCGCCGAACGCGCACCCTATCTGCATCGAAGCTGGGTGGCCCTGCCGCTGGACTCGGCCCCCGATGAGCTGGCGCATCGCGTGCGCCATTCCTATCGGCTGATCCGCGCCGCCCTGCCCAAGAAATTACAAGCCGAGCTGCCGCCGCTGTCGATGGTCGAGCGGCCCGCCGAATAGGCGCCTGCGGGACCGGCATCCGGCCCCGCAAGCCTGCGATCAGGACGGAACCTGCGCCGCGAGCTGTTGCAACAACGCGTCCATCTGCTTGCAAAGCGCATCCTCGGTGGTCTTCTGCTCGGTCGCGGCATCGGCCAGCGAACGTTCGACCCCCATGGCCGAAACGGTGCCTTCCTTGCCCTTGGCCTCGGCGGCGTCGCCCTTGGCGGTGTCGCCGGCCGGGATCATCGCCAGAAGCTTGGTTTGGGTCTCGACCGCCTTGCCGTCGATATGGCCCTTGTCCTGGCAATAGATCAGGACGCCCAGCTGGTTGCGCGCGCTTTCATAGGCGGCCCCCATATCCGCCGCGGGCGCGGCAGCCGGTGCTTCCGTGGTCGCGGCCGGGGCGGCAGGTGCCGCGGGCGTCGCTTCTTGCGCGAATGCGGCAGCGGCGGTCAGGCCCGAAAGCGCGAATGCGGTCAGGAAAGCGGAACGTGTGATCATATCGATCTCCGTTGGTTAACAAAACACGGGGACTGTGGCACGGGGCGCGGCATGCCGCAAATCGCTTCGGCGAAATGCCGCCCCGGCCCGGAGAGGGTCAGCGGAAAAGCACCAGCGACCCGGGCGACCAACTCACATTGGCGCGTGCACCAACCTCTTGCACCTCGCGGCCAAAGACGTTGCGCATGGCAATGCGGATCGGGCGGACCTTGGCCCCGAACCCGTCCGAGCCGTCCAGCCGCACGTCGTAATAGGTCATGTCGCCGTAATAGACGACCTCGTCGATGGTGCCCTCGGTCACGCGGGACTGGGTGGGCGCGCCGGTGCTGACGATCGAGACCGCCTCGGGGCGGAAGCCGACGGTCGGCCCTTCGTCATCGGGATTGGCGCGGCTGATATTGGCGGCCGGGATCTCGACCCGGCCGAAACCGGGCAGATCGACCTCGACCCCGTTCGGAGTGTCGCCGATGATGCGGGTGGGCAGGAAGTTCATCACCCCGATGAAATCGGCGACGCGGCGGCTGGCCGGGCGGGCATAAAGCGCCTCGGGGCCGTCAAGCTGGGCGATCTGGCCCTCGAACATGACGGCGATGCGGTCGGACATGACCAGCGCCTCTTCCTGATCATGGGTCACCAGAACGAAGGTGATGCCGACCTGACGTTGCAGCTTGATCAGTTCGACCTGCATCTGCTCGCGCATCTTGCGGTCCAGCGCCGACAAGGGCTCGTCCAGAAGCAGCACCTTGGGTTTCAGGATCAGCGCCCGGGCCAGCGCGACCCGCTGGCGCTGACCGCCCGACAGGGCGTGGCTGGCGCGCGCGCCATAGCCTTTCAGCCCGACCATGGCCAGCGCCTCTTCGACGGCGGCGGCTTTCTCGGCGCGCGAGCGCGGATCGCGGCGCAGGCCAAAGCCGACATTCTCGGCCACGGTCAGATGCGGAAAGATCGCATAGGACTGAAAGACCATATTGGTCGGACGGTGGTTCGCGGCCACCCCGGCCATGTCCTTGTTGTCGATCAGCACCACGCCCGAGGTGATGTCCTCAAACCCCGCGATGGTGCGCAACAGCGTGGTCTTGCCGCAGCCGGACGGACCCAGCAGCGAAAAGAACTCGCCCGCGCGGATGGTCAGGTCGATGCCGCGCAGCGCGTGATAATCGCCGTAATACTTGTGCACCTCGCGGCACTCGATCATCGGCTTTGCGGCTTCCAGCCGGTCATAGCGGGATGGGGTCACAGGAAGCCTCCGGTATTATTGGCGCCGGTCCGGGCATTGCCGCGACGACGGAAATATTCAGCGAAAGTCAGCAGGATGATCGACATGACCACCAGCACCGTCCCCAGCGCCATGATCGTCGGCGTCTGCTTGGGAAAGCGCAACTGGCTGAAGATATACGTGGGCAAGGTCGGCTCGTTCCCGGCCAGGAAGAAGGCGATGATGAATTCGTCAAGGCTGATGGTAAAGCTCATCAGCAGGGACGAGATCACGCCCGGCATCACCAGAGGCAGGATGACCAGCCGAAATGCGCTCCATTTCGTTTCGCCCAGGTCGTAGGCGGCCTCCTCCAGCGAGCGGTCAAGCGAGTTGAAGGCCGTGGTCAGGATCACCGTCGCATAGGGCATGCAGATCAGCGTATGGCCGATGATCACGGTGAAGATGTTCAGCGTGATGCCCATCGACAGCAGCACCACTAGAAGCGAGATCGAGACGATGATCTCGGGCAGGACCAGGGGCAGCATGATCAGCCCCATCATCGGCCCCTTGCCCGGGAACTCGAACCGGGTCGAGGCGCGGGCGGCGAATATCCCCAGACAGGTCGCAAAGACCGAGGACGAGACCGCGATGATCAGCGAATTCATCACCGCCCGGCGCAGCGTCGCGTTCTCGAAGGCCTGCACGAACCACTGGGTGGTGAAGCCTTTCAGCGGAAAGGAAATCACCGTGCCATTGTTGAAGGCAAAGATCGGCAAGAGCAGGATCGGCGCGTAGAGAAACAGCAGATAGCACAGCGCATAGACATGCAGACCCCGACCCTTCATTGCCGCACCTTCAGGAAACGCCGGTTCAGGGCGACGAAAATCAGGCTGAGGATGGCGACGATCAGCATGGCGGTGACCGCCAGGGCCGAGCCCATCGGCCGGTTGTCCAGATCCAGCATCTGCGCCTGGATCATGTTGGCGATCATCGGGATCTTGCCGCCGCCGATCAGCGTCGGCGTGACATAGTCGCCAATGGTCGGGATGAAGACGATCAGCGAGGCCGCGACCACGCCCGGCATCGCCAAAGGCAGCGTCACCCGCCAGAAGGTCATCGCCCGGCTTTCGCCCAGATCCCGCCCGGCCTCCAGAAGCGAGCGGTCGATCTTTTCCAGCGCGATGAAGATCGGCAGGATCGCGAAGGGCGCATAGGCATGCGCCAGCGTGATGACGATCGAGTTCACGTTATACAGGATGAAGGTCAGCGGCTCTTCGATGATGCCCAGCGATTTCAGGCCCGAATTGATGACACCGTTATAGCCCAGGATCACCTTCCACAGGAACACCCGCACCAGATAGCTGGTCCAGAAGGGAATGGTGATCAGAAACAGCCACATGCCCTTGCGCTGCGGCGAGACGGCAAAGCTGAGGAAATAGGCCACCGGGAATGCCAGCCCCACCGTGACCAGCGTCACCAGCGCCGCCACCCCCAGAGACCGCAGCATGATCTTGTGAAAGATCGGGTCACCCCAGACCGCGACATAGTTTTCCAGCGTGAATTCGCGGATGATGGTCAGGTAGCCATCCTTGAAAAAGGAATAGGCCAGAATGGTCAGCAGGGGCGCCATCAGCACCAGCAGCGCATAGCCAAAGGGCGGCGCGATCAGGCTATAGCCCTGCACCGCCTGCGATCGGTTTCCTGATGCCATCCCTGTCCCGCGCCTGAAACTGCGTGCTTTTCTGTCGCCAAGCTTTCATATCCGCGCGACAAGGGGAAGTGTTTTTCGGCACCTCTGACGGCGGGGCAGCGGACCGGCCCAGACCGCGCGGCAGGGACATGATCGGACCGGCCCCGCGCTATTCTGCGGCCTCGCTGGAGGCATCGGGGTCTTCGGGCGCAGTCAATGCTTCAACGCCGTCATGATCGACCTCAAGCCGCTTTTGCGTGCGCGCGCCCAGTTCGCGCAGCATCTCGGCCTGGCGGATGACATTGCCGGGGCCGCGGGTCAGGCGGTCCATGGCGGTGGCGTGGCTTTTCTGCGCGCGGTCCAGCGCCAGCCCCACATCCTCGATGGCCGAAACGAAGCCGTGCAGCTTGTCGTAAAGCTGGCCCGCGCGGCTGGCGATGACCATGGCGTTCGACTCGCGCCGCTCGACCGTCCAGATGTGATCGACGGTGCGCAGGGTCAGCATCAGGGTCGTGGGCGTCGCCAGCCCGACGCGGTTTTCCATCGCATGCCGCGCAAGGTCCGGATCGACGCGCAGCGCCTCGGAAAACGCGCCTTCGATGGGGATGAACATCAGCACATAATCGACCGAGCCCTCGTCCAGCGCCTGGTAGCCCTTGGCGGCAAGCTGGGCGACATGGGTGCGGATCGCGGCGACATGGCGGCGCAGGGCGGCGTCGCGGGTCGGGCCGTCCTCGGCATTCACCGCCTCTTCATAGGCGTTCAGCGACACCTTGCTGTCGATCACCAACAGCTTGCGCTGCGGCATCTTGACGATCACGTCGGGCCGCCAGCGCCGGCCCTCGGCGTCGCGCTGGCTGGATTGCACCTCGTAATGGGTGCCGGCGATCAGGCCCGAATCCTCAAGGATGCGTTCAAGGATCATCTCGCCCCAGGCACCGCGCTTCTGGCTGTCGCCCTTGAGCGCGCGGGTCAGCGCCACCGCCTCGCGCGAGATATCCTCGGAACGCTTGTGCAGATATTCGATCTGCTCGCGCAGCCGCGCGCCCTCTTCGTCCAGAACCTTGTTGCGGCTTTGCAATTCGGTCTGAAAGCGGTGGACCTGATCGCGGAACGGGTTCAGCAGCGCGTGCAGTTGTTCGCCATGGGCCTTTTGCATCTCGGCGCCCTGCGATTTCAGCGTCTCATTGGCCATCAGGCGGAACTGGCCGGTCATTTCCTCGCGCAGCTGGCGCAGGGTCTCGATGTCGCGGGCGGCGGTCTCGCGGTCCTTGTCGGCAGCCAGCCGGGTCTCGGCCAGCTCACGCTCAAGCCGCGAAACGGACTGGCGTTCGCGGTGCAGAGCGTCGGTCAGCCCGTCACGTTCCTCAAGCAGTTCGGCCAGCCGGGCCTCGCGCGTGTCCAACCGCACATCCAGCTGGCCAGCGCGCAGGGCCTGTTCGCGGGCGGTCTGCGCCTCGGCGCGCAATTGCGGCTCAAGCTCGGCGATGCGTTCGGCGCGGCGGGCCAGTTCGTCGGTCTGGCGTCGCCCCTCGGCCTGCAGCCAGTCCAGATCGGCGCGCAGGGCGCCCTCGCGCCGGCGCTGGAACCAATAGACCAGCAGCATGACGATCAGCCCGGCCGCCGTCACGGCGAAGGCATTCTGCATCGTCGAAAGATCGCCTGTCCACGCCTCAAGGCGCGTGGCCCAGTTTTCGGGCATTGCTCACCTGCCTGTTCTATACCGGCCAATGTTTCCCTTTTGTACCGATTTTGCAAGCCCTGAGGGCAACGAAACGCAACAGCCCGCGGCGAAAACGGGGCCTCAAGGACGCCCTGTAGTTGCATATTTCGCTGGATCCGCCCGGAACATCGCCCGGCGCTCGGCCAAGAGGTCAACGTTCTGGAGTGTATGAATTTCCGCGACTGTATATAGAAAATATCTAATTTATTTACATAACATATTGATTATTATTATATCATAACGAAGAAGATGGCCGCACCCCTTCACCAGCATCGCAAAACCTCTTCCATCATGCCGGAACGCGGCCTAGCTTTTCAGAACCATCGCAAACAGGAGATCTCGCATGGCCAAGACCGTCGCTGTGATGATCGGATCGCTTCGCAAGGAATCGATCAACCGGAAATACACCAAAGCTCTGGAGAAACTGGCCGGAGACCGCCTGCAGTTCCATGAGCTGCATATCGGCGACCTGCCCCATTACAACGACGATCTGTGGGACAACATCCCCGAGGCGGTGGCCCGGTTCAAGGATCGGCTGAACAATTCCGACGCGGTGCTGGCGATCACGCCGGAATATAACCGCAGCTATCCGGGCGTGATCAAGAATGCCATCGACTGGGGCACACGGCCCTATGGCCAGAACAGCTGGGCGGCCAAGCCCGCCACCGTCACCGGCACCTCGCCGGGCGCGGTCGGCACGGCGGTCGCGCAGGCGCATCTGCGCAGCGACCTGATCTCGGTCGGGGCCATCGTGATGACCATGCCCGAGGCCTATATCCAGTGGAAACCCGACGCCTATGCCCCCGATGGCAGCGTCACCGACGAGTCGACCCGGAATTTCCTGCAGGGCTTTGTCGACCGCTTCATCGCCTGGATCGACAAGCACGGCTGAGCGCCGCAGGGACGAAACGAAAAAGGGCCGCGCGGTTTCGCGCGGCCCTTTGAACTCGCGGGCGCCCTACCCTTACTGGTCGAGGAAGCTGCGCAGCTTGCGCGAGCGCGAGGGGTGCTTGAGCTTGCGCAGCGCCTTGGCCTCGATCTGACGGATGCGTTCGCGGGTGACGCTGAACTGCTGGCCGACCTCTTCCAGCGTGTGGTCGGTGTTCATGCCGATGCCGAAGCGCATGCGCAGAACCCGTTCCTCGCGCGGGGTGAGACTGGCCAGAACCCGGGTCGTGGTTTCCTTGAGGTTTTCCTGAATGGCCGAATCCAGCGGCAGGACGGCATTCTTGTCCTCGATGAAATCGCCAAGCTGGCTGTCCTCCTCGTCCCCGATCGGGGTTTCGAGGCTGATCGGCTCCTTGGCGATCTTCATCACCTTGCGGACCTTTTCCAGCGGCATCTGCAGCTTTTCGGCCAGTTCTTCCGGCGTCGGCTCGCGGCCGATCTCGTGCAGCATCTGGCGGCCGGTGCGGACCAGCTTGTTGATCGTCTCGATCATGTGGACCGGGATACGGATCGTGCGGGCCTGATCGGCGATGCTTCGCGTGATCGCCTGACGGATCCACCAGGTCGCATAGGTCGAGAACTTGTAGCCGCGACGATACTCGAACTTGTCGACGGCCTTCATCAGACCGATATTGCCTTCCTGAATAAGATCAAGGAATTGCAAGCCACGGTTCGTGTATTTCTTGGCGATCGAGATCACCAGACGCAGGTTCGCCTCGACCATTTCCTTCTTGGCCTGACGCGATTCCTTTTCGCCGCGCTGGACCTGGTTCACGATGCGGCGGAATTCCTCGATATCGACGCCGACATGCTGACCGACCATGGCCATTTCGCCGCGCAGACCTTCGACCTGCGGGCGCGATTTCTCAAACAGCGACTGCCAGCCGCGGCCCTTGTTCTCGGCCATGCGATCGACCCAGGTCGGGTCGAGTTCAGCACCGCGATAGACGTCGATGAATTCGCGGCGGTTGATGCGGGCGGCATCGGCCAGCTTCACCATGCCCGAGTCGATGGTCACGATGCGGCGGTTGATGCCATAGATCTGGTCAACCAGCGCCTCGATGCGGTTGTTGTGTAGATGCAGCTCGTTGACCAGCCCGACGATGCGCGAGCGCAGCACCTGATAGGCCAGCTCGTCGGTGGCCGAGAAGGTGCCGTCCTCGTTCAGGGTCGCGGACATGCGGTTGTCCTGCATATGCGCCAGTTCTTCATAGCCCTGCGCAATCGATTCCAGCGTTTCCAGAACCTTCGGCTTGAGGCTGGCCTCCATCGCCGCCAGCGACAGGTTCTGGCCGTCGTCATCCTCGTCGTCTTCATCGCCGCGCGACATCGGATTGCCGTCGGCGTCCAGCTCTTCCTGGTCCTGACCGCCGCCCGAAGACGTGGCCGGACGCGCGCTATCGGTGTCCAGCACCACCTCGTCATCGCCCTCGTCGTCCATCGAGCGGCCGAAGGTGGTTTCAAGGTCGATCACGTCGCGCAAGAGGATGTCTTCGTCCAGAAGCTCCTGACGCCACATGGTGATGGCCTTGAAGGTCAGCGGGCTTTCGCACAGGCCGGCGATCATGGTGTTGCGGCCGGCCTCGATGCGCTTGGCGATGGCGATCTCGCCCTCGCGCGAAAGCAGCTCGACCGAGCCCATCTCGCGCAGATACATGCGCACCGGGTCGTCGGTGCGGTCCAGCTTTTCGGTTTCGGTCGCGGCGACCGCGATCTCGCGCGAGCCGGAACCGGTCGCGACGATCTCGCCGCCCTGTTCGCCCTCTTCCGCCTCTTCGTCGCTTTCGACCACGCGGATGTCCATTTCGGACAGCATGGACATCACGTCCTCGATCTGGTCCGAGCTGACCTGTTCGGGCGGCAGGACGGCATTGAGCTGGTCATAGGTGATGAAGCCACGCTCACGCCCTTCGGCGATCATGCGTTTGACCGCAGCCTGCGACATGTCCAGCGAATGATCGTCATCCTTGGTGTCGGGCTTCTGGTCGTCGTCGTTGGCTGCCATGCTGGTTCCCTTGAAGCGGTGATTCGCAATTGGGCGAATCGGGATCGGGTTTGGGTTCGGTTCTAGCCGAATCACGGGCCGATTCATAGCCCATGACGGTCGGCGGAGCCGAGTGATTCGGCGCGGGTGATTCGCGCCCGGTCTAGCGGCGCGGCTTGCGCCAGATTTCGTTTTTCAGGGCCGCCTCAAGGACGGCCCGAAAGGATTCGCTGTCCTCGCCCAGGTCCGACAGGTCGGCGAGCGAGGGATGATCGGCCTGCTGGCGCGCACGCGCCGATTGCGCCATGCGCCAGGTCAGACCCTCATCGGCCATCCCCTCGATCTCGGCCTCGGCGCGGGCGATTTCCTCGCGGGCGGCGCGGCGGGCCTCGATGCGGTCCAGCGCATTGGTCAGGATGCCCGAGGCGGCATCCCCCTCATGCGGGCGCAAAATGGCCGGAGCCGCCTTCACATGGGGGTCGGCCAGAATGCTTTCAAGGGCGCGCTGCCCGGCCTGCGACTGCGTCCCGGACAGCAGGTCATGGACCAGCGCGGCGCGGTCGGTGTCTTGCGGCTCAAGCCGTTCCAGCCGCGATTCCACCGGCGCGATCAGCTCGGGATGGGTGGCGCAGATCGCCAGAACCATGGCCTCGATCAGCACCTCGGCGTCATGCTCGCTGGCATCGGGCGAGGACAGCCGCGAGGCCCGCGTCGGTGCCACCGGCGCCACCGGCTGAAAGCGCGCATCGCGGTCGCGGCCCTTGCCGCCCCCCTCGCGCATGGGGCGCGCGGGACGTGCCGGGGCCTCGTCGCGGCGGCGGCGATTGTTGAAAAGCTGCCATTTCAGGTCCTTCAGCGCCTGAAAATAATGGTCGCGCGTGTCCTTGTCGGGGATTTTCGCGATCGCATCCCCCAGCGCCTTGTCCAGGGCCGCGCGGCGTTCGGGGCTGTCAAAGACCCGGCCCTCGGTCTCGCGCCGCCAGAGCAGATCGACCAGCGGCCGCGCCTCGTCCAGCACGGCGGACATGGCCCCTGCCCCCTTGGCGCGGATCAGGTCGTCCGGGTCCTGTCCCTGCGGCAGGAATGCAAAGCGCAGCGCCTGCCCCGGCGCGGTCATCGGCAGCGCCAGATCGATCAGCCGCAGAGCGGCGCGCAGACCGGCATCATCGCCATCCAGTGCGATCACCGGCTCGGGCGAGACGCGCCACATCAGGCGCAACTGATCCTCGGTAATGGCAGTGCCAAGGGGGGCGACGGCCCCCTCGAAGCCTGCGCGAACAAGGGCGATCACGTCCATGTAACCTTCGGCCACGATCAGCGGCTTGCCCTTGGCCACCGCCGCCCGCGCGGGACCGACGTTGTAAAGGTTGCGCCCCTTGTCAAACAGCGGCGTTTCCGGGCTGTTCAGATATTTCGCCCGCGCATTCGGGTCCATCGAGCGGCCGCCAAAGGCGATGCAGCGCCCGCGCCCGTCGCGGATCGGAAAGGTGATGCGGCCCCGGAAGCGGTCAAATGGCGCGCCGCCATCATCGGGCTTGGCGACCAGCCCGGCCTCGATGATCAGCGCCGGATCAATGCCCTTGCCGCGCAAGGCGTTGAAAAGCCCCTGCCGCTGGTCGGGGGCGAAGCCGATGCCGAACTGCTCGCAGGCGGCATCGTCCAGCCCGCGCCGCGCCAGATAGGCGCGGGCATCCGCCGCAGCGCCGCCCTGCAATTGCAGGCGGAACCAGCGCGCGGCCTGTTCCATGACCTCGACCAGCCCGGTCCGGCGGTCGGCACGTTCGGCCTGCCGGGGATCGCGCTCGGGCATCTGCAACCCGGCCTCCGAGGCCAGCAGCTCGACCGCCTCCATAAAACCCATGCCCTCGGCCTCGCGCAGAAAGGTCAGCGCGTCGCCCTTGGCGTGACAGCCGAAGCAATAATAGAATCCTTTCTGGTCATCGACGTGAAAGGACGCGGTCTTTTCGCCGTGGAACGGGCAAGGCGCCCACCAGTCACCCTTGGCCTGATTCGAGCGGCGCAGATCCCACACCACCTTGCGCCCGATCACGCGCGACAAAGGCACGCGGGCGCGGATCTCGTCGAGGAACTGGGGCGGCAGGCTCATGCGGTCTTATATCGGGTCGGGGGCGGCTGATGCAAAGGACAATCGCGCGTCACGCGCCGACCGCCCCGCGCACGAGGTCCCAATAGATGGCGACGACCCGATCCTGATCCAGGCGCCCGCCCTCGCGATACCAGTTGGTGACGCCGGTCAGCATGGCGATCAGCGCCATGGTGGTCAGGCGGCTGTCGGGTACGGACATGGTGCCCTGCGCCTCGCCCGCGATCAGGATCGCCTCCAGCGCGTCCTCATAGCGGCGGCGCAGCTCGGCGATGACGCGGCGGTTCCCGGGCGCAAGGTTGCGCAGCTCCATATAGGACAGAAACACCGCCTCGGGGCGTTCAAGGCTGGTCTTGATGTGAAAGCGCAGGAAACGCTCCAGCCGCTCCAGCGCCGGGCGGGCGGGATCATCCTGCCAGGCCGCCAGCAAATCCTCCATATGGCTGTGCATCAGGTCTGCCAGCAGCGCCTGCTTGTCGGGCGTATAGGTATAAAGCGCGCCGACCTGCAGCCCGACCTCGGCCGCGATCTGGCGCATCGAGACGGCGGCAAAACCATGGCGCGCGAACAGCCTGCGCGCCGCGTCGCGAACCAGAGGTCCAGTGATTTCCGCCTTTGAGCCCTGCGTCCTTGCCATGCCGCCTTCTAGGCGGGAAAGCCGCCCGCAGGAAGACCGCATCTTGCCCCTGCGTCCCGGCTGGTCCTATGTAACGGGATGGCAGGCGTTCGGGGGATATGGGCATGAGCTTGCGGCTGATCGGAGGCGCGCTGACGCTGATTGCGCTGACCGCCTGTGGCGACCGCACGCATGACTATCCCGCATTGCTGCCGACGGCACAGATCCTGGCCGACCCCGCGATCCCCGCCCATGCCGGCGATGCCGCCAGAGACGACAGCCTTGGCGCATCTCTGGACGCCCGCGGCAAGGCGCTGGCCGGACGTGCAGGCGGACCGCCCATGGCCAGCAATGCCGATCTGCAATCGCGCGCCGATGCGCTGCGCGCCCGCGCCGCGATCCTGTCGCAACAATCGCTTGACGACCCGGACTGCCCCGCCGACCAGCCGGATTGCGCCGGCCAATCCGCTCAGGACTGACAAAGGAGATTTACCGATGCCCGTCATCACCTGCATTGACGATCTGAAAAAGATTTACCGCCGGCGCACGCCGCGCATGTTTTACGATTACGCCGAAAGCGGCAGCTATACCGAAGGCACCTTCCGCGCCAACAGCGACGATTTCCAGCGCATCAAGCTGCGCCAGAAGGTCGCCGTGGACATGTCCGGCCGTTCGACCGAAAGCACGATGATCGGGCAAAAAGTGACCATGCCGGTGGCGCTGGCGCCGGTCGGCATGACCGGCATGCAATCCGCCGATGGCGAGATCAAGGCGGCGACGGCGGCCAAGAAATTCGGCGTCCCCTTCACGCTGTCCACGATGTCCATCTGCTCGATCGAGGATGTGGCCGAGGCCACCGGCCATCCGTTCTGGTTCCAGCTTTACGTCATGCGTGATCAGGAATTCGTCGAGAACATCATCGAACGCGCGAAAAAGGCCAATTGCTCGGCGCTGGTGCTGACGCTGGATCTGCAAATTCTGGGCCAGCGCCACAAGGACCTGAAAAACGGCCTGTCCGCGCCGCCCAAGCTGACGCTGCCGGTGATGCTGGACCTGGCGACGAAATGGTCCTGGGGTCTTGAGATGCTGCAGACCAAGCGCCGCAGCTTTGGCAATATCGTCGGCCATGCCAAGGGCGTCGGCGACACGCGTTCGTTGATGAGCTGGACCGCCGAGCAGTTCGATCCGCAGCTGGATTGGGACAAGATCGCACGTATCCGCGACCTTTGGGGCGGCAAGCTGATCCTCAAGGGCATCAACGACCCTGACGACGCCCGCATGGCCGCTGATTTCGGCGCCGATGCCATCGTGGTCAGCAATCATGGCGGGCGTCAGCTGGACGGGGCCGTCAGCTCAATCCGCATGCTGCCCGAGATCGTTCAGGCCGTGGGCGACCAGGTCGAGATCCATCTCGACAGCGGCATCCGCTCGGGCCAGGACGTCCTGAAGGCGCTGGCCATGGGGGCGCATGCGACGATGATCGGACGCGCCTTCATCTATGGGCTGGGCGCCATGGGCGAGGCCGGCGTCACCAAGGCGCTCGAGGTCATCCACAAGGAACTGGACGTGACCATGGCGCTTTGCGGCGAAAAGGATGTCAAGCATCTTGGCCGCCACAACCTGCTGATCCCCAAGGATTTCCTTGAGCCTTACGCCTGAGGCGGCCACTGCGGATCAGGTTCGAGGTGCCCTCGCGCGGCTGTCATATTCGCCAGCCGCGCGGTTCTTGCCGCCTCGGCTCAGAATGGGAATGGCCAGCCTTTCGCCGATCACGGCAAGCAGCGTGGGCAGGCCGATCGCGAACAGCATCAGCCCGGCCAGATCCGTCACCCCCAGCGCACCGGCGAGTTTCAACGCCAGAACATGCATGAAATAGATCGCCGCCGAAATCGGATCGAGCCGGATCGCCGGCTGCGGCAGGCGCGTCCCCAGCGTGGGCAGAAACAGCGCCGGTGCCGCGACATAGGCGCTGATCGGGATGTCCAGCATGACCGCGTCGCCCCAGCGCAGTTCCACGAGCCGGGCTTCGATCATCAGAAGCCCCGCCCCCAGCACCGTCGCCGCCAGCACCAGCGGGCGGGCGGGCAAGGATTGCATCCCGCCCTGCGCGACCCGGCGCCCGATCAGATAGCCGATGGCAACGAAGGGGAAGCACATGAAAACGCCATTCTCGAACTTGCGCACGCCGATCTCGGCCAGGCCGGCCAGACTGGCATATTGCATTGCGACACCGATGGCGGCGCAGATCGCCGAGGTCACGATCAGAGCGGGCACCTCGAGAGCCGGGCTTATGGCCCGGACCAGCAGCCGCAAACCGATCACGATGGTCCCCGCCACGACGATGCCGGCCATGAACCAAAGATGGAAGAAACCCAGCAGCAAGGTCTTGATCAGCGACACCGGACCATGCACTTCATTCAGCCAGAACGGCAGATAGACCAGCATCCAGAACATGTAGAGCGCCAGCACGCGCCAGAGCCATTTTCCGCTTTTTCCGCGCGCCACCGCCGAGAACAGGAAATACCCCACCACGATGCAGAAGGTCGGCACCATGACCCGCATCAGCCCGTTGCCGATCATGAAGACCAGCGCAGACATATGGCTTTGCAACCAATAGGTATGCCCAAAGGCGACCAGCACAGCCAGCGCCAGCTTCAGATAATCCAGCGAATGAATCCGGTTCAACGCGTCTCTCTTTCCTCGCCCATGCAAGGGTTAGTAAACCTCTCCACTTCGTCGCAAGCATTATTTACCGGGCATTCGACCTTTTCCAGCTTCACATTACGCCATCTCCACGTTATAGGCGCCCATTCGGCCATGCACCCTTGGAGGATGGCCGCAAATCGTTAACAAAGGATTACCAAAATGGCCAAAGAGATCCCTGATCTGGTGGCTGAGGCACGCGCGGGGACAGGCAAGGGGGCCGCCCGCCAAGCTCGCCGCGAAGGCAAGGTGCCCGGCATCGTCTATGGCGACGGCAAAGAGCCCTCGCCCATTCAGATCGAGTTCAACTCGCTTCTGACCAAACTGCGCGCCGGTCGCTTCATGTCCACGCTGTGGAACCTGAAAGTCGACGGTCAGGATGACGTGCGCGTCGTCTGCCGCGGCGTTCAGCGCGACGTGGTGAAGGACCTGCCGACGCATATCGACTTCATGCGCCTGCACCGCAACACCCGCGTGAACCTGTTCATCCATGTGGACTTCGAAAACCACGAGAAAGCCCCGGGCCTGAAGCGCGGCGGCACGCTGGTTGTGGTCCGTCCCGAGGTCGAGCTGATGGTGACCGCGTCGGAGATCCCCGATCACATCACCGTCGACCTGACCGGTCGCCAGATCGGCGATTCGATCCACATCAACGACATCACGCTGCCGGCCGGCGTCAAGCCGACCATCGACCGCAACTTCGTCATCGCCAATATCGCCGCGCCCTCGGGCCTGCGCTCGTCCGATAACGAAGAAGCTGCCGCCGAAGCAGCCGAGGACTGATCCTTCGCGGGCCCAGTGCCCCGGAATTGGACGGGCGGTATCCCCAGCGGATACCGCCCGTTTCCGTTTCCCGCTCTTGCCGTAGCACGCCGGCATTGCTATCCCCAGCCCCTGCAACCGACAGGTAGATCAAGATGACCGACGCCATCCATATCATCGGCGCAGGCCTTGCCGGCTCTGAAGCCGCCTGGCAGATCACCCGCGCAGGCGTGGCGGTGGTGCTGCATGAAATGCGTCCCAAGGTCGAAACCTTCGCCCACCGCACCGGCGATTGCGCCGAGATGGTCTGCTCGAACAGCTTCCGTTCGGACGACGACCAGATGAACGCGGTCGGGCAATTGCATTGGGAAATGCGGGCAGCGGACGGCCTGATCATGGCCATGGCCGATCGCCACCGCCTGCCTGCTGGCGGCGCACTGGCCGTGGACCGCGACGCCTTTTCGCAGGCGGTGACACAGGCGCTGCAGGATAATCCGCTGGTCAGCTTTGCCCCCGGTGAAATCCGCGAGCTGCCAACAGATGGGCGCTGGATCGTGGCGACGGGGCCGCTGACCTCGGAAGCTTTGGGCCGGTCAATCCTGTCGGCGACCGGCGAAGGCTCATTGGCATTCTTCGACGCCATCGCCCCTATCGTTGATGCCGACAGCATCGACATGTCGATCTGCTGGCTGCAAAGCCGCTATGACAAGGGCGAGACCGAGGAAGAGCGCACCGCCTATATCAACTGCCCGATGAACCGCGCCGATTACGAAGGCTTTATCGACGCGCTTCTGGCCGCCGACAAGACCGAGTTCCACGAAGGCGAGACGGCGGGTTATTTCGACGGCTGCCTGCCGATCGAGGTCATGGCAGAACGTGGCCGCGAAACCCTGCGCCATGGCCCGATGAAGCCCGTCGGCCTGACGAACAGCCACAACCCGACCGAAAAGCCCTATGCGGTGGTTCAGCTTCGCCGGGATAACGCGCTGGGCACGCTCTACAATATCGTCGGCTTCCAGACTAAGATGAAATATGGCGCGCAAACCGATGTTTTCAAGCGCATTCCCGGTTTGCAGAACGCCAGTTTCGCACGGCTGGGCGGCATTCATCGCAACACCTTCCTGAACTCTCCGCGATTGATCGACGACCGGCTGCGGTTGCGCAGCCGCCCCAATCTGCGCTTCGCGGGTCAGGTCACGGGCGTTGAGGGCTATGTCGAAAGCGCCGCAATGGGCCTGCTGGCCGGACGAATGGCAGCAGCCGAGGCGCTGGGCCGCGATCTGGCACCGCCACCCGTCACGACCTCAATGGGGGCACTGGTCAATCACATCACCGGCGGTGCGGATGCGAAAACCTTCCAGCCGATGAATGTGAACTTTGGCCTGTATCCGCCGCTGGACGAAATGCTCGGCGGCCGCAAGGGCCGCAAGGACCGCTATCCCGCCTATACCGATCGCGCAAAAGCCGATTTCAGCCAATGGCTTGCGGGGCAGATTTGAACCGGACGCGGCTCGCCCCCTCGCCGACCGGCCCCTTGCATCTGGGCCATGCCTTTGCGGCATTGACCGCCGCCCGCCTTGCCGATCCCGGCCAGTTCCTGCTGCGGATCGAGGATATCGACCAAAGCCGCTGCCGCCCGGAATATGAAACGCTGATCGCCCGTGACCTGCATTGGCTGGGCCTGAACTGGCCACAACCGGTGATGCGCCAATCCGAGCGCCTGCCTGCCTATCAGGATGCGCTGGACCGGCTGGCGGCGCTTGGCCTGACCTATCCCTGCCAGTGCCGTCGCGCCGATATCCGCGCGGCCCTGTCCGCCCCGCAAGAGGGCGCGGCCCCCATCATCGGCCCGGACGGCCCGGTCTATCCCGGCACCTGCCGCCACCGTTCCATGACTGATGCCGGCCCCGAGGACGCCATTCGCCTGAACATGGCCCGTGCCCTGCAACATCTCGGCACCGATGAAATCGCGTTCCTCGACGAGAACATCACCCCCGGCATCCCGCACCGGCTGTCGGCCTCAGACATCATTCAGGGCATCGGTGACGTCGTGCTGGCGCGGCGCGGCATGGGGAGCAGCTATCACCTGTCGGTGGTGGTGGACGATGCGGCACAAGGGATCACACTGATCACGCGCGGAAAAGATCTTTTCGATTCAACATATATCCACGTCATTTTGCAGAAACTGCTGCAACTTCCGGTGCCGCGCTATCATCATCACCGGCTGATCCGCGACGAATCCGGCAAGCGTCTGGCCAAGCGCGACGATGCCCGCGCGCTTGGCCTTTACCGTGACGAAGGCCGCAGCCCCGACGAGATCCGTCAGATGCTGGGGTTCTGAGGCGCCATGATCACCACCTCGGCATCATCGCGGATCGCGGTATAGAAACAGCTGCGGCGGTTGGTGTGGCAGGCCGGACCGATCTGATCGACCAGCAAAAGCAGGCAATCGCGGTCGCAATCGACGCGCAACTCAACCAGTTTCTGCACATGGCCCGAACTTTCGCCCTTAGCCCAGAAGGACTGGCGCGAGCGCGACCAATAGGTGACCTGACCTGTCTCAAGCGTCTTGCGCAGGGAATCGGCGTTCATCCAGGCCATCATCAGCACCTCGCCGCCCAGGTGATCCTGCGCGATGGCAGGGATCAGCCCATTGGCGTCGTATTTCAGGCTGGTTACGTCGAACATCGGCTTTCCTTTCGGCGGGACGATGCCTATCTAATGCGCGCAAGCCCCGGGGGAAAGACCATGTCCGACAACGACCTGATGCAGCTTTATTCGCAGCGCATCCTGGCCTTGGCCTCGGACATCCCGCATCTGGGAAAGCTTGAGGATGCGACCGGCAGCGCGCATAAGCGCTCACCGCAATGCGGATCATCGGTGACGGCTTACGTGGTGATGCGGGACGGGCGGGTTGCGGATTTCTCGCAAGAGGTGCGAGCCTGCGCCCTGGGTCAGGCCTCGGCCGGGGTGCTGGGCCGGGTGGCGCTGGGGCATTCGCGCGACGAGATCGCCCGCGCCCGCGACGAATTGCAGGCCATGCTGAAATCGAACGGCCCGGTCCCCGCCGCGCCTTTTGACGCGCTTGAGGTCCTGCTGCCCGCGCGCGAATTCCCCAATCGCCACGCCTCGATCCTTTTGGCATGGGAGGCGCTTCTGGGCGCCATCGAGGCCTCGCCCGCATGAAAAAACCGGCCCTCAAAGGGGCCGGCAGGTGCGCGCATGATCATCCGGGGGAAACGGTGACAGGACAGGCAAGTCATGTCGAAATGCGCGGGGCAGTGAGGGGCAGACAGGCTGTAAAGGCCGGGATCAGGCCGCCAGAATCGAAGGCAGCGAAAACAGGATGATGGCGGTCACCGAAATGGCGACGGTGCCAAGCAGGTCAGACAGGGATTCGCGGGTCATGGGCGTTCTCCACAGTTTGTTTATACTTTGTTCTCATTTCAGCGGAACAAAGTAAAGAACTTTTTAGGAACATTTGCCGAATTGTTAACCCGCAGGATTGTCAGCCTGCCGTGACCAGCCGGATGGCGCGGTCCTGCTCCATCAGCCACAAAAGCAGCCGCACGGCGCGGCCGCGTTCGCTTTCCATGCCCGGGTCGCGTTCCAGAAATGCCTGCGCATCCTTGCGCGCCAGCGCCATCAGCGCACCCTGCCGCTCCAGATCGGCGATGCGGAACCGTGGCAGGCCCGATTGCGCGGTGCCGATCACGTCGCCCGCGCCGCGCATCGCCAGATCCTCCTCCGAGATGCGAAAGCCGTCCTCGGTCTCGCGCAGGATCGAAAGGCGGCGGCGGCCGCTTTCCGACAGCGGCTCGTGATACATCAAGAGGCAGCTTGAGGCGCCCGTCCCGCGCCCGACCCGGCCGCGCAACTGATGAAGCTGCGCAAGGCCAAAGCTTTCGGCGCGCTCGATGACCATGATCGTGGCCTCGGGCACATCGACGCCGACCTCGATCACCGTGGTCGCGACCAGTATCCGCGCCCGACCGGCGGCGAAATCGGCCATGGCGGCGTCGCGCTCATCCGGGGGCATCTGGCCATGGACCAGCCGCACCTCATCGCCGAAACGCGCGCGCAATTCCTGAAAACGGGCCTCGGCGGCGGTCAGGTCGATCAGCTCGCTTTCCTCGACCAGCGGGCAGACCCAATAGGCGCGCGCGCCGCCATCCAGCGCCCGGGCCAGATGATCGACCACCTCGCCCATGCGCGTGTCCGAGATCACCGTCGTCCTGATCGGCTGCCGCCCGGCGGGCTTTTCGTCCAAGACCGACAGATCCATGTCGCCAAACTGCGCCAGGGCCAATGAACGCGGGATCGGCGTCGCGGTCATCACCAGCATGTCGGGCGGCAGGTGATTGCCCTTGGTGCCCAGTTCCATCCGCTGATTGACGCCAAAGCGGTGCTGCTCATCGAC
This sequence comes from Paracoccus lutimaris, assembly GCF_003337565.1. Lineage (GTDB taxonomy): Bacteria > Pseudomonadota > Alphaproteobacteria > Rhodobacterales > Rhodobacteraceae > Paracoccus > Paracoccus lutimaris. Next base: position 139,311 of record NZ_QPJL01000010.1, read on the forward strand.
GATGGCCAGCCGCAGGTCGTTGAATTCGACCGCCTTCTGAATCACGGCATGGGTGCCAACAAGGATGTCGATGCGCCCCTCGGCCAGATCGGTCAGGATATTGGTCCGGGCATCGCCCTTGTCGCGGCCGGTCAGCACCTCGATGCGGATGCCGGCCAGTTTCGCCAGCGGCTCCAGCGCGCGGAAATGCTGGCGGGCAAGGATCTCGGTCGGGGCCATCAACACGCCCTGCCCGCCCGCCTCGACCGCGACCAGCAGCGCAAGAAAGGCAACCAGCGTCTTGCCGGCGCCGACATCGCCCTGCAGCAAGCGATTCATCCGGCGCGGCGCAGCCATGTCAGCGGCGATTTCCTCGACCGCGCGGCTTTGCGCGCCGGTTGGTGGCCAGGGCAGCCCGGCCAGAACCCGCGCCCGCAAGGCGCCATTGCCCAGTGTCTGCAAGCCCGCCTGCCGCCGCCGGTCGCGCCGCATCAGCGCCAGCGTCATCTGATGGGCGAAAAGCTCGTCATAGGCCAGCCGTGCCCGGGCCGGATCGGTGGGCGACAGCCCCTGCGGGCCGTCGGGCGCATGGGCGCGGGTCAGGGCCTCGGTCCATGCAGGCCAGCCCTCGCGCGTCAGAACCGAAGGGTCGATCCATTCGTCGACCTCGGGCAGGCGCGTCATTGCCGCCGCCACCGCCTTTTGCACCACGCCCTGCGTCAGCCGCCCGGACAGCGGATAGACCGGCTCGAACTCCGGAGGCGCGGGCGTTCCCTCAGCGGCGATATGGTCGGGATGGACCATCTGCGCCATGCCGTCGAAAAGCTCGATCTTGCCCGAGACCATACGGCGCTGGACAATCGGCAGCTGGCTTTCGATCCAGTCGCGGCGGGGATGAAAGAACACGAGCTGCAGGTCCTGCACCCCGTCCGAGCACTGCACCCGCCACGGCCGCCCCTTTGCGGTGGGCGGGGTGTGGCGCTGGACGGTCACCGTGACGGTGACGATTTCGGGGGGCTGCGCCTCGGCCAGCCGCGTGATCGGGCGCCGACGAACGCCGGAATGCGGCAGGGTCAGGATCAGGTCGCGTGGCCGGGTGACGCCCATCTGCTCAAAGGCCTCGGCCGCACGCGGACCGATGCCGGGCAGGGTTTCAAGCCCCGCAAACAGCGGAAACAGTGCCGGCGGACGGCCCGGCGTCATCCCTGCGCCAGCGCCAGCCATTGGTCCTCATCGATGACCTCGATGCCCAGTTCGGCGGCCTTTTTCGCCTTGGAGCCCGCGCCCGGCCCCGCGATCAGCAGGTCGGTTTTGGCAGAGACCGAGCCCGCCACATTCGCCCCCAGCGCCTCGGCCCGCGCCTTGGCCTCGGCCCGGGTCATCTTTTCCAGTGTGCCGGTAAAAACCAGAGTCTTGCCCGCGATGGCGCTGTCGGTGGCACGCGCCTCGGGCGGGATGACGGTTCGCAATTGCGCAAAGACCCGGTCGATCGCCGCGCGCTCGGGCGGGTTGGCAAAGGCGTCCGAAAGCGACAGCGCCATGACCGGCCCGATCCCGTCCGCAGCGATCAGGTCCGACCAGGCATCAGAGGCAGCGTGCGGCGGGCTGGTATTGGTAATGGCCGCTGCGCGGGCCTCGGCAATCCGGGCGCGACGCCCCTCGCTCGCGGCCAATGCGCGTTCGGCTTGCGCCGCATCATCGGCCGCGCGATGCGCCAGCGCCGCCGGGCGGCCGATATCCAGCGCATGTTCCAGCGCCTGCCAGTTCTGGAAATGCCGCGCCAAGTCCTGTGCCGCGACCTCGCCGACATGGCGGATCCCCAGAGCGAACAAAAGCCGCGCCAGCGCGATATCCCGGCGCCGGTCGATGGCCAGAAACAGGCTTTCAGCGCTTTTCTCGCCCCAGCCGTCGCGGTTCTTCAATTGCTGGATCTGGCCGGGGCCATAGCGTTCCTGCAGGGTGAAGATATCGGCCGGCTCGCGGATCCAGCCGTCATGGAACAGCTCCTCGACCAGCTTGGTGCCCAGCCCCTCGATGTCGAATGCCGCGCGCGAGACGAAATGGCGCAGTTTCTCGACCGCCTGCGCAGGACAGATCAGCCCGCCGGTGCAACGCCGCGCCGAATCCCCCTCGTCGCGGATGGCGGGCGAGCCGCATTCCGGGCAGACAGTCGGAAAGGCATAGGGCTGCGAACCCTCCGGGCGCTTGGCCAGATCGACATCGGCCACCTTGGGGATAACGTCGCCGGCGCGATAGATCTCGACCCAGTCGCCGACGCGGATATCCTTGCCGCCGCGAATGTCCTGACCATCGGCCCCGCGTCCGGCGATATAATCCTCATTGTGCAGGGTCGCGTTCGAGACGACGACCCCGCCCACCGTCACCGGATGCAGCCGCGCCACCGGGCTGAGCGCGCCGGTGCGCCCGACCTGAATGTCGATGGCCTCAAGCCGGGTCCAGGCGCGTTCGGCCGGAAATTTATGCGCCAGCGCCCAACGCGGCGTCGTCGAACGCATGCCAAGGCGCACCTGATAGGCCAGATCGTTGACCTTGTAGACCACGCCGTCGATGTCATAGCCCAGCGTCGCGCGCATCTGCTCGACCTGCTCCCAGACCGCGATCATCTCATCGGGGGAGGTGCAAAGTCGCATCAGCGGATTGGTCTGGAAGCCCAAATCGTGCATCCGCGCCACCGCCTCGGACTGGGTGGCCGCGAAACTGGTGCTGACCTCACCCCAGGCATAGGCGAAAAATCGCAGGGGCCGCGACGCCGTCACCGCGGGATCAAGCTGGCGCAAGGATCCGGCGGCCGCATTGCGTGGATTGGCGAAGACCCGGCCGGTCTCCAACTGGTTCAGCGCCTCGAAATCCTGATGCGACATGTAGCATTCGCCGCGGATTTCAAGCACCTCGGGGAAATCCCTGCCCGAAAGCTTTTGCGGGATATCCGAAATGGTGCGCGCATTGGCGGTCACGTTTTCGCCCACCGCGCCATCACCCCGCGTCGAGGCGAGAACCAACTCGCCGCCTTCATAGCGCAAGGCCAGAGACAAGCCATCGATTTTGGGCTCGGCTGTGAAATCAAGCGGCGCCTGCGGAGCCAGATTCAGGAATGAGCGCACACGCTGAACGAATGCCTCGACATCGTCGCGCGAAAACCCGTTCTCAAGCGACAGCATCGGTTGGCGATGGGCAACCTTGGCGAACCGCCCGTCTGGAGCCGCGCCGACCTGGCCTGTCGGGCTGTCGCCCCGGGCAAGCTCGGGGTGGTGCGTCTCGATTTCCTCCAGGCGGCGCTTTTTCGCATCATATTCCGCGTCGCTGAGAAAGGGCGCATCGTCGTTGTGATAGGCAAGATTGGCGCGCGAAAGCTCCTCGGCCAGCTGTGCCGCTTCGGCCGATACAGCTTGGAGATCGGGGAAATTCGCACCATTCCCACGCGGTCCTGACCCGGTTTCCGACACGTCCTTTCGGCCGTCTGTACTCATCATGCCCTCCGTCAGCAGCCGGCCCGAACCGGCCGCAATCAGGAGAATGGTGATAGCGGCGCCGGGGCTTGGTTGTCCAGCACCGGCAATCGCCGCGGATCAGGCGCGCAGCGCCATACGCTCGGCATTCTGGGCCGGACCGACCGGATCGCGCAGCACATAGCCCCGCCCCCAGACCGTCTCGATATGGCTTTCGCCATCCATGGCCGCCGCAAGTTTCTTGCGCAGCTTGCAGACGAAAACGTCGATGATTTTCAGCTCCGGCTCATCCATGCCGCCGTAAAGGTGGTTCAGGAACATTTCCTTGGTCAGCGTCGTGCCCTTGCGCAGGCTGAGCAGCTCCAGGATCTGGTATTCCTTTCCGGTCAGATTGATCGTGCGTCCGGCCACCTCGACCGAACGCGCGTCCAGATTGACCACCATCTCGCCGGTGCGGATCACCGACTGGCTGTGACCTTTCGACCGCCGGATGATCGCCTGAATGCGGGCAATCAGCTCATCACGGTTGAAGGGTTTGGTCATGTAGTCATCGGCGCCGAAGCCGAAACCGCGCAGCTTGCTTTCGGTATCGTCCGAGCCGGTCAGGATCAGGATCGGCGTATCGACACGGGACATGCGGATCTGGCGCAAAACCTCCATCCCGTGCATGTCCGGCAGGTCCAAATCCAGCAGGATCAGATCGTAGTCATAGAGCTTGGCAAGGTCGATCCCTTCCTCGCCCATATCCGTCCGGTAAACGTTGTAACTGGCATGGGTCAGCATCATCTCGATGCTGCGTGCCGTGGTAGGATCATCCTCCACAAGAAGGATTCGCATGTCATTTCCCCTTGCTAACCGGTATCGCGACGATGATGTCAGCGAAAGGTTAATATCACGTTACCGGAGAAATCACAGACATTGCACAACTTAAAATTGTCTAAATTTTTGCAATTGCGTGATCTTCAGCCCATTCCGTCCGTGCTTGCGCACCGCGCTGGCCCAGGCGTCGAACTCCTCCTCGGTCAGGCCATAGCGAAGAATCGCGTCGTTGCGGGTGATCAGGCCGTGGTTCACCGCATCGACCACCACCGCCTTGCGGCTGGCGACCCATCGCGTCGCCGGATCGGGCAGATCGGCCAGCGTCAGAATGGTGCCATCTGACAAAATGACCGTGCGCGGTCCCGGAGTTTTCTTCAAAAACATCGGCAAGTTCCTGTCTTTCTTGCGTCGTTTCTGTCACAGAGTTCTTAAGCCGAGGTGAAGTCTAGCTGCATTTTTGCCGCGCGCCCCTTGAGAATTCGTGGATTTTTCCTATAAATGTCTGGAAATGCAGCGCCCCGGATCGGCGCCGCGAAAGGACGATCCATGACAATGCCCGGAACCGACCTGCGCAAGACCGCGCAAGACATGCCTGTGAATTCGCTGGGCTTTCCAAAGCCGCCGGCGCAGACGCGCGTGGTCGTTGCCATGTCGGGCGGTGTCGACAGCTCGGTCGTGGCGGCAATGCTGGCGGAACAGGGCTATGATGTCATCGGCGTCACCTTGCAACTTTACGATCATGGCGCGGCGCTGGCGAAAAAGGGTGCCTGCTGTGCCGGGCAGGATATCCATGATGCGCGTCGCGTCGCCGAGCGCATTGGATTCCCGCATTACGTCCTTGATTATGAAAACAAGTTCCGCGAATCCGTGATCGAGGAATTCGCCGATGCCTATCTGGCCGGCGCAACCCCCGTACCTTGCATCCGTTGCAATGAGCGGGTGAAGTTCCGCGATCTGCTTGAAACCGCGCGTGAGCTGGACGCCGATTGCATGGCGACCGGCCATTACATCCGCCGCCATGACGGCAAGGCGGGGGCCGAGCTGCATATGGCTGCCGACCCGAACCGCGATCAAAGCTATTTCCTGTTCTCGACCACGCGCGAACAGCTTGAATTCCTGCGCTTTCCTCTGGGCGGGCTTGCCAGCAAGGCCGAGACGCGGGCACTGGCCGCGCAATACGGGCTGGCGGTCGCCGACAAGCCCGACAGCCAGGACATCTGCTTCGTGCCGAACGGGAATTACGCCAGCGTCATCGAAAAGCTGCGCCCCGGCTCGGCCGATCCGGGCGAAATCGTCGATCTGGACGGCAACGTGCTGGGTGAGCATCGCGGCGTCATTCATTACACCATCGGCCAGCGGCGCGGGCTGGGCATCGGCGGCTTGGGCGATCCGCTTTATGTTGTGCGCCTTGATCCCGACAACCGCCGCGTCATCGTCGGCCCGAAACAGGCGCTGGCTACGAAAATCGTGCCAGTGACCGAGGTGAATTGGCTGGGAGATCAACCCTTTGAGGGTGAGATCGCAATCAATGCCCGCATCCGCTCGACCCGGCCGCCGCGCCCGGCGATCCTGCGCGCCACCGGCGACCGCCGCGCCGAGATCGAACTTCTCGACCCCGAAGAGGGCGTCAGCCCCGGGCAGGCCTGCGTCTTTTACGCGACCGAAGGCACGCGGGTGCTGGGCGGCGGCTGGATCTCGCACCGCCGCGGCGGCTGAGTTCAGGCGGCGGCCGCCAGCAGCCGGATGCGCTCCACCATGGCCCGCAAACCGTTCGAGCGCTGCGAGGACAGATGCTCCTGCAGGCCCAGCCGCCCCAGCTCGGCCGGGGCATTGATCTTGCCGACCTCGGCCACGGGCACGCCGGAATAAAGCGCATGCAGGATGGCGATCAGCCCGCGCACGATCAGCGCGTCGCTGTCACCCTGAAAGTCAAAGCGCCCTTCGGCGATCCGGGGCATGATCCAGACCTGGCTGGCGCAGCCTTCGACCTTGGTCGCGGGCACTTGCAGGGCCGCATCCATCGGCGGCATGGCCTTGCCCAGTTCGATGACATGGCGATAGCGGTCCTCCCAGTCATCGAGGAAATCGAAGGTTTCGGCGATCTCTTCAAAAGCGGGCGTGGCCATGGGCATCCTTTCACTCCCGCGGGCCTGCGGGCGGGCTTGGCATAGCGCGGCAAGCCCGCGCGGTCAAAGAGGCTTTCGCCCCCGCACGACTTGCCCTATCACTGCCGCAGGAACAAGGAAAACAGGGACAGCAACCCATGCGGACAAGAACATTGGCCCTTTTCGGCTGTGCGATGCTCGTATTGGCCGGATGCGGCGGGCCGGGCAGCGGATGGAGCCCGCTGGGATGGTTCGATGGCGGCTCGTCCGAGCCGCAGACGCTGGCACCCGAGGGAGGTTATCCGACCACGCAGACGGATGGCCGCGCGCCGCTGGCCCGTGTTGTCAGCGCCAAATGGGATCCGCTTTACGAGGGCCGGCTGCTGGTGGTGACCGGCCTTGCGCAGACCAAAGGCTGGTGGGACGTGGCGCTGGTGACCGAGGTGCCGATGCCCAAGGGCCGCATCCGCCCCGACGAGAACGGCGTGCTGCGCCTGCGCCTGGTCGGCTATCCGCCGCCGCCCGACACATTCGCGGCGGCAAACCCGCCGAACCCGGCCAGCGACACGATCACCGTCGGCATGACGCTGTCCCATGCCAGCATGGCCAACCTGCGCGAGGTGGTGATCACCGGCGCCGGCAATGCCGTCACGCTTCGCCCCTGAACCGGCCAGGCCAGATATGCAAAGGGCGCCATCAGGGCGCCCTTTTTCATTCTTAACGTGTTCCCGACGGGTTCAGCCCATCTTGCGCAGATAGGTCCAGGTCGGCACGCGGGCATTGCGGGCCACCGACCAGCTTTCCGCATCGCCCAGATATTCGAAGCCGCTATTGGTCAGCACCCGGGCCGAGCCGGGATTGTCCTGAAACGCCTCGGCGAAAAGCGTGCGCGAGCCATGCGGATTGGCAGCGACCAGCGCAGCGACAGCCTCGGTCGCGAAGCCGGTATTCCAGAACCCCGCCCCGATCCAGAAACCCAGTTCGGACTGCTCTGCCTCCATCCGGGTCAGCGAGACCACGCCCAGCAGTTCGGCCAGCTTGTTGTCCGAGCCGTCGATGGCCCAGACATCCTCGTCACGATCCGAGGACATGGCGCGCTTGACATAGGCCTCGGCCGCGCCCGGCGGCAAGGGATGCGGAATGGACCGCGTCCCTTCGGCCACGCGGCGGTCGGCGGTGTAATGCGCAATCAGCCCCGCATCCGACAGGCGCAGCGGTCGCAGCACCAGCCGTTCGGCGACGATCTCCTCTTGCCGCGCCAGCTCCGAAGCCATGGATCCGGTCGTCATGCTCTTCTCCCCGTCTTGCTCGCAATAGATATGGGTGCGGTCCTTGGAAATGCGAAGGGGACCGGCCTTGGCCGATCCCCCTTTAGCACCCGAGTGTTAAGAATCGGCTTACTCGGCAGCCTCGAGATTGGCAGGCAGCACCGAAATATAGGTGCGGCCCTTGAGGCCCTTGCGGAAGGTCACGTGACCGTCGGTCAGCGCGAACAGCGTGTGATCGCGGCCCATGCCGACGTTCTGGCCCGGCCACCAGGTGGTACCGCGCTGACGCACGATGATGTTGCCGGCGACGGCCGACTGGCCACCGAACAGCTTGACGCCAAGACGACGACCGGCCGAGTCGCGACCGTTGCGGGACGAACCGCCTGCTTTCTTATGTGCCATGGGTCAGTCTCCTTATTCGCTGGCGGCTTCAGCCGCAGCTGCGGCCTTGGCTTTCGTGGCTTTCGCCGGTTTCGTGGGGGCCGCCTCGACCTTGGTGCGGGCGCCGACGGCAGCCTTCACGTCGGTCTTGTCGCCGCCCTTTTCCAGAAGCTCGGTCACGCGCAGCAGGGTCAGCTGCTGGCGATGGCCACGGGTGCGCTGCGAGCTGTGCTTGCGGCGACGCTTGACATAGGTGATGACCTTGTCGGCCTTGATCGTGTCGATGACTTCGGCCTGCACGGCGGCACCGGCAACCAGCGGCGCACCGACAGTCGCACCGATCATCAGCACGTCGTTGAACTGGACCTTGTCGCCGGCTTCGGCGTTCAGTTTTTCGACGCGCAGCACATCACCGGCCTGAACCCGGTATTGCTTGCCGCCCGTCTTGAGAACTGCGAACATTCCGTCTTTCCTTGTTCTGCCGCGTCCTTTGGCCCCTGCGATCGCAGGTGTTTGTGGGTTGGCCCCGCCTTCGGACAGCGCACCCTGGATATGGGTGAGGTTCAAAATAACGCACCGGCAACGGGCAGAAACCCGGCCGGTCGCGGCTATATCGCGGATTCGCGCCATGAAGTCAACCGGATTGACCGCACCGATTGGCCCCGCAGTCAGGGCTGCGCGCACCAGATTTCCAGCGCCTCGGCCGGTTGCAGTTTCCGCCCCGGCCGCAGCACTCCGGGCGTGCGCGACAACAGTGGCGCCGGATTGGGTCCGTTATCGCCATGGACCCAGCGCGCCCGGTTATGGGCATGTGCCGGGGCCTCGTCAATCGAAAGGACGGGCGCTGCGCAGGCATCGCTGCCTTCCAGAAGACGCGCCCAGTCGTCGCGGCTGCGGGTCCTGAAATGCGCCGCAAGAATTGCGCGCAGTGCCGGCCATTGCGCGGGATCGCGGCGGTCGGGCAGGCCCATGGCATCAAGCCCGATCCGCATCAGCAGCTCGGCCCAGAATTGCGGCTCGATGGCGCCGATGGCCAGATGCCCGCCACAGGCGCATTCATAGCAGCCGTAATAGGGCGCCGCGCCATCAAGGATATTGGCCTGCCGCCGGTCCTGCCACGCTCCGGCCATCCGCATCCCCGAGATCATCGCCATCAGATGCGCGACCCCGTCGCTGATCGCCGCATCGACCACCTGCCCCTGCCCGCTTTCGCGCGCCTTCAGGACCGCGGCGAGCATGCCCGCGACCAGATACATCGAGCCCCCGGCAAAATCGCCCAGCAGGTTCATGGGCGGCAAGGGGTGATCGGCCGGACCGATGGCATGCAGGGCGCCGGTGATCGCCAGATAGGTCAGGTCATGGCCCGCCGAATGCGCCAATGGCCCCGCCTGCCCCCAACCGGTCATGCGGCCATAGACCAGACGCGGGTTCCCGGGAAAGTCGTCGGGGCCAAGGCCCAGCCGCTCCATCACGCCGGGGCGCATGCCCTCGATCAGCGCATCGGCCTGGCCGATCAGGGCGCGGGCGGTGGCCTGCCCCTCGGGCGATTTCAGGTCCAGCTCCAGCCAGTCGCGGCCGCGATCCAGAACGTCGCGCTCCAATCCCAGCACATGGCGCGCGCCGGGCCGGGCAATGCGGATCACGCGGGCGCCGTGATCGGCAAGCCACATCGCCGCAAAGGGTGTCGGGCCAAGCCCGGCGATCTCGACCACGCGCAGCGAGGCAAGCGCGCCGGTCATGGACAGGGGTCCGATTGACTGGGGAAATGGTGGGCGGTGAGGGACTCGAACCGTGAATGACTCATTGTAAATCAATACCTTATGAGAAGTTTTGTAACAATGTGACGCCCCTAAAAATGACCTAAATGACGTTGCGTTAGATAGGTCCGAAAGGCAAGCACGAACCCACGTCATCCGCCCAGCAGAAAGGGCGGGGATCGCCCCCCGCCCTTTCAATTTTTCACCACAATTCAGGCTGTGGGGCGCGGATTGGTCGCGCCCGGTGCCGCGCGACCAAAAGGAGTGGGTCGCCGCACCATGACGGGGTTTGGCTAATGCAGGCCGCGCACTCACCGTCTAATCGCAGCGCATTCGGTGGTGGAGTAAGTCCACCGGGCCGCGCCAGCCCTATACATTGTCCTTACGGCTGGCGCGGTGATCTGTCTCATGGGATCAGGGGGTAAACGTCGAAAGTTCTTCTTGTCGCCGCATCCAATCCGCCTCGTCCAAGTTGAGGCTATAGTTCAAGCGCGCTTTCTCTGCGTTTTCGACTTCCTCGCGCAGATGCATCACCTTCATTTTCATGCGCTCATACCTCAACCTGAGATCGGCAAGGCTCCGTTCTGCGGCATGAAGTTCCTTCTGCTTCTGCCTGAACACTGACGATACCATGTCGGCATGTAACCGGTATGTGACTGCCTGTTTGCTCGGGGTATAGTTCGCTTCAAGATAGGCCAAAACATGCTGACGCTGCATCGAATGCATGGATGACAACATTACACAGCCTCGTCGCTCTCGTTGAAGCACCGTAGCGCCTCAGCATGATCCGACTTCATGGCGTCGATCCGGGCGCGCTCGGCGTCGATCCGGGCGCGTGTCGCCTTCCGTTCGGCCTCCATTCCTTCACCGGGATATAGATCGACCTCACGCTGCATGTGGTGCTCAACATCGGAATGGATCATGTCAAGCATCGACTGCGGAAAATCCAGGTCGTGCAAGACTGTGCACATATCCAGCATGTCGCTGTATTCCTGCCGGTCCTCGGGCAGAGACTGGATGCGTGCGATTGCATATATAAGCGCCTTAACGACGATGTAGCCATCGCGACCGGTGACGCTTGCCGCCACCGGGGTGGTCTTGACACTGCTCTTCATTGGTAGGTATCTCCAAATATTACTGCTAGGTGACAAGGGCGGTGGTCGTGGAACATCAACCGCCTTTGTTGCATCTGAACCGGGCGCAGATTGTCGGCTCAGCCCGTCACCTTCCACGCCGGGAAGGTCCAGCGGACCTGCTTATCAAGCTGGTCCAGCATCTTGTTGAGGCGCGCGGCCTCTTTCAGCGCCGCCTTTTTCTTGGCCGGATCCGACAGGTCGGAAGCCTCGACTTCGGCAAGGCGGGCTTTGATCTCGGTGCGCTTGTATGCATTCACCTCATCGGCCAAGCCCTGCGCTGCTTTGATCAGGCAGCCTATCATCACCTCGGCACGGCCTAGCGACGTGCTGGAATCCTCACCAAAGGGATTGTGGTCCTGCAAATCGTCTAGCGTGAATGCTTCCGGGCCTCTGTCGTCCTCAAACAGTGGCGCTGCAATTCCGGTCAATTCAAGCGCCTGACAATATTGCGAACCCACCTGATCGTCGGGTGTGAACACCTCAAAGAACGGTTTGCGGAAGACACCTGCCGGCGCTACGGCCTGCACAAGCTCCTCTTGCTTCTTTTCCTTCTGGCGCTGCCTCCAACGGCGCTGCGCTTCTGCGTTTGCATTTGGCATGTCTGCGTCTCCTTCCCGATCATTACTATTACTGTGTATATAGTAATGCAACTGACAAATGCATTCCTCACAAATTCGTGATTACGCAGCCAGCGCCGCCCCTGCATCCTCGCGGCAGGCTTCCGGCAGCACACCAGCGACGACCAGCGCCTCGGCCAGTTTGCCGCGCAGGTCGCCCATGCCGGTCGCAGCGGCCATGAACGCGTCCGCCAGATCGTCGATCAGAGTTTCATAGGCAGAATCGGGAATGAAGGTGGTCATGGTATTGCTCGTTGCTGATTTGGATAACCAGAATCTAGGACGACACGGAATCCGTGTGCAAGAGGAAACTTTCGCAACTATATGATTTTATTATATAAAAGGTAAGTAAGTGCTTACTTATGTGCTGGGCTTGAAAGCAAAAGAAAAACCCGCGCGCAGGAACGAGTTGCGCGCGGGTCTGGTAAGCCGGGTAATCACTCCCGGTAGAGACTATCTACATCAGATGAGAATGATTCTCAATAAAAAACTGCCGGTCTTAACCGGAATGTGTGCTCCCCCAACCCTTCCGGTTCCGGCCACAACGCAGGTGACGTCGAAGCCGAAGGCGAACCATGTCTGCGTTTATGATCTGCGCGCCGCGTGTCTAGGAATACGCGAGACACTCGGCGCTTCGCGCCTCCCTGCGCGTCGCTTCGCTCCTTGCCATCTCGCGCTTCGCGCTCGATTGACGTTTCTCTTTATCATGACCGGAAGATTGTCATCTGTTTGTGTAATCCCCTTTCAGGAGATGACTATTCCCCCTGACGGATACACAGCCATAGTTCAGCCAGAACCGATGTTCTGGCTAGTTGTGTATCCGTCAGGGGGATTGATCGACTAAATCTTTCAGTCGAAGTGGTGAACCGAACCTGCTGATCAAGGCGACCGGGCGGCATCCATTGTCCCGGCGATATTCGGCGCATCCGGCCTTTCGGCCATGCGGTTGCAGCCCGAAGGCTGCGCGACACAGGCGGCTTACCTACAACCAGACCTGTATCCAGCGGTTGTCATCACTGACAGAGCCGCAATCTTTTGTGGCGCTATTCGCTAATGTGCGGGAAGCAACCGTCCCAGTGCGTCCGATGTTCTCCACCGGGGTGCGATCTGGGGCGATCAAACCTGCGGGTTCCTAGCTAACCCGTCTCCGCGCACCGTCTCGTATTCGGCGTTCTGCGGGATCTTTGCCGAAGGCTAGGATCGAACAAGGCTGCATTGATTAGGTGCAGCCGAGTGTCATGCGATCTCATGGGTAGGGTCTGCGACAAGACGCTCGCCTAGCACTTCATAAGGATAACTTGCTTGCAACATAGCATATCAGTTCCTGCGCGCAACCGGTTAGTTGCATGGAATCAATGGAGTGTATGCGCAAGCCTCAAATCCCGAAGCACTAGCGCAGCATCCCGCCGGGCCTCATCTGGCGGATCATCTCGGATTGCACCATCACGCGCATTGCGGCTTCGGACTCGCGGGCGATCTGCTTGGCAAGCTCGCTGTTCTGCTCGGGCGTTCCACCGGTCGCATTCACCGTCACCGCGCCGCCGGTGATGTTGATCACGGGGGCTGACACCTTCGCAGAGCCGCTGGGCGAGTCGCTGACGGCCCTCGCGACCTTTCCGGCAGCACCGACCAGCCCGCCCTCGGCATAGCCCCTGCGGGCGCTCCGGTGCATCCGTTCGAGATTGCCCGCGCCGATGCGCTTGACCGTCTCGGCGCTGAACACATACTCGCCCGCGTGAACGATACCGGCAGGCTGATGCTTGCCGCCGTGGCCGGTATAGCCGCCCTCGGCAAAGCCCAGCAGGCCGCCCAGCCATTGCCCGGCACCGGCAAACATGCCGCCCTGTCCGAACATGCCCATGAACACGCGATGAAATTGTGCTGCGGCGATCTGCCGCAGCAGCCCGGCCAGCGCCTCGCCCGCCGACATGGAACCAGACAGGATGCCGCCGAACAAGTCGGACAGCGCCTGCGCGCCTTTCTGGCCCGCGTCCTCGACCTTCTTCATCTTGTCGGCGGCCTGATCGGCCTTGCTCGCGGCATCGGCATAGCTCTGCGCCAGCTTGTCGATCTCGGCGGTCAGTTCGGGTGTGATCGCCTTCCCGGCCTGTTGCGCGGCATGCAGCAGCTTGGCCTTCTCGGCTGCGAGGGCGACGGCATCGCCATAGCTCTTGCCAGCCGCCGCGCCCGCGATCAGGGCAGCGGATTCAAATTCCAGTTCCCGCGTCCGGTCACGGATCGCCTGCGCCTCGCGGGCAAATTCGTCCAGCGCCGCCGCACCACCGGCACCGCCAGAACGCCCGCCAGAGCCACCCGAGGATCGCGCGGCGGCATCGGCGGCGGAACGGGCCGCATCACCGTCCAGCGCCGCCTGCGCGGCGGTGGTGATCTCGGCATCGGTCAGGGTCGCGCCTGCCTCGGATGCGCGCTTGCGCACCTCGGCCTTCTCGCGGTCCAGTTTCAGGCTTTCACTGGTGGCGGCGTTCCGGGCATTCTCGCTGGCGACGAAACGGTCATTGGCCGCGCGCATGGCGTCGAGACTGCTCATGCTGGCGGATTGCGCGGCATGTTGCTGGCGCAGGGCTTCAAGCCGCTTGGTGCCGGGGTCGATCTGCGCAGCCTTCGCCAGTTCACCAACCAGCGCCGATGCCTGCGCGGTGACGGATGCGATCACGCCCCCGAGGCGTCCAAGCTGCGACATGATGCCCGAGAACTGCGCGCGATCCACGTCCGACAGGCTGGCGAAAGCATCCTGCGCGCCGGTCTCGATCTCGCCCAGCTTGGCGGCAAAATCCTCGCCGGTCATGGTGCCGTCGCGGAATCCCTGTTGCGCCGCGTCCAGTTCGCCCGACAGGCGACGAAGCTGGTCGGCAGCATCGCCGTATGCACCTCGGCTGACGACATGATGATGCAGGGCATGATCTCGGGACGGGCAAGGCCGGTGCGGATGCGCTCGGGCGCGACATGCTGGACAACATCCGGCGTCGCGATCAGTGCCAGCCGCACGGCGCGTTGCAATTCCATGTCGGGGGTCATTGGCTGGCCTCGCGGATCGCGCGGCGCAGCAGCCGGTTCATGCGCTGTTCGAGGCGTTTTCGGTTCAAGCGCCATGCTGGGTTGAAGAATGGCGCGGCGGGCATGGTGCCGGTGGTGGTGCCGTCCTTGTGCATCCGGGGTGCGGTGCCGCCCTCGACCAGATGCGCGTGACGGGCATCGCTATCGCCCGCCGTCACCAGCACCTCGAACTCGCCTGCCACGCGCTGCCCGCCATCGGTGGAATGCGGCGGGGTGGTTTCGCCGGGGCCGGTGACGTGAATGCTTTCGATCAGATCGCCCGTGCGCCGCGATGCCTCGGCCAGCACCCGCATGTCGGCGGCGATCTCGTTCCCAGCCTTCACCAGTTCCGGGCGCAGGATAGGCGCTGCGGCATCGCGCATCGCTTGCAGTTTCCGGGTCAGTTCCTTGGAGCCTTGCACCAGATCAGCCATTGGGCGCGGCCTCATGCTCGGGCACATAGCCGACAACCTGCCGCTTCACGCCAGACAGCAGGTCGGTCACGCCGAACGGAAGCTGGTAGGCGCTGGCGAAGGTGACGGCCTCGCGCGCCTCATACTGATGCGCCACCAACAGCAGCACGGCTTGCACCATCAGCACGTTGCCCGCGTCAAACGGCAGGCCGGTATAGGACGCCACCCACGCCTCGGCGACGTTGCCATAATGGGTCAGGATCGTGTCGTCGGCAGTTTCATCGGGCAGAAAGTTCAGATGCGCCCGGACAAGGGCAGCAGGGATCGGCATAGCGGGTCACTCGTAAAACACAGCACTCATAACATAGTGTTATGTTATCACATCACAACCAGCAGAAAAAGTTATATTCCGCCTGTCTTGCGCGTGCCTCCCCCCGCCGGTTGCCGACATGGGGCGGAAGTTCGGGGGTAGGCCCCGGCTCATCTCTTCATATCTCTCCGGAGTCGCTCAACCCGCGAGTGTTTACAGAATCAACAAACTCCCTTGTGCGTGTGCAGTAGGCACTCTAGGTGGTGTTGACAAAAGGGATTCACAGGGTGGCCTGATCGTGATTCAAGCTGGTACCTGCAATGGAGACCAGATTGGCACGAGACCTGATGTC
>NZ_QPJL01000011.1 GCF_003337565.1 Paracoccus lutimaris
GGTTCGGGCATTTCCACGAAGGGCGCACCATTGCGCAGCGCCCCGGGTTTGCGCTGAACGACTGCCAGATAGTGGCGCCAGTCATAGATGACGCGCCCCGGCTGGCGGTGCGACCGGTCGATAATGCGCTCATGCGTGCAAATCACGTGGCCCTCGGCCACAACCACCAGCCGCTCAGGGTAGATATGGCGCATCGGTGCATGAGTTTCAGGCGGATTGGCCTGACCCTGATATGACGATTGCCCAGCCGCCCCGACCGCCCGCCCCGGTCATGTCTGCAGATGAGTTTGCCCTGGCCTTTGGCCCTTGGGCTTCGTGGATCGAAACCGCCGCGAAGGTGATCGTTTCGGCTTTGCGCCTCAGATGGCAGGATGCCAAATGTGTCGCACATGGTCGCATTCAAGCGTTTTTATATTGGCGGGTTTTTTGGCGGGTAAATCCGCTCAACGGCAATAAATATAAATAAAATCAATGTCATATGGCGGAGACGAAGAAACCCAGCTGAAGGAAGCGCTTTCAACCATCCTCAACATCGATGGCGGTGACGGGCTGACCTACGACACGGCCAATTTGCCGGCCGTCGCGATCCGCGAAGATCAGATGTACGGCGGTATGCGCCTGCGCACGAGTGCGTTCTTGGGAACAACCCAGATTCCGATCCCTTGCTGCGCCGCCAGCGGAAATGGCTACTGGCTTTCCTCGTGGTCCGAACGCCGCCCGGAACAGCGGGTGATCCTATCGATGCAGCGCCGCAGAAGAGACCGGAGCCCCTCGCTTTCCAGCGCCGCGCGATCCATCCGCGCCTGGCTAAGGCCGTCGCCTTGCACGAAAACGATGCTCGTCCTGCAGCGCTGCTTCGCGCGGTCGCTGGCCAAGGGACCAAGGCGGCCGGTCAAGAATGGCGGCGCGTACCAGTTTGGGTCAGGATTCGGCGACAAGATGGGCGTCCTCCGGGTTCCACCAGGCATAGAGGTTCTGGCCCATCCCGATCGGCAGATCGGCGAATTCGTCGTGCCCCTTCTGGACGCGGATTTCCTGGCCCTGGGAGGTTTCGAGATAAAGCGTGGCGGTGGCGCCGACGAATTCCTCGCCGATGACCCGCACGGGCACGACATTGACCGCGCCCGCGGGCACCGTCACGCTGAGGTGGGTCTTGGTATCGAGAACGGTCATGGTCGCCGTGTCGCCCACCGTCTGGCCTGCGTCAGGCGCAAGCCGCAGCTCGCCGGCCGGGGTATCGAGCGCCAGCCCCCCGCCCGCCGCGCGGACCTTGCCGCTGAAAAGGTTGGACGAGCCAAGGAAATCGGCGACGAACCGGGTGCGCGGGGTGCGGTAGATCTCTTGCGGGGTGCCGATCTGTTCGATCTTGCCCCGGCTCATGATCACCACGCGGTCGGCCATCGAGAACGCCTCGGACTGGCTGTGCGTTACATAGACGAAGGTGATGCCGGTTTCGCGCTGAAGGTTCTTCAGGACCGACTGCATCCTCACCTTCAGCGCCGCGTCGAGTGCCGAAAGCGGTTCGTCAAGCAGCAGGATCTCGGGTTCGACCACCAGCGATCTGGCGAGCGCCACGCGCTGACGCTGGCCGCCGGAAAGCTGGGCGATATTGCGATCGGCGAATTCACTGATCTGCATCCGCTCAAGCCACTGTTCCGCCCGCCGCCGCCGCTCGGCCTTGCCGACGCCGCGCATCTTCAGCGCGAACTCGACGTTCTCGCGCACATTCAGGAAGGGGAAGAGCGCGAGGCTTTGCCACACCATCGGCGTGTCGCGGCTCCAGGTTGGCAGGTCGTTTATCGGCTTGCCGGAAAGACGGATCACCCCTTTGCTCGGCGCTTCCAGCCCCGCCAGCATCCTGAGCGTCGTCGTCTTGCCACAGCCGGACGAGCCCATGATCGCGAGGAACTCGCCCTTGCGGATCTCGAAATCGAGCTTCTGGACGGCGACGAAACTGCCGAAGCGTTTGACGACGCCTTCGAACGAAACGAGCGTGTCGCGTTGCATGCTTTACTCCTTGTCGGCGGGCGTGGCGCTGCGGCCTGACAGCAGAAGCTGCGCCAGGATCACAAGCGTCATGGACAGGACGAAGACGAAAGTTCCGATCGCGTTGATCCGCGGGCTGACCTGACCTTGCAGGAAGCCCAGCACCTTGACCGGCAGCGTCTCGTTCAGACCCGAGACGAACCATGCCACGGCGAATTCGTCGAATGAGACGGCCATGGTGATGAAGAGTGCGCCAAGAATGGCGGGCATCGTGAAGGGCACGATGACGTGGCGCATCGCCTTCCATTCCGACGCGCCGAGGTTCCAGGCCGCAGGCTCAAGCGCCGGGTCCATCTGCGACAGCCTGAGCCTGATGATGGCCATGGCAAAGGGGGCGCAGACGACGACATGCGAGATGATGACCGAAAGCGCATTGCCCGACAGGCCGACCCGGGACAGATAGGCGAGCATGGCGAGGCCAAGGATGATGACCGGGATCGTTGGCGGCAGAAGCGCCAGGGCCAGATAGACCTGCTTGCCGAAGAAATTGTAGCGATAGTCGGTATAGGCGGCGCCGAAGCCAAGTGCGGTCGATACCACCCCGACGATCACGCCGACAAACAGGGTGTTGCGCGCGCCTTCCCAGACCAGCGGGTCGGTGGCGACCGCGCGATACCAGTCGAGCGTGAAGTGACCAAGCGGGATCGAGGGGAAGCGGTCCGAGTTGAAGGAGAAGACGAAACTTGCCGCGATCGGCGCGAAGACGAACGCATAGGCAAGCACGATATAGGCCATCAGCGCCCAGTCGACGGCCCGGTTGCGGTTGGGATCGGCGGACGCGCTCATTTCGACTTCCCCTTGTAGGCGAATTTCACCGCGACAAAGGCCACCGCCAGAAGTGTGGCGATCATGGTCAGCGCGATGACCGCGGCGCGGGGCCATTGCTGGCCGGATTTCGTGGTGTCGGTGATCAGGATCGACAGCGTCGTCGGCTCGCCCCCGCCCAGATAGATCGGGCTGACGAAATCGCCGAACGACAGGATGAAGCAGAAAAGAGCGGCGATGACGAGGCCCGTCCGCGCCGACGGAATGATGACGGCAAAGACCGTGCGCAGGCGCCCGCAACGCATGTTATGCGCCGCCTCGATCAGCGTGCGGTCGATGAAGACAAGGCTGAAAAGCTGGAGGAGCACGACCAGCGGAAAGCTGAGCGTCAGGTAGCCGATCATCGTGGCGCCGACGGTGTTCAACAGCGGCAGCGGCCCAAGACCGACCCATCCAAGGGTGACGTTGATGATGCCCGAATCCGACAGGAAGATCTGCCAGGAATAGACACGGACGAGGTAGCTCGTGAAAAACGGGATGACCATCAGGAAGACGGCCCAGCGGCGGGCGGTGTCGGAAAGCTTGAAGGCGATGGCATAGGCCGCCGGGAAGGCCAGCACGCTTGTCAGGAACGAGGCAGCAGTGGCCAGAACGAAAGTCGTGCCATAAGCCTGCCAGAATACGGCGCGGCCATACATCGTGGTCCAGTTCACCGTGTCGAAATCCGGCCGCATCGCGAAGTTCTTCACGGTCCAGAACGACAGCGCGACAAGAAACAGCAGCGGAAAGACAAAGAACAGGATCTGCCAGACGAGAAGCGGCAGCGAGAAGGTCAGGCCGTAAAGCGTGATCGGGCGTCGCATAGGCGGGCGCTCTCCGGTTGGTGGGTACAGGCCAGCAAACAGCTGTTGTTGGCCTGTCTTTGCACTGGCGGCGGATCAGGCGCCCTTGTATTCCGACCAGAAGTCGTTCCAGTCTTCGAGGCTTTGCTGCACCGGCCACTGGCGGAACTTGATGCGCCCGGCGCGGATCATTTCGATCGCGTTGCCGGCGTCCTTGGTCATCCCCTGGCGTTTTGCCTCATCAGGGTTTTCGGCCTGCAGCACTTCCCAGCCCTTCTGGTTCGGGATCAGCGCGGGATAGGCGGCCATCTGTGCAGATTTCGCCTGACCCTTGGCCGAGGTGATGTACTGGATCCACTTCTTGGCGAGGTCGGCTTTCTGCGACCCCTTCCCGATCGAGAAGCATTCCGACCACTGCAACCCGCCCTGTTCGGGAATGATCGAACGCACCTTGGCGCCATTCTTTTCCAGAACCCCTGTGATCCAGTCACCGATACCACAGAAGGCAAGCATCTGACCGTCGTTCAGGGACGAGAAGGTGCCGCCATAATCGAAGAAGCCGCCGATCTGCGGCCTGAGCGTCATGGTCTTGTCCTTCACGGCCTGCCAGGCCGCTTCGTCGATATCATAGGGATTCGCATTGCCGTTCAGCAGGCTCATCTGCCCCAGGTTCGGCAGGTGCCAGTCGAAATGACCGACTTTGCCGGTCAGTTTCGGATCCCAGAAAACATTGTAGTTGGCGGCCTCGGCCTCGGTAAGCGCATCGGTGTTATAGGCCACGCCGAGGAAGCCAAAGCGTGTGACCAGCGAGAAAAGCTTACCGTCGCTCCAATTGCCCGGGAAGTTCTGGAATTCCGGGAAATAATCGGTCAGATCGTAATCGTTCGGATCCAGCTCCTCGACATAGCCCGCCTCGTTCAGCGCCAGCACATATTCGGCGTCGGACAGGATCACGTCGAAGGTGCCGGGGGGCGATTGCGAGATCAGGCCCAGCATGTTGTCGCCGCCAGTATAGTATTTCGGCACGAACTTGACGTTATTCTCGGCCTCGAACTCGGCAACGATATCGGGTTCGGCATGGCCGTACCACGCCAGCATGGTCAGTTCCGTCGCCTGCGCGAAGGCGCGGCGTGACAGCATCGGGGTGGCCAGAACGGCGGCTCCCGAGGCAAGCAGTGAGCGACGCGTCAGGCCGGTCGCGGCCTTCTCAAACTCTGACATCTCAGTAGCTCCCTGTTCTCGTTGTTCTGGATTATGGATTGACGAGAGGTTAGGAGATCGGCGCGTCCGAACAAAATACGTTCTTGAAATTCATTGATAAGCGCGCGTTATGGCGCAGGATCGACAGACTAGCCCGTGACGGTTTGCACACCTGATCCGACGCTTTCCAGGCTGGCCACAAGGTCGCTGACCAGTTGCAGCCCGGCCGCCGATAGCCGCGGATGCTTGTAGAAAAGGCCGATTCGCAGCGGCTCCAGCTTCGGGAAACCTTCGTCTTCGCGCAGCTCGCGCATGCCGGACAGCATCGTGGCATGGGTCAGGGCCGTGACGCAAAAACCGTTCAGGACAGCGTTCTGCAGGCCCGAGATGCCCGGCCCGGTATAGATGATCCGCCAGCGGCGTTCGGCCCCGTCGAGCGCCTCGATCATGCGCGAGCGGTAATCGCAGCCCTCCAGATGCGCGCCAAGCGGGACAGGGCGCGTGTCCGGCAGGTCGAGCGTCTCGGCCGCTGCCCAGATCGGCTGCTCGACCCAGGCGCGCGACAGATAGGGCATCCGCGCCGTCGGCATGGTGGCGACGATGATGTCGAGGTCGTCCGAGCGCAGGTGCTGGTGCAGTTCGCGGCTGAGGTCGCAATAGATCTCGAGATCGACCTCGAGGTGATTGCGCCGGAACGTGGTCAGCGTGTTCTGAAGGAAGGCCACGGCATAGTCGGTCGGCAGGCCGATGCGCAGGACAGCGCTCATTTCCGCGCGATGGAAATAGCGCACGGCCTCATCGTTGATGCGCATCATCTCGCGCGCATAGGACAGAAGCGCTTCGCCGGCCGGTGTGGGCGAGATCGCGCGGCCTTCCTGCGACAGAAGCGGCGAGCGGACGAGGTCCTCAAGCCTGCGGATCTGAAGCGAGATCGCCGGCTGGCTGCGCCCCAGCACCGCCCCGGCCTTGGAATGGCCGCCAAGCTCCACCACCGCGATGAAGGTCCGCAGAAGATCAGTCGGCAGGTTTGTGAGCAGCGCCATGGATTTGCCCCGCCAATGGAAGCATTGGGACAATATATTTTTCAAATGCTTGTCAGGCAACTTAGATTTCGGTCAGCTCTCCAAAAGGTCAGGTCATCATGAAACACGCAACTGCTTTTGCCGCAGAACTTACCTGGCCCGACTACCACGCCGCAGTCCGAAACGGCCGCACGCCGATCCTGATCCCCATCGGCTCGATGGAGCAGCATGGCCACCACATGCCGCTGCATGTTGACGTGCTCTTGCCGACCGAGTTCGCCCGCCGCGTGGCCGAAGAGGTCGGCGGTCTTGTCGCGCCGCCGTTCACCTACGGCTACAAGTCGCATCAGAAATCCGGCGGCGGCAATCATCTCCCCGGCACGACAAGCCTTGACGGCGCGACGCTGGTAGCCTCGCTCAAGGATGTGGTGAAATCTTTCGCGCGGCAGGGCGTTCGTAAGATCTGCCTGGTGAACGGGCATTTCGAAAATTCCTGGTTCATCGTCGAAGCGATCGATCTTGCCCTGCGTGAACTGAACTGGGACGGGATCACCGATATGAAGGTCGTGGTGCTGTCCTACTGGGATTTCGTCCACAAGGAAGCAATCGCGAAGCTTTACCCCGATGGCTTCCCCGGCTGGGACGTCGAGCATGGCGGGGTTCTTGAAACCTCGCTGATGCTGGCGCTTTACCCGCATCTTGTCCATCTCGACCGCGCCGTTGATCACGCCCCGGCGACCTTCCCGCCTTATGACGTCTATCCGATCAAGCCGGAATGGACGCCCCCGTCCGGCACGCTGTCATCGCCGAAAGAGGCGTCGGTCGAGAAAGGGCATATCCTTCTGGAGGTCTGCACCAAGGGCATCGTGACAGCGCTGCGGACGGAATTCGTCTAGCCCGACTTTTGCCACGGGCGACCTGGGGACCGTTCCGGTCCCCTTTTTCTTTGGCGAGCCGGTTTCACCCTGTCGGAGAACAGCCAACGGGGGCCAGCTTTGCCAGCCCCCGTTCCCGCTCATGGACGCGGCTTAGTTCCTGATGATGTTGTGTTCGGGTCCGAAGGGGAAGCCGGTGATGTTCTCGGCCCCGGTCTCGGTCACGATCAGGATGTCGTGCTCGCGGTAGCCGCCCGCGCCCGGCATACCCTCGGGCAGCATCACCATGGGCTCCATCGACACGACCATGCCCGGCTTGAGCTCGGTCTCGATATCCTCGCGCAGCTCCACCCCCGCCTCGCGGCCGTAATAGTGGCTGAGCACGCCGAAGGAATGGCCATAGCCAAAGGACCGGTACTTGAGCAGATCCCACTGCCGGTACATGGCGTTCAGCTCCAGTGCGATCTCGTTGCATTTGGCGCCGGGCTTGATGAGATCCAGCCCCCGGCGGTGAACGGCAACGTTCTTTTCCCAGATATCGAGGCTCGCATCATCGACGCTGTCGCAGAAAAGCGTGCGTTCCAGCGCCGTGTAATAGCCGAAGATCATCGGGAATGTGTTGAGCGACAGGATATCGCCCGACTTGATCTTCTTGTTTGTCACCGGGTTATGTGCGCCATCGGTGTTGATGCCCGACTGAAACCAGGTCCAGGTGTCCATGAGTTCGACGAAGGGGAAGGAATTGGCGATCTCGCGGATCATCGCGTTGGTCCCGGCAATGGCCACCTCATGCTCCGGTACGCCTGCCGCCACCGCGCCCGCGACGGCCCAGCCGCCGACGTCGCAGATGCGGGCACCCTCGCGGATCAGCTTGTGCTCCTCCGCCGACTTGATTGAACGCATCCACATCGAGGGCTGGGCGATGTCGACGAACTCGACCCCCGGCAGTGCCGCTTCCAGCGCCTTGCGATAGTCAAGGTTCACGTGGTCGAACTCGATCCCCAAACGCTTCACGCCCGGCGTCAGCTGCCGCACCGCGCGGTAGAAATTGTCGCGCCGCCAGTCGGTGTAGGTGATGTTGTTGCCAAAGCTGCGCCGCCACGGCTGCCCGCCGTCGATTCCGGCCGAGATCGTCGTGGCATTGTCCTGGGTGATGACCATGCCGTATTTGCGGCCAAAGTAGCAGTAGAGCCAGCCCGAGTAATAGTTGATGCAATGGTAGGAGGTGAACAGCGCCGCATCGACGTTGTTCTTGGCCATCCAGCCGCGCACATCGTCCTGACGGCGCTTCATCTCGGCGTCGGAGAAGGGTGAAAAGTCCTTGTCCCCGTTGTGCCACTCCATGACGTGCAGCATGTCATCTGTCATTTTTCGATCCCTCAGGCTGTTCAAAGGCGCTGGGGTGACAATACGTCCGGGGCACGACGCGCAGAAATTTGTTCTGGAAATCGTTCCATTTGCGCCAGTTCTCGGTGTTGGCACCGGGACGGAAGCTTCACGCGCACCCCGTCGCGCGCATCAGCGCTGCCCTGGACGCGCATCTGCCGCCGCAGGTCAGGCGCAGCCGGGCGACCGCATGCGGCAAAAGATCGCCGGCATGACAAGATCGGCTTGCCGAAGCTGGTGCGGCGGCTGATCCGCGGTCTTTCTCAGGCGCGGTCTGATCCGAAGCTTCAGCGGCGACCCGGCGGCGCGTCACCCAGTGACAGGCGCTGAACGAACTCTGTCGGAAGAACGACCGAGGCCGGACGAATGCCAGTTTCCAGCCAGCCCAGCAGCGCCTCGCCGGCATTGGCGCCCATGCGCCGGTGCGGGACCCTTACGGTCGCCAGAGGCGGGAAGACAGCGGTGGCCAGTTCGATATCGTCAAAGCCCGTCACCGACAGGTCAGAGGGCACCTCGACCCCATGCTGCCGCGCCGCCCTGAGGCAACCCGCCGCCAGGACATCGTTTCCGCAGATGATCGCCGTCGGGCGGCGGTCGGACTGCAGCAGCTGCGTGGCTGCCAGTTCGGCATCCTTCACAGTATAGTGGCACTCGATCAGGTGGCCCGGCGACAGCGACAGCCCGGCTTTCGCCAAAGCCTGGGATACGCCTTGGATCCGGTCGCGGGCACGATCATTTCCCTGCGCAATGCCCGCGATCATCGCAATGTCACGATGGCCGTGACCGATGACATTGTGCGCCACCTCTGCCGCGGCGGCGATATTGTTAAAGCCGATCGTCGGATGCTGTGCATCGGCTGGTGCGGACCACAGTACGACAAAGGGCACACCGCGGGCGTCCAGCAACTGATAGGCGCCGGGCAGACGGTCATTGCCAATCAGGACCAGCCCATCGACGCCGCGCGCCAGGAGCGTGCGGATCTGGGCCTCTTCATGCGTGGGCGAATATTGCGAGGTGGCCACCAGCAAGGTCACGTTCCGCGTCGCCAGCGTCTCTTGCAGGGCTTGCAGCGCGCGGGCAAAGATCGCGTTCTCCATCGTCGGAATGATCGCGCCGATGGTGTTGGTGCGGTTCGAGGCCAGAGCCTGACCGCCGAAATTCGGCGTATAGCCCAATTGATTGACCGCCTGTTCAACCGCCAGCCGCGTTGCCTCGCGGACGCGGGCGGGGCTGTTCAGGCTACGCGACACCGTCGCGGTCGATACGCCGGCCAAGCGCGCGACATCGTCGATGGTCGGGTGGCGTCGGCCGGGTGTGGGATGCGCGTCCTCGGGCATGTGGCGAAAATCCTAAAATTTTCTCATCGTCGGGTGTAAGCGCTTGCAATGCAATATGTAAGCGCTTACATTTTATCCACCGAGACGATTCGTTCACAAGAGGAGGTGTAACGATGAGACTGTTCGGACTGATTGCCTATGGCGTTTGCGGCCTGCTTTTTCTGGTCTTTGTCGCAAATCTTGTCCTGGCTAGGGGCGGTGCCCCGCTTTTCGGCACCTCTTCCGAGGCGCTGACACTGCTGATCGCCGCAGGCCTTTTCGGGGTCGGCACATTGGTCAGCGAGCTGCAATCAAGAAACTGACGACAAGTCATCTCAACGGGAGGAGAGAGAACATTGACCGAAGAATCCGAAACGACCTGGAAGGCCGCCGCCTCGCGGCGCAATTTCATGAAACTGGCCGGGGCAGGTGGCTTTACCGCCGCCGTCATGGCCTCGGCCGCCGGCATGTTGTGGTCGACCGAGGCCGCCGCCCAGATGGCCAATGAAGAACGCGACCGCGAAAAGGCCGCCGAACATGTGATGACGCTGGCCACGGCCTATGTGATGACCGCGGATCGCAGCTATCCGATCATGCAGCTTGACCTGAAAGAGAACATCCAGAACGCCACCCGTGGCAAGGTCTATGTCAAGCTGGCGCCCGCCGGGCAGCTGGGTGCCGCGAACGAGTTGGTGCAGAAGGTGCAATCCGGCACGATCCAGGCGGCGCAGCACTCGATAGCGAACTTCGCGCCCTTCGCGCCGGTCGTCGATCTGATCAATCTGCCCTATCTCTGCGGCTCGAACCAGCGCTTCATCAACCTGACCTATTCCGACGTCTGGAAGGACCGCGTCCATCCCCAGGTCGAGGCGCGCGGCTTCAAGACGCTATTCTATGCGGTGATCGACCCGCGCGTGGTCGCGATCCGCAAAGGCGGGCCCGATGCGGTTCTGACGCCCGGCGACCTGAAGGGGGTTAAGTTCCGCGTCCCGGGGTCCGAGATGTTGCAGACCTATTACCGGCTGGTTGGTGCCAACCCGACGCCGATCGCCTGGGGCGAGACCCCATCGGCGATCCAGCAGGGGGTTGCGGATGCTCTGGACCCGGCGGTGGGCGCACTTTATGTCTTTGGTTTCAAGGACATGCTGAGCCATATCACCTTTACCCAGGCTGTGCCCGACGCGCAGGTCTATTCCTGCAATCTGGAATGGTACAATGCGCTGCCCGAGGACGTGCGCGCAGCCGATCCCCGAGGGCTGGGCGCTGGACGATCAGGGGCGCCCGACCACCGATCCGAAGGCGGCACTGGCTGGGACCATGATCCCGATGGGCGACGCCAAGGGAACCGCGCTGGCGCTGATGGTCGAGTTGCTGGCGGCCGGTCTGGTCGGGGCGAATTTCGGGCACGAGGCCTCGACCTTCCTCGGCGCCGACGGTTCCCCGCCCGGTGTCGGCCAACTGATCCTTGCCATCGACCCCGGCGCTTTTGCTAGGGTGGGTCAGGGCCATATCTCTAAGCTGGCCGCCGCGCTGGAACAGTGGTCGGAATGGCGGGACGCATCGGCATCGGGCGCAGCCTCGGCTGCGCTTGACCGGATCGACGACCTGGCCCAAGCCATAGAGACCCAACCCGGCGCCCGATTGCCGGGCGCGCGCCGGCACAGCCTGCGCAGAGAGACGGCCGTAACGGGCATCCAGATCGATGACGACCTGATGACCCAGATCCATGCGGCCAGTGAAACGGTGACGGAATAGAGCAAGATGACAGCAAACCTGCCCGACAAACCCTCCCGCCGCCTGTCAGACCGGCTTCCCTGGCCCGATCGTGGTGCCGCTGCGAAGCTTTTCCCGGGCGTTGCAGTATCGATCCTTGTCGCCATCACGGCACAGTTCCTGTCCGAACATTACGGCGCGCCCGCGATGCTGATGGCGCTGCTGCTGGGTCTGGCGCTGAACTTCCTTGCCGAGGATGGCGCGCGGTCGCGGCCGGGGGTGGAGTTCTCGGCAAAAACCATCCTGCGGCTTGGCGTGGCGCTGTTGGGCGCGCGCATTTCCACGCAGATGCTCGCCGATCTGGGCGGCCCGATGATTGCGCTGGTCATTGCGGGCATTGCGGCGACGATTCTGTTTGCGCTGCTGGCTGCGCGGCTGTTCGGGCGCGGCTGGCGGTTGGCGCTGCTGACCGGGGGCGCCGTCGCCATCTGCGGCGCCTCTGCTGCCATGGCCATCGCCGCCGTCTTGCCCAAGACCGAGAAATCCGAACGGAACCTTGCCTTCACCGTCCTGTCGGTCACGCTGCTGTCGACCGTCGCCATGATCGCCTATCCGCCACTAACCGCAGCGCTTGGCCTTCGGGCGCTGGAAACCAGCGTCTTCCTCGGCGGCACCATCCACGATGTTGCGCAGGTCGTCGGAGCGGGCTTCTCGATCAGCCCCGAGGTCGGCGAAACCGCGACCTTGGTCAAGCTGATCCGGGTCTCGATGCTGGCGCCGGTGGTGCTGGTCTTTTCGCTGGTGATCCGCGCAGGCGGGTTGGCGAAAGAGGTTCCCGATGGAATGCACCCGCCGCTATTGCCGGGCTTTGTGCTGGGCTTTCTGCTGTTGGCCGTCCTGAACTCGGTCGGTGTCATTCCCGAAACGGTTGCCGATCTGGCCGGGACGCTTAGCCGATGGGCGCTGCTGATCGCGATTGCCGCGGTGGGGATCAGGACATCGGTGTCAAAGATGCTGGATGTCGGCGGCACCGCCATTGCCCTGATCGTCATCGAGACCATCTTTCTGGGCCTGTTCATTCTGACCGGCGTAAGGTTGATCGGATAGCAAATCCCGGGATCTCTACCTCGTGCCCGTTCTGAATTGTTTGCGGAAAGGAGGACCTGATCAAAGGACACCCACCGACGTTGCGCCTTCTGCCAAACCCAGTTTGAGTTCTCCTCTGGCCCAAGCGAAAGGAGCAGAGATGAAGCGCAGCAGGTTCACCGACGAGCAGATCATCGGCATTCTGCAAGAGCACGAGGCCGGTGTTTCGGTCGCCGATCTGTGCCGCAAGCACGGCGTCAGGGATGCGACCGTCTACAAGTGGAAGGCCAGGTATGGCGGCATGGATGTCAGCGAGGCCAAGCGCCTGAAGGGCCTCGAGGACGATAACACCCGTCTGAAACGACTGCTGGCCGGTGCGATGCTCGACAATGGCGCGCTGAAGGGTTGCAACGCCATGACCTTCATCAGCCGCTCCACCGTGCAACGGGTGATGTCGCGCCCATCACGGCGCAACAGGTGCCAGACCTTGCGCGCGCCATATCGGCCCCTGCTACCATCGAAGACCTGCTTGATGGCGGTCATGTCCTCCCGATCCTGCCTCGCCCGATCCGATGCCCGGGCGCGATCACGCTCCACAGCCTTGAAACTGTAGAACGTCGATGGTGCGATCCCAGAACCCGGCAGATCGGCCCGACACCAAAGACGCCACGGTGATCGTCGAGAAACGCGATCATTTGCGGAACGCGCGGTCGAACTCCGCCGCAGCGAAATATGCGCTGGCCTTCTTCAGGATCTCGTTAGCCTGGTGAAGTTCCCGGATCTCGTGCTCCAACTCCTTGATCCGGTTCTTCTCCGCGCTCGTCAGCCCGCCGCGCTCTCCGCGGTCACGCTCGGCCTGCTGGCACCAGACGCGTAGACTGTCGGGGGAGCGGCCAAGCTTCGGCGCGATTACCTTGTAGGCCGCACTGTCGCTGGCGTAATCGGTCCGGTTCTCCCTGAAAAGCCGAACACCGCGTTCGCGCAGCTCGGCTGGATAGGCGGGGGTGGCTCTTTGCTTCGTCATAGGGCTCATCCTTTGAGTGTTCCACTCTCCGGTAAACCTGGGGCGGTTCAAAGCTTCGCGCTAGCCCCCGTTGCCCAACCCGCCCAAACCGGCAAAACTCAAACCCCAAGTCGCGCTCACACTGGATAAAAGTTGGGGGCAATGTCGGAGGCTATCACAGGGCAACGAAGCTTGAAAATTGGGAAGCACATTCATTGGGGTAAATCGAAAGCTCGGCATCGCAGAACCATAATATACTCGTCGCCAACGTTGTCCCCCAGATATGCCGGATCGACACGGAAGTTAGTTCACGATCAATTCGGCATGTAGGGCGCCCGCCGCATGCACAGCTTTGAGAATATCGATCATATCGCGCGGGCGTATTCCTAGCGCATTGAGCCCGGCAACGACGTCAGATAGCGAGGATTCGCCCGATACCTCGGCAAAACCGATGCCGGGCTCTTGCGTGATCTCGGCCTGTGTACGCGGTACCACAACCGTTTCACCTGGTGCGAATGGATTGGGTTGCGACACGACGGGCATCTCTCGAACGCGAAGGGTCAGGTTGCCTTGTGACACTGCGACACGCGAGATTCGAACGTCCTCACCCATCACAATCGTTCCTGATTTATGATCGATCACCACCCGTGCTGCGGCCTCCGGTTCGACGGTGATGGTTTCGATCTGCGCCATAAGGCGGGCCGGGTTGACACGCCCTAGAACACTCGCATCGACCGTGATCGTTCCAGAGTCTATCAGTTCGGCCACGCCACGACCAAGTTTGCGGTTTATTGCGGCTTCGACCCGAGTAGCAGTTGTGAAGTCAGGATTGCGTAGCGCCAGCCGCAGATTTGTCATTTGTGAGAAGTCAAACGCTACCTCCCGCTCAACGCGCGCTCCAGACGGGATTGTACCGGTCGTGGGAACGCCTTGAACAACCGAAGCCGCCGCTCCGGAGGCTTCGGCTCCACTCGCGAGCACCGAACCCTGCGCGACCGCATAAATCTCGCCGTCGGCAGCATTCAGCGGTGTCATGACCAGCGTCCCGCCTAGCAGACTTTTTGCGTCGCCAATCGCCGCGACATTGACGTCGATCTGGGAGCCGGTGCGGGCGAAAGGAGGTAAGGCTGCTGTAACAATTACCGCAGCAACGTTTTTGGGGCGGAACGCTTCATCAGTAACGTTCACCCCAAGCCTCTCGAGCAGACCAGCCATGATTTCTTCGGTGAAAGGTGAGTTGCGTAGGCTGTCACCCGATCCGTTCAAGCCGACGACCAGACCATACCCAACAAGATCATTTCCGCGCACACCATCGACGTTTGCCAGATCCTTGATGCGCACCGGTGCAGCATTCGCCCAGCTTTGGCTAACAATTAGCAGTACTGCGATGTAAAGAAACCTCATCACAGATAGTCCGTCAATTTTAGGCGAGAGAGGCGTGCCGTGAGCTTATAGAGATTCTGGATACTGGCTTCAGTTTCCTGGAGCGCTGTCGCTGTCTCATACGGATCTGCACTGATCAAGGTTGAGCGGGCGATTGATAAAGATGTGCCCTCAGCAGCATTCTGCGTTTGCGTCTGAGCAGTGGCTGTCTCCTGCAACCCAATCATTGATCTTGCAATGGTCAAGTCAGTGTCGGCGCTTATGAGTTTCTCACCAGACGCGGTGAAGAGCTCGCGCACAGTTGCCGAGTCAAGCCCCGCCCCAAACTCGGCGACATAGGTCAATATCGCCATTCCTTTCATTGTATTTCGTAACTCTTGCGAGTTTGCAGTCAGTTTGGTGCCAACCGTGCGCTCGTTCGAAATAGAGATTTGCGCGTTACCAGAGTCGTTCCCACGATAAATCGTGTCGGTGAATCCACCACTTCCTTCTGGTGCGTCAAACCAATTTTCAATCTGGGTAACTATATCATCCGCTGTCGTCGCGCCAGAGACCGCCATGTTAAGTTCGGTAACCATATCGTCGAATGAACCCAGCGGTGCAGTGTCGGTACGGCTTCCAGAAAAGATATATCTTCCAGCGACATTAGTATTTAAGGAGATGAATATGGAACGGAAATCCTCTGAGATTTGTGAAGCCCGCATGCGTAGAATGCTGTCGGGTGACATGCTGGCCTCGGACAGTACACTGGGACCGAGACTGTTTACGGATGTTTGAACCCGCCCGAGCGCTACCTGCAAGCCCTCGAACATGGTTTTTGCTTCTGACGCGTTTTGCTGATAGGTCGCCAGAATTGTTAGCCGGGATTCAATATGAGATATACGCGAAAGATCACCGTTCAATGCCAGGGGAATATCGTTCTTTATTCCGGTCGCGACCTCTTTAGTCAGGGCGTCGAGCTTGCTCTTGAGCAGGTATTGCGATAAGCGGAGTTGATACGAGCGTGATTGATCGCCAACTGAGTTGAAACTTGTCATGTCAGCCTCAGAATTGTGTCAAGCATATCATTAGCGGTCTGGAACACCTTGGCATTTGCCGCGTAAGCGTGCTCTAGGGCGAGAAGGGTTTCCATCTCCTTGTCTGTATCGACGCCGTCGGCCAGCAAGGCAGTTTTCAGGCTTTCGTGATGTGCGTTGTTTTGCAGAGCCGTTGCCCCACTGTGGATCCTGTTGGATGCAGCACTTGAGGAAAGTTCGGACGTCAGTGAATGCAGCGTTCTGAGGCTGTTGGACAAACTTCCAGAGCTCGGTGAGCGAGAGGCTGAAAGTGCTGAGCTCAGGTTGTTGAGCAACGCACTTTCACCAGCATCGCCTGCGCCTGTCGCGTTGATGCCAGCACGAATACGCCAAAGTTGGCCACCCGATGCAGGATCGACGAGCGCCGATACCGCCAGACGATTGGCAAATCCGGGCTCATTCGTCGGGAGGAACGCGCCTTGATCGTCCGTAAACAGGCCGGGACCACCAATCGCTAATGTGGCGTCGATTGCCGGATCTGAAATCCGGTCATAAAGTTCATGCGCGTAGGCGTCGATCTGTTCCTGATACATAGGCGCCAACTCATCACGGACGGCGAAGTTTGCGCCGAGTGTCCCCCCTGAGAACATCGCTGCCTGCTGGAAGCTGGTCAGTTCCTTGCCGTTGAAGGTCAGGTTGGACAATGTGCCGGCGGCAAGACTCATGTTTGCATTTATCGGACCAGC
The DNA here is from genome assembly GCF_003337565.1 of Paracoccus lutimaris. Taxonomy (GTDB): domain Bacteria; phylum Pseudomonadota; class Alphaproteobacteria; order Rhodobacterales; family Rhodobacteraceae; genus Paracoccus; species Paracoccus lutimaris. The sequence continues at coordinate 16,400 of NZ_QPJL01000011.1, forward strand.
GCTGGCGAACCCGATTTGTGCGGGAGTCGTTCCGTCAAGGAGAACGGCGCCGCCGGTCGTGAACAGGGCGATCTGTCCGTGATCCCGCGCCACTTGCTGGATCGGAACGATCTCGGCGATCCGGTCGATGACGGCCTGTCGTGAATCCATCAGCGATGCCGCATCTTTGCCTTGTGCCGTCAAACTGGCGATTTGTTTGTTCAGGGATGCGACCTGTTCAAATGCGCTGTTGAGGCGCGATACGTCATTCGCGATGCTACGCTCTGCGTCAGTGCGGGCACTTTGGACGCCGTCAGCAATGCGATTGATCTTGCCGGCGAGTGTCTGCGCAGCGTCGAGAACTGCTGTCAGTCGCACCTCACTGTCGGGGCGTGCAGCTGCACTGGCCAGGGCCGTATCGAAAGCGGTTAGCAGACTGCCTAGGGATGACGCGTCGGTCGCGGTTCCGATGGCATCTTCACGCGACGCGTGAAAGGCGGCAATCGTATCGGATGCCCCCAGCTGCGCGCGGGCCAGACGGTTGTCGGCAAGAAGGCTCGCGTTTATCATGCGGCTGACGCCGTCAATGCTGACGCCGCCGCCACGTTCATAGATGCGCGACGAGAGATCGAGTTCGCGGCGTGCGTAACCTTCGGTTTGCGCATTTGCGATATTGGTCGAGACGATCTCGGTGCCCCGCGATGCGGCGGTCAAGCCTGAAACCGCATTCGAAATGGCGGCGGATATACTCATGGCGAAGCCCCTGTTTCATGATGAGGCAACCGGTCAGACCGGTTGCCTCATGCCATCAGCGTTTGAGGTTGGCGGTCTCTTGCAGCATTTCGTCGACGGTCTGGATGACCTTGGCGTTTGACCCATAAGCGCGTTGGGTCTGGATCAGGTCGGTCAGTTCGGCGGCGACATCGGTGTTCGACGCCTCGCGGGCGTATCCGACGACCGAGCCAGTCGGTCCATCTCCGGCATCCCAGAGATAGAACGGGCCCGAGTCGGGGGAGACTTTGTAGGTCTGATTGTCCATGGCGATCAAGCCGTTCACGCTGGGCACGTCGACAAGCGGAATCTGATAGAGCGTCCGGGTGAAGCCGGTATCATACGTTGCCTGAAGGAAACCCTTTTCGTCGAACTCCAGGCCAACCAGATTGCCCACAGGCGAGCCGTTCCGCGACGCATTGGCCGGCGAGAAGGCGGCGCTGAGCTGCGTCATGCCAGTACTGTCGCCCAATCGGCCAATATCGACGCTGATCGGACCGCCAGCAGTGTTCACGCTGAGTTCGCCGGTCGCGGGGTCGTAGGCACCGCCCGTCAAGGCCGTGACGCTTGCGAGTGTTCCTCCGCCAGTCTGGCTGTCGTTGAACGCCAGCGTGTAGGAGCCGATCAGTGTCTCATCGACGGCCGTGCCGGGGTCGTCCGTGATGGCCGAGTCGCGAATCTCCATTGTCCAGGAGTTTGACCGCGTGCCGGCAGTACCGCTGACATCGGGCGTGAAGGAGATGGTCATCTTCTCGGAGTTCCCGAGATTGCCAAAATACTGCACATCCATTTCACGCGCATCGCCCACCGCGCCGCCCACCGAATCGTCGGCCGGCAAGTTGATGCCCAACGTCACGCGCGTCGTCGGATCGGCTGCGCTTTGGCTGGCGTTGATCACGATCGGCTGCAGGCCGGAAACACCGTCGCGGGGCTGGTTGGGTACGGTGCCGTCGGAGTTTGCGGGCCAGCCAAGAAGGACCAGACCTGAGCTGGTGCGCAGAATACCTTGATCGTCCGGGCTGAACGAGCCGGTGCGGGTCATCATCAGATCCTGGGCGCCGGCAGGTGAGCGGCCAACTTCCGTCACGGAGGTCACAGGCAGCATGCCGCGTCCGGAAATGGCGATATCCAGCGGATTCGAGGTCGTCACGAGGTTTCCGCGCTGCTCGATGTCGCGGCCCGTCGTTGCCCGCACACCACCTGCGGTATAGACCCCGCCGCCGCGCGACTGGTTGATCACCATGCTTTCAAACTCGGTATCGACGCGTTTGTAGCCATAGGTGCTGGAGTTTGCGATATTGTCCGAGATATTGGCGAGGCGCGTCGAGTTTGCGGCCAGTCCCGAAACACTGGCGCTGAGGGCGGAGGAGATCGACATTCTGTTATCGTCCTGTGTGAGTCGTGCTTGCGTGAATTGTGCCGGAAGGATGTTAAGATGCTCCTAACGGCGGCGGCTCTGGGTCGGTTATCTGAGTAAAATCACTTCGATTCGGTTGTTGTTCGGGTCCATCGGGTTCACCGAGCGGTTGCGGCGGTCGGCATAGGCCGTGACGCGTTGGATCCGCGTCGCCTGAAGCCCCGATTCCTCGAGCAGATTTCGGACGGTGTGGCCGCGAGCATCGGAAAGCGCCCAGACCGGCGAATGGATCAACATCTCGGGATAGGCGCGGACATGGCCGGACAGGGCTATCTCGTTCTTGACCCGCCCGAGAACGCCGGTGAGCAGCCCGGCGAGTTCGCGCATCACCGGGGTCGGCTGGGCACTGTCGGCCTGAAACAAGGGCTCATCAACCAGATCGGTCAGTTCGATCACCAATCCCTCGTCGGTCATGCGCGTGACGACATGGCGCAGCAGGTTGGTCTTTTGCATCGATTCGGCCCCGCTGCCGGTCAGCTGGTTCTGGATATGCCGGGCCATGGCGTCGAAGCCGGATTCCTGGCCGTCGCGTGCCTGCGCCGCCATCTGGTCGGTCGAGGCACCGGCGCCCTTGCCGGAATTGCTTTCGGCATCCTGGACCTCGCCCCCGAAGGGGCCATCGGCGCCGCTGCTGGTGGTATGGATCAGCGTCGGGTTGAAATATTCGGCCAGACCCTGACGCTGCTTTTCGGTGGTCGCATTCAGCAGCCACATCAGCAGGAAGAACGCCATCATTGCCGTCACGAAGTCGGCATAGGCGACCTTCCAGGCGCCGCCGTGATGGCCAGCTTCGCCGCCACCCTGCACGCGCTTGATGATGATCGGGGCATTGCCCCCGTTCCCCGCCATGAATCCGTCCTTTCCGATCCTTGAGGGAAAGGTCTAGGACAGCCCCGCTAATATCCAGTTAACGGTTCAAATACCGCGCATTTCCACAAGGACCGGTCGTGCGGCCTTTTCGGCGATCATCATCCTTGCGCCGTTGGTACCTGCCGAGGTGATGGCCGGTATGAGCGAGGTCTCGACCAGCCAGATCCCCGGAAATTCGCACAGTTTCTGGATCGGCTTGATGATTGATCCGGCATCGGCCCCCGTCCGAGCGATCCCCACCAGATGAAATATGGTCGAAGCGATGCGGCCCGCGGCGAGTGCCAGATCCTTATCGCTGCCGCGTCAGGCGCCGAGCCCGAGCTCCTGCGGGCGAAGGCGCGCCATCGGTTCTGGCACTATGATTCGGCGGGGTCACCCGGAGCGCGCGCCGCCAATATGGGGTCACTGGGGGTGAGGGGAAACTGCGACCGATCCGGGGATGGGCCAGCAGACGCCGCGCTGGCTCACCTTGAAACAGCCGACGCCCGCGTTGTCGCCGGTATTGAATTTATCGGTCGTCGGGATGAGGGCGGCCGCGGCCTTGCGGGTGAAATCGTCCAGAATGTCCCGGTGCGCTGCCCGCACCGATGATGGAATCATGAGACATGATTTCACCCCGGGGGCCTGACTGTAGGAATGGTGCAACCCCGGCACAAGCGGCTGTGGCTGGCCCCTTGCACAGCCCCCACGCAACGATATGCTGCCTTGATGCAAACCGAGGGCGACTATGATCTGACGACCGGCGCGGGGCTGATCGCCTGTCCGCGCTGCGACGCATTGCATATCGAGCGCGAGCTGGAGGCCGGTGAAACCGCGCGCTGCGTGCGCTGCAACAAGGTGCTGGCCGCGCCGCGTGCGGGGGCGTTCACGCGCATCATCGCGCTGTCCTTTACCTCGCTGGTCTTGATGGTGGGGGCGGTGTTCTTTCCGTTTCTGGAAATCTCGCGCATGGGATTCGGCAACGAGACCTCGCTTTTCGGGGTGGTCATGGCTTTTGCCGATGGTGCGCTGGTGCCGCTGACCGTTGCGCTGATGGGCAGCATCGTCGGCCTGCCGGTGCTGCGGGCGATGCTGCTGGTCTATACGCTGCTGCCCCTGTCGCGGAACCGGCCGCCCTATCGCCATGCCGTGCGCGCCTTTCGCCTGTCCGAGGCGTTGCGGCCCTGGTCCATGGCCGAGATCTTTGTCATCGGGACGGCGGTTGCGCTGGTCAAGGTCGGCGGCCTTGCCAATATCGCCTTTGGCCCTGCCTTCTGGGCCTTTTGCGCGCTGATCCTGGTCAATGCGGCCAGCGATGCCTTTACCAGCGCCGCCACGATCTGGGACGCGATCGAGGATGCCGGCCTGCCCACCGATGGCCGCGAAATGGCGGCGGGCCGCCCATGAGCGCGACCGGCGAAAACGTAACGGAAAACAACGGGCTGCTGACCGAGGGTGGCGCCGGCCATGGCGGGCCGGTGATGACCGCCCATCGCGCCGGGCTGGTAGGCTGCCGGGGGTGCGGCCGGGTCTGGCCCGAGGCCGAGACGATCTGCCAGCGCTGCGGCAATACGCTGGTCCTGCCCGACCGGCGCGGGCTTGGCGCGGTCTGGGCGTGGCTGGCGGCGGGGCTCATCTTCTATATCCCGGCCAACCTGTTTCCGATGCTGAAGACCTCGACGCTGGGCGGGCTGCATGGCAGCAGCGAAGCCACAATCCTGGGCGGCGTGGTCGAGCTGATCCATTACAACAGCTATGGCGTGGCGGCGGTGGTCTTCATCGCCTCGATCGTGGTGCCCATCTCGAAATTCATCGCCATCATCTGGCTGGCGCGGGTCGCGGGGCGGCCGGCCACGGTCAGGGATGCCCATCGCCGCCTGCATGTCTATGAGGTGGTCGAATTCATCGGCCGCTGGTCGATGATCGACGTCTTCGTTGTCGCCATTCTGTCGGCGCTGGTGCAGCTGGGCTTTGTCGCCTCGATCCATCCGGGGCCGGCGGCGGTCTCGTTTGCGCTATCGGTTGCCTTTACCATGCTTTCCGCGCAAAGCTTTGACCCCAGGTTGATCTGGCGTGGCCTTCCGCTGCGCAGCAGCAAGGAATAAGAATGACGGACCCAACTCCGCCCGACCGCAACGACGCCCCTCTGAAGCCCGCCGAGCCTGCCCGCAAGACCCCGACCCGGTCCGTGCGCGGTGGCCTGCAGCTGGTCTGGCTGGTGCCGATTCTGGCGCTGATCGTGACGCTGGGCGTGGGCTGGAACGCCATCGCCGGCCGCGGCACCGTGATCTCGGTCGCCTTCAAGGATGTGACCGGGATCATCCCGGGCGAAACCTCGCTGAAATTCCGCGAGATCACCATCGGCAAGGTGGAATCCGTCCGCTTTACCGACGATCTGCGCCAGGTGCTGGTCAATATCCGCGTGGATCAGGACCTCGTGCCCTATATCGACCGCGACGCCGAATTCTGGATCGTGCGGCCACAGGTCTCGGCCGAGGGCATCTCGCGTCTGGATACGGTGCTGACCGGCGCCTTTATCGAGGGCTATTGGGACGGCGTGGTGGATGAACCCCAGCGGCATTTCCAGGGCCTCGACAAGGCGCCTTTGACCAGCCCCGGCGCCGAGGGCACGCGAATCGTGCTGTCCACCGAACGCTCGCGCGGGATGACCGAAGGCGCGCCGGTGACCTTCCGCGGCCTTGCGGTCGGGCGGATGCAGAACCTGCGCCTGGCCGAGGATGACGAAAGCGTGCTGGCCGATGTCTTTATCGCCGCGCCCCATGACAAGCGCCTGACCACCAATACGGTGTTCTGGGATACCTCGGGCTTTTCGGTCTCGCTGGGGGCGCAGGGGGTACAGCTGAACATGAACTCGTTTGCCTCGGTGCTGCAGGGGGGGGCGGAATTCGCCACCGTCACCTCGGGCGGGGCGCCGGTTGAGGACGGCCATGTCTTTGCCCTGCAACCCGACGAGGCGGCGGCGCGGGCGAACCTGTTTTCCGACAATTCCAACGCGCTGCGCCTGACCATGCTGATCGGGGAATCGGTGCAGGGTCTCAGCACCGGGGCCGATGTGCAGTTCATGGGCCTGACCGTCGGTCGCGTGACCGATCTGGCGGCGCGCGTCGTCACCGATGCCGAGGGCAAGGAACATGTCCAGCAAGAGGTGACGCTGGCCATCACCCCCACCCGGCTTGGCCTGCCCGACGATGCAACCGAGGCCGAGGCGCTGGATTTCGTCGCCGCGCAGGTCGCATCGGGCCTGCGGGCGCGGCTGGCCAGTGCCGGCTTCTTCGGCACCTCGCTTGAGGTCGAGTTGGTCGAACTGGCCGATGCCGCCCCGGCCGAGCTGGACCGCAGCGCCAAGCCGCATCCGCTGATTCCCGCTGTTCCCGGCGATATTTCCGATTTCAGCGCGAATGCGCAGGGCTTCCTGACCCGCGTCGGCAATCTGCCGATCGAAGAGGCACTGAAATCCGCCACCGACATGATGAACAGCGTCACCGCGCTGGCCAGCAGCGAGGATACCCGCGCCATTCCGGGCGCCCTGCGCGGCACGCTGGAAAACGCCCAATCCGCCGCCGGCGAGATTCAGGCGGCCACCGCCGAGCTGCGCGAATCCGGCGCGCTGACCCAGCTGCGCGGCATGATCGACGAGGCCGCCGCTGCCGCCGAGGCGGTCAAGCTGGCCGCCGCCGACGTGCCCGCCATGGTCAATGACATCGACGCCACCGTCGCCAAGGTCGGCGAGGTCGATTTCGCCGCCATCGGCACCGAGGCCGAGGGTATCCTGCGCGACCTGCGTGCCGTCCTTGGCACCAAGGACGCCGAGGAATTGCCGCGCAACCTGTCCGACACGCTCAAGGCCGCCTCGGGGCTGCTGAACGATCTGCGTGACGGCAATGCGGTGGGCAGCCTCAATCAGGCGTTGGCCTCGGCCAGCACGGCGGCGCAGGATGTCTCGGCCTCGGTCCAGCGTCTGCCGAAGCTGGCGGCGCGGCTGGAATCGCTGGCGGCGCGGGCTGAATCGGTGATCGCCGCTTATGGCGCGCGGTCGGATTTCAACAACGAGACCGTGAACCTGATGCGCGAGATGCGGCGCGCGGCCAATTCCTTTGCCAGCCTGGCCCGCAGCATCGAACGCAATCCGCAAGCCTTTATCCTAGGACGTTAATGATGCGCATGATCCTTGTTTCCGTGGCCGCGCTGACGCTGCTGGGCGCCTGCTCGAACGGCGAAAAGACCGCCCGCTACCTGATCGACCCGCCGCTGAGCGGCGAGCGCGTGCCCGACCGGCTGGGCACGGCCGAGCTGAAGGACGTGTCCCTGCCCGAATACGCCTCGGGCGATGAGGTCAGCTGGCAGACCGGCGACGGCGCCGTGCGCTCGAACACCAAGGAGCTGTGGGCCGACAATCCGCAGCGCGCCTTTACGCAGACGCTGGCGCGGACCATCTCGGACCTGTCGGGGGCGACGGTCATCGCCGAGCCCTGGCCGCTGGCCGAGCCGCCGCGCCGCCGCCTTGAGGTGCGCGTCGAAAAGGCGCTGGCGCAGGCGGATGGGGTTTATCGGCTCAGCGGGCGCTATTTCGTCGCCGACGATGTGGCGGGCGGGGCCAATCAGGCGCGCAGCTTCGACATTTCCGTGCCGCTGGCAACGGATGCCGGTCCTGGCGCCATTGCCCGCGCGCAGTCGCAGGCCATTGCCCAGCTGGCGCGCCAGATCGCGGTTCTGGGCGGGCCGGGGCGGTCGGTGCGCACCAGTTCCCCGCCGATGCCGCGCATGGACGATATCTTTTCGCAGCCGTTGCCGCCGCTTGAGGACAGCTAAGGTTCGGCTCCGCGTCAGTTTGGCAGCTATCGGGCCGCGCGATAATCAGGCAGCCTGACCGCGCAACCGCAGGGAGCGACCATGCCTCAAGACGCATATGTCCTGACCGATCCGCCCGCGCATCTTTTGGCTGCCCCCGAGCGGCTGGACTATTTTGACCGTCAGGCGGCGTTGTTACCCCGACCGCTCACGCCCCTGCAGGCCTGGAACATGATCCGTGCCCGGCCGCAGCCGGTGCTGAAACTGGCCTTTCGCATCCGCGATGCGATCTCGGCCCGGTTCGGGGTCAAGCGCATCGGCGGCTTTGGCGAGGCCGCGGCGGCCAGCGTGCAACCGGGCGACCGGCTGGATTTCTTTCTGGTCGAACATGCCGCCCCCGATCTGCTGGTCCTGACCGAGCGCGACCGGCATCTGGACGTGATGACCTGCATCGCGACGCGGGGGGCGGAGCTGGCGGTGATCTCGTCGGTGATCACCCATAACCGGTTCGGCCGCGCCTATATGCTGGTCGTCGGTCCGGCGCATCGGCTGATCGTGCGGGTCATGCTGCGCCGCCTGCAGCGCCAGATGCAGGGCGCGGGCGGCTAGATCGCGTCGTCGGGATTGAACTGGCCAAAGCGCCCACCGGCAAAGACCAGCGGGTGATCGCCCGGCCCGGCCACGGTCACCCGCAGCACCCGCCCGATCAGCACCGAATGGTCGCCCGCCTCGTGCACGGCATGGTTCAGGCAGTCAAACCGCGCCGCCGCGCCGGGCAGGACCGGCACGCCCTCGGGGGTGATGACCGGGGTCAGTTCCTGAAACTGCCGCCCGCCCTTGGTAAAGCGCAGGCAGGTCTCCAGTTGCTCGGCGCCCAGAATATGCACCGACCATGCCTCGGCCCCGGCAAAGACGTCATGCCGGGTCGAGGCCCGCGCCGGGCACCACAGCACCAGAGGCGGCTCCAGCGAGACGCTGGAAAAGCTGTTCACCGTCATCCCCACCGGCCCCAGCGAGCCCATGGCGGTGACCACGGTGACGCCGGTGGCAAAGCGGCCAAGCGCCTCGCGCAGAAGCCGCGCCTCGGCATTGGCGGGGTGGAAGGTGATCTCGTCGGCGAGCCGGTCGCGGGTCGCGGGGGGAAGGCGGCTCATGGGCGGGCCCTGTCATTGGCGGCATAAGGCCCGTTCCGGACCGGCAAGGCAAGTCTAGCCCCGGCGCGACAAGGCATCAAGCCGCGCCCGGCGCAAGGATCACAGGCGTGGCGTCATTGCCGCGAGCATGTCGTCATGCAGCCCCTGCCGCGCCACGATCAGCCCGTCATTCAGCGCCGAGGGGGTGTTGAAGCGCAGGGGCTGGCCCGAAAGGTCGCTGGCCAGACAGCCCGCGCGCCGTGCGATCAGCGCCCCCGCCGCGATGTCCCATTCCCATGCCGGACGGACCGTCAGCGCGGCGTCAAAGCGTCCTTCGGCCACCAGACACAGCCGCCAGGCCAGTGAGGGGCGAAAACTGCGCTTGATCGGCGGCGCGACGCCCCGCCAATGCACCGGATCAAGGCCGGGCATGCCGGTCAGCACATCGGCGCCATCAAAGCCGTGATGCGATGCCAGGATCGGCGCGCCATTCAGCAGCGCCGGGCCGTGTTCCTGCGCGGCATAGGTCAGGTCCTGCGCAGGCAGATGCACCACGGCGGCGATGATCTCGTGCCCGCGCGCGATGGCCAGCGAATGCGAAAAGCCGGTCTGGCCGTCGATAAAAGCGCGGGTGCCGTCGATCGGGTCGATAATGAAGCAATGCTCAAACGCCAGCCGCGCCGGGTCGTCGGGGCTTTCCTCGCTGAGCCAGCCGTAATCGGGGCGGGCCTCGCGCAGCAGGCGTTCCAGATGCGCGTTCACGGCCAGATCGGCCTCGGTCACCGGGCCGGCGCCATCGGGTTTGTCCCAGACCTGCGGATCGCGGCGCCAGTGACGCAGCGCGATCTGGCCGGCCTCATGGGCGGCCTGTTCCAGCAAGATCAGGTCATCAGCCGCCGGCAACGGTCATTCCCTCGACCAGCAGGCTGGGGACGCGCAGGGCGCGCCAGTCGGGCAGATCATTGGCGGCGGTGATATGGCTCAGCATCTGGCGCAGGTTGCCGGCGATGGTGCATTCGTTGACGGCATAGGCGATCTCGCCGTTCTCGACCCAGAAGCCGGCGGCGCCGCGCGAATAATCCCCGGTCGTCGCGTTGATCGAGGCCCCCAGCATCGAGGTCACCACCAGCCCGCGTCCCATCTCGCGGATCATCTGATCGCGGCTGAGCGGGCCTGCTGTCAGTTCCAGGTTGGTGACCCCGGGCGAGGGCGGGCTGCCCGCGCTGCGCATGGCGCTGGCGGTCGAGGGCATGCCCAGTTTGCGCCCGGTGGCCAGATCCAGCGTCCAGCCCTGCAGGATGCCGTCGGCGACGATCAGGCGCGGTGCGGTCGCCAGCCCCTCGGCGTCAAACAGGCGCGAGCCGCCGCGACGCGGCAGATGCGGGTTCTCGTACAGGTCAAAGCCGGGGGGCAGGACGGCCTCGCCCAGGGCATTGCGCAGCCAGCTTGCGCCACGCGCGATGGCGGTGCCGCTGACGGCATTGACCAGATGGCTGATCAGCCCGCCCGAGACACGCTCGTCATAAAGGATGGGAAAGGCGCCGGTCGGCGGCTTTCTTGCGCCGCGCCGGGCGATGGTGCGTTCGCCGGCCAGGCGGCCGATTTCCTCGGGGCTGGGCATGTCGCTGGCATGCAGGCGGCTTTCGCCGGCCCAGTCCCGTTCCATCCGCAGGCCCTCGCCGGTGATGGCGACGGTGGACAGGCTGTGGCTGCTGCGCCCGTATCCGGCCGAGAACCCGTTCGAGGCCCCCAGCCAGAACCGGGTCATCGAATGGCTGGCACTGGCGGATTCGGTCTTTGAGACGCCCTCGACCGCCAGCGCTGCGGCCTCGGCGCGCAGGGCGCGGTCCTGCAGGGTTGCGGGGTCCGGCTCGGGCGAATTGTCGATCAGGTCCAGCCGGCGGCTGTCGGTATCGCGCGCCAGCTGATCCGGCTCGGCCAGCCCCAGCGTGTCGTCGACGGGCGCCTCGCGGGCCATGGCGACGGCGCGGGCGGCCATTTCCGTGATCGTGCGCTCCGAATGATCCGAGGCCGAGACGCAGGCCTGCCGCCCGCCCAGCAGCACCCGCAGGCCGATCTCGACACCCTCGGCGCGTTCGGCATGCTCCAGCCCGCCGGCCCGGACATCGACCGAGACGGCGCTGGCCGCGACGGCGACAGCATCGGCCTGATCGGCACCCGAACGGGCGGCGGCGGCCAAAAGCGCCTGCGTCAGGGCCTCAAGCTGCGGAAAATCGGGCATGGATCGGCTCTCCTCGGATGCAAGACGGGGGCCGCGACTTGAACGTCCGGCCCCCGCAGTGTCTTTGTGTCAGGGCGCGGCGGCAGCCACGCCCCGGTCCCGATTACTGGATCTGCTGGCCATTGGCAAAGATCGAGCCATCTTCCTTGAATTCCAGATCGGTCGTCAGCTTGTCCTCGCCTTCGGTCACCGGCTTGGCGAACATCGCCAGCATCATGCGCACGCCCATGATCTGATCCTCGGGGATCAGGCCCATGCTGGCCAGTTTGTCGATCAGCCCGTTCACGCCCTCATATTCGGCCTTGATCTGGCCGACCGGCGGCGCGGAGGCGATGTCGGTGCCTTCGACGGCTTTCAGCTCACCCGTGGCGGTGACCTTGGCACCCAGCATGTTCAACGCGAACTGATTGATCGTCATTTCGGTCGGCAGCAGCGGCTCGGGCGCGGCTTCCGACAGGGCATCCGGCGTGGCGGTGTCGGTGGTGCCGGCTTCGGGCACGGCCGGCGTTTCGGCGCTGTCCATATCCGTATCGGCCGGCTCGGCGCCCGGCATCACCTGCTCGGCCATGGTCGCGGGGTCGAACAGGTCGGCATTGACCTGCATCAGCCCGGTCAGGTCCAGATCCAGCGAGGCCGGATCGCGCGGCAGCACGCCCTGAGCGTCGAACAGGCCCCAGATCTCGTCGCCCAGCGTCAGCCCGCCCAGCGAATAGGCGAATTTGAACGGCTGTGCCGCATCCGCCTTCATCACCGGCAATTGCAGGTCGAAGCTGGCGCTGTCGGCGGCATATTTGATCGGGAAGGGCATGTCCGCGGTGGTCAGCTCGAAGGCCGCCTGACCGGAGTTGCCCTGATAGACAAGCCCGTCCTGCGACATGGCGAAGGTCAGGTCGAAACCCTTGGCGTCATATTTGCCGGCGGCGGTCTGCGCCTGGCCATCGACCGGCTTGGCGGCGAAATCGAACATCGCGGCGGTGGCGCCGAACTTGACGGTGCCGTCAAGGATCAGGCCGGCCTTGAGCGCCGCGTTCAGGTCCTTGGCCAGATCCGAGCCGCTGGGCAGGCTCATCTTGCCGACCATGTCCAGACCGGCCATGTCGCCGCTGAACTTGACCCGGTCGCCGCCCTCATCGGTCACGTCGCCGGTAAAGGTCAGGCTTTCCGATTTGAAATCATAGTCGTATTTCGCGGTCGTCCCGGCGACATTGTGCATCTTGCCGGTGCTGTTCTTCAGGCTGAACTTGATCGGCAGCGGCTGTTCCTTGCCGTCGCTTTTCATCGTGGTCAGGGTGATGTCCATGACCGGATAGTCAAGCTCATGCGTCATGTCCTCGGCCGCGCCCGAGGTCACCATGGCGTTGCCCGCCACGTCCACGGTGAAATTCGCGCTGAAATCCCGGGCATCGGAATCGGTGCCGCTGAAGCTGCCGGTCATCTGGTCGGCATAGACCGTGCGCACCTTGCCGTCGCCGGTTTCGGTCATGGTGATCTGCGGCACGGTCAGGGTCATCTGGCCGGTGGTGGCGGGGTCGCCATCCTCGGTGCTCACGGTCACGTCGGTGAGGGTCAGCGTGTCGCCGGCCTGCTCGCGCTTGCCTTCCTTGATCTGGTAGCCGGCCGAGCTGTAATAATCGACCCAGGACTGCCAGACCTGCTCGGAGGTCACATCGGCGAAAGCCGGGGCGGTCATCGCAGCCAGCGCGAGGGCCGAGCTTGTCAGTCGCAGGTTCATCTCATTACCTTTCCAAAACGAGAATTGCATGGGAAATGCTTGCCGGGCTTTTGGCATAGCCGGCGCGCGGGTCCAAGGAGGATATGATGATCACCACGGGTTTTGCCCAAGGAACTGGCCGGATCGTGATCGACCGCCCGGACAAGGCCAATGCCCTGACCGAGGCGATGCTGCGCGACCTGACCGCCGGTTTTGACGATCTGGCGGCGCGGGACGACCTGCGGGCGGTGATCCTGACCGGCAGGGGGGCGGTGTTTTCCGCCGGCGCCGATCTGGCGGACGCCAGAAACGGGCTGGCGGTGTCGCCGGAATGGGAGAGGCTTTCGGCGCGGGTGGCCTCGATGCCCTGCCTGACCATCGCGGCGCTGAACGGCACGGCGGCGGGCGGATCGCTGGGCATGGTCTTGGCCTGCGACCTGCGGCTGGCGGTGCCGCAGGCGAAATTCTTCTATCCGGTCATGCGCTTGGGCTTTCTGCCCCGGCCCGGCGACCCCGAGCGGCTGACGGCGCTGATCGGCCCCGCGCGCGCCAGGATGATCCTGATGGCCGGGCAGAAGATCCCCGCCGACGAGGCGCTGGCCTGGGGGCTGGTCGATCGGCTGGTCCCGGCCGAGGATCTGCTGGACACGGCCGAGGCCATGGCCACCGACGCCCTTGGCGCCAGCCGCGAACATGTCGTGGCGATCAAGTCGCTGATCCGCTGAGCCTCTGCCCGGCGAAATGCGCGAGCCAGCGCCCCCGGTCGCGCATCACGGCCGGGGCTGCGACAAGTTGTCGCGGGTCTCTGGCAGGGGTCAGGCGTAGGCGGCCTGTTTGCCGAAATGCACGCAGAGCATGTAATAGATGACCGCGCGATACTTGTTGCGGTTGCTGCTGCCGTATTTCGCCAGCACGTCCTGAATGGCCGCGTCCAGCGCCGGGCCATCTGCCAGCCCCAGTTTCTTTACCAGATAGCTGGTCTTGACCCGCTCGACCTCGGTCTTGTCCGAGCCCGAGACGGTCTCGGCATCGGCATTGTAGATCGACGGCCCGCAGCCGATGACCACCTTGGTCAACAGGTCCATGTCAGGCGAAACGCCCAGCTTGTCCTTCATGTCTGCGGCATATTTTGCGATCAGATCGTCGCGCTTGCTCATATCTAGTCCCCCCGGATGGTTTTTCTATCCGGGGGGAGCCTAGCGTGCGGTCTGCAAATATCAACCCAAACCGTGGGTCGTCAGGGATCAGTAGCGGTAATGATCCGATTTGAACGGGCCTTCGGGGGTCACGCCGATATAGGCGGCCTGCTCGGGCGAAAGCTGGGTCAGCTTGACGCCGATCTTGTCCAGATGCAGGCGGGCGACCTTTTCATCCAGCGCCTTGGGCAGGATATAGACGCCCGGAGCGTATTCATCGCCCTTGGTCCACAGTTCGATCTGGGCCAGCACCTGGTTGGTGAAGCTCGCCGACATCACGAAGGACGGATGGCCGGTGGCGTTGCCAAGGTTCAGAAGGCGCCCTTCCGACAGCAGGATGATGCGCGCGCCCGAGGGCATCTCGATCATGTCCACCTGGTCCTTGATGTTGGTCCATTTGTGGTTCTTCAGCGCGGCGACCTGAATTTCATTGTCGAAATGGCCGATATTGCCGACGATGGCCATGTCCTTCATCGCGCGCACATGCTCGATGCGGATCACGTCCTTGTTGCCGGTGGTGGTGATGAAGATGTCGGCGCTGTCGACCACATCCTCAAGCGTGACCACCTCAAAGCCGTCCATGGCGGCCTGCAGGGCGCAGATCGGATCGACCTCGGTCACTTTCACGCGGGCGCCGGCGCCGCGCAGGGATGCGGCCGAGCCCTTGCCCACGTCGCCGTAACCGCAGACCACGGCGACCTTGCCGGCCATCATCACGTCGGTGGCGCGGCGGATGCCGTCCACCAGCGATTCCTTGCAGCCGTATTTGTTGTCGAATTTCGACTTGGTGACGCTGTCATTGACGTTGATCGCCGGGAAGGGCAGCAGCCCTTTCTTGTGCAGGTCGTAAAGACGGTGCACGCCGGTGGTGGTTTCCTCGCTGACGCCCTGAATGGCGTCGCGCTGCTTGGTGAACCAGCCGGGCGATTGGGCCAGACGCTTCTTGATCTGGGCGAAAAGGGCTTCTTCCTCGTCGCTGGTCGGGGTCTCGATCAGGCCGGTTTCACCGGCTTCGACGCGGGCGCCCAAGAGGACATACATGGTGGCGTCGCCGCCATCGTCCAGGATCATGTTCGCCGGGCCGTCAGTGAACTGGAAGATCTGGTCGGTATAGGTCCAGTATTCGGGCAGGGTCTCGCCCTTGATGGCAAAGACCGGGATGCCGGCCGCGGCAATCGCCGCCGCCGCGTGATCCTGGGTTGAGAAGATGTTGCACGAGGCCCAGCGGACCTCGGCGCCAAGCGCGGTCAGGGTTTCGATCAGGACGGCGGTCTGGATGGTCATGTGCAGCGAACCGGCGATGCGCGCGCCTTTCAGCGGCTGGCTGGCGCCATATTCGGCGCGCAGCGCCATCAGGCCCGGCATCTCGGTTTCGGCGATGTCCAGTTCCTTGCGGCCGAAGGCGGCCAGCGTGATGTCCTTGATGATATGATCGGCCATGAGGCACCTTTGCAAATACGGTTGCCGGCGCCTTTAGCATCCCGCGCCCGTCTCTGCAAATCGGCCGGTGACAGATCCCGTCAGCCGTTCAGCCCGGCCTTGGTAAAGAACTCCTGCGGGCTGGTTCCGTCGCTATAGCCGATGCCCGAGGCGATGACGCAGCTGGTCGCATCGGCGCGGTCCAGCACCATGGTCCATGTGCCCATCAACTCGGACCCCCACAGCACCATGCCTTGCGCGGCGGTGGCGATCTTTTCCTCGCCGAAATCATGGGTCAGCGTGCGCTCGACCTCGGCGCGATGGTCGCACCAAGGCTGGTCGCCCGCTGCCTGATCCGACAGCGGCAGGCTGCGCGCCATCTCGGCCACGGCATGCGGGTCCATCCCCGCCATGGCCGACCAGCCGCGCGGCGCGGCCAGATTGTCCTCGCGCGAGGTGATGGCGGCGCTGGCCGGCAGGGCAAGCGCCAGCGCCAAGAGCGCGGTGGGGGCAATTCGGGTCATCTGCGGCATCTTCATCGTCAAAACCTTTCGCTTGCGCGTCTGAGTCTCGGGACAAAACCCGCAAAATCCCGCTTGGGTTCCCGAAAGGTTCCCCTCGCCCCGGTTTGCGAGCGCTAGCAGAGCGCCCGGCGATCGCCTAAAACGGGCGCTGAATATGGTGCAGGGGGGAAAGATCATGGCGTTCTTGCTGGCAGATGTGGGGGGCACCAATGCGCGCATGGCGCTGGCGCGAAACGGCGCCATCGACAGCGCGACGATCACACGCTTTCGCGGCGATGATCACGCCAGTTTCGACGAGGTGGTGCGGATTTATCTGGACCAGCAGGGCAATCCCGCCATCGAGGCGGTCTGCATCGATGTGGCGGGCCCGGTTTCGGGCGGCGCGGCGCGGCTGACCAACCGCGACTGGGACTTCACCGAGGAACGGCTGTGCCAGTTGACCGGCGCCAGCCGCGCTCGGCTGATCAACGACCTGCTCGCGCTTGGTTATGCGACGCCGGCGCTGGATGGCGAGGCGGCGGGCTTTCTGCGCCTTGGGCCGCAGGGGGTCGCCACCAACGGCCAGCGGCTGGTGGTGAATGCCGGCACCGGCTTCAATGTCTGCGCGGTCAAGGTGCTGCCCGATGGCGGCATCGCCTGCCTTGAGGCCGAGGAGGGGCATACCCGCCTGCCGCTGTCGATCGCCCAACCGCTGATCGAAATCCTGGGCGAGGAAGACGCCGCCAAGCATGATTCGGTCGAGGAGCTGTTTGCCGGCCGCGGTCTGGCGCGGCTGCATTCGCTGCGCGCCAAGGTGCCGCTGGTCCGGGCCGAGGTGGTGGTTGCCGCCGCCGCCAATGGCGATACCGAGGCCGAGGCGACCTGCGCGCTTTACGCCCGCCTGTTCGGGCTTTTGTGCCGCGAACTTGCGCTGCGCTTCATGCCGATGGAGGGGATGTTCCTTGCCGGCAGCGTCGCGCGCTCCTGCACCGACCGCTTCGCGATCTTCGAGGAAGCGTTCCTGTCGGATCCGCTGATGGACAGGATCACCCGGGCGGTGCCGATCGGGGTCATCCGTGACGACATGGCCGCATTGCATGGCTGTCTTGCCGCGATCCGCTGAAAAAAGCCCGGTTTCGGGCACTGTGTCTGGATTTTGTTAACCTTCCCTGCAATGCTGCTGCAAAACCGCGACAAGCAGGGCAGGCAATGAAGAACTGGGTCAAGGCAGGGACAGCTGCCGCTTTCGTGCTGGGCACGGGGGCGGGGATGGTGCTGGCGCAATCCTCGGGCTCTTCGTCCTCTGGATCGTCGGGGTCGGGGGCCTCGGGGTCTTCCTCATCTGCGCCGACCTTCTTTGGCTGGTTCGGCGGCGCCAAGGGCAATGACGCCTCGCCGGTCGATGTGGATTTCCAGATCGAGGGCGGCGGCGACGATCTGCTCAAGGCGATCCGGGCCACCTCGCTTTTGGTCAGCGCCCAGGATGAGGGGCGCGTGACCGGGCAGGACATGCTGGCCGCGGCACGCGGCGATTATGCCCGCATCCTTGGCGTTCTTTACGACGAGGGCTATTTTTCCGGCATCATCGACATCGCCCTGGACGGGGTCGAGGCCGCCAGCATCGCGCCCCTGGACGCGCCCAAGGTGGTGCGCAAGGTGGTGGTTCACGTCGATCCGGGCCCGCAATTCCACTATAGCCGCGCCGATATCGGGCCGGTGGCGCCAAAGACCGAGCTGCCGCGCAATTACCGCAAGGGCTCGATCGCCCGCACCGGCGAGATGAAGCGGGCGGCGACCGCCGCCGTCGATGGCTGGCGCAACGTGGGCTATGCCAAGGCCGCCGTCGCCGAGACCGATATCACCGCCGATCACGCGACCAATCTGGTGGACAGCCACATCCTGATGGCGCCGGGGCCGGAGCTGCGCTTCGGCAAGCTGACCATCCGCGGCTACAAGCGGCTGGATCCGCGCCGTCTGCGCAAGATGGCCGGCTTTCCGACCGGCGAGCGTTTCGACCCCGAAGAGCTTGAGGACATGCGCAAGCGGCTGCGCCGCTCGGGTGTGTTCTCGGCCATTACCCTGACCGAGGCCGACGCGGCCAATCCCGACGGGACCTTGGACGTGGACCTGCTGATCTCCGAGGAAAAGCTGCGCCGGCTGGGCGCGGGCTTCGAATATTCGAATACCGAAGGGCTGTCTCTGACCGGCTACTGGATCAACCGCAACCTGTTTCGGGGCGGTGAACGGCTGCGCTTCGACGCCTCGGTCGAGGATATCGGCGGAAACGACCGGATGGACTACACGCTGGGCGTGCGCATCGACCGGCCGGCGACGCTGAATGCCGACACAACCGCCTATGTCGAGACCGATATCGGCAAGCTGAACGAAGATGATTACGACCTGAAATACGCCACGTTCGGGCTGGGCTTCACCTATATTCCCGACGACCACCTGACCGCCGATATCGCGCTGCAATACCGGGCGCTTAGGGCGGTGGACGAATCCGGGGTGACGAATTTCCGGCTGTTCGCGCTGCCCATGTCGGTGATCTGGGACATGCGCGACGACGAGACCGACGCCAAGAACGGCTATTACCTTCAGGGCGGGCTGGTGCCCTTCCTGGGGCTTCAGGACGAAACCGGCAGCGGTGCGCAGGTGCTGGCGGAAAGCCGCATCTATCGCAGCTTCGGCACAGACGACCGCTTCACCCTGGCCGGTCGGGCGCGGCTGGGCACCGTGCTTGGCCCCGAGATCGAGGAAACCCCGCGCGACTATCTGTTCTATTCCGGCGGCGGCGGCACCGTGCGTGGCCAGCCCTATGAATCGCTGGGGGTCGAGGTCATTCCGGGCGATGACGGCCCGGTCAAGACCGGCGGCATGAGCGTGGTGAACCTGACCGCCGAGGCCCGCATCCAGATCCGCGAAAAGATCGGCACCGCCATCTTTGTCGATGCCGGCCGGGTCTGGACCGACAGCGGCTTTTCGGGCGGCACCGACTGGCATGCGGGCGCGGGCGCGGGCATCCGCTACAAGACCCCGATCGGGCCGCTGCGCTTTGACCTCGCGATGCCGCTGGGCGGCGGCTATGACGACGATTCCGGGTTACAGGTCTATATCGGACTGGGGCAGGCATTCTGATGCGCGATCTGGCTTACCGTATTCTTTTCGCCATCTGCCTGTTGCTGGCCCTGCCATTGGCCGCATCGGCGCAGGACGCCGCCGAGCAGTCCCAAGAGGCCGAGGACGACAAGGGCTTCATCACCCGTTTCCTTGAGGAGAACCTGTCCGGCGCCGGCCGCAAGGTGGTGATCGACGGTTTTGCCGGGGCGCTGTCCTCGCGCGCGACCTTTACCCGGCTGACCATCTCGGATGATGACGGCATCTGGATCACCATCGAGAATGGCGCCATGCATTGGAGCCGCGCCGCCCTGCTGACCGGCCATGTCCGCATCAACGAACTGTCGGCCGAGCGCATCCTCCTGCCGCGCCTGCCGGGCGGCGGCGACAGCGCCCCCAAGGCCGAGGCCAAGGAATTCGGCCTGCCGCAGCTGCCGGTCAGCGTCAATATCGACAAGATCGCCGTCGGCCGGGTCGAGCTGGGCAAGGACATTATCGGGCAAGAGGCGGTTCTTGCCATCGATGGCGGCATGAGCCTTGAAGACGGCGCCGGTGACACCAAGCTGACCATCGACCGCGTGGACGGGCCGCGCGGACAGTTCGCGCTGGATGCCAGCTTCTCCAACGAGACGCGGGTGCTGGGTCTGGACCTCAAGCTGGACGAGGACCGCAACGGCCTGTTCACCAATATCGTCAAGCTTTACGGCCGCCCCGCCGTCAGCGCCGAGATCAAGGGCCAGGGGCCGCTGTCGAACTACACCGCCGACATCACGCTGGCGACCGATGGCCAGCCGCGCATCACCGGCAATGTGGCGGTGACGGCGCAGGAACAGGGCGGCGTGGCCGGCACCAGCTTTCGCGCGCAGGTCGGCGGCGACGTGGCGGCCTTGGCGCCCCCGCAGCACAAACCCTTCTTCGGCAGCCAGTCGCAGCTTCTGGCCGAGGGCTGGACCGGTTCGGACGGGCGGCTGCTGATTCCGTCGCTGAGCCTGACCACCGAGGCTTTGAAGCTGAACGGCAGTGTCGCCACCACGACCAGCGGCGCGCCCGAAAGCCTGCATCTGACGCTGCTTCTGGGCGCGGATGCGGGCGCCACGCAACTGCCGGTGCTGCTGCCCTGGGCTGACAAGCCGACGACCGTGCGCGCGGGCAACCTGCGGCTGGATTACGACGCGGCGCAGGGCGCGGGCTGGGTGCTGAAGGGCAAGGTCAATGACATCAAGCGCGACGACATCTCGCTGTCGGAACAGCGCATGGACGGGCGCGGGCGCATCGTCCTGACCGCCGATCAGGCGCTGCAAGAGGTGCGCGGCTGGGTCGCCTTCGGCATGGACGATCTGGAGCCCGCGGACCCGGCCTTGGCCGAGGCCTTGGGCGACACGCTGAACGGCGGCCTGAACTTTGCCTTCACCCCCGGCAATGCGCTGAAGCTCTGGGGCATGAACATCAATGGCGATGAGTTCGGCTTTACCGGCGAGACCGAGGTTTCCGGGCTGAAAAGCGGCATCACGCTGTCGGGCGACATCAATGCCGAACACCGCAATATCGCGCGTTTCGGCAAGCTGGCGGCGCGCGATCTGGGCGGGCAGGCCGAGGCCCATGTCAAGGGCAGCTACACTGTCCTGAACAAAAGCTTCGACATCACCGCCGAGGTGCTGGGCAGTGATATCGGCATCGGTCAGGAACATGCCGACCGCATGCTGGCCGGACAGTCGCGCATTGACCTTAGCATCCGGCGCGACACGTCGGGGATCAACCTGCGCAAGCTGACGGTGAACGCGCAGAACCTGACCGCCGAGGCGCAGGGCCGGCTGGACAGCTACTCCAGCAACCTGATCGCGCAGGTGACGATGCCGGATCTGTCGGTGGCCGATCCCAAGATGTCGGGATCCTTCCAGACCGATGCCAAGGTCACCGGCGCTGTCGGCAAGCGCGCCATCACCCTGACCGGCGCGGCGCAGGATCTGGTCATCGGCCAGCCCTCGCTGGACGGTTTGCTC
The DNA here is from genome assembly GCF_003337565.1 of Paracoccus lutimaris. Lineage (GTDB taxonomy): Bacteria > Pseudomonadota > Alphaproteobacteria > Rhodobacterales > Rhodobacteraceae > Paracoccus > Paracoccus lutimaris. Next base: position 37,546 of record NZ_QPJL01000011.1, read on the forward strand.
AAGGGCAAGACCGATCTGGTGATCGAGGCGCTTGAGGCCAGCGGTGCCTATCACGTGCAGCAGTTCCAGCTGTCGAACCCGCAGCTCAGCGCCCATGGCGCCGGGGTGTTCTCCGACAGCATGCTGGACGGAGAGCTGAACCTGGCCATGCCCGACCTGACGGTGCTGGAACAGGGCCTGTCAGGCGCGCTGACCGCCAAGGGCACGGTCCGGCAGGACGGCACCCTGCGCAAGATCGAGGTCACCGGACAGGGGACCGAGCTGCGGATGGGTCCGCAGGACGTGGGCAATGCCCTGCCCGGAACGACCGAGCTGACCTTGTCCGCGCAAGAGGACCGGGGCGAGATCACCATCAGCGCCTTTGACCTGAAGAACGCGCAGATGCAGGCCACCGCGCAGGGCACGCTGGGGAAATCCGGCACCAACCTGACCGGCGATCTTGACGTGAAGTCGCTGGCCAGCTTTGGGCGCGGCTGGCAGGGCGCCTTGCAGGCGCAGGGCAGTTTCAAGGATGACGGCACCGGCGCGCGCCGTCTGGACGTGACCGGCACCGCGCGGGACCTGAATTTCGGGCAGGCCCAGGTCGATGGCGCGCTGGCCGGCGAGACGCAACTGGCCGTGAAGGGCACCGAGCGGGCCGGCGTCTTCGCCATCGAGACGGCGACCGTGCAGAACCCGCGCCTGAACCTTGGCGCCACCGGACAGGTGGGCATCGGTCAGCCGGGCAAGGGCGCGACCGACGTGACCGCGACGCTGAATGCCTCGGATCTGCGTTTTCTGGGCCGCGGCTATCGCGGCGCCGTCGATCTGACGGCCCATGTCGCCGACAATCCCGATGGCGGGCGTGCGATCACCGCGCAGGGCAGCGCGCGTGGCCTTGCCATGGGCAACCCCAAGGCCGATGCGGTGCTGGCGGGCGAAACCACGCTGGATCTGGCCGCGACCCAAAAGCCCGATGGCAGCCTGACCGTCAGCCGGCTGCGCGCCGGCAATGGCCAGTTCCGGGTGACCGGCGATGGCAGCCCCTCGACCGGGCTCAATCTGGATGCACAGCTGAACGATCTGGCGCTGCTGGTGCAGGGCTTCCCCGGCCCCGCCGAGGTGCGCGGCTCCATCCGCAATACCGGTCCCGCCTATGAGGTGAACCTGACTGCGACCGGTCCCGGCAACAGCCAGGCGCGCGCCACCGGCAGCATCGCGACCAGCCTGGCCTCGGCCGATCTGCACGTCACCGGCAGCGGCAACGCCGCCGCCGCCAACCCGTTCCTGCGCAGGCGCAGCGTCGAGGGGCCGCTGAGCTTCGATCTGCGGCTGAAGGGCAAGCCCTCGCTTGAGGCGATCAGCGGCCGGGCGGCGCTGACCGGTGGCCGACTGGCAGAGCCGCGCTTTGGCCTCAGCATCAACGACCTGAACGCCAATGCCGATTTCGGCGGCGGCCGGATCATGGTCGATGTCCGTGGCGCGGTCGAGGCCGGCGGGACGGTTTCAGTGACCGGCCCGATCTCGCTGGCCGGCGACCGCGAGATGGACCTTGCCGTGCGACTGAACAATATCGTGCTGCGCGATCCCAGCCTTTACGAGACCCTTGCCAATGGCGAGATCACCGTCGGCGGCTCGCAGAAGGCCGGGCCGATGGTCTCGGGGCGCATCGATATCCAGCGGATGGAGCTGCGCATCCCCTCGACGGGTCTGGGCGGCGCCAAATCGATCCCCGACATCAAGCATCTGTCCGAACGCCCGCCGCAGCGCCAGACCCGCGCCAAGGCCGGGCTGCTGGCATATCCCAGCGAGGCATCGCGCGAGGCCGGGATGGCCGCGCCGCCAGCGACGCCGCCGGCCAATCCGGCGCGGTTCGATCTGCTGATCTCGGCCCCCGACAAGGTCTTCATCCGCGGCCGCGGCGTCGATGCCGAGCTGGGCGGCGAGATCCGCCTGACCGGCAATGCCCGCCAGCCCATCCCCATCGGCCAGCTGGAGCTGATCCGGGGCCGCGTCGATCTCTTGGGCAAGCGCTTCGACCTGACCGAGGGCCTGATCGAGATGCAGGGCAGCCTGATCCCCTTCATCCGGCTGGTGGCCGAGGCCGATGCCGAGGACATGGTTGCCTATATCACCATCGACGGCGACGCCCGCGACCCCGATATCACCTTCTCGTCCTCGCCCGACATGCCGCAGGAGGAGGTGATCTCGCAACTGCTGTTCGGGCGCGGGCTGGACAATATCAGTGCCTTCCAGGCCGCGCAGCTGGCAAGCGCCGTGGCGACGCTCGCGGGCAAGGGCGGCGACGGTATCGTTGGCCGGTTGCGCGCCTCGACCGGGCTCGACGATCTGGATCTGGCCACCGATGATGAGGGCAATGTCTCGGTCCGGGCCGGGAAATACCTGACCGACAACCTCTATACGGATGTCCAGGTCGGTGGCGACGGCAAGACCAAGCTGAACCTGAACCTCGACATGTCCAAGACGCTGACCGCGCGCGGCTCGGTCGACAGCGAGGGCGAAAGCACCATCGGACTGTTTTACGAACGCGATTACTGACCCGGGGCGCCCCCGGTCGGTTTTCTTTTCCCGCCGGGGCGGGCCGGATCTTGACGACTCGCGATCTCGTCATTAGCTAGCTAACGAAATCCATTAGCAAGCTAACAATCGTGCCACAGAGTCCCGCCCCCCTGTTCGAGACCATTCTTTACCTGACCCGCGCCATCCGCGCCGGATTTGAGCTGCGCGTGCGCGCTCAGGGGCTGACCTATGCCCGCGCCCGGCTGCTGGCGGTGATCGGCCACAATCAGGGCGCCAGCCAGGCCGAACTGGCGCAGCGTCTCGATATCGAGACGCCGACGCTGAAGCGCCAGCTTGACGCGCTGGAGGCGCTGGGTCTGGCCGAGCGCCGGCCGCTGGCCGAGGACGGGCGCAAACATGCGATCTTTCTGACCGGGGCCGCCCGTATCGAGCCGCTTCTGGCCTTTCGCGCCGAGGTCGAGGCCGCATTTTCGGACGGTATCGCGCCCGAGGATCTGGCCACGACCCGGCGCGTTCTGGCGCGGATGGCCGAAAACGCCGAAAGGCTGAAGCGGACATGAGCACGGCCGCCACCTCTGCGCCGGCCGCCGCGCCGGCGGCGCCTGCCGCGCCCTCATACCGGCTGCGGGCGGCGCTGGCCTATGCGATGGCGGCGATCGTCATCGGGTTGACGCAGGGGCTGGCACAGAATTTCGTCACCACGAATGTCGCGCAGGTCGCGGGGGATCTGGGCGTGACCACGACCCAGGCCACCTGGCTGACGGTGGCCTTTGCGGCGCCGCGCGCCTCGATGCCGATCCTGCTGATCAAGATCCGCGCGCAATACGGCCTGCGCCGCTTTGCCGAGATAGCCATTGTCATCTATCTGGTGGTGGCGCTGGGGGCGCTGACGATTTCCGATCTGCGCTCGGCGCTGGTCATGCAGTTCCTGGCCGGGATGGCCTCGGCACCGCTGTCCTCGCTGGCCTTCATGTACATGCTTGAGCCGCTGTCGCCGCAATGGAAGATGCGGCTGGGCCTGCCGGTGGTGATGGCGACGGTCGCGCTGGGTCCGTCGCTGGCGCGGGTGATCTCGCCGGCGCTGATGGCGGATGCGGGCTGGAACGCGCTGCATGTGATGACGCTGGGCATGGCTGCGGTGTCGCTGGCGCTGGTCTATTATCTGCCGCTGACCTCGCCGCCCCGGCAAAAGGTGATTGCGGGCCTGGATCTGCTGAGCTGGGCGCTGATCGCCGTCGGCTTCGGCGGGTTGACGGTCGTCTTTACCATGGGCGCGATCTACTGGTGGACGGCCATCCCCTGGCTGGGCTGGGTGCTGGCCCTGTCCATCGCGGCGCTGACGCTCGCCATCGTGATCGAGCTGAACCGCAAGACGCCACTTCTGGACATCCGCTGGCTGTCCACGCCCGCGATGCTGCACCTGACGGTCACGCTGCTGATCTTTCGCCTGATCCTGTCCGAGCAGAGTTCGGGCGCGCCGCGCATGTTTCAGGTCCTGGGTGTGACGCAGGACCAGCTGGTCCCGATCTTTACCGTGATCTCGGCGGGAACGGTGCTGGGCGCGCTGGCGCTGATCCTGTTCATGACGCCGCGCCGGGTGCCGCAGCTGCATCTGGTCGCGCTGGCGCTGGTGGCGGTCGGCGCGTGGATGGACAGCCATTCGACCATCGACACGCGCCCCGCGCAGATGATGCTCAGCCAGGCGATGATCGCCTTTGCCGGTTCGCTGTTTCTGGCGCCGGCGATGATGCAGGGGATGATCTCGGCAATTGCGCGTGGTCCGAACTATATCCTCAGCTTCATCGTCGTGTTCCTGTCCACGCAAAGTCTGGGCGGGGTGATGGGCTCGGGCCTGTTCCTGACCTTCATCAACCATCGCGAGGCGCTGCATGTGCAGCTGATGCGCGAGGAGCTGACCACAGCCGATCCGCTGGTGCTGCACGAAATCGCCCAACGTGCCGCGGCGCTGGCCCCGCAGATTGCCGATGGCGCCGCGCGCCGGGCACAGGCCCTATCGATGATCGCGCAGGATGCCACCAACCAGGCCTATGTCATGGCCTATAACGACGCCTATCGGCTGACGGCGCTGGTGGCGGCGACGGCGCTTTGCCTGCTGATCCTGCACCTGTTCCGGGACTGGCTGGCGGCGCGGCTCTGGCCCGCTGCGCCACCTGTTGCCGCCCCTGCTGAAGCCTCCGCCGAAACCTCCGCCGCTGCTGCCCCCGCACCGGATTCCGAACCCGCTGCCCCCACCCCCTTGCCGAGCCGCTGACATGACCCGCACCCATCTGATCCCGACACTGATCGCCATTGCCGCCGGCCTGACCGGCCTGCTGATCGTGCTTTACGCGTGGCGTCTGCCACCCTTTCAATCCACCTATCCACAGACCGAGAACGCCTATATCCGCGGCACGGTCACCAGCCTTGCGCCGCAGCTTTCGGGCTATGTCGCGGCGGTCGAGGCGCAGGATTTCCAGTCCGTGACCAAAGGCCAGGTGATCGCGCGCATCGACGATCGCCAGTACCGGCAGAAGCTGGCCCAGGCCGATGCCGCGCTGCAAGGCGCCGAGGCGGCGTTGCAGATCCAGAACCAGAGCGTGCGCTCTGCCGAGGCCGGCCAGCAATCCGCCGAAGCCGCGCTGCGGGCGGCCGAGGCGGCGCGCGATACCGCGAAATCGAACTGGGACCGCGCGAGCGCGCTGAAATCGCGCGGGGTGACGGCGCAAAGCACCACCGACCAGTCCGAGCTGGCGCTGCGTCAGGCCGAGGCCGCCGTCACCCAGGCCGAAAGCGCCATTGCCGTCGCGCGCGAGAACGTCAACGGCGCCGAGGTCGGGCTGGCCGCCAGGCAGGCCGAGATCGCCTCGGCCAAGGCGGCGCGCGAGCTGGCGCAGATCGATCTGTCGAATACCGTGATTCGCGCGCCGGCGGCCGGGCGGCTGGGGCAGGTCAGCGTGCGGCTGGGTCAATACGTGACCGCCGGCACGGCTCTGGTCAGTCTGGTCGGCACCGATGTCTGGGTCATCGCCAATTTCCGCGAGACCGAGCTTTCCGGGATCACGGTCGGCGACCGTGCCAGTTTCTCAGTCGATGCCATGCAGGGCCGGGTCTTTACCGGCCGGGTCGAATCCTTCTCGCCCGCCGCCGCGTCCGAGTTCAGCCTGCTTTCGGCGTCGAATGCGACGGGGAATTTCACCAAGGTCGCGCAGCGCCTGCCGGTGCGCATCCGCATCGATCCCGGCCAGGAGCGGGCCGAGTTCCTCGAGCCGGGCCTGTCGGTCGTGGTCACGGTTGATCAAAAGCCCGAGGCGCGGGACAAGTCGGCGCAGGCGGGCGCGCCGGTCATGGGCCACGAGGGCTGAGGGCGCCGCCCGCTCTCCGGCAACTTTTCCCCTTGGCGCGAGTCGCGGAAAATGCAGACTGATCGGCGTATTTCGTGATCTGTTCCGCGAGGTTTTCGCCATGGCTTTGTTCGGCTCTTTGCCTGCCAATCCCTTCTTTCCCCGCGCGCTTGGCATTCTTGGGCTGATCTTTGCGCTGATGGGCTGGATCAGCGATTCGGGGCCGTGGTTCGGCCTGTTCATGATGGCCTTTCCCTGGCTGCTTTATCCCCTGACGGTGCTTTTCGGCTTTGGCGACCAGCCGCGTCAGAGCGGTCGACGGGCCGCCGACTCGGGCTTTGTAGGCGATTCCGGCGGCCCCTACTCGGGTGGCGATTGCGGCGGTGACGGCGGCGGAGGTGGCGGGGATTGCTGAGGGGGATTTGCCATGGGTGACTGGCTGGCGCGCATCCATTTCCCCGATGGCGGGGTGATTTACGCGAATTTCTCGTCGATCACCGGCAGCGTGCACGAGACCCTGTATTCAAGCCATATCCCGCAGGGCGCGCAGGACGAGAACGGCCATTACCCAATTGACCGCGGCAGAAACCGGGTCGATCGGGACAGCAAACTGCCCGAGCATTCCGACCAGCCGATTTCCGACCCCGACGATTTGATTCCGGTGCGGGTCGATGTCGAGGCCAACGGGTCATGGACGGCACTGTTCTGTCCGCGCCGCAGCCAGCTTCTGGGGCCGATATCGTCCGGTATGGGCGATCTGATCCAGCGGCAGTTCCTGCTGATCCACCAGAACGGCAAGCAGCATCTGGCCTTTGATGAGGCGGCGCAGACGTTATGCGGGCAGCCGGTCAGCGGCGAAGAGCTGCCCTATCATTATTTCGAATGGAACGGGATCCGGGATCCGGACCCGCTGCCGCCCAGGCGCGACCTGTTTCAGGAATGGAATGGCGGCCAGATCTGCCGCGCCTGCCTGTTGCGGGCGGTGCTGACCTGTCGCGACGGCGGATGGGATGAAAACCCGCCGCCGCCGATCCCGGCTGAGCGGGTCAGTCACGATCCCGAGAAGTCGGCCGGCCGGTTCTCGGCGTTGCTGCGGCTTGCCGGCATTCTGGCGCTGATCGGGGTGGGCGTGTTCGTGCTCAGGGCAGCCATCGGCTATGTTTTTCCGCCCTGAGAGGGCGCGTCACGAAAAAGGCCGGGTCGCGGGACCCGGCCTTGTCGTTTCGATAGGGTGCCCCGGGTAGGGCAGGGGGGTCAGACCTCGGGGACCAGAACCTCGCGCTTGCCGACATGGTTCGCCGGGCTGACGACGCCCTGATCCTCCATCTGTTCGACCAGACGCGCGGCCTTGTTATAGCCGATGGCCAGCTTGCGCTGGATATAGCTGGTCGAGCATTTGCGGTCCTTGGCGACGATAGCCACGGCCATGTCGTAAAGTTCGGCGTCGCCCCCCTCGCCGGTGGACAGGCCCAGCACCATGTCGATGCTGTCGGCGCGCTCTTCGTCCGGGCCTTCGACGACGCCCGACATATAGCTGGGCGGGCCAAAGGATTTCAGGTGGTTGACGATTTCCTCGACCTCTTCATCGGAAACGAAGGGGCCGTGGACGCGGGTGATCTTTGATCCGCCGGCCATGTAGAGCATGTCGCCCTGACCCAGCAATTGCTCGGCCCCCTGTTCGCCAAGGATGGTGCGGCTGTCGATTTTCGAGGTGACCTGAAAGCTGATCCGGGTCGGGAAGTTCGCCTTGATCGTGCCGGTGATGACATCGACCGAGGGGCGCTGCGTCGCCATGATCAGGTGGATCCCCGAGGCCCGCGCCATCTGTGCCAGACGCTGGATGCAGGCCTCGATTTCCTTGCCCGCGACCATCATCAGGTCGGCCATCTCGTCGACGATGACGACGATATAGGGGAAGGACTGGGGCTGGAATTCCTCGGTCTCAAAGACCGGCTCGCCGGTGTCCTCGTCAAAGCCGGTCTGGACGGTGCGCTTGAACATCTCGTTCTTGTCCAGCGCCTCGCGGACGCGGCCGTTATAGCCCTCGATGTTCCTGACACCCATCTTGGACATGCGGCGATAGCGTTCCTCCATCTCGCCCACGACCCATTTCAGCGCCACGACGGCCTTTTTCGGATCGGTCACGACGGGCGACAGCAAATGCGGGATGCCGTCATAGACCGACAGTTCCAGCATCTTGGGGTCGATCATGATCAGCCGGCATTCCTCGGGCGTCAGCTTGTAGAGCAGCGACAGGATCATGGTGTTGATCGCCACCGACTTGCCCGAGCCGGTGGTCCCGGCGATCAGCAAATGCGGCATCTTGGCAAGGTTCGCGACGACCGGGCCGCCGCCGATATCCTTGCCAAGTGCCAAGGGCAGCGGCTGCGTGCCGTCGCCATAAGCCTTGGAGGCGAGGATCTCGCGCAGCACGACCTTTTCACGGCGGGCATTCGGCAGTTCGATCCCGATGACGGAGCGCCCCGGCACGGTCGAGACGCGCGCCGACAAGGCCGACATCGAGCGCGCGATATCGTCCGCCAGTCCGATGACGCGGCTGGCCTTGAGACCCGGCGCCGGTTCCAACTCGTAAAGCGTGACCACGGGGCCGGGGCGGACCTCGGTGATCTGGCCCTTGACGCCGTAATCGTCCAGCACTGCCTCAAGCATGCGGGCGTTTTCCATCAGCGCTTCCTGCGAAAGCTGATGGCGCGGCACGGCGTCGGGCGCGGCCAGCAGGGACAGCGGCGGGTGCTCGTAATGGCTGATCGCGTCGTCAAAGCGCAGCGCGGGCTGGGCCTCGGATTGCGCCTGCCGCGAGGGGGCGGCGGGCTTGCTGGGCGGCACGACGACGCGGGCGGTCTCAGCCCCAAAGGGCATGGCGGTGGCGGGTTCCGGCAGGTCGTTGCCGTCCTCGTCCATGCTGAGCACCGGCTCGGTCCGGGGCAGAGGGGCGGCGCGGTTGCCGGTCAGGCGCTGGGTGACCGCCGACAACAGGCCCTTGCCCTCGGGGCGTTCGCCGCGCTGGCGGATGGCATCGGTGATGCGGGCGCTGATCTCGGCATTCGAGGGGGCTTCGTCATCGTCGGCGTAATGCGTTTCGTGCTCGACCAGTTCGGATTCAAGGGTGAAATCGCGGTCCTCGGCCAGCGGCGCCGGGGCACGGCGCAGGCTGGGCAGGACCGGTGCCGAGAGCGGCGGCTGCGGCAGCGCCGACGAGCCGGCGCGGCTGGTGCGTTCACGCCGGGCCTCGGCGCGGGATTTCAGCTCGCGCGCAGCGCCCGAGGACAGGCGCGCCCCCCGGTCCGCCGCATGCAGCGCCAAAAGCCGCGCGGTCGCCAGACCGTCCAGCAGATAGGCGCGGATCGCCATCAGCTCCTTGCGGTCGAAACCCAGCACGAAGGCCAGAAAAGCCACCGCCCCCGCCGCCGTCAGCAGCGCCAGAAACTTGATCGCGATCGAGGCGCGCATCGGCATTGCCGACAGCATCCCCCCCATCAGCATGTCGCCCAGATGCCCGCCAAGACCAAAGCTTTGCGTCCAGCCCTCGGGCGGTGCCATTGAGGTCGCATAGACCGAGACCAGCACCATGCCGATGGGCAGGAAGATGGCGCGCATCAGCCGTTCCTCGCCCCGGTGCAGCATCAGGCGCAGGCCCCAGACCACCGCGCCCAGCACCAGAACCCAGGTGCCGTAACCGGTGATCATGAACAGGGCCGAGGCGATATAGGCGCCGGGGCTGCCCAGATAGTTCTGCGCCGGCTGGTCGGTCGCCGACATGAAGCTGGGATCGTCGGGCGAGTAGCTGATCAGCATCATCGCGATCAGAACGCCCAGAACCACCAGACCCGCGCCGAGCAATTCCTTGCCGCGCCGTTCAAGCGCCGCTTGCGTGGATTGGTCAAACAGCGGATCGCGGTGTTTCGCCTGCCAACTCGCCATGCGTCACCCCCCTTGATACAAACAGTTTTTCAGGCGGTTCAGGGCCGCCTCGGTCTCGTTCGCGGTGGCGACCAGCGCCACACGCAGGAAATTCTTGCCCGGATTTCCGGTCGCGGTGTCGCGCGACAGATAGGCGCCGGGCAGGACCTGAATGCCTTCCTCGGCCCAGAGCTTTTTCGCCGCCGTCTCGCTGTCGCCGATTTCAGACGGCACCGGCAGCCACAGGAAAAAGCCGCCCGCGACCGGCTGATAGCCGGGCACATTGCCAAGAACGCGGTCGGCAATGGCGTATTTCTGCTGGTAAAGGGCGCGGCTCGCGTCGACATGGGCCTCATCCGCCCAGGCGGCGGCGCTGACGCGCTGGATCGGCAAGGGCAGCGGCGCGCCGGCATAGCTGCGCAGCCGCCGCATCTGGGCGATCTGCCCCGGCCCGCCCGCCGCAAAGCCTGAACGCAGCCCGGCAAGGTTCGAACGTTTGGACAGCGAATTGAACATCACCACCCGGTCGGCCAGTCCCATGCGCGTGGCGACGGCCAGCGCCCCGGGCGGCGGCGCGTCGCGCCAGATCTCGGAATAGCATTCGTCGGAAAAGATCAGGAAGTCGTGACGATCCGCCAGCGTGATCAGTTCCTCAAGATAGTCTTCATCCGCGACGGCCCCCTGCGGATTGGCGGGCGAACACAGATAGGCGATGGTCACCCGGTCCAGCAGCGCCGGGTCCAGATCCGTGTAGCGCGGCATATGGCCGGTTTCGGGGGTCGCGGGCACAAAGACCGGCTCGGCGCCGACAGCGGCGGCGGCGACCGCATAGACCTGATAGAACGGGTTCGGGATCAGGATCGCGGGCTGCTGGCCGTTCTTTTCCTCGGGCGAGAGCGCAAGGGCCGCGTTGAACAGCCCCTCGCGCGTGCCGTTCAGGGTGACGATGCGTTCCGGCGCGACCTCGATGCCGTGACGGCGGCCGAGCCAGCCCGAGATTGCCGCCAGCAGCTCGGGCGTGCCCTCGTTCGAGGGGTATTTGCTGAACTCACCCACATGTTGGGCAAGGATCGGGCCGGTGAAATCGGGCAGGGCGTGGCGCGGCTCGCCAATGGTCAGCACGACGGGATCGCCGCCCGCGGGAATGCCCGCAAGCAGCGCCCGCAGGCGCGGAAACGCGTAATCCGGCAGGTTCGAGAACCGCTCGGGTGATGCCATGTCTGCCTCTCATTCGGGGTCGTATCGCCCCGTTTGCAGCGAGATTACCGGCATAAACCGCATGCGTCCAGAGTTTCGCGGGCAAATCCTGCCGATATGCCCTGCATTTGCACGCGATAGTTGCATCGAAGCCCGCACCTAGGGGCGCAGGGCGGCCTCGGCGGCGGCGGCGATGGTCAGCAGCGCCCGGTCATGGCCCGCCGCCCCCATCAGCATCAACCCGCAGGCGGGATGGCCGGTCGGCAGGCTGATCGCCGGCAGGCCCAGCAGATTGGCGATGCGGGTATTGCGCAGGGTCAGCAGGTTTTCCGAGGCGAAGAACTCTGGTTCGGTCAGCAGGCGGTTGGCGTCGGGCGGCAGGATCGGCGAGGTGGGCATGATCACGGCGTCAAAGCCCGCGACCAGTCGCGCCCAGTCGGCGCGCAGCCGGTTCAGGCATTCCCAGCCGGCGACGTAATCGGCGGCGAGGGTCTGCTTTCCGCCCCGGAAACGTTCCAGGATCGGCGGATACATCAGCTCGGGCGCGTCCTCGATCTGGTCCTGCCAGATACCATAGGCCTCGGGGGCAAACAGGATCGGGGCCAGCGCCATCGCCTCGGCCACGCAGGGCGGCGAGGCATGGGTGATGCGCGCCCCCGCACGGGCCAGTCGCGCCACCGCATCCTCAAACGCGGCGACGGGGGCGGGGCGCGTGTCCTGGAACGGGACGCCGTCCAGCACCATCAGTCGCCGTCCGCGCGCATTGGTGCTGCCCAGATCGGCGGCTTTTTCGCCGCGCAGGATGGCATAGATCTCGGCGCAGTCTTCGACGGTGCGGGCGATGGGGCCGGCCACGTCAAAGCGGCGGCACAGCGGCACCACCCCGGCATCGCTGACCGTGCCATGGCTGGGCTTGAAGCCGACGAGCCCGTTCCACGCCGCCGGCACCCGCAACGAGCCGCCGGTATCGCTGCCAATGGCCGCCGCCGCCAGACCCAGCGCGACCGAAACCGCCGCCCCCGAGCTTGAGCCGCCCGGCGCCAGCGCGGGGTCGATGCTGTTCGGAGGCGTTGCCGTCATCGGGTTCAGCCCCAGCCCGGAAAAGGCCAGTTCGGTCATATGGGTCTTGCCCAGACAGACCAGCCCGTCCAGCGTCGCCCCGGCCAGAATGGCCGCGTCGCTGTCGGGCGTACGCCCCTTGAGCAGGCGCGAGCCGGCTTCGGTCGGAATGCCGGCGCTGTCGATATTGTCTTTCCAGCTCAGCGCCACGCCGTCCAGAAGCCCGCGCCGCAGCCCGGCCTTGGCGCGGTCGTGGGCGGCGATGGCCTCGGCCCGGGCGCGGTCCGGGGTAAGCCTTGCATAGATGCGCTTGCCATAGGGATGCCGGGCCGCGGCCTCAAGATAGCCTTCGACCTGCTCGACCGGACTGATCAACCCGGCAAGGATTGCCCGCCCCTGTTCCGCCGCCGGTGCCCTGAGCCAATCCATGCAATCCCCTTTCGCGTTTCGTTCCGTCAAGGTAGCCCTGCGACACGCTGCCCGCAATGCCGCCGGACCGGCTTTGACGCATGGACTTTATGGGCGCGCTGGGCATAGTGCGGCCATGGATAGGGATTTCGATATCGTGGTTGCGGGCGGCGGGCTGAACGGTCCCGCCTTGGCGCTGGCGCTGGCCGATGCGGGTCTGTCGGTCGCCGTGGTCGATGCGCGGCCTGCCGATGCCCGTGCCGGTGATGCGTTCGACGGGCGCGCCTATGCGCTGGCCCTGGCCTCGCAGCGGTTGCTGGCAGCGCTGGGGCTGTGGAAGGCGCTGGCGCCGGATGCGCAGGAAATTCGCAAGGTGCAGGCTACGCAGGGGCAGGCGGGCAGCGGCCCCGGCCCCTTCGGGCTGCATTTCGATGGCGCCGAGATCGAGGAAGGCCGGCTGGGCTATATGCTTGAAGACCGCTTCCTGTATCGCGCCCTGCTGGCGGCGATGCAGGATCGGGTGACGCATCTGTCGGGCATTTCGGTTCAGGGGCAGGAACCCGAGGGCGCGGGCATCCGCGTCGCGCTGTCGGATGGGCGCGAACTTCGCGCGCGGCTGCTGATTGGTGCCGACGGGCGGCAATCGGGCACGGCGGCGCGGGCGGGGATCAAGCGCTTCGGCCATGATTACGGCCAGATCGCGCTGGTCGCGGCGGTCGATCACGAATTGCCGCATGAGGGCACGGCCTATCAGTATTTCATGCCCACCGGGCCGCTGGCGATCCTGCCTCTGACCGGCAATCGCAGTTCCATCGTCTGGTCGGAAAGCCGCGACAATGCCCGTGCCATCGCGGCGCTGCCCGATGACGAGTTCCTGACCGTCCTGCGCCCGCGCTTTGGCGAGGCGCATGGCGCGATCCGCCTTGCCGGCCCGCGTTTCTCCTATCCGCTGAACCTGACGCTGGCCGAGCGTTACGTCGGCCCCCGCATCGCGCTGATCGGCGATGCGGCGCATGGCGTCCACCCGATTGCCGGGCAGGGGCTGAACCTTGGGCTGCGCGATGTGGCAGCCTTGGCCGAGGTGATCGTCGGCGCCCGCCGCCGGGGCGAGGATTTCGGCGGCGATCAGGTCCTGACCCGCTATCAGGACTGGCGCCGGCCCGATGCGACGGCCTTGGCCTTTGGCATGGACGGGGTGAATACGCTGTTTTCCAACGCCAATCCCCTGCTGCGTGCGGCGCGAGAGCTGGGCATGGGTCTGGTCGATGCCATTCCGCCCCTGCGGCGCGGCTTCATGCGGCAGGCGGCGGGGCTGAGCCTTGAGCCGATGCCGCGGCTGCTGACCGGCCAGCGACTTTAGATCGCGAAAACGGCATGGAACGCTCACGTCCATGCGAGCGTTTCTGACCCGCATGTCCGGTGAACGTGATGTGCAAGTTTTTCCCGAAAGGCTATCCTCAGGCCCATGAAACTCAGATCGCTCGCCCTTGCGCCCGTCCTTGCTCTCGCCATGGCTTTCCCGGCCATGGCCGAGAAAATCCCCCTGAACGAGATCTCGCGCTATCTCAACAGCCTGAAAACCGCGCAGGCCGAGTTCACCCAGGTGAATGGCGACGGCTCGATCTCGACCGGGACGGTGTTCATCCATCGCCCGAACCGGGTGCGGTTCGAATACAAGGGCGACAAGACGCTGGTGCTGGCCTCGGCCGGGCAGGTCGCGGTGTTCGACGGCAAGTCGCGCAGCGGGCCGCAGCAATATCCGCTGTCGAAAACCCCGCTGTCGCTGATTCTGGCGCCGAACGTCAATCTGGGGCAGGCCCGGATGGTCACCGGCTATGCCGAAAAGAAGAACACCACCGTGGTCACCGCGCAGGACCCGCAGCACCCGGAATATGGCAATATTCAGATGGTGTTTTCCGCCAATCCGACGCAGCTCAGGCAATGGGTGGTGACCGATGATGCGGGCACCCGCACCACCGTCATTCTGGGCGAGATGAAGACCGGCGTGACCTTCCCGCCGTCGAAATTCGCCATCGAAAGCGAACTCGCCCGCCGCAAATAGGGCGGGCGACAGCGCCTTTCCTAGCGGCAGGAAGCCAGCTGCATCTGGTAAAGCTCGGCCCGGGCATTGACCTTGCCCGCGACGCCCATCAGCCAGCTTTTGCCGCGATGCGAGCCATTGGCAAAGCCCTGCCGCCCCTCGTGATAGGCCAGATATTGCGAGGCGGCGTCCCATTTCGAGACGCCCAGCATCCGCTCGGTATCGTTCATGTACCAGCCCATGAAATCGGTGGCATCGCGGATGTCGTCGCGGCGCGCCCGGCGGTTGCCGGTCTTTTTGCGGTATTCGTCCCAGGTGCCATCCAGCGCCTGGCTATAGCCATAGGCCGAACTTTGCCGCCCGACCGGGATGATGCCCAGCACATAGCGATGGGGGGTGCGCGCATCGCCGATGAATTTCGATTCCTGATGGATCGTCGCCATCTGCACATGGATCGGCACGCCCCAGCGCTGCTGGGCCTTTTGCATGGCGCGCAGATAGGCCGGACGCTCGGCCACGATGGCGCAGGCATTGTCCAGATTGCGCGGCGCCTTGTAGTTCCCGCCACCCCCGCAAGAGGCGACCAGCCCGACGATGGCGAGCTTGAGAAACCTGTTCATACTGCCCTCATGACCTTTTTTGACCATTTTTTTCGCAAGCATAAGCGAAATCGGGGGGCGCGCAAATGACAAAGCCTCGACGGGTGGCGGTCAAGCGCCTAGCTGGGCAGGACCGAGACCGATTTCACGATGGCATGGCAGGCCGCGCCGGCCTGCAAATCCAGCGCTTTCACGGATCGCGGCGTGATCTGGGCAAGCATCCGCTCATCCCCCAAGGCTAGCTGCACCAGCCCGCCATGGACGCGCAGGACCCGCACCGGCAGCACGTTCAGCGCCGAGAGGCCCTGCGGCGCCTCGCGCGACAGGATCACCTCATGCGCCCAGATCCGCAGCCGTAATTCGCGTCCCGGCGCCATGTCCAGCGCTGGCAGCAACATGGTCCCGCCCGAGGTCGCGACGCGGGTCAGCCCATCGGGTTCCCGCCCCACGATCCGGGCGCGGATCAGGGCGCCGGCCTCGCGCGCACCAAGTTCAGGCGCGAGTTCGGGATCGGTCAGGATATCCGCCAGCGGCCCGGCATGGGTGACGCGGCCCTGCCGCATCAGAACGACCGTATTGGCCAGCCGCAGCACCTCGGGGACGGAGTGGCTGACATAAAGGATCGGCAGGCGGATTTCGTCGCGCAGGCGTTCGAGCCAAGGCATGATCTCGGCCTTGCGGGCCTCGTCCAGCGCGGCCAGAGGCTCGTCCATGACCAGAAGGTCAGGGTCCGAGAGCAGCGCCCGGCCGATGGCGACACGCTGGCGTTCGCCCCCGGACAGCGTGCCGGGACGGCGGGTCAGCAGCGGCTCAAGCGCCAGCATATCGACGATGCGGTCGAAATCGCGCCCCGCCCCGCGCCGCCAGCGCGCCGGATAGCGCAGGTTCGCGGCCACCGTCATATGCGGGAAAAGCCTTGCATCCTGAAAGACATAGCCGATGCGCCGGGCCTGCGGCGGCAGGTCGGTCTGGCCATCGAAGAGCAGCCGGTCCCCCAGCGCGATCCGGCCCCGATCCAGCCGCATCAGCCCGGCAATCGCGTTGATCGTGGTGGTCTTGCCGCAGCCCGAAGGGCCGAACAGCGCCGTCACGCCCCCCGGCGCCTGAAAGGCGATGTCCAGCGTCAGCCCGGGAAAGGCGTGCTGAAAGGCCACCTCCAGCATCAGCGCCGCGCCTCCATCCGCCGCGCCAGCCACTCCGAGACCAGCACCGCCCCGATGGCAATGACGACCGAGACCAGCACCAGCCGCATCGCCTGCGCCTCGCCCGAAGGCACCTGCAGAAGCGCATAGATGGCTGAGGGCAGGGTCTGGGTCTGGCCCGGAATATTCGAGACAAAGGTGATGGTGGCGCCGAACTCGCCCATGGCCTTGGCAAAGCCCAGCGTGGCGCCGGCCAGCATGGCGGGCAGGATTAGCGGCAGGGTCACGGTCAGGAAAATCCAGATGCGCGGCGCGCCCAGCGTGGCGGCGGCCTGCTCCAGCCGCGGATCGACGGATTCAAAGCCCAGCCGGATGGTGCGCACCATCAGCGGAAAGGCCATGATCGCCGCAGCCAGCGCCGCACCCGTCCAGCGAAAGGCAAAGGTGATGCCCAAAGGTTGCAGCAGGCTGCCGATGGGGCCCTGGGTGCCAAAGGTCAGCAACAGCAGATAGCCGGTGACGACCGGCGGCAGGACCAGCGGCAGATGGACGATCCCGCTCAGCAACCCATGGCCCGGAAAGCGCCGCCGCGCCAAAAGCCATGCGACAGCAATGGCAAAGGGCAGGCTGGCCAGCATGGCCACGCCCGCCACCCGCAGCGACAGGCGGACGGCCTGCCATTCCTGCGGGCCAAGCCAGTCGGTCAGGGTCATGGTCGGACGGTAAATCCTTGCGCTTCAAAGACCGCTTTTGCCGGTTCCTGCGACAGGCTGTCAAGGAAGGCGGCGGCCTGCGGCGTGTCGGCACTGCTGGTCACAGCGGCGGGATAGGTGATCGGCTTGTGGCTGTCTTCGGGGAATGTCGCGACGACGCCGACGCCGGGCTCGGCCACCGCATCGCTGCCATAGACGATGCCCAGAGGCGCCTCGCCGGTTGCGACCAGCTTCAGCGCGGCGCGGACATTGTCGGCCTGCGCGACCTGCGCCTCGACCTCTGGCCACAGGTTCAGCGAGATCAGCGCCTCTTTGCCATATTGCCCGGCGGGCACGGAATCGACCAGCGCCATAGCCAGCTTGGCATCGCCCAAAAGCGCGGGCAGGTCGGCAATCGGCGCCTCGGCAGGCGTGCCGGTCCCGACCAGCACCAGCGTATTGCCTAGCAGATCGCGGCGCGTGGCCGGGTCGATACTGCCGGTTTCCTGCACCGCATCCATCCAGCCGGTCGAGGCCGAGATGAACAGATCCGCCGGTGCCCCCTGCTGGATCTGCTTGGCCAGTTGCGAACTGCCGGCATAGGAAATCACCACCGTATCGCCATGGGCGGTCTGCCAGTCCGCCGCGATCTGGTCCAGCGCGGTTTTCAGGCTGGCGGCGGCAAAGACCGTGATCTCATCGGCTTGGGCGGCGGGGGCAAGGGCGATCAGGGCGGCAATCAGCGGCAGGCGCATGGGCGGATCCATCGTTATGTTTCCACGGACATAACCAGTCATGCCGATGCAAGGCAAGCGTTATTTACCCTTGAACATAACGCTGCGCCGCCCGCAGGCGCTGCAACTGCCCGGCGCCCTGATCGCGCAGCAATTCCTCAAGCGCGCGGTAATCGGCCAGCACGCTGCGGCCCAGATCGGTCAGCGCCGCGCCACCACCCTTGGCGCCACCCCGGCTGCTGTCCACCAACGGCGCGGCGAAATGCCCGTTCATCTCCTCGACCAGGGACCAGGCGCGGCGATAGCTCATCCCCATGCGCCGCCCGGCAGCCGAGATCGAGCCCTCCTCAGCAATGCCTTGCAAGAGATCCGCCTTGCCTCGGCCAAAGGTCAGGCCGGATTCGAAATGCAGCCGCAGGCTGAGCCTTGGGTCATCGGTCATGGGCCGGTCCTGTCATATTGTCGCAGGGTCGCGAGCACGCCGCTCTTTTCCATGCGCGATTGAAGGGCTACCAGTAACAAGATTTCAATGGAAATTCTGGGGGAGAACCATGTCGGAGAATGAAATCGTCATCCTGTCGGGTGCACGCACGGCCATCGGCACCTTTGGCGGCAGCCTTGCCGCCGTGCCACCGATCGAGCTGGCCGCCACCGTCACCCGCGCCGCGATCGAGCGCGCCGGCATCAGCCCCGATCGCATTGGCACCGTGGTCTTTGGCCATGTCCTGAACACCGAGCCGCGCGACATGTATCTGTCCCGCGTCGCCATGCTGGATGCGGGCGTCCCAAACACCACGCCGGCGATGAATGTGAACCGGCTTTGCGGCTCGGGCGCGCAGGCCATCGTCTCGGCCACGCAGGCGCTGCTGTTGGGTGATGCCGATTTCGCCGTCGCGGGCGGCGCGGAATCGATGAGCCGCGCGCCCTATGCGGTGCCCTCGGCACGGTTCGGTGCCAAGATGGGCGATGTGCAGATGCTGGACATGATGGTGGGTGCGTTGACATGCCCGATGGGCACCGGCCATATGGGTGTCACCGCCGAGAACGTCGCGCGCGAGCATGACATCTCGCGTCAGGCGCAGGACGAATTCGCGCTGGAAAGCCAGAAACGCGCCGCGAATGCCATTGCGCAGGGCTATTTCAAGGAGCAGATCGTCCCGATCGAGATCAAGACCCGCAAGGGCGTCGTCGCTTTCGACACCGACGAGCACCCCAAGGCCACCGATCTGGACAAGCTGGCGGGGCTGCGGCCGGCCTTTCAAAAGGACGGAACCGTAACGGCGGGCAATGCCTCGGGCATCAATGACGGCGCCGGCGCCATCGTTCTGGCGCGCGCCGAGGCGGCGAAGGCTGCAGGCGCGAAACCCCTGTTCCGCGTCCTTGGCTACGCGGTCGCGGGCGTGCGCCCCGAGGTCATGGGCATCGGCCCGGTCCCGGCGGTCGAGGCGCTGCTGGCGCGCACGGGCCTGAAGATCGGCGATTTCGACGTGATCGAGTCGAACGAAGCCTTTGCCGCGCAGGCGCTGGCGGTGAACAAGGGGCTGGGCCTCGAATCGGCCAAGGTGAACCCGAATGGCGGCGCCATCGCGCTGGGCCATCCGGTTGGCGCGACCGGCGCCATCGTCACCGTCAAGGCCATGTACGAGCTGATGCGGACCGGCGGCCGCAAGGGGCTGATCACCATGTGCATCGGTGGCGGTCAGGGCATAGCGCTGGCGATCGAGCGCATCTGAGGCAAGCTGCAACCCGGCCTCGTCATCCGAGGCCGGGGCTCCCGTTTGCGCGGTTGGCTGGATATTTGAATGAAGAAGAAAGCCGGGCCTGTTTGATTTCTTCTTCATCTAAATATCCATGCCGGGCCCGCGCATGGGAGTGAAGGTTTCCAGGCCGGGCCGGGTCTTGAATACAAGGGAAAATAGAACGAGCCGTTCCGGGCGGGAACGGCTCGCGAGATCTACGGAGATGGTCCGGTTAGGGTTGGTGCCCACCGTCCCAGCCAGGGTTTACGACCCTTGGGGTTGCCCTTAGGCCACGGCCCCCCTGACTGTCCCGACACCTCTCTCCAATATCACTCTCGACACTGGACCACCTCCTTTCAATGTGTTGCCGTATGAGGTGAGCCTGCCATAGAAGTATGAACAGTCAATTAATTTGCGCGCGGCGTTCTATTAAATTTCCGACGAGGATGCGGAAAGGGACAAGCGCAAGCACCGCCTGCGCCAGTTTGACCAGCCAATCGGCAACTGCCAGCGAAACCCACAGCGGCATGATGGGACCGCTTCCCAGCAGCGGAACCTGTTCATTTGCCCAAGAAACATCGTCATTGGGGAAGAAGGGGGCCAGTTCTGCGGCAAAGGCGATGCTGAAAAAAACGGCAGTATCCAGCACCGATCCGACCAGACTGGCCGCTAGGGGTGGTAGCCACCAGTTGTATTTTCGCAACTGGTTGAAGACGGCGATGTCGATCAGCTGGGCCGACAGGAAGGCCGCGCCCGAAGCGATGGCGATGCGCAGCGTGGTCTTGTCAAAGCCTGCGGCGATCAGCGAGCACAGGACGCCGGTGACGAAACCGGCCAGCACGACGCGGCGCGCGGCCTGCGTGCCATAGACGCGGTTCATGACGTCGGTCACGAGGAAGGCGACGGGATAAGTCAGCGCCCCCCAGGTCAGCCAATTGCCCAGCTGATACTGTACGAGGATGTTCGAGGCCACGACGATGATGGCCATGGCGAAGACGCCAGGAAGAATGCGGGGCATGGTGGGTCCGTTTTACAAGGTAGCGGAGACTCGGCCCGATGGGGGCAAGGCGGAATAGGTCCGCAAACCCGCTTTTGTCAACGGTTTTCGGGATCAGGCCAGCGTGGCCAAGGCGATTTCGACCGCGAATGCGCCGTTCATGCCCTCGACGGCGGTGTTTGTCAGTGCGACCAGCGAGCGGCCGCGCGAGGGATCGACGATCCAGCTATGGCCATAAATGCCGCCCCAACTGAGACAACCCTGCGGCAGGCTGCCCTCGGGGCGGTCGGGTGTCGCGCGGACAGCGCCGGCCCAGGCATGGCCCCAGCCGGGGCCGCGCATCGGGTGGCGCTGGTCGCCGATGCGGTTGCGGTGCGCCTCAAGCCGGATGCGGTCGCTGAGGAAACTGCCCTCGCGCAGGGTTTCCAGCAGGGTCAGCGCGGCCTCGGCGGTGCCGGCCATGCCGCCGCCGCCCGAAGGGTAGGCCTCAGGGTCGAAGATGCGGGCGGGCAGAAAGCTGTAGGCCTGGCCCGGCGTCAGCGGGTTGTCGACGCGGGTCAGGCCGCGCATCCGCTGCGGCTCGGGGCGGCTGTCCGCGTAATTCGCGGCCAGTCGCGCGGGGTCGGGGGCGCTGAAGGCGGCCTCGATGCCCAGGGGGCCGGTGACCAGGCGTGCCATCGCCTCTTGCAGGGGCATGTCGGTTGCGGCCTCGATCACCGCGCCCAGCACGTCGGTCGCCACCGAATAGCGCCAACGCGTGCCCGGTGCGCGGTCCAGCGGCACCGACGTGATGCGGCGCAGGTTCTCGGCCAGCGGGATGCCGGTATCGCCAATCCCGTCCGAGACGCCGGCGCGGGCATAGGGTCCGTCATCCGGCTGGTTGAAGCCGTAATCGAGGCCCGCGAGATGCGACATCAGCTGATCGACGGTGATCAGGGGCTGGGTGCCATCGGGCAGGCGCGGGGTGAAATCGGGCAGCCAGCGCGTCACCGGATCCTCGGGTGAAAGCCGGCCCTGATCCATCAGCCGCAGCGCCGCCACAGTGGTGAAGGGCTTCGAGACCGAGGCATAGCGAAACCACGCGCCGGGCTGCATCGGCCGGCCGGCCTCGCGGTCGGCCAGACCGGCATGGCGGGCATGGATCACGCGGCCCGCCTCGGCCAGCAGGACCGCGCAGCCGATGACGCGTTTTTCGGTCAGGGCGCTGTCGATGGCGCGGTCAAGCGCGGCGATGACCCGCGGTGCCGTCATTCCGTGACCCGGTATTCGACCAGTTCCGTGCGTTGCAGCATGCCGAAATTGTCGTCCGAAATCATGGTCAGGCGGATGCCCTGGCCGTCATGCCAGACCGAGATGCCCTCAAGGTTGTCATATTGCAGCGGGCGGGAGTCCAGCAGCACGGCCTCGTTCGAGATGCCGTTTTCAGAAAGGTCAAAGCGGCGGACGCGGCTGCGAAAGCCCAGAAGGCCCTTGAAGTCGCGCTCCAGCAGGTAAAAGCGCCCGTCCGGGCCGATATCGGCGGCGACCGCCAGCCAGTCACCGCTGCGCGGGATGGAAAACGGCTGGTCCCATGCGCCGTTTCGCATGCGCCAGACCGGGAAGGGCCGCGTCATCTCGCCCGAGCGCTCGGGCAGGGTCAGCAATGTGCCGTCCGGGGTGACCGCCAGCGCCTCGAACGAGGAATTGCGCTGCATGGACTTGAATTCAGGCGGCCGGGGCAGGGGCTGGGCAAGGCTGTCGGGCGTGTCATAGCGCACGACGCGGGTCAGCCCCTCGAAGCTGACCCAGATGGTGCCGTCGGCGCCGACGGCAAGGCCTTCGCTGTCACCCTGCCAGCCGGGTTGCAGCCATTTGCCCTTGCTGTCCAGAAGATGCGCGCGGCCAGCCGGTTCCAAAGCGCTGATGCGGCCCTCGGCATCGCGTTCGATGCTGCCCCAGCGGATCGAGGAGCGGTCGGACAGGGCGGTAAAGCTGCGGCCGTCCGGACTGATCTCGATCCCGGAAAAGCCGCCGAATTCTTCGTCGTCCATGGACCAGACATAGGTCCCGACATGCTCGGCGCGCGGCACGGAGGCGGCAGGCGCGACGGGCGCCGGATCGGCCGCGCAGGCCGATGAGCCGGAAATCAGCAGCGCCGCAACGGCAAGGGCGCCCAGGTGGCGAAGCCGCCCGGTCGTGCCTTGATCCATGCGGCCCCGCTTTATCTTGCGGTGGCGACTGCCTGACATTGGCGGGGCATCTCACTGAGGCGGAAGCTGCGGGGATGGCGGTAATTCGGATCGGGCTTGGCCGGTTTCACGCGGCTGGGGTCGATGCGGTTCTTGATCCATTCGGCGGCCTCGGCGCAGCCGTCACCGGCGGGCGGCGGGTCCTGCTGCTGGCAGACCGAGCCAGCCGGGCAGGCCAGCCGGACATGGAAGTGATAGTCGTGATTGCCGATCGGGCGCACCTTGCGCAGCCATGCGCGGTTGCCGCGCTCGGCATTGCACATTTCGACCTTGGCGACCGGATCGACAAAGATGCGCTCGACGCGCGGATCGCGGGCGGCGGCGCGGATGATCGCCATGTGGCTGCCGCTCCACAGGCCCGAGGGCGCGGTGCCGGCGCGGTTCACCACCGATTGCGACGAGATCTTTTCGCGCTGCGCCCGGCTGAGGTTCAGGCTGGCGGGCGGCAGCATCCAGATATCGGCGTCCAGCCCCATCTGGTGGCTGGCATGGCCCGAAACCATCGGGCCGCCGCGCGGCTGGCTCATGTCGCCGATGTAAAGCCCCTGCCAGCCGGCCTGCTGGGCCGCCTGCGACAGGCCGATCAGAAAGCTGACCAGTTCCGGATGGCCCCAGTTGCGGCCGCGCGACAGGCGCATCGCCTGCCAGCTGGGGCCGGATTCGGGCAGTTGGACCGCGCCCGAGACGCAGCCCTTGGAATAAAAGCCGATGGCGGCAGGGGCGCCTCCGGTCGGGCCGGGGGCGGAGCCAAAGACGTCCTTGGCCAGCGGGTCGGCCTGCGCCACGCCAAGGGTGGCCAGCGCCACGACGGCGGCGGTCAGGAATTTGCGGATCACTGCTCGGCCTCTCCTTTTGCTTTGACCCAGATTAACAGAACCAGCGCCAGAAGGAACATCACGATCAGCGGAAACACGCCGAGGCTTTGGCTGCCGGTCGCGGTGGTGGCCAGCGCGATCAGCGCCGGGGCCAGAAAGGCCGTGGCCTTGCCAGAGAGGGCGTAAAGGCCAAAGGCCTCGGCCGCGCGGGCTGGGGTGGCGTGGCGCACCATCATCGTGCGGCCTGCGGCCTGCAGTGCGCCGCCCGCGCCGCCGATCAGCGCACCGCACAGGAAAAACAGCGCATCCGGCAGTTTTGAACCCGGGGGCAGCGGCAGGCCAAAGATGCTTTGGCGGCTCATGCCGGTGACGAGGGTGCAGACGGCGGTCAGGACCAGCGCGCAGGCGATGATGACCGGCTTGGGTCCCCAGCGCCGGTCGGCGCGCCCGCCGATCCAGCTGACCAGCGTGGCTGAGACGGCGCTGACCACGCCAAAGACCCCGGCCAGAAACACCGGCCAGCCCAGCACCGTGCCGGCGAAGACCCCGCCAAAGGCGTAAAGCGCGTTCAGCGCATCGCGCAGCAGCATCGACGACGCGAGCCACGCGCTGAGCGAGGGCCTGCGCGGCAGGCTGGCCAGCAGGCGCCCCAGTTGCGACATGGCCGCGCCCAGCCGCAGCGGCTGGCGCGGGCCGGGGGGGTCGCGCACCCAAAGCGCAAAGGGCAGCATGAAGACCAGATACCAGATCGCGGTAAAGGGGCCGGCGGCGCGAGTGCCCTCGCGCAGCGCCGGGTCCAGCCCGAAGAGCGGCGGGATGCCCAGAAGTGTCAGTCCGCTGCGCGCATCCTCGGCGAAAAACAGCAGCATCACGGCCAGCGCCACCACACCGCCCAGATAGCCAAAGGCAAAGCCCGAACCCGACAGCCGGCCGATTTCCTCGCGCGGGGCAAGGCCGGGCAGCAGCGCATTGGTGAAGATGGTGGCGAATTCCATGCCGATCAGGCCGATGCCAAAGGACATGACGGCCAGATGCAGGTTCGGCTGGCCGGGCATCAGGAACCACAAGCCCCATGCCCCGGCGACGTAAAAGCCGGAGAACAGCCAGATCCAGACCATCCTCCGTCCGCTATTGTCGGCAATCGCGCCCAGGATCGGGGCCAGCACGGCGATGATCGCGCCGCAGATCGCAAGGCCGTAGCCCCACAGCACCTGCGCGCTGGCGCCGGCGGCATCAGAGGTCATGCCCTGCGCCATATAGTGTTCGCGCGCCACCCCGGCGTAATAGACCGGAAAGATGAAGGTCATCAGCAGCGTGGCATAGGGCTGGCTCGCCCAGTCGAAAAACCACCAGCCCCAGATGCGTTTGCGGTTCATGGCGGCCCCGTTGCTACTTGCGCGCATATGGTCAGATGCGCCTCAGGCTGGCAAGTCGTCTGTCCGGTCGGTGGCGGCGATGGGCGGCAGCGCGGGCGGCCATGGCCGCATCGCATCCGCCGCGATCCAGGCCTGGACCCATTCGGGCAGGGCCGGGCTTTCCGGGTCGCGCCCGGCAGCCAGCAACGCCCGCGCCGGCGGTACGATGCCTTGGGTCGAGGTGATCGCCACGCGCAGCAGCATGTGGTTGCAGCACTCGCCGCCGCGCCACATGCTTTGCTCCATGTAAAGAAAGCGGTCGTCCCAGCCGATGCTGCGCGACACCATGGTAAAGCGCTGGAAGGCCTTGATCCGCCGCCGATACCGGACCGAGTTCCCGGCCACGGTGAACCCCCACTGGTTCTGGCGCAGGATCTCGACGATGCCGGTGCGCACCGCCATCGGGATGCGGCCCAGATCGTAAAGCGTCAGGGTGCGGCCGTTGTTCAGCTCGATCCACGGGTCCAGATCCCAAGGCCAGCAGCGATGGGTCGAGACATGCGCCTCCAGAAGGCCGATGCGCGGCGCGCGGCGGTATTTCAGCATTTCCTTGGCGAAACGCAGAAACGGATACATGGCGCTCTCTCTCCTGCCTTGGGCACGTCTTTGGGCTAACCAGCGCGCAAGGGGGCGTCAATCGGGGACGCTACGCCAAGCCGGGGTCAAGCTGGGTCCAGTGGCTTGCGAAACGCTTGCCGCTGGCTTACCTGTCGCATGACAGCCGGAAGGGGACCGAATGGGCACGATCTACGAAGCTTTGATGCTGATACTCGACGTCGTCTGGTTCGTGATGATCGCCCATATCATCATGTCCTGGCTGATCAACTTTCAGGTGCTGAACCTGCGCCAGCCGCTGGTCTGGCAGATCTGGAACGGGCTGAACCGCCTGCTTGAGCCGCTTTATACGCCGATCCGCAGGATCCTGCCCAATACCGGCGGGCTGGATCTGGCGCCCCTGGTGGTCTTTATCGGCGTCATCATCCTGCAACGCGGGCTGATCAACAACCGCGACTGGTTCTACGGGGTCTGACATGTCCGCCGCGCCCCTGTTGCGGCAGGTCTTCGGCTTTGACGCCTTTCGCCCCGGGCAAGAGGAAATCGTCGATGCTGTGGCCATGGGCCGCGACGTGCTGGCGATCATGCCGACCGGCGGGGGCAAGTCGCTGTGCTATCAGCTGCCCGCCTTGATGCGCGACGGGCTGACGGTGGTGATCTCGCCCCTGATCGCCCTGATGCGCGATCAAGTGCGCGCCCTGACCGAGGCGGGCGTCGCCGCCGCCGCCCTGACCAGCGGCAATTCCGAGGACGAGAATTCCGAGGTGATCCGCGCCCTGAACGCGCGTGAGCTGCGGCTTTTGTACATGGCGCCGGAGCGGCTGGCCTCGGGTGCGGCAATCCCGATGCTGCGCCGCGCCGGCGTGCAGGCCATCGCCGTAGATGAGGCGCATTGCGTCAGCCAATGGGGCCATGATTTCCGCCCCGATTATCTGCGCGTGGGCGAATTGCGCCGGGCGCTGGCTGTGCCGCTGGCGGCTTTCACTGCCACCGCCGATGCCGAGACCCGTGACGAGATCGTCGCCCGGCTGTTTGACGGTGACGCGCCGCAGATCTTTCTGCGCGGGTTCGACCGGCCGAACATCCATCTGGCCTTTCAGGCCAAGGACGGACCGCGCCGGCAGATCCTTGATTTCGCCGCCGCCCGCCGGGGCCAGTCGGGCATCGTCTATTGCGGCACCCGTGCCAAGACGGAAACGCTGGCGCAGGCCCTGAACGAATCCCGTCTGGCCGCCGTCGCCTATCACGGCGGCATGGAGGCCGAGGCCCGCCGCGAGGTCGAGACCCGCTTTCAACGCGAGGACGGGCTGATCGTCGTGGCGACGGTGGCCTTTGGCATGGGCATCGACAAGCCCGATATCCGCTGGGTCGCCCATGCCGACCTGCCGAAATCCATCGAGTCCTATTATCAGGAAATCGGTCGCGGTGGCCGTGACGGCGCCCCGGCCGAGACGCTGACGCTTTACGGCCCCGACGATATCCGCCTGCGCCGCAGCCAGATCGACGAGGGGCTGGCGCCACCCGACCGCAAATCCGCCGACCATGCCCGGCTGAATGCGCTGCTGGGCCTGGCCGAGGCGACCGGCTGCCGCCGCGTGGCCCTTTTGCGCTATTTCGGCGAAACGCCCGCGCCTTGCGGCAATTGCGATATCTGCGACAACCCGCCCGACACATTCGACGGCACCGAGGCCGTGCAAAAAGCGCTGTCGGCCATTCTGCGCACCGGCCAGACCTTTGGCGCGGGCCATGTCATCGACGTGCTGACCGGCACCATGACCGACCGTATCCGCCAGCGCGGCCATGACCGGCTGCCGACATTCGGCGTCGGCCGCGACCTGTCGAAACCGCAATGGCAGGTGGTGATCCGGCAGATGCTGGGCCTTGACCTGATCCGCCCCGACCCGGAACGCCATGGCGGGCTGGCAATCACGCTGGCCGCCCATCCGGTCCTGCGTGGCGAGGAACGCATCACCCTGCGCCACGACCCCGCCGCCCGGACACGCAGCAGCACGGTCATCCGCACTCAGGTCGATGACGAGGATGCGCCGCTGCTCTCAGCGCTCAAGGCCAAGCGCCGCGCGCTGGCCGAGGCCGCCCGCGTGCCCGCCTATGTCATCTTCCCCGACCGCACCCTGATCGAGATGGCGCAGTCGCGCCCGCAGACGCTGGACGACATGGCCCGCGTGAATGGCGTCGGCGCGAAAAAGCTGGAAAGCTATGGCGAGGCGTTTCTGGCCGTCATCGCCGGTGAGGTCGCGCCCATGCATCCGGCGCGCAAGGCATTGGCCGGGCGTGCCTCGGGCGATCTCTACGATCGCCTGTCCGAGGCGCAAAACCGCCTCAATCGCGGTGAGGACGGCACCGGCAAGCCGCTTTCGGTCAGCACTTCGCTGTTGCGCCGCATTGCCGAGGATCGGCCGCGCGATCTGTCGCGCTATCTGGACGGGCCGCGCCTGGACCGTTTCGGTGCGGCCTTCGACGCCGAAATCGCCGCCGGCTGATCGCGGCGGCCTGCTGCCGCCTATTCATGGGCGGCGGCGCGGCGCATGTCCTCGGGGTCGGGCATGCCGTCTCCGGCAGGCGCCCTGACCCCGAACACGGCGCAGTAAAGCGCTGGCACGAACAGCAGGGTGATCAGCGTGCCGGCGATGATGCCGCCCATCATCGCATAGGCCATCGGCCCCCAGAACACCTGCCGGGCAATCGGGATCAGCGCCAGGCTGGCGGCGGCGGCGGTCAGCAGGATCGGCCGGGCGCGGCTGTCCGAGGCCTCGAAGACCGCGTCCCAGGGGGCATGGCCCTTGGCGATCAGGACCTGGATCTCATGCACCAGAATGATCGAGTTGCGGATCAGGATGCCCCCCAGCGCCAGCACGCCCAGAATGGCCACGAAGCCCATCGGTACACCAAAGGGCAACAGCGCCGCGACCACCCCGATCAGGCCCAGCGGCGCCGCGGCAAAGACGATCAGCGACAGCCGGAAGCTTTGCATCTGCACCATGACCAGAACCGCGATGATCAGCAGCATGACCGGCACCACCGCGGCAATCGGCTGCTGGCTTTCGGCCGAATTCTCGACCGTGCCGCCTACGGTGATACGGACCTGCGCGGGCAGCCCGGCCTGAAACTGGGCCACGCGTTCGGCCATGGCATTGACCAGCGTCGCGGGCTGATCCTTGCTGGCGATATCGGCCTTTACCGTCACGGTCGGAATGCCGTCGCGCTGCATGATCAGCGACCACTCGGTCGCAAATTCCAGCGTCGCTAGCGCGGTCAAGGGGATCGGCGTGCCGCTGGCGGTCGCAAGCTGCAGGTTCTGGATCGAATCGACCGAACTGCGATCGGCCTCGGTGCCGCGGGCGACGACATTGATCAGGAAGATCCCGTCGCGGATCTGGGTGATCGTGCGGCCTGTAAAGGTGGCGGCCAGCGAGGCCGAAATATCCTCGCTTGTGATGCCCAGCTGCCGCGCCTGATCCTGATTGACCTGCAGGCGGACGACGCGCGCCGGCTCGTTCCAGTCCAGAGTGATGTCGCGCAGACGCGGCTCGGTCGCCAGCAGCGCCGCCAGATCGCGGGCGGTATCGCGCGCCTCGTCCAGATCGGGGGACGAGACCCGGTATTGCACCGGCTTGCCGACCGGCGGCCCGATTTCCAGATTCTTGACATACAGGTCGGTCCCGACCAGCGCGTGCTGGCCGAATGCGACGATCCGCGCCTTGAGCCGGTCGCGGGTCGCAAGGTCACGGGTCTGGATGACGATCTGGCCCATATAGGGGCCGGGCGTCAGCACATCCATCGACAGCACGAAACGCGGTGCGCCGCGCCCGACATATGAGGTCCAGAACAGCGCGTCCTCTTCCTCGGCCAGCATGCGCTCGATCGCGGCGATATCGGCGCTGGTCTTGGCGATCGAGGCATTCGCGCGCTCGGTCACGTCGACGATGATCTCGGTCCGGTCCGAGGTCGGGAAGAACTGCTGCTCGACCAGGCGCATGCCATAGACCGAAGCGGCAAACAGCGCGGCGGTAATGGCGATGGTCAGCCATTTGGCGCGCATGGCCCGCAGCAGCAGCCGGTGAAAGACGCGCCGCAGCCTGCCGGGATTGCTGTCGTGACGGGGCATCCGCGCTGGCAGCATGGTGACACCCAGAAGCGGCGCGAACAGGACCGCGACGATCCAGCTGACGATCAGCGAGACGGCGATCACCACGAAGAGCGAGAAGGTGAATTCGCCCGCAGCCGAGCTGTTCAGGCCAATGGGAATGAAGCCTGCGACCGTGACCAGCGTTCCGGTCAGCATCGGGAATGCGATCGAGCTCCAGGCATAGCTTGCGGCGCTTTCCAGATTTTCGCCGATCTCAAGCCGCGAGATCATGGTCTCTATGGCGATCATCGCGTCATCGACCAGAAGCCCCAGCGAGATGATCAGCGCCCCCAGCGAGATCCGCTGCAGCGTGATCTGGTATGTGTCAAGCACCACGAAGGTGACGGCCAGCACCAGCGGGATGGTCATCGTCACCACCAGCCCGGCGCGCAGCCCCAGGCTGATGAAGCTGACCAGCAGAACGATGACCACCGCCTCGACCAGAGCCCGGACGAAATGGCCGACCGCATCGTCCACGACATGCGGCTGGTCGGCGATTTTCGTCATCTCGATCCCGATCGGCAGGTCTTGCCCGACCCGTGCCATCAGCGCATCGACCTGCTTGCCGAATTCCAGGATATTGCCGCCATCGCGCATGCCAATCTGCAACCCGACCGCATCCTTGCCATCAAAGCGGAACAACGCGCTGGGCGGGTCCTCGTAGCTGCGCCGCACCGTCGCGACATCGCCGATATTGAAGAAGCGGTCGCCGACCCGCAGGTTGACGGCGGCAATCGCGGCGGCATCGAGGAACTGGCCGCCGACGCGGACCAGCACCTGCTCGGACCCGGCCTGCACGACGCCCGAGGGCGCGATGGCATTCTGGACCGCCAGTGTCTGCAGGACCTGGTTCTGGTTGACCCCCAGGGCCGCCAGCCGCGCCGACGAGAATTCCAGATGGATTTCCTCTTTCTGTACGCCCAGGAGCGCGGTTTTTCCGGCCATGGGCAGGGTCTGGACCTGTTTGCGGATATCCTCGACCCGGTCGCGCAATTCGCGCCGGGTAAATCCGTCGGCAGTGAAGGCATAGATATTGCCGAACACGTCCCCAAAATCGTCATTGAAGCGGAAGCCTTGGAATTCTTGTGGAAATTCCGGCCGGATATCCGCCATCATGTTGCGCACGCGGCTCCATATCTCGGGGACGTTGCGCGCGGGTGTGGTCGGGTCAAGCTCAAGATAGACGATCGACCGGCCCGGCGTGGTGACTGAACGGGTATTGTCCAACTCGTCCAGTTCTTCGAGCTTGGTCTCGATCCGGGTGGTGACCTGGTCCAGCGTGTCCTTGGTCGTGGCGCCGGGCAGCGAGGCACTGATCACCATGATCTTGAGGGTGAAGTTCGGGTCCTCCTCGCGGCCCAGCCGTGCGTAGCTGATGGCGCCCGCGATCATCGAGACGATCAGCAAGAACCAGACCAGCGAACGGTGACGCAATGCCCAGTCGGAGAGGTTGAAATGTTGCACATTCATGGAAGCACGCTCCGGCCGACCGGCTGGCCGGGGGTCAGCGAATGGATGCCGCGGATCACCACCTCATCCCCCGGGGACAGACCCGCGGCGATGTCGATATGGCCATCGTGTGCCAGGCCGGAGGTTTCGACGTTGCGGATATCGACGGTGGCGCGGGCTCCGTCGCGGTGGACGATCCAGACCTGTTCCTGGCCGTCCTGGTTCAGGATGGCCAAGCGCGGCAAGCTCAGCAGCGGCGCGCCGGTGCTGACAGGCCGCGCCCGGATCAGCGCGCCAAGCCGAAAGCTGGCATCGTCGTCCAGCGCCAGATGGATGCGGCGGGTGCGTGTCACCGGATCGGCCACGGGTTCGATCTGCGTGATCCGGGCTGGCTCGCGGGTATTGGGCTCGAACCCTGCCCAGACTTCGTAGGGATCGCCAATCTTCACCCGTGACAAGGCGGCCTCGGGCAGGTCGATCACCGCCTCAAGCCCCTCTTGCGCGGAAAGCTGGATCACCGGCTCGCCCGCGCTGACCACGGCGCCTGCATTGACATGAACGGCGCTGATGACGCCATCGAACGGAGCCTTGATTTCGGCGAAACCCGCCGCATCAAGGGCGCGGATCAGTTCCGATCGCGCCTGCTGGTCGGCAGCCATTGCCGCTGCAAGCGCCCGTTCCGCCTGTTCAAGCTGCGCCGTCGAGGCAACTTCGCGTTTGACCAGGGCCCGCGTCCGCTCGGCCGTGGCCCGCGCGGTAACCATCTCGACGGCAGCGGCCTCGACTTCGGCCTGGGCGGCCCGAACGTCGCCCTGCAGATCGTCGGGGTTCAGAGTGGCCAGGACATCGCCCTGACGCACTAGAGATCCGACATCGACATTCCGCGCGGTGACCCGGCCCAGCGTCTGAAACCCCAATGCGACATCGATCTTGGCCGAGATCGTGCCGGGAACCGAATGTTCCGGCAGCGCGGCATCATCGACGATTATGCTGGCCACGGGGCGAGGCATCGACCCGGTGTCGCGATCGGCGCTTTTCCGGTGCAGGGCGAGAGCCGCGACCACCGCGACCGTCGCTGCCATCAGCGCGGCCAATGCGGCGACCAATACGGTCTTGCGCCTCATTCGTCGCCCCCGGCGCCGGCATCCCTGACCTTGCGGCCCGGATAAAGCAGCTGTGAGCCCGCCCCGACCACGGTCTGCCCGGGAGTGACGCCAGTATTCAGGATGACGGTGCCGTTGTTGAACCGCTCGATCTTCACCTCGGCCAGGATGACGCGGTCATCCCGACCGACCATCCAGACTGCGGCACTCCCGTTGGCCGAGGTCAGCGCGGTCCACGGCACGGCGATGCCGGTGCCCGCGGGGTAATGAATCGCTCCGCGCACCGCGGCGCCGAGCAGGCTGGTATTCGCGGGGGCATCGTCGATCGTTGCCCTGATCGTGACCGAGCCCGTACCGGGGTCTACGATCGGCGCGATTTCGCTGACATGGGCCGTCATGTGCAGGTCCGGAAAGTCGATGCCTGACAAGGTCACCGGCGCACCGATTGCATTCCGCAGCAGGGCCGAGTCGGGCGTCCGGAACACGGCTTCACGCCCAGTCGCCGAAGCCAGCGACACGACCGCCTGCGCGGCTCCGACGATCTGGCCCGGCTCGGCCATGCGCGACGTTACGATCGCGTCCGTCGGAGCATAGATCACGGTATCGGCCAGCGCACGCTCGGCCTGGCCAAGCGACGCTTTCGCTTGGGTCAGCGCGCCAACCGCAACCGAAAGCCTAAGGTTTTCCGAATCCAGTGCGGCGCGCGTGCCGACGCCGCGCTCAAGCATTGCCGCTGCGCGGACCTGCGCCTGACGGGCCTGCGCCTCTGCGGCAGAGGCGGACTCGACTGCGGCCTGGGCGACGCGCAACCGCTGTTCCTGCTGCAGCGGGTCGGTTCTGGCCAGCGCTTGACCCGTGCTGACCAGATCGCCCTCTTGGACCATCACCTCAAGGACCCGACCGCCAAGACGGAAGCCGACCTCGACAATGTCCTGGGCATTGATCGTCCCGGTCAGTGCCGCGTCAAAGGTCAATGGCGCGCTTTCGACCTTCACAAACTCGACAGGCAGAACAGTCTCTGCGATGGCGGGGCATGCCTGCAGAAACAAGATCGAAGCTGTCGCAGTCAGGCGTCGCACGGCTACCCTATCAGAGGTCTATCGATGTGATGCCCAATTTCAGGCATCCTGTGAAGAGGCCTGAGCGTTGACGTTACGGACCTCATCCCATGCGGGTGTCCATGTATGGCTTTGCCCCTGGATCATTGCGGATCCGCAAAGGCTGCGGCCGGCAGGGCCCTGACTATTGATAACTTCGGACCAAGGCAGCAGCCACCATGCCCCAGCCATCCACGACCAGAAAGAATGCCAGCTTGAAGGGCAGCGCCACGACTGTCGGCGGGACCATCATCATCCCCATCGACATCAGCACGGCCGAGACAACAAGGTCGATGATGAGAAACGGCAAGGCCACCAGGAACCCGATCTCGAACGCACGCTGAATTTCGCTGAGCATGAAGGCTGGAACCAGAACCGACAGGCGCTCCGGCGGGGCATCCGGCTCGGGGGAGACCTCGGCCAGCGAAGCCAGCATCTCGGGATCGGTACGGGCCTCCATGAAGCCGCGAAAGGGTACGATTGCACGCTCGAAAGCCTGCTCGATCGTGATCGTTCCGTCGCGCAGCGGTGCACCCGCCGTGTTCCATGCCTCCGTCAGGACGGGACTCATCACGAACCAGGTCAAGAACATGGCAAGGCTGACGATCAGCATGTTGGGCGGTGATTGCTGCAGGCCGATCGATTGCCGCAAGATCGACAGCACAGTGACAATGAAGGGAAAGCAAGTCACCATGATGGCGATACCCGGCGCAAGCGACAGCGCCGTGATCGCCGCCAGCAAGGTGATCGCATTCCGCCCGATGCCATCCTGCACCGCGTCCAGACCAGACGTCGCAAGACCGCCCGAGATTTCCTGCGCATATGCGATCCCGGGCAGCAGCAGGATTGTCAGGATCAGGATGGCGTGTTTCACGATATGTTGGCCGGACCAAGAATGCGCACGCAGAGCCGATTGTCGGATTCGTCGCCCGACGTCAGTTCGCCCTTGGCAATGACCTTGTCGCCAACGCAGATATCGACACCATCCGACATGTCCTGATCGAGGGTCAGGATATCGTCCGGCCGCAGACGTGCCAGTTCGGCCACCGACAATTGCGTTCCGCCCAGACGAATGGTGATTTCCACCTGGATCTGGTCGGTTGCGATAAGACTTGCAATATCTTCCATGATCAGTCCTCAGCTATGATGTCGTTGATGATCGACTGCAGTGCGGCGACAGAGGCATCCGGATCAAAGCTGATCGTCGCCTTGTCGGCGATCAGATCCACCGCGAGTGTCCCTTCACGGGTTTCTTCGATCAACGCGCCAGAAAACCCGGCTTTTGTCAGGCAGTCATCGACATCCGGCCGCAGATCCTGCGCGCAGCGGATCAGCAGTCGCTGTGGCGTTGCCATTTCCTGCATGCGCTGCAATTCCTTCATCAGAGCGTCGCGCAGCCGCGCTCGACCAGAGCTTGCACCCAGCAGATCCACAATGGCGGCCAGCACCGGCAACAGTTCGGACAGGGCCGTTCGTCGCATGGCCGCCGCCATTGCGTCATGTTTCGCCATGTCATCACGCATGCTGGTCAAAGCGACCGTCAGTGCGTCCAGGCTTTTCTCCCGACCCTCGCTCAGGCCTTGCTCATGGCCGCGCTGAAATGCCATTTCCATGTCGGAGGCGCTGGTCGACGACTTGTCGATGCCAATCCCCGTCGAAAAGGAATCAAGACGGATCGCCGAGGATCTCATACCGCATCCTCACGTTTCTCGATCCAACCGGAAAGCACCTTCAGACTTTCCTCCTTGCGCGCCTTCATGAGCTCTTTCAGGCGATCGACCGGATCGGCGCTGGCAATTGTCGCTGGCGTGAAGTCGATCTCGGGCACGGCAGCGGAAACTGCGGGCAGTCCCGAAAGCGCTTCGGCGGCGGTTCGCGGCGTTTCAGGCGCGCGGATGGCCGGAACCGGTGCAGACGTATCCAGTGCGAAGGCTTGCCCCCCCTGAACTGGCTTGGCCTTCAGGATCGGGCGCAGCAGGAACATGGCCAACGCCAGCGCGAACAGGCCGACCAGGATAATCCGGATCATTCCGTTCAGATCCAGCCGGGAAAGCAAACCACCCTCGCTTGCTGCAGTGCCTGCCTCCGAGAGAGACGCAAATGGAAGCGATTTGATGGTGATCGCATCGCCGCGTGTCTCATCAAAGCCGACTGCCGAGGCGACCAGTTCACGAATGGCCTGAAGTTCGGATTCTTCGCGCGGCACGAGAGTCGTCTGATTATCGGCGCCAGTTTGCGCCACCCCGTTTACAAGAACAGCGACCGTCAGACGTCGCGTCGCCCCCGGCCGGCGTGATACCTCACGCGTGACATTGCTTACCTCAAAGTTTGACCGTTGCCGCGTCTCGGAGCGCGAAGACTTGTTTTCCCCGCCGCCTTGCCCCTGGCCCTCGGGCAGGTTCGAGGCTGCGGTCACCGCGCCCTCTTGTGCGTTGCTGCTCTGATCGGTCGACTCTTCGTTCTCCTGCGCGATCAGTGCGCGCTGCTGCGGGTCGAAGCGCTGTTCGGTCATGCGCTCGGTTTCGTTTACCACGTCCAGATTCAGCTCGACGATGGCATTGCCCATGCCGACATGGGCTTCCAGGATACGTTCGACGTTTCGCTTCATCTCCGTTTCGCGGTCTTCACTGGCGAACTCTTCGCCCGAGGTGACGACGCCGCGCTCACTGTCGATCACCGAAACCCGGTCGGCATCCATGCCCGGAACACCTGAGGAAACAAGAAACTTCAACGCCTTGGCCTGAGAGCGATCAAGCGCTGTGCCGTTGGTTGTCACCGTGACCGAGGCGGTGGCCTGCGCCTCGCGCCGATAGCCACGGCCGCTGGGAACAGCCAGATGAACCCTTGCGGTTCTGACATTGGGTAGTGCCAGAATTGTGCGCGCGAGCTCACCCTCCTTTGCGCGCCAGTAAGCTGCATCAAACATCTGAGACGTGGTGCCGAACCCCGACATGCCGTCCAGAATCTCATAGCCAGCGCCACCAGCGTCAGGCAGTCCCTCGCCGGCAAGCGACATGCGCAGGGCGTCGCGGCGGCTTTCATCCACCCAGATCGAATCGCCCTCGATCCGATAGGCGATTCCAGATTTTTCGACAGCTGCCAGAATGGCGCCGGATTGCTGTGAGTTGAGGCCGGAATACAGCAGTGCCATCCCCGGGCGGCTGGCGAACCAGGAAAGCCCTGCGATGGCAGCGAATGTCAGCAGAAAGGCGGCTGCCAGGATACCTTTCTGCTTTGCGCTTCTTTCGCGCCAGTAGTCTTGCAGCTTCAGCAAAACCTTCCCCTTCGAATCGGCGTTATCCTTGTCATGCCCTTCATGACACAGCGGCGATTAAGAATTGGTTAGCCCCGAGGTGATATTCGGTCGTCAGATCGATGGAGAATCACCATGACCGAAGCCGCCGACACTCCCGAGGACGAAAAGCCGAAAGGCGGGATTGGCCGTATCCTTCTGCCGCTCGGGCTTGTGGTAATCATGGCCGGCGGCGGCTTTGCTTCAACCTATCTGGGCTTCTGGTCGCCGATGGGCCTGCTTGCCAAGAAGGAAGACGTGCCAGCCGAGGCGACCCTGCCTTCCACCGAATTCGTTGATATTCCGCAGATCGTTCTGACCCTTGCAGGGCCAAAGTCTCGGATATTGATCATGACCGTCAAGATCGAGACCGATCAGAAGCACCGGGCCGAAATTGAACATCTGATCCCGCGCGTTCTCGACAGTTTTAATAGTTTTCTTGCTGGTGTGGACGCCACGGCTTTTGAAAAGCGGGGCATATTGGACATCGTTCGCGATGAGCTGGCAACGCGTGCTGTCTTTGTTCTTGGGAAAGACGCCTTTACCGACATTCTGATCACGGAGTTCCGTATCCAATGACAGTTTCCGCAATTCTACAGGTCGTTTTGATCACCTTTATGGTCGGTCTTGCGGGTTTCTGTTTTACGCTGACCCGACGGCTGAGAAAGCTGAACGATCTCGAAACCGGCCTTGGTGGTGCGATCGCAGTCATGGCCAGCGAGATAAGCCGACTGGAGAAGTCGATCATTCTTGCCAAATCCGAGGCGATGGCCGCTACCCGGGCACTTTCCGAGGAAATCGAGCGAGCCAAGGAAGAGCGTGCGTTCTGGATGCTTCAGAAAAAGTTTTCGGAAAGCATGCCTGCCCGTCCTGTCAAGTTACAGCGCCGCCGCCGTCGCGAGGGGGTTGATCTGGATGCGTAGGCCGGTTCTCTCCGTGATTGGCGGCATTCTGGTGCTGGCTGCGGCTGGACAGGCGGTCATGCTGATGGACGGGTTTTCCCGTTTGACCGCGAATGCCGAACCGTCCGAATTGATGGCAGGATGCACCGATGTTCCCGAAGCCGTCGCACTTGCCGAAACGCTACGGGAAAGATCGTTGCGTCTAGATGGCTATATGAAGGAACTCGATCGCAAGAAGGCCGAGATCAATTTTGCCGAAAAGCAACTTACGGAAAAGCTCGTCGAGCTTCGCAAGGTCAAGCAGCAGTTAGCGCAGCGTGACGCGGGTCAGCGCCAGTCGGTGACCGAGGACATCTCGCGTCTGATTGCGGTCTACGACCAGATGAAGCCCGAGCAGGCCGCAATGGTCCTGTCAAACCTGCCGCCGGATTTCGCAGCGCAGATTCTGGTTCGCGTGCAGCCGGAAACCGGTGCGCGGATCATGGCCTCGGTCGAGCCGGGCCAGGCCGCAGTACTGACTTCATATATGGGCGCCGTCAGGGCGGCAGCGAAATAGGTGAACCATGTTCGGTATGATCGGTATTGTCGTGACCTTCGCGATGGTTTTCGGCGGATATATTCTTGCAGGTGGCAAGCTTGGCGTCATCATGCATTCGTTGCCGTTCGAGATGATGATGATTGGCGGCGCAGCGATCGGCTCATTTCTGCTGTCCAACGAGACTGCCGTTATCAAGCAATCGCTTGCGGGGTTGGGACGCTCACTCAAGGGGCCGCGCTGGCACGAGTCGGATCTGCAGGACGTACTTTGCCTGCTTTTCCAACTGCTGCGAATTGCGCGGGCAAGCCCCGTAGAGCTCGAGGAGCATATCGAGAATCCGTCTTCTTCCACGATCTTCCAAGCCTATCCCAAAATTCTGGCCGATGAGCAGGCGGTGACACTCATTACCGATACGTTGCGTTCGGCCAGCCTTAACTATGACGATCCCTATCAGGTCGAGGAAATGCTGTCGCAGCGGATCGGCTTGATGAATGAAGAGGCGATGCACGCGCCGCATGCCTTGCAGAACATGGCGGATGCCTTGCCGGCACTGGGAATCGTGGCGGCAGTTCTGGGGGTTATCAAAACCATGAGCGCGATTGACCAACCCCCCGAAGTTCTGGGGAAAATGATCGGGGGGGCGCTGGTCGGGACATTCCTGGGCGTGTTTCTTGCCTATGCGCTTGTCGCGCCTTTTGCACAGCGCCTGTCGGCGGTTACGAAGCAAGATCAGGCATTTTACGATGTGATCAAGTCCGTCCTTGTCGCGGGATTGCATCAGCATGCCACGAATCTCTGCGTCGAGGTCGGACGTCAGGCAGCGCCCGACCACGTCCGCCCGTCTTTCGGTGATCTTGAGACTGCGCTTCGCGAACTCAAGAGGGCATCGTGATCGTGCATTTCCTCGTATCGGCGGCACTGGCAGGCGGCCTGCCGCAGGCATCAGTTCCACCGACCCGCGATGGATTGATCGCAGAGGCGACCGACCTGCTGTTGAACGGTGAGCCATTGCCACCAGATCTGGATGCCCGCCTGATGGAGCTTTCTCCGGCAGATCGGATTGAGGTCCTGATCTTTCTTCGCAGATCGGGAATGTTGACCGACCCGGTTTGGACAGTCGATCGGCTTCTGGCACCGCGCAAAGAGGGAGAGCGTTAGATGAGCGTTGCTGAACAGGCCGCAGGTCCGGGTCTGTCAACCCGGCCTCTCGTCATTACCGGCATTCTGATCCTGATAGTCTTGTCGATGGTAATTCCCATACCTGCGGCCGTTCTGGACGTGGGCATTGCGCTTTCGATCGCAACTGCGACGCTGATCCTGGTCATGGCTTCGCTGGTTGGGCGTCCCACAGATTTTCAGGCTTTCCCCGTCCTCTTGCTGGTCTCGCTACTGATCCGGCTTTCGCTGAATATTTCCTCGACGCGACTGATCCTGACGAACGGCCAGAATGGACCAACCGCTGCCGGTCACGTGATCAATGGATTTGCGGAGTTTGTTGCAGGCGGTTCACTGCTGGTCGGGCTGACGGTTTTCGGTGTGATCTCGGTTGTGAACTTTATGGTGATCACCAAGGGCTCGGGACGAATGGCCGAGGTTTCCGCCCGCTTTGCCTTGGATTCTTTGCCGGGCAAACAGCTTGCCATCGATGGGGATCTGAATTCAGGGGCGATCGACCACGAGGAGGCCAAGCGTCGCCGAATTCGCGAGCAACGTGAAATCAGTTTCTTTGGCTCGCTGGACGGCGCGTCGAAATTTGTCAAGGGCGATGCCATTGCCGGTCTGTTGATCACGCTGATCAACCTGTTCGTCGGGCTTGCGGCCGGAGTTTTTGTTCATGCGATGCCGGTCGGTGAGGCGCTTGAGACCTATTCAAAACTGACCATCGGCGACGGGTTGGTCAGCCAGATCCCATCGCTGATAACCTCGATGGCGGCGGCACTGCTGCTGTCACGCGGAGGAGCAACCGAAACCACGGCCGATTTGCTCTCGCAGCAACTGACTTCGGACTGGCATGTCCCGGCTGTTGGCGCAGGTGGGATGGCGCTTGTCGGCCTTGTCCCCGGAATGCCGACTATAATATTCTTCGGTATCGCCTCCGCGCTTGGTGCGATCGCGTGGTTCATCCGAAATCGCCAGTCCACAAGCTCCGAACCCAAGGTTGCCGCAAGCGAGAGCGAAAAGCCGGCGCCCGTCCAGACGCGAATTGGTGATGTGCTCGACACGGACGAAATCTGCGTCGAGATCGGCACGGGGCTGATTGTCAGTGCGCTGGATGCCGGGCGTGGCCTTGGGCAGCGGATCACGAACCTGCGGCTACATATTGCACGGGCATACGGTCTGATCCTGCCAGATGTCCGGATTACTGACGGTGTCGGCTTTCGTGATGGGGAGTACGTGATCCGCTTGCAGGGGGTCGTACGGGGGCGTGGCTTGCTGCATCCGCAAGGCATCCTGGCGCTAGGTTCCGATCCAGTGCTTGAGAAGCTGTCGGGTGATACGGTACGCGAGCCCGTCTATGGCAGCCCGGCACGGTGGATTGCACCAGATAAGCAGGACGAAGCCGCAATTGCCGGCGCAACTGTCGTTACACCGATGGAGGTTCTTTCCACGCATCTGATGGAGGTCGTCAAATCCAACCTCTCGGCACTTCTGACCATGTCCTCAATGCAGCGGATGATCCGCGAGTTGTGCAACCTGTCGGACGAGCATCGCGCACAACTGAACCAGCGCTTTTTTGACAGCATGGTTCCGGACAAGGTATCGCCCGAAATGCTTCTGGCGGTTCTGCGCGGAATGCTGGAGGAGCGCCTTTCCATCCGCAACCTAGTCCTGATCACCGATGCGGTTCATGAAGCGCGCGGTGCGGCGACGCCCGAGGCGGTTTACGAGGCGGCCCGCAGACGTCTGCGGGGTCAGATTACGGAACAGTTTCTGACCGAGGATGGCTTCCTTGATATCCTGCAGTTGCATCCGCAGTGGGAGGCAGAGATCACCCGCGCCGAAAGTGAGGCAGGACGCAATGGTCAGACGGCGATCCCACAGATTCAGAAGCGGCTGACCGAGGCAGTTCAGGCGACGCTGGGTAGCCTGACAGAAGGATCGGAGGTTGTTCTGGCGGTTCCCGACCATCGCCGCCGGCTGATCCGGATGATGCTGACCGCCTCGGGAATCGGACTGCCCGTCATGGCATTGGACGAAATCGACCCCGCCGCCAAAGTCCGGCTTTGCGGAACGGTCAGCCCATGATCGAACTGGGCGCGGATCCGCGGCTGGCTGTGCTCTTGGCGAGTCTCCTGCTGACCTATTGCCGGGTTCAGGCGTGCTTGCTGGCTCTGCCGGTCCTGTCCGAGCGGTTGCTGCCGGTCCGTGTACGCGTCGGGCTTGCAATGTCCCTGACGCCATTGCTGGCCGAACATACATTGCCTGTGCAGCAAATCGGGACCGTCACCCAGCTTGCTGCGCTTGCGGGGGCCGAGGTGGCGACGGGACTTGCGCTTGGTGGATTGGTGCGTCTTTTTGCGATTGCGCTGGATGTCGCGGCCACAGCGATCGCGGCCACGGCCTCGCTGTCACAACTGATCGGCGCGGCGAATGAATACTCGCCACATCCGATTGGCGCGCTGCTGCATCTGGCCGGCTTGGCGTTGATCATGGCTCTGGGATTCCCGGTGCTGATCTGTGACCTGCTGAGCGAGAGCTTTCAACTTCGACCCTTGGGCGGATGGCCCGATATCGCGGCGCTGTTGCCAATGGCGGTCGGATTGGTTCAGCGCGGCTTCGTGCTTGCAATGCTACTGGCTGCGCCGTTCATTCTTGGCGGATTTCTGTTTCAGTTGCTGTCGGGCATGATCAGCAAGGTCATGCCGGCCTTGCCGGTGGTCTTCATTGCCGCGCCTGGCGCGATCCTGCTTGCCTTGCTTGCCCTGGCGTTGCTGACCCCCTCGATTCTGTCGATCTGGGTGGATGCGGTCCTTGATGTCCTGCAATCGGGGCTGCCATGAGCGAGGAAAGCGACGACAAGCAATTCGATCCCTCGGAAAGCAAGCTGCGCAAGGCGCGGCAAGAAGGGGATATACCTCGATCAGCCGAACTCCAGTCGGTGTTGATGTATCTGGGCGCCTGGTTCGCCATGTCCTTTGCCATGTCCTGGGCGGTGCCGGGCTGGATCAGCATGGCGTCGCGCCTGATGGGCAGTGATCCATGGCCTGATGCGGTGGGCCATTCGGCGACCGATCTCGCTTGGGGCGTGGCCAGTTATGCAGCTTTCGCGACCATCGCGATGGTGGTGATCATGACGGCCCCGATCATTCTGGGACTTGTCGCGCAGCGCTCGATTGTCTTTACGCCCAAGAAGCTCCTGCCGGATTTCAAACGCGTCAACCCGATCAAGAATGCCGGGCAGAAGTTCGGCAAGAGCGGCTTGGCCACATTCGCGATTTCGGCGGGCAAGGCGGTGTTGGTCGGGATCGGCGGCTGGCTGCTTTACGCTTCGCTATTGTCATGGCTGGTCACGGCCGATGCCATGGCGGATCAACAATGGGTGGTGGGCCTTGGTGTCATCCTGCGGCGATCCCTCATGCTGGCCCTTGCGGTTGGTGCGGCATTTGCCTGCATCGACCTGCTGTGGAAGCGCTTGGAATATCTGAAGCGGAATCGCATGTCGCGGCAAGAGATGCAGGATGAACACAAGGAGAGCGAAGGCGACCCGCATCTGAAGGCCGCGCGGCGCCAGAAAGGTGTCGACATCGTCCTGAATTCGATGCTGGCGAATGTCGAGAAAGCGGATGTGGTGATCGTCAACCCGACCCATTATGCGGTGGCGCTTGAATGGAAGCGTGGTAGCGGTCTGGCACCGGTTTGCCTGGCCAAGGGCGTCGATGAGGTTGCGCGTCGGATCCGCGAGCGCGCGAATGAGCATCAGGTGCCGATCTGGTCCGATCCACCATGCGCGCGCGCGCTTCATGCTACGGTCGAAATCGGCGATGAAATCCGGTCCGAGCATTTCGCGCCTGTGGCCGCCGCCATCCGGTTTGCCGAAGCCATGCGCAAGAAGGCGCGCGAGGGCTGGCGCGGATTGCCGCTACAAAGGACAAAACAGACATGAGTCGCAAGACAGACGGGCTGGGCAAGCTGGAACGGGTGGCGCGACTGAAATCCGATCTGGAAATGCGGCGCTTCTCTGCGTTTCGCGCCCATCTCATTGCGGCGCGGGAGCGAGTCGAGCATCTGGGAGACGAGCTTGAGGCTGTTTATCGTTCGGACAGCCCATTCTCGGTTGCCGAGGCGCGGCTGACCAATGCCTTGGCAGGCGAGAAAAGCCGCGCTCTCATGAGAGCGGAGGCCGAGCTTGCACAGATGATGCCCGGTTTTGAGATTGCGCGACGTGGTGCCGTTCGCGCCTTTGGTCGCGCCGAGGTGCTGCGGGATCTGCGTGAAGAATCGCATGATGCGGACAGTCAGGCACGCGAGCGTCGGCTTGCGGGTGATGCGGTCGACCTTTCGCGATGCTCCGGGTCGGCGGCAGTCACCGGCGGGGGAGATTGGCCGCACCTGCCTGGACCGGACAGTCCCGCCTGATTTTGCATTGCCGGGCAGGTGGGCGGCGTTGTTTCCG
This sequence comes from Paracoccus lutimaris, assembly GCF_003337565.1. Lineage (GTDB taxonomy): Bacteria > Pseudomonadota > Alphaproteobacteria > Rhodobacterales > Rhodobacteraceae > Paracoccus > Paracoccus lutimaris. Next base: position 81,091 of record NZ_QPJL01000011.1, read on the forward strand.
GGCGGGTCCGGCATGGTACATCGCGTATTTTCGATGCGATAGATCAGCTGTCGTCCGATCGGTGGAACGCGTCAAAATAGGCATTATCCCGCTGCGACTCGCCTGTCGGTGGTGCGGCTCACGGTCGAAACTATCCGTCTGCCGTGCCGGTCTGCGAGGCTGGATGCCGCAATCATTTCGCACAACTTGTACGCCTTGCAGGCAGCAATGACCCCATATAGGCGAAAACGTGCCGAAAATCTGCTGAAAACGTGGCCATATCGTCATCATGCCGGGCTGCGCCAACTTTGCCCATTGAACAGGCAGCGACAACAGGTGCAATCCATAGGTGGCTTTTAAGACATATTGATCTTGATTGTGCTGAGGCTTTGCAACGACCGAAATTGGTTTTATGAACAATTTGGTTCGGATGGTTTCGGCGTTGCTGTGTATGAGTGCTGCCCTCGGTTGAAGGGCATGTTGCGAGGTAGGTAAGGGGGTATTCACGGATGCCGAAGGCTCTTCCGGTGACGCGCGGGCGAAAATTCCTTCAGGTTCTTGAAGGTGCCCGGACGATTTTCCTTCGCGATGGTTTCGAAGGTGCGGCGGTCGATGATATCGCCCGCGAGGCGGGCGTGTCCAAGGCAACGCTTTACAGCTATTTCCCCGACAAGCGCGTCATGTTCATGGAGGTTTTCCGCAATGAACTGGCGCGCGAGGCCGCCGATGCCAGCGCCCTGATCGAGGTGGACCTGCCGGTCGAGCAGGTATTGCCGTTCATCGTGCAGATCGTGTCCGCGCATATGATCTCGGAATTCGGGCTGCGCATCTACCGCGTCAGCGTCGGCGAGGCCGAGCGGTTTCCCTCGCTTGCTCAGGAATATTACGAATCCGGCCCGGTCCTGCTGCGCCAGCAACTGATCAACTATCTGGAAAAATGCATCCGGCGCGGAGAGCTGAGGATCGCTGACCTGGAGCTTGCGGCCGATCAGCTGATCGAGCTTGCCAGCGTGACCGTCCATGACCGGGCGCTGTTTCTTGGCACACAATCGATCGACAAGGAAATGCTGCGCAAGGTCAACCGCAGCGCCGTCGACATGTTCCTGGCCTATTACGGGACGCGCGGCAAGCGTCCGAGCCCGGCGGATTAGCTGCGCCGGGCCCGTCCTCTGGAAATGATTGGCAGATAGACTGCCGGCCCGGCTTCTCATTTCCAGCGCACAGCCCTATGATGCGGCGACAGAAAAATGTTCAACTGGATGACCGCCCGATGACCCGAGCCCTGATCGCTTTTCTAGCCCTTGCCGCATTGACGGCCTGCACGCCGTCCTATCAGTCCGCGCCTGAACCTGCCCCGGCAGTGGCGCCGGCTCCAGTCTCTCCGGTTGCCGGTATCAGCGGGCTGCAATCGCGCGAGCCGGACGCCTGCCACGCCAAGGATTATGTCTCGGCGCTGGGTCAGTCGGGCACGATCATTCCGACGCTGGGCATCAAGCGCGAATATCGCGTGGTCGAGTATCGCGGCATCGAGCCGCAGGAATACGACCCGCTGCGCATCGTCTTCCGCCTCGATGCGGCCGGCAACATCCAGAACATCGATTGCGGCTGATCGGGCCGGACATGAAAAAGCTGCTGATCGTTTGTGCGCTTGGCGGGCTTGGCGCATGCAGCTGGTCCCAGCCCGACGTGCCGGCCACGCCGCCAGCGACGGACGCCTGCGGTGCTGCGCGCTTGCAGGGGCTGATCGGCCAGTCCGACGCGCTTCTGCGCGACATGAAACTGCCCGAGGGCACGCGCGTTATCGGCCCGCGCGATGCCGTCACCGCGGATTATCGCGAGACGCGGATGAACTTCGAGATCGGCGCTGACGGCCGAATCGCGAAAGTCGCCTGTTACTGAGCAGGGCGGGCGCGGCAGGATCCGCGCCCCTTCGCCTGCCGGCGCCGAGTGTCCCAGATGATATGACCGGCGAATGACTGCCCTGTGGGCAGGCATCTTTGAGCCATTTCCTGCCTAGTCCTCAAGCCGGAGCCGGGACCGGAATACAGGGTTTTCGGGACAGCGAAGCCGGTTTGCCGAGCGTCTCGCAAGCAGGACAAGGCAGATTCCTTCTACCACGACGTTGCGCGACATGACTCGATTTCGATCAGCTAAAAGTTGAATACACAAGCGTGAATAATATAAATTCGACCGGCTTCAGATCGCGGATTCATGTTAGGGTTGCAAGAATGACAATCCCTTGAGGGGGCGTCTTGTGCCGCTCGCCGACCGTCGATCACGACATCTGGTTGGGGCGCTGCACTGCCGACCAGGACGACATCCCGCCGCGAGGGGCCAGATTGCGGTCTTGACGGCTGTGGATCGCTGCACAAATAGATCGGCCAGTTTTTGAGTTTATTTTTAACGAGTCGATGGAGCATGTTTCATGCCGAAATTTTCGCTCGGTCGTGCCGAGAGCCTGCGGCACCTGCCAATTGAGACCGTCCGCGCCATAGCAATCCTGGTGCTTGTCAGCTTTCACGTCATCGGTGGCCCCGAGAATGGGCGTGGGCTTGCGCTTCAATACCCGCACCCGCTTCGCTACTATGCTGATCTGCTGATCGACATCCGCATGCCGCTTTTTGCCTTCATCGCCGGGGCAGTCTATGCGCTTCGGCCGGTCAAGGTTGAAAAGCTAGGCAGTTTCCTTGCTGGCAAGTTCCGGCGCCTCGCGCTGCCCGGCATCACCGCGATCACCCTGTTCGTGCTGATGTCCAAGATCATGAACACGCCCGATGGCGTTATCGAGCACCCTTGGGACCCCTATTTCCGGGACTATGCCATTTACTGGTTCCTGCAGGCCATGCTGGTGATCTTTCTGGTCTACGGCACGCTTGATATCCTGACGCATGGCCGGGTTCTGATGCCTGCGCTGATCATCTCGGGGCTGGCCGTCGCCTTTGGATATGGGCTGAAGACGGATATCATGGGAATGAACCATCTGACCCAGCTGCTGTTCTATTTCCTGCTCGGCATTGTCTTCATTCGTCAATTCGGTTTCGTGGCCGAGAATCGCCGGGCCGTGCTTGTCGTGGCATTGGCAGCCATGGCGGCGGGCCTGGCGATGAACATCAATGTGCTGATGCAGACCGGCGCGTTCTCCGCGCAGCGGCTTGACCTGCAAAGTCTGCTTTTTGGTGCCGGAACATGCGTCACGGCCTTCCTGCTGCTGCCGCGGCTTGGCTGGCTGCAATGGCTGGGGGCCTATTCGCTGACCATCTATCTTTACCATATCTTTGCGACCTCCGGGGCGCGCCGGGCGATGGAGGCCGCTGGGTTCTCGTCGCCATGGCTGCAGGTGCTGATCGGAACTGCCGCGGGGATTGCCTTCCCCGTAGTGCTGCAGATCCTGGCAAAGCGCTGGTCAGCGACGCGGCTGCTTGTGCTGGGGATGCGCGACAAGCCTGCCATTCGCGACGTGCCGGCGGCTCATCCGGCCTGAGATCGGATCCTGGCGGTGCGGGAGCGCTGCCAGGATTTTCGCTTCACGCCCGGGCATATCGCGGCGCGGATTGCGATGCGGACAGGGCAAGCAGGCGCCCATGCCTGTCTTTTGCCGATGACGGTCGAGGCGCCGTTCGCCAAAATGAAAGCTCTTCAGATTTCAAAGCGCGGCTGTGATCTGGCGATCTGGGAGAGATGGAGGCGGGTACCGGAATCGAACCGGTCTTCACGGATTTGCAATCCGCTGCGTAACCTCTCCGCCAACCCGCCGTTGCCGTAGCTTCGCCGCGATTTAGCCTGTTCTCGCGCCCGGCGCAAGGCTGTCACCCCGCCGGGACGCAATCAAAATTGGCCGGGTGCGGATCTGCTGCGGCCAGAATATCAGGCCGCAGCACGTCTTGTGCGTTCAGTCAGGCGACCGGCTCGGCGGCCAGCCATGCGCCGGCGCGCGTCAGGTCCTCGGCAGAGAGTTCGTGCCCGGCAGCCAGCATCTGGCTGTCCAGATCGGCCCCGCCCCGGCGCAATGCCTGTTCCAGCGCCGGAGCCATTCCGGCAAAGGGATCGCGCGCGCCGTTCAGCATCAGCACGCGATGGCCGGCCAGCGCGTCGGGCGCAAGCTGCGGCGCGTCCTCAAGCACTTGCAGACCGCGCAACAGGATCGCCTGCTGCGCGGCATCGGGGTAAAGCTGCAGGATCGCGCCGATTAGGTTGGCGCCGTTCGAATAGCCCAGAACGGTCATTCGCGCCGGGTCCAGACCATAGGCGCGGCTGGCATCCGTGACAAAGGCGGCAAAGGCCTCGGCCTCGGCGCGGATATCGGCCTGATCATAGGTCGTCGCGTCATAGCGGCGGAACCAGCGGTTGATGCCTTCCTCGGTCGAGCGGCCGCGCACGCCCAAAAGCGTCGCGTTGGGCGCAAGGCGATGGGCCAGCGGCATCAGGTCGGACTCGTTGCCGCCGGTGCCGTGCAGCAGGATGATCGTGCTTCCATCCGGCGCCTCGGGCCGGTGGAAACGATGGATGAAATGCAGATCACGCATCGGGGTCCTTTCCTCGCCCGGCAGGGCGAATTGCGGCAGGATCACGCGCAGATCTTCGGCGCGGGCCGCGTCATGGGGCGGAACGAACAGGGTCTGGCCCAGATCGGCGGCAGACTCGTCCACGGTGAATCCGGGCGTGTCAGTGGCATATTCCAGCAGGATACCGGCCGGCTCGCGGACATAAAGCGACAGGAAATATTTCCGGTCGTGGACGCTGGTCGCGTCCGTGCCCTTCAAGGCCAGCCGCATCTGCCGCACGGCATCGACATCCGTCGCCCGGAAGGCGACGTGATCCAGAACGCCCGTGCCCGGAATTCCGCCAAAGAACCCGGTCGCGTCGCGAATGTCGATCACGTCGGTGTCTGACGCCACACGCCGGATCGCGCCCTCGCTTGCCTGTTCAGCATAGCCAAAACGGGCCAGAAAGTCGCGGGTCTCGTCGGGCTTTTCGGTAAACAGCGTCACCGAACGCAGCCGCGTCGGCGCGATCGGGTCGGGCAGGGGGGCGGCTGCGGGCATGTCAAGGCCGACCAGCTTGACGGTCACCCCGTCAGGGTCCTTCAGCCGCAGCACGGTTTCGCCGAATTCGCGGCTGGGGCCCTGAACGGGCACGCGGGCGGTCATGGCGCGGGTCAGCCATTCGCCGATGCTTTCGGGCGGCACCGCCAATGCGATCTCGGCGACCTGGCCATGGCCCACGCGGCCCGGCGCGCCATCTTCCCACACAAGGAAGGTGACGACCGAGCCGGGCGAGCCAAGCGCATCGCCATAGAACAGGTGCAACTGTTCGGCATCCTCATAGCCGCCCGTGCGCTTGACCAGCCGCAGGCCCAGAAAGCCCACATAGAAATCGACATTGGCCTGCACCCGGCGGGTGATGCCGGTGACGTGATGGATGCCGGTGGACATCGCGGATACTCCTTACTTGGCCTCTTCGCGGGCCAGAACGGTTTTGACGGCCGGGTCGGCGGCCAGACGGTCGTGCAGCGCCTGCACGTTGGGCCAGTCGCCCAGTTTCTCGGGCAGCATCTTGATCGCCCAACGCAGCATCGGGCAGGCATAGGCGTCGATCACCGAGCGCTTGCCGAGGACCCAGTCCTTGCCCTCAAGCTGGGCGTTCAGGATGCCCAGTTGCCGGCGCACCAGCTTGCGGCCGGCCTCGCGCACGGCGTCAAGATCGGCCTGTTCGCGGCTGGTCGTATAGCGCTGGGGCGTAAAGACCGGGTAAAAGCTGGGATGCAGGTCGCCGGTGAAAAAGCTGGACCAGCGGTCCAGTTCGGCGGCGCCGCGGGGGGTGTCTTCGCCGGCCAGATCGGCCGCGGGATGCTTGTGCGCCAGATAATGCAGGATGGCGCCAGCCTGGGTCAGGATCCAGCCATCGTCCTCGATCAGGGTCGGAACCGCACCCGAGGGGTTCAGCGCGAAAAGCTCGGCCGATCCATATTCGACCGATTGCGCCTCATAGGGGGCACCGGTCCATTCCAGCACGATATGCGGCGCCAGCGAACAGGCGCCGACATGGTAAAGCAGCTTGGGCATAACAATCTCCGTCGGTCACGCAACACATCTAATACAGGTCCGCCGCCCGCCCAAAGGCAAGAGCGGAAACGCCGTGTTCTGTGCAACCGAACGAAGATGGCTCAGGCTCTATGCGCGCCCTTGGCCAAGGCGGCGACGAAATCGAGGACCTCTGCCACGGGGCGGCCTTCGCCGATCAGCTTGACGATGGCCGAGCCGACGACGCAGCCATCGGCGACGCTTGCCACCGCCTCTGCGGCCTCGGGGGTCGAGATGCCAAAGCCCACCACGACCGGCAGGCCGGCGCTCGCGCGGATGCGGGCGACCTCGGGGGCGACCTCGGCGGCATTGGCGGCGGGGCCGCCGGTGATGCCGGTGACCGAGACGTAATAGACAAAGCCGCTGGTGTTGCGCACCACGGCGGGCAGGCGCGCGTCATCGGTGGTGGGCGTCGCCAGCCGGATGAAGTTCATGCCGGCGCGATTGGCGGGCAGGCACAGTTCGCTGTCTTCCTCGGGGGGCAGGTCGACGACGATCAGCCCGTCGACGCCCGCCGCGACTGCCTCGGCCAGAAAGCGGTCGACCCCGCCCTCGCGGGCATAGATCGGGTTGTAATAGCCCATCAGCACGATGGGGGTGGTGGCGTCGGACTGGCGGAATGCGCGCACCATCTCGAAGACGCGGCTGACGCTGCCACCGGCGGCCAGCGCCCGCTGGCCAGCGGCCTGAATCGTCGGCCCGTCGGCCATCGGATCGGTAAAGGGCATGCCCAGTTCGATGATGTCCACGCCCGCACCGGGCATGCCGCGCATGATCTCAAGCGAGCGGTCGAAATCCGGGTCGCAGCCCATCATATAGGCGACGAAGGCCTTGCGCTTTTCGGCGGCAAGGGCTGCGAACTTGGTCTCGATCCTGGTCATGCGTCACCTCCCGGGCAGATCCTTGCCGGTCTAGCCGGAAAGCGCGGGCCAGCGCAATTGCCGACGCGCAGGCTCAGTGGCTGCCCAGATTGCGATGCAGGCGCAGGAAGCCGAAATTTGCGCCCGGATTGTCGTCGCCAAGATCGGCATTCGAGATATGCGCAACGGCTGCCGAGGCAGACCAGTCCTCGTTCAGGTGATATCCCAGTGCAAGCTGGCTGCGGAACTCCAGATCATGGCCCAGATCGTGATCATTGTCGCCGGCATGGTAAAAGCCGGGCATCTCGCTGAACTCGACGAACCAGCGGTCGCCAAGGTCGCGGGTGACGACCAGACCACCGCCAAGGAAATAGCTGCCACCGCTGCCCCATTGCCCGATGCCGCCAAGGCCGAAATCAAAGCCCCGATAGGTCGCAAAGGGCGAGGCGTGATACTCGACCGTGCCGAACAGCCGGTTTTCGGCATGGTTGTCGCTGTAATCCGAGCGCCCCAGCCCGATCACCAGCTCATTCGCGGATGCAGCCGCCGAATGGCCTGCAAGGGCCGCAAAGGCGGCCAGAGCCAATACGTATTTCATGACAATACGCCTCTGATTGTTGGATTCATCTCGAGGTAGGCAAACCTGTGTATGAACAGGTATTTAGGCAAGGCTCGGTTCATGTTCCGTGACGTAAACCAAGAGAGTTTCCAAGCTCTTGATCTGTATGCGCGAATTTTTCCGGGGGATCACGGTCATGCGATGATGGCGACACCGGAAACGCCCGGCCCGCAAGCGCGCCGCGGGCCGAACGCATGGCGCGGCGGGACCTGCGCCGCCTTTATTGGGCCGAAAGTTGTGCGGTGCAGGAACTTGCCGCCTCGATGGCGGCGCGGCTGCCGGTCAGGTCAACCTCGACCCCTTTGCCGGACTTGTCGGAAAAGGCGATCATCTTTTGCCCGGCCATCATGTCCTCGATGAATTGCGGGTTGTTGGCCAGGAAATAGCCGCCCTGATAGCCATCGGCCAGGCCGTGTTCGCGCATCGTGGCGGTGCCGGAATAGGCGTGGCCGTTCACCTCGATGGTGATGGTCTGATCGCCGCCCTTGCCAAGCCCGGCATCGGTGGGCGTGAAGACGCCGACATAGCCCAGCGTCTTGTCGCTGATCAGGCCCATCTGGACCACGGTGCCGGCGCCATCCGTGCCCTCGATCAGGCAGGATCTACGGTTGCCATCGGCATAGATGGTCCAGGGGCCCTCTTTGCCAACTTCGGCAAAAGTGTCGGTGCCGGGCGACAGGACCTCGGCGAATGCTGTGGTGGAAATCAGTGTCACAGCGGAAGTCAGAAGGAACGTCCTGAAATTCATCATGATTTTCTCCTGAAAATGAAGCTGGCGGCGCGGCAGGGATTTGCCGTTTTCCGCAAGCTCATCCGCAACAGTCCGCCGCTGGTTTTGTTCCCCCGTTGCGGCGCTTGGTCGCAGCCGTCGCGCCAAGTTCCGCCTGCGTGGCTTGCGCCGGGGCCGGGTGATGCTTATTAGCTGCGCATTCTTCATTTGTCCGAAAATCGCGGGGAACGGATCATGGGCTTTCGCATGGGAATTGTCGGGCTGCCGAATGTCGGCAAATCGACCTTGTTCAACGCGCTGACGAAAACCGCCGCCGCGCAGGCAGCGAACTTTCCGTTCTGCACCATCGAGCCGAATGTGGGCGAGGTTGCAGTCCCCGATCCGCGTCTGGACAAGCTGGCCGAGATCGCGGGCAGCAAGCAGATCATCCCGACCCGCATCACCTTTGTCGATATTGCCGGTCTGGTGAAGGGCGCGAGCAAGGGCGAGGGGCTTGGCAACCAGTTCCTTGCCAATATCCGCGAGGTGGACGCCATCGCCCATGTGCTGCGCTGCTTTGAAGACGGCGATGTCACCCATGTCGAGGGCCGCGTCGATCCCATCGCCGATGCCGAGACCATCGAGACCGAACTGATGATCGCCGATCTGGAATCGGTCGAGCGCCGGCTGGCCAATATCCAGCGCAAGCTGAAGGGCGGCGACAAGGAAGCCGTGGCGCAGGAGCGTCTGCTCAAGGCCGCGCAGGCGGCGCTGGAATCGGGCAAGCCCGCGCGCACCGTCAAGGTGGACGCCGACGACCAGAAAGCGTGGGAGATGCTGCAACTGCTGACCGCCAAGCCGGTCTTGTTCGTCTGCAATGTCGAAGAGGACAAGGCCGCGACCGGCAACAGCCAGTCCGACCGCGTGGCCGAAATGGCCAAGGCGCAGGGCGCCGGTCAGGTCGTCATCTCGGCCAAGATCGAGGAAGAGATCAGCCAGCTTCCCGCCGATGAGGCAACCATGTTCCTTGAGGAAATGGGCCTGCACGAGGCGGGTCTCGATCGCCTGATCCGCGAAGGCTACAAGCTGCTGGGTCTGGACACCTATTTCACCGTCGGCCCGAAAGAGGCCCGCGCCTGGACCATCCATCACGGCACGCTGGCCCCGCAGGCGGCGGGCGTTATCCATGGCGATTTCGAGCGTGGCTTCATCCGTGCCGAGACCGTCGCCTATGACGATTACGTCACCTACAAGGGCGAGGCTGGCGCGCGTGAGGCGGGCAAGTTCCGCGTCGAGGGCAAGACCTATCAGGTCAAGGACGGCGACGTGCTGCATTTCCTGTTCAACGCCTGAGCAGGCGCAGGGGGCAGCAAGCAAACGGGGCGGGATTTCCCGCCCCTTTTCGTATCGCTCAGTTCGAGAAGGCGTCGATCAGGTTGATCACTGCAAGGATTTTGCGGGTGTTGCTGTCGACGCGATAGATGCGGTCGTCGTCGCGGTAATAGTCCCAGTTGTCACGCCGCTCGAGATCATAGCGGTCATAATCGCGCACGCGGTAATAGTCGCCGTAAAGCACGTCACCCCGGCGATAGTATTTCTTCGCATGGCCGGGCGGCTGGCAGCCGTTGCGCTTTTTGGCCAGGCCGGGCGGGCAGCCGCGATAGTCGCCATGCCGGCTGTAATCCTCGCGGTGTTCGCGGTGGTGCTCCTTGCGGTGATGCTTTTTGCGATCGCTATCTGCAAGGGCAGGCATTGCAACGCTTGTCGCAATCGCAAAGATCAGCGCAGCCCTGAATGAGCGTTTCATCGGATTCTCCAGATTCGGAACTTGATGCGTCATAACGCTGCGACTTGGAACTAGGTAGCAACGCTTTCGCGAGGGCGGCGGTTTCATGCCGATCCGGCTTTGACGCCTGCCGGGGCCCGGAAAAGCCGAAAGCGGCCCTTAGGCCGCTTTTCGCTGTCCCAATCGGGAAGATTTTGGAGCGGGCGATGAGATTCGAACTCACGACCCTAACCTTGGCAAGGTTATGCTCTACCCCTGAGCTACGCCCGCACTCCATCCCGGTGCCTCTCGGCCTCCGGTGACGGGTCATTTATGGGACGATGCGGGGGGGCGCAAGCGGAAAATGCGGCGCGTGGAGAAAATTTTTACCTTTCGGGTTTAAGGCGGGTTGGGGCGGGTCCGGCGCTGCATCGCGCTTGACCCCGGATCGGTGCTGGCGGATTCTGCGCGTGCAAAAAGGGGATGCCATGAAACCGGCCGACCAGCTTTCAGAATTCGTCCGCGACGCCATGGCGCAGGGCGGCGACCACGACCAGATCGCGCAGGCCCTGACCGAGGCCGGCTGGTCCGCGCCCGAAATCGCCGAGGCGCTGCATGGCTGGCAGGCGGCGCCCGGCCTGCCGCCGGTGCCGCGCCCGCGCCCCTATGCCTCGGCGACCGAGGCGCTGCTTTACGGGCTGTTGTTCCTGTCCTTGGGCACGGTTGCCTGGAACATCACCGATCTGGGGATGGAGGTGCTGGACCGGCTGATCCCCGATCCGACCGAGCTTCTGTATCATCCGGCCAATGCCGCATTGCGCTGGCCCATCGCGGCGCTGATCGTCTTTGCGCCGCTGTTTCTGTTCCTGAACCGCAAGGTCGCGGCCATGGCACAGAACGATGGCGGGCGGCGGCGGTCCCTGGTGCGCAAATGGTTCGCCTCGATCACGCTGCTGGTGGCGGCTTTGGTGCTTCTGGGGGACGGGATCTATGTCGTCTATGCGCTGCTCAGCGGCGAATTGACCACCCGTTTCGCCGCCAAGGCGGTGCTGGTCGCGGGGATCGCCGCATTGGTCTTTGCCTATTACCGGGATGAGCTGAATGACTAAGGGCTGGGCCACCATGGCGCTGGTCGCCGTTGCCGCCATTGCAGTCGGTGCGGGGCTTGCGCTGACCGGCGGCCCCGGGCAGGCCCGCATGGAGCGCCGCGATCAGCAGCGCGAAAATGACCTGGGCACGCTGGCCGGGTTGGTCGATTGCCTTGCCGCAACCAATCGCGGCCAGTTGCCCGACAGGCTGGCCGCGACGCCGCAATGTGACTGGAAATCGGCGCTGGACGACCCCTATACCGGCCGGCCCTATCGCTATGAGCGCATCGGCCCGCGCAGCTATCGGCTTTGCGCCGATTTCGAGACGCCGCCCCCGGTGGCGCGCGGCCCATGGGGGCGCGACGCCGAGGGCTGTATCGGCCGGCTGAATGTCCTGTCGCCGCAATCGGGGGCGGCGGCAACGATTCCCTATCAGGAATAGCGCCTCAGCCCAGCAATTCGCGCAGCGGCCGGGACAGCGCGGCCCCGGCCAGCGCCCGGCTCAGGAAACGCGGCAGACTGTCGGCCAGCCGGGCGAAATCCGCGCCGGGGGTCAGAGCCGGATCGGCCTCGATCAGCAACTCCAGCCCCTCGGCCTGCCCGTCGCTGCGGATGGTGATGTTGAAGCCGTCACCCGGTCCGTTCGACAGCACTTCGCGCCTGGCCACGCATCCCGGAAAATGCGCCTCGTCAAAGGGCAGGACGTTGATCAGCGGCGAAAAGAAGAACCGGCTTTGCGCGCCGACGCCGGAATCCTGGGCGATCTGCTCGATCCGGTAACGGCCATGGCGGCGCAGTTTGCGCAGGCTGGTGCCCAGCCGGGTCAGCACCGCCTCCAGCGTCTCGTCGGGGTGCAGATCGACGGCCAGAGGCAGGATGTTCACCACCAGCGCCGGCACCGCCACGCTGACGCTGCCCATGCGGCTCATGTAGGGCAGCCAGACCGGCATCGCGATGCGGCCATCGGCATCGGGCCGGCGCGCGGCCGAGCCATCGGCAAGGCTGAGGCCCGCCCAGATCGCGCAAAGCGCCGTCAGCAGGTCCGGCCAGCCGATCCCTGCCAGCTGCGTCTGCTGCATCAGCGCCGCGCGCAGCGCCGACAGGTCATGTCCGGCCTCAAAGGCCTCGGTCGGATAGTTCTCCGAGCCCTTTTTCAACACGTGCAGCCGGGGCACGCTGGCCAGAACCCCGGCCCAATGCTGGCCGTCGGCGGTATGGCGGGGGCTGGCGCGGTAATCGGTTTCCTCGTTCAGGTAATCGGCCAGCGGGCGCAGCGGCGGCCCCGGATCGGTGCCCTGCGTCAATGCCGCATACAGTGCGGCGCAGCGCCGCTCGACCAGCGCCATGCCGTAACCGTCCAGCGCGATGTGATGGCCGCGATTGAACCACAGGTAATGCCCCTCGCCCAGCCGGATCAGCCATTGCGCGGCGATGGGCCGGGTCAGCAGGTCAAGGGGCGCGTCCACATCGGCCTGCATCATCGCAAAGGCCCGCGCGCGCCCGTCCTCGTGCCGGTCAAAAACCATGCGCCTCAGGGGCGGACGGCGGCCGGGATCGATTCGCTGGCGCGGCTGGCCGTCGGCGCCCAGCGAAAAGCGCAGCGCGGTGATGTCGGTCTCGGCGATGGTCGTCTCGATCGCGCGGCGCAGCGCGCCGGGATGGGTGACGCCGCGCAGCTCGATCACATGCGCCACGGTCGAGACGGCGGTGTCGGGATGCAGGCAGAATTCCTCCCAGAAATCCAGCTGCGCCAGCGTCAGCGGCATCCAGTGGGCATCGGGCTGGTATTGGGTCATGTCGAGGGTCCGGATATCTGAGAAAGGCAAGGCGCCGGACATCCTTCGGGTTGTGTCCGGCTTGCCTTGGGGAAATATTCCAGATAAAAATACTAAACTATCCTGCCGGGTCAAGATGCCGGGCGGGGCACGACACGGAATAAGGGTATGCCCATGATCGAATTCAGCCCCTGGCCGCAGGAACTGGCCGCGCGCTATCGCAAGGCCGGATATTGGATCGACCAGCCGCTGACCGGGATCCTGGACGCGCAGATGGCGATCAGGCCGATGGCCGAGGCGCTGGTCTGCGGCGACCGGCGGCTGAGCTATGCCGATCTGGACCGGCTGTCGCGCAATCTGGCGGGGCGGCTGGCGCAGGCGGGGCTGGGGCATGGCGATACGGCGCTGGTGCAGCTGCCGAATGTGGCCGAATTCTACATTGTCTTTTTCGCGCTGCTGCGCATTGGCGTGGTGCCGGTGAATGCACTTTACAGCCATCGCCGGCTGGAGCTGGCCGCCTATGCCGCCCAGATCAAGCCGCGCCTTGTCATCGCCGCGCGCGGGCATGAGCTGTTTCGCGACGACGCCTTCGCCGATGAATTGCGCGCTGGCGGGGTCCAGACCCTGCTGCTGCTGGACGAGGACGCATCCGCGCACAGCCTGAACCATTGGCTTGAGCCGGGCGCCGATCTGCCCGAGGGCGCCGGCCCGACCCCCGCCGATCAGGTCGCCTTCTTCCAGCTTTCGGGGGGCAGCACCGGCACGCCCAAGCTGATCCCGCGCACCCATAACGATTACGATTACAGCATCCGCGCCAGCGCCGAGATCTGCGCCGTGACCGCGCAGACGCGGTTTCTCTGCGCGCTGCCGGCGGGGCATAATTTCACGCTCAGCTCGCCCGGGGCGCTGGGGGTGTTCCATGCCGGCGGCACCGTCGTCATGGCGCCCAGCCCCGAGCCGCAGACCTGTTTCGACCTGATCGCGCGCGAGGGCGTGACCATGGCGCCGCTGGTCCCGCCCGCCGTCGCCCTATGGCTGCGCGCGGTCGAGGAGGAACCCGCCCGCCGCGCCCAACTGGCGACGCTGAACCAGATGCTGGTCGGCGGGGCCAGCTTTGCCGAGGCGACCGCGCGCCGCGTCCCCGAACTGCTGGGCTGCCGCCTGCAACAGGTCTTTGGCATGGCCGAGGGGCTGGTGAACTATACAAGGCTCGAGGACAGCGCCGAGACGATCTTTACCACCCAGGGCCGCCCGATCAGCCCCGATGACGAGGTGCGCGTGCTGGATCAGGACGGCCGCCCCGTCCCCGACGGCACCGCCGGCGCGCTGGCGACACGCGGCCCCTATACGTTCCGGGGCTATTACCGCAGCCCCGACCATAACGCGCAGGCCTTTGATGCGGATGGATTTTACCATTCTGGCGACGTGGTGGTGCGGCAGGGCGGCTATCTGCGCGTCGTCGGCCGCATCAAGGATCAGATCAACCGGGGTGGCGAAAAAATCGCTGCCGAAGAGATCGAGAACCTGCTGCTGCGCCATCCCGACATCACCCATGCCGCACTGGTCGCGACCCCTGATGCCTGGCTGGGCGAGAAAAGCTGCGCCTTTCTTGTGCTGCGCGCAGGGGTCGAAAAGCTTTCGCCGCCCGCTTTGCGCCGCCACCTGCTGGATCTGGGCGTGGCCGAATACAAGCTGCCCGACCGCTTCCGCTTTCTGCCCGACCTGCCGCTGACAGCGGTAGGCAAGATCGACAAGCGCCGCCTGCGCGACAGTCTGGCCACAATCGCCGCCTAGAAAGGACGACCATGGAAACCGCCGAGAAAGCCCGCCTCAGCCCCGACTGGCTGCTGGCCCGCGTCCAGAAGATGATCGAGGATGATGGCGAGATCGACCCGGCCGAAAATCTGGTCCTTTACGGGCTGGATTCCATCGCCGTGATGACATTTTCGGCCGAGCTGAAGCAGATGGGCATCGAGGCCAGCTTTGAGGATCTGGCGCGTGAGCCGACACTGGACAACTGGTGGGCGCTGATCGCGTCCCGGCTTTAAGTAAAGGCGGGCGCCGGGGTCTGGCGCCCGCATCCGCCGTCAGGCGCGCAGGGTCGCGCCGCCATCGACAAAGATATCGGCCATGGTGATGTGGCCGGCCTGATCCGACAGCAGAAACATCACCGCATCCGAGATATCCTCGGGCGTCGCCAGCTTTTTCAACGGGATGCCGGTGCGATAGCTTTCCAGATTGCCCTCGATCACCGCGCGCTCGCCATTGGCGGCCTGGTCGGCCCACATGCCGGTCTGCATCGGCGTCAGGGTCGAGCCGGGCGCGACGATATTGCAGCGCACGCCCTGTCCGGCCAGTTCCAGCCCCAGACAGCGCACCAGCATCGTGACGGCGGCCTTGGACGCCGCATAGGCGCCCATGTTCATGCGCGGCAGCGCCGCCGCGTTCGAACTGACGGTGACAATGCTGCCGCTGCCATGGCGCACCATCGCCCGGCCAAAGGCCCGCAGGGTGTTGAAACTGCCGGTGGTGTTGACGCCGATCACCCGCTCCCATTCCTCGGGCGCAAGATCCAGCAGCGGCCCGATCGACAGGATCCCGGCGGCATGGACGCCAAGGGCCAGCGGACCCAGCCGGGCCTCGGTTTCGGTCACCAGCGCCTCAAGCGCCGCGCCGTCGCGGACATCCAGCACCGCAGATGTGACGCCGGGCGGGGCCGGGTTCGCGGCCAGCGCGGCCTCGGTATCGGCGGCGGTGACGCGGGCGCCTGCCTCAAGCAGGGCGCGGGTCACCGCCTGCCCGATGCCGCCCGCCGCACCGGTGACGATGGCGGCTTTCCCGGCAAATCCGGTCAGGCGCATGATCTGACCTTTTCGGCGGGACCCAGCGCCGCGACCGCCTGATCGGTGGACAGCACCACGCCGCAGGTCGCCGCGATCCAGCCCATCGCCATGTCGTGTTTCTCGCGCGAGAAATCGGCCTGCGCATCGGCGACGGCAAAGGTCTCGATATCGCGCTGGAAGGCCTCGACCGCGGTGGCAAGGCAGCCGATATGGGCGTAAATCCCGCAGATCATCAGCTGGTCGCGCCCGCGCGCGCGCATCAGTGCTTCCAGATTCGAGCGCTGAAAGGCACTGTAGCGGTGCTTGACCAGCAGGATATCGCCCTGTGCCGGAGCCAGATCGGGCAGGATCTCCTCATGCTCGGGGGTGGCGCCCATGCCCGGGCCCCACAGATCGGCCTGAAGACCGCGATCGGGGCGGAACTGGTTGCCGTTCTGCGCGGTGTAAAAGACCGGCACGCCCGCCGCGCGCGCGCCCGCGATCAGGCGGGCGATATTGGCGATGGCCGGGGTCAGCGGTGCGCCTGCAGGATAGGGGCGGCAGAAATAGCGCTGCATGTCATGGACCAGCAGTGCCAGCCGGTCGCGCCGGGGCTGCCACGGCCCGCGCGCCTTGGGCAGGTCGCTTTCGCGGGGCAAGTCATAGGGGGCGATGCCGGGCAGGGCCATCAGTTCACTCCTTCTTCCATACGCAGGACACCGGCCAGACCGGCATCTGCGGGCAGGCCAAGCGCGGCCAGCAATGCGCCGAACTTGGCACCAGTTTCGGCCGCCTCGGCCATCGGTTCTGATCCGGGCACGATCCCTGCCCCGGCATAAAGCCGCGCCTGCCGGCCGCTGATCTCGGCGCAGCGGATGGCGACATACCAGGCACCATCGCCCCTTGCGTCGCACCAGCCGACGGCCCCGGCATAGAAATCCCGCGCCACGGGTTCAAGCGTCCTGATCAGCCCCTCGGCCCGGGTGGTCGGAACGCCGCCCACCGCCGGCGTCGGATGCAGCGCCGAGGCCAGCACCACGGCGGGGGTTTCGGCATCCTTCAGCCGCCCCTCGATCCGTGTGCCCAGATGCCACATGCTGCGGGTCGAGGTGACGCGCGTGCCCTCGGGGCAGCGCAGATCGCGGCACCAAGGGGTCAGCGTGTCCAGGATCGCCTCGACCACCATGGCATGTTCGCGGTGGTCCTTGCCGGATTTCTCCAGCCCGGCGGCGGCGGCGCGGTCCAGCTGCGGGTCGATCTGGCGCCGGGCCGATCCTGCCAGCGGATGCGACAGCACCCGCGCGCCACGCTTTTCGACCAGCAGCTCCGGCGTTGCGCCGCAAAGCTGTCGGCTTTGGCCATCTGGCGCAGGCGGCAGCTGCACACGAAAAGCGGTGGCACTGGGATCGGCGCCCAGCCGCGCCATCAGGGCGCTGACCGGGATCGGATCTGCGGCGCGCAGTATCAGCGTGCGCGCCAGCACCAGCTTTTGCAGCGCGCCGGGCGCGCCGGGTTCCCCGTCCATGATCTCCAGCGCCTGCGCGACGCTGCGGGCATAGTCCCGCACCGCCGGTTCGGGGGTCAGCGACCAGTCCCGCAAGGCCAGCGCCTCCGTGCCGGCGGTGATCGGGGCGGGGGCAGTGGTGTCGCAAAGCCACAGGCAATCGGGCGCCGCGCGGTCAAAGGGCAGCGCCCCGCCGATCATCTGGCCTGGCCCGGCCTCGTCAAAGGCGTCGTCGATCCGCGCGGCCAGCGTGCGCGCCGTGCCGGGCGCGACCTGCGCCGCCGTGCCACGGCCCAGGACGCATCCGGCCGGGCCGTTGAACGCAAATGCGATCTGCGCGTCCAGCCGTGCGGCAGCTGCGCTGGTGGAGTCAGAGAGACGAATGTTCATGCTCTATCTCATTGCTGGAAAGGGTGCAGCCCCATGTCGGTCGGGTGCCAAAGACATCGCCGCCGCAATGCGGCGGGGTCTCTGGGGCGGAATGCTCCTGCATGGGGGCGGTGATTGATTTTACAGGGGTGGCGTGCCCTGCGACCCGGCAGTCAAGCGGTCGCGGATGGCTGATCTGGCTGCCCGCGCGCAATCTGGACGAGTGTCCACAGAAAGGCAAGTGAAAAAGTCAGGTATAGCAATCTGCGGGTCCGGCGCTTGGAACTTGCCGCTTGGCACCTATGTTCTGGCGATAGGCCAACCCCCGAGGACGCATGCGCAATTCCCCCCCGCAAAGCCCCGATGCTGCCGTGTTCGACCTGTCCCGCGCGCGGGTCTGTGTCATCGTGAACATGGGTTCGGGGCGCAAGGCCGGCGGCGATATCGCGGCCCGACTGCAGGATGCGCTGCAAGGCCGCGCCGCCGAGGTCGCGATTCGCCGCATCGAACAGGGCGCCGATCTCAGCGACATGGCGCGGCAGGCCGTGGCCGAGGGCTTCCATCTGGTCGTGGCCGCCGGCGGCGACGGCACGCAGGCGGCTGTGGCCAGCGCGCTGGCCGGTACCGATGTCGCCATGGCGGTGATCCCCGGCGGCACCTTCAACTATTTCGCCCGCGATCTTGGCTCGGGCGAGACGGTCGACGAGGCGTTGAAGATCTTCGAAGCGCCGCAGCTGCGCCACGTCCATGTCGGCGAGGTCAACGGCATGATCTTCCTGAACAATATCAGCTTCGGCGCCTATCCCGAGATTCTCAAACGCCGCGAAAGCATCTATCGGCGCTGGGGCCGTTCGCGCATCGCGGCCTATTGGTCGGCGCTGGCGGCTTTGTGGAACCTGCGCCACCCCCTGCACCTGACCGTGCGGGCCGAGGGGCAGGAACAGCATTTCACCACTGCGCTCGCCTTTGTCGCCAAAAGCGCCTACCAGCTGGAAACCTTTGGGCTTGAGGGGGCCGACCGCGTGCGCGAAGGCCATCTGGCGCTGCTGATTGCGCGTGCCCGCAGGCCGTGGCCGCTGGTGCGCGCCGCGCTGCGGCTGGCCTTTGGCAAGACCGCCCGCTATGCCGATTTCGACCTGATCTGCGCCGATGAAATGCGCATCGACGCCGCTCCCGCCCATGAATATATCGCCCATGACGGCGAAAAAAGCTGGATGGATTCGCCCTTTGAGGTCCGGGTGCGGCATGATGCGCTGAAGGTGCTGGTTCCCGCCGCCGGCACCGGGCAGGATAAGGCATGACCCGCATCCTGCATCTTTCCGACCTGCATTTCGGCCTTGAACGCACGACGCTGATCGCGCCCCTGCTCGATCTGGTGAATGCTGCCCGTGCCGATCTGGTGGTGGTCTCGGGCGATCTGACCCATCGCGGCCGCTCGGCGCAATTCGCGCAGGCAGCGGCCTTTCTGCGCCGGATCGAGGCGCCGCTGATCGCGGTGCCGGGCAATCACGACATCCCGCTTTACAAGCTGACCGACAGGATCATGCGGCCCTATCGCCGCTATCGCGATGCGATTGCCCGGACACTTGAGCCGATCGGCCATGTCGGCGATATCCGGGTCCAGGGCGTGAACAGCGTCGATCCGATGGCCTGGCAGCGCGGCGCGATCAGCACCGATCAGGTCGCCCGCGTGACCCGCGCGCTGGACCCCGCCTGCGTCAATATCGTGGCGCTGCACCACCCGTTGCAGCAGCGCCCCGAGGTGGACAAGGCCCTGGCCGAAGGCGCGCCCGAGGCCTTGGCAGGCTTTGAAAGCGCCGGCATCCATGTCGTTCTGACCGGTCATCTGCATATCTGGTCGATCGGCGCCTTTCAGGGCGCAAGCGGCCGCAGCCTTTTGCAGATTCAGGCCGGCACCGCGCTTTGCGCCCGCCCGGGGGATCTTCAGAACGAATTCGCCGTGCTGGACTTTCAAGGCGATGACCTTCTGGTCGAACGCCACATCGCCCCCATGTCCGAGCCGGGCTTCCGCCCCCCCGAATATCTGCGCTTCACCCGCCGCACCGGCATCTGGCAAAGCCTCTAGCCCTTCTTCTTCACCGAAATATCCTCGGGGATCCGGGGGGCGAGCCCCCCGGCGCGGCGCTCAAGCCTTCCCCTCGACGCGGATCTTCGTCCCCCAGGGGTCCACGAATTCCCGCGCCCCCAGCGCCGCCAGAACCCCGGCATCCGCCGCCAGAACCAGTTCCGACAGCCCGGTCGCATCCGCGCTGCGCGGACCCGCGCCGCGGCTGTTCCAGATATTCCCGGCCAGATGATGGTGATAGCCGCCGCTGGCAAAGAAGCTGGCGCCAAAGACATGGGCGGTGCGGTCCATGCCCAGCCGGTTCATGTAGAAATCCTCGGCCCGGGCCACGTCGCCGACCTGCAGATGCACATGGCCGATCACCGTGCCTTCGGGCGCGCCCCGCCAGAGGTCGCGTCCCGCAGCCAGCAGATCCTGCAGGTTCAGCGCCACCGTGTCCATCCGCACCTCGGCGCCGTTCCGGTCCCAGCTGTCGCGGGGCCGGTCGGCATAGACCTCGATGCCATTTCCCTCGGGGTCGCGCAGATAGATTGCCTCGCTGACCAGATGGTCCGAGGCTCCGTCCAGCGCGGTCTGGTTCTCGGCGATCCTGCGCAGCCAGCTTCCCAACGCGCGCCGGTCGGGCAACAGAAAGGCGGTGTGGAAAAGCCCGGCTTCCTGAGGGCGAAACCGTGCGGCGGTGTCGCGGCGCAACTCGACAAGAGGCGCGTCATCGACGCCCAGCACCATCCCGGCCGCATCGCCGGACAGGCGCTGTAAGCCGATAGTGTCCTGATAGAAATCGCCGACCTTGCCGAGGTCGTTGACGGTCAGCACGACGCGGCCGATCTGAAGGGGGGCGTCACTCGTTGCCATGATGATCTCCTGTGATCCTTGCCGCCAAGATAGGCGCGCGGGGCCTGTCCTGAAATGGCGAAAGTCGGGGAATACTGACGCTGAAATGGCGACAATTTCCGCCAATTGCCTTCGCCTGCGGCCCGGCGCATGATGCGGGACCCTTGCCGCCGGATACCGATGACCCCCAAGACCCGCCCGCAGCGCCCGCCCAAGCCTGCCC
Organism: Paracoccus lutimaris; assembly: GCF_003337565.1. Classification (GTDB taxonomy): domain Bacteria; phylum Pseudomonadota; class Alphaproteobacteria; order Rhodobacterales; family Rhodobacteraceae; genus Paracoccus; species Paracoccus lutimaris. Next base: position 101,804 of record NZ_QPJL01000011.1, read on the forward strand.
AGAAACCAGCCGCGAAACCCGCAGCAAGCCCCGCGCAACCGCCCGAGGCCGCGCCTTTGGCCGCCGATCCCGCGCGGATGGAGATCTTTCTGGTCGCCACCCCGGGCCTTGAGGACCCCTTGGCCGATGAGGCCCGCGCATGCGGCTTTGACGCGCAGGTCCAGCCCGGCGGCGTGACCTTCACCGGCGGCTGGCCGGATGTCTGGCGCGCCAATCTGGAGATCCGCGGCGCGACCCGCGTGCTGGCCCGCATCGGGGCCTTTCGCGCCATGCATCCCGCGCAACTGGACAAGCGTGCGCGCCGGTTTCCATGGGCCGACTGGCTGCGCCCGGACGTGCCCATCCGGATCGAGGCCACCAGTCGCAAGTCCCGCATCTATCACGCCGGCGCCATCATCCAGCGGTTTCAGGCTGCAATCAGCGAAACCCTTGGCGCTCCGATCGCCGAGGACGCGCAGGTCACACTGAAAATCCGCATCGAGGACGATCTGTGCACGATCAGCCTGGATAGCTCGGGCGAGTCGCTGCACAAGCGTGGCCACAAGCAGGCGGTCGGCAAGGCGCCGATGCGGGAAACCATGGCGGCGATGTTCCTGCGCCAATGCGGCTTTGACGGGGACGAGCCGGTTCTGGACCCGATGTGCGGCTCGGGCACATTCCCGATCGAGGCGGCTGAAATCGCTGCCGGGCTGAAACCGGGCCGGATGCGGCATTTCGCATTCGAACAGTTTGCCCATTTCGACGACGCTGCGTGGCAGGCGATGCGCGCAGCCCCCGCCATTCCGCCCGCGCCCGCAAGTCTCCGCTTCTTTGGCCGCGACCGCGATGCAGGCGCAATCCGCATGTCCCAGGAAAACGCCATCCGCGCCGGGCTGGCGGACTGGACCCGGTTTGAGCCGGGATCAATCAGCGACCTGACTCGCCCCGAGGGACCGCCGGGCCTTGTCATCATCAACCCGCCCTATGGCGCGCGGATCGGCAATAAAGGTCCGCTATTCGGTCTGCACGCCGCAATGGGCGAGGTTCTGCGCAACCAGTTCGGCGGCTGGCGCGTCGGCATCGTCACCAGTGACGGCCAGCTTGCCCGCGCCACAGGTTTACCCTTCCGCGAGCCGGGACCTTATATCGCCCATGGCGGGCTGAAGATCCGGCTTTACCTGACGGGGCCGCTTTAATCCTTGCCATGCCTCCGGGCGGCAAGGCGCGCGGGCCAGCGGGGCAAGGGCGGGATAAGCAGGGTATCGCCGGGCGCGACCCGCCCGGCCAGCCAGATCAGATCACGCCGTGCCATGGCGATGCAGCCCGCCGTCGGAAAGCCGGGCCGCCGCCACTGGTGCAGGAATATGGCCGAACCCAGACCGGTCCTGGCATCGGGATAGTTCCAGTCGGTGACCAGCACGATATCGTAAAGCGGATCAGGCCGCCGCATCGCCTCGTGGCTGGGGCGAAAGGGCGCGCGGACATGCTGGTTATAATCCGGGTGGCCTGATGCATCGCACCACAGATCCCCCGGCAGGATCGGCTCGGCCCAAGGGCTTGGCCGAATCAGCCGGTCGGGCCGGTAAAGCACGCCCAGAATGCGATGCACGCCCATGGGGGTCGCGCCATCGCCTTCGCGCTTTGTCGCACTTATCCCGCCCCGCCCGACACTGCAGGGAATGACCCTGCGCCCGGCGCGCAGGCCCATCGGCGTCAGCACCAGTCTCATAGCAGATGCCCGGACTTCTGCGCTTTCACATCCAGATAGCCGGTATTGTGCCGGTTGCGGGGGGTGATCAGCGGAACCCGTTCGGCCACGCGGATCCCGTGGCCCTCCAGCATCGTCACCTTGCGCGGGTTGTTGGTCATCAGCCGCACGGCGCCGAACCCCATCTTGCGCAGGATGCCGGCACCGATGCGAAAATCACGCTCGTCATCCTCGAACCCCAGCCGGTGATTGGCCTCGACGGTGTCAAAACCCTGATTTTGCAGGGCATAGGCACGCATCTTGTTGGCAAGGCCAATGCCGCGCCCCTCTTGGTTCAGATACAGCAACACCCCTTCGCCCGCCTGCCCCATGGCGTTCAGCGCTGCATGCAGTTGCGGGCCGCAATCGCATTTCAGGCTGCCCAGAACATCGCCGGTGAAACAGGCCGAATGCAGCCGCGCCAGCACGGGCTGGTCGCGATGCGGGGCGCCGATTTCGATGGCGTAATGCTCGGCCTCGCCATTGTCGGGACGAAAGATATGCAGTTTCGAATTCTCGGCCGACAGCAAGGGCAGGCGGGCGGCGGCAACCGGGGCCAGCGCCGCCTCGGTCGCAAGCTGCGCCAGCGCGGGGCCGGCGGTCAGATGCGTCAGCCCCTCGGGCGCGTCAGCAATCGGCACCATCAGCACGGCGGGCAAAAGCTGCGCCGATTTCGCCAGCGCGATGGCGGCGCGGTGGGGCTGGGCGTCACCTCCGCGCGCGCTGCGCAAAGGCCCCTTCATCGGCGTCATCAGATCGCCCGCCGGGTCCGCGACCGCCCGCAGCCAGCGCGGATCGGCGTCCAAAGGCACCTCGATCCGGGCCACGTCGCCGTCATAGACCCGTGCCTTCAGCGTCTCGGCCCGCCACGAGGTCACCGCCAGAACCGCCGGGCCAAGCGCACGCATCGCCGCCACACGGTCAGCCGAAACCGTCTCGACCGCCGCTGCCAGATAGCCTCCGATCACCACGGGCAGGCCCATGCGCAGGTCGGCGCGGGCGCGCGACAGGGTCTCGGTCAGGGTCGGGATCAGGCTCATGGCATCCGCGAAATTGAAACAAACTGAAACATAGGGCCTTTTTCCGACAACTCCATGTGAGAATTGCTGCAATACGCTGGACGCAAGGCCATCGCATCCTCACGTTTCCGCCATAACGCCAAAGGAGGCAAGAATGGCCGGACTGAAAAAGATCCTGTTGGTCGATGACGAAGAAGACCTGCGCGAGGCGCTGGCCGAGCAACTGGCCGCCACCGAAGACTTCGAGGTGGCCGAGGCAGGCACCGGGGCCGAGGCGGTCGAAAAGACCAAGGGTGCGATCTATGATCTGGTCGTGCTGGACGTGGGCCTGCCCGACACCGACGGGCGCGAGTTGTGCAAGCGGCTGCGCAAGCAGGGCGTGAAATGCCCCATCGTCATGCTGACCGGGCACGATACCGATGCCGACACCATTCTGGGCCTCGACAGCGGTGCGAACGACTACATCACCAAACCCTTCAAGTTCCCGGTGCTGCTGGCACGGTTGCGCGCCCAGTTGCGCACTCATGAGCAGTCCGAGGACGCCATTTTCCAGCTTGGCCCCTATACGTTCAAGCCGGCGATGAAGATGCTGATCGATCAGAAGGACCGCAAGATCCGCCTGACCGAAAAGGAAACCAATATCCTGAAGTTCCTGTACCGGGCGCAGGATGGCGTGGTTCCGCGTGACGTGCTGCTACACGAGGTCTGGGGTTATAATGCCGGCGTGACCACCCATACGCTGGAAACCCATATCTATCGCCTGCGCCAGAAGATCGAGCCCGATCCCTCGAACGCACGATTGCTGGTCACCGAATCCGGTGGCTATCGCCTGGTCGCCTGACCGGACCCCTTCCCAAGCCCAGTGGCCGGCGGATGCGGCCACGCGTCATGCCCGGCCTCGGACAACCGGCGGCCGGGCTTTCTGTTTGCACTGGCGCACGGGGGACTTCGCGTCCCCCGGACCCCCTGCGGGATATTTGGACATGAAAGAAAGGCGCGGAGGCGGCAACGTTCCCCTATTCTTTCATGGAAAAATATCCTCGGGGGGTGCGGGGGGCGAAGCGCCCCCGCCCGGCGGCGGTGGACAAGCGATCCCCTCGCCCCTAGGCTCTGCCCGCAATCAGGAGCCTGCCCATGTTCACCATCGCCACCTGGAACATCAACTCGGTCCGCCTGCGCGAGGCGCTGGTCACCCGCCTGCTGACCGAAGAGGCGCCTGATATCCTGTGCCTGCAGGAGATCAAGACTCCGATCGACAAGTTCCCGGTCGATGGCTTTGCTGCGCTGGGCTATCGCCATCTCGTGGCGCGCGGGCAAAAGGGCTATAACGGCGTCGCCATCCTGTCGAAGCTGCCCATCGAGGATGCGGGCGACCGGGACTATGCCAGCCTTGGCCATGCCCGCCATGTTGCGGCGCGGCTGGAAAATGGCGTCACCATCCATAACTTCTACGTCCCGGCGGGGGGCGATATTCCCGACCGCGAGCAGAACGAGAAATTCGGCCAAAAGCTGGATTTCCTGACCGAGATGCGCGACGCCTTCCATGCCGACAATCCGTCCCGGGCCATTCTCGTGGGCGATTTGAACATCGCTCCGCGTGAAGACGATGTCTGGTCGCACAAGCAGCTTCTGAAAATCGTCAGCCACACGCCGGTCGAGGTCGAGCATCTGGGCGCGGCTCAGGATGCCGGGAAATGGGTCGATATCACCCGCAAGGACATCCCCGAAGGCCTGCTTTACAGCTGGTGGAGCTATCGCGCCAAGGATTGGGACGCCGCTGACAAGGGGCGTCGTCTGGATCATATCTGGGCCACGCCCGATATCGCCAATGCCGGTCATGGCAGCCGCATCCTGCGGCCGGTGCGCGGCTGGGACCAGCCCAGCGATCACGTTCCGGTTCTGGCCAGTTTCGATCTGTAAGATGCGAGCGTTCTCGCGGCGGGCATTGCTGTTTGGCTCGGGTGCGGCACTGGGCTGGGTCGCGGGAACGCGGCTGGCGCCGTGGCGGGGCGCTCTGGACGGGGTGGCGCTGACACCCGTGGCCAGCGCGCAGATGCTCGACGATGCCTCGCAGCTTTCGGCGACGCCTGTCGCTAGACATATCGTTCTGACGGATGACCCCGGCGCGGCGCTGATCGCCCGGCTGCGCAGCGAACTCGCTGAGGCGCGCAGCGCGGGCCGGCCGCTCTGCCTTTCTGCCGCGCGGCATTCGATGGGCGGGCAATCCATCCCGCGCATGGGGACCGCGCTCACATGGGACAGCGGCCGGATCGAGATCGACAGCACCGCCCGGACCTATCGCGCGGCGGCGGGCGCGCGCTGGTCGCAGATCATCGCCGCGCTGGACCCGGTCGGGCTGTCGCCCAAGGTCATGCAATCAAACCATGATTTTGGCATTGCCGCGACATTCTCGGTCAACGCCCATGGCTGGCCGGTGCCCTATGGCCCGATGGGCGCAACCGTTCGCAGCATCGATCTGATGCTGCCCGACGGTGAAATCGTCACCGCCTCGCGCAGCGAAAACCCCGATCTGTTCGGCATGGCCATGGGCGGCTATGGCCTGATCGGCCTGATCCTGTCGGTCGAGGCCGAGGCGGCTCCGAACCAGCGCCTGACGCCGACCTTCCAGACCATGCCTGGCGGCGGCCTGGCGGATGCCTTTGCCACGGCACTGACCGATCCTGCGGTGAGCATGGCCTATGGCCGGCTGTCGGTGGCGCGGGCCGAGTTCCTGCGCGACGAGCTGATGATCGCCTATCGCCCGGATGCGGATCAACAGGATCTGCCGCCGGCTGAGGGCTCGGGTTGGGCATCGCGCGCGGCGGCATGGGTCTATCGCCGCCAGCTTTACCGCGAGCCGGTCAAGGCCGCGCGCTGGTGGCTCGAGGCCGGGCTGAACCCGCACCTTGGCGGCGGATCGACGCGCAATTCGCTGATGAACGAGCCGGTTGCGACGCTGGATGACGGTGATCCGACCCGCACCGATATCCTGCACGAATATTTCGTCAGCCCTGAGCGCTGGGACGATTTCCTGACGCTTTGCCGCGAGGTGATCCCCGGCAGCTATCAGGAAATGCTGAACGTCACCATTCGCCATGTCGCCGCCGATCCCGAAAGCTGGCTGAGCTATGCGCCGGTGCCGCGCCTGGCGGCGGTGATGTCCTTCAGTCAGGAAATGTCCGCGCGGGCCGAGGCCGACATGGCCCGCCTGACCCGCGACATGATCGAGGGCATGATCGCCATTGGCGGCAGCTATTACCTGCCCTATCGCCCGCATGCACGGCCCGACCAGTTCCACCGCGCCTATCCGCGCGCCGCCCAATTCGCGGCCCGCAAGCGCGAGCTGGACCCGGGTCTGGTGCTGCGCAATGCGCTTTGGGACAATTATCTGGGGGTCTGATGGGATTTCACCGCAAGCTGGCGCTGGTCTATGCGCTGATCCTTTTCGCGGCGGCGGCGCTGAACTATGTGCCGGGGCTGACTGATGCCGAAGGCCGCGTCTTTGGCGTCTTCGCGCTGGATGTCTTTGACGACCTGCTGCATCTGGCCTCGGGGTTGTGGGCCTTGGCGGCGGCGCTGGTCTCGACCCGCGCGGCGCGGAATTTCCTGCGCATCTTCGGGGCGCTCTATCTGCTGGACGGGCTTTTGGGGCTGTGGACCGGCTCGGGTTTTCTGGATCTGGGGATCGTCAATTACGGGGTGCTTGACCTGCCCTTCGGCTTCAAGATCCTTGCCAGCGGGCCGCATATCCTGCTGGGGGGTGTCGCGCTGGCGGCGGGACTGCGGAAATGAGCTTTCTCTGGCGCTGGACGAGGCGACTTTTTCTGGCGGTCCTGCTGGTCGCCGTCCTGCTGGCGCTGCCGGTTCTGCGCAATGAAACCATGTGCCGGGGCACGCCCCTGCCGCAGGACCACGAGCCCATCGTCAGCCAGACCCGGCCCGAGGAACGCACCTTCACCACCTATCCCGAATGGCACATCGTCCATGCCTATGAGGATTATGCCCGCGTGATCGCCAAGGCCGATCCGCATGATTTCGGCTATGTTCAGGCGATCTCGGGCTTTTGGTCCTCGCTTTGCCCGCTGACCGCGCTGGCGGATGAGCATGGCGGCTTTACCACCGAATCCAAGATGACGCTTTATACCATCGGTATCAGCTTCTCCGCCGAGATGGCGCTGAAGGCTGCCTATGAGGAAACGCTGGGCCGCGTTGCGACATGGGCGCGCGGGCCGGGTCACAGCGCGCTGGACCGGCTGTCGGCGGAACAGGCCGCCGAATACGCGGCCTTTCTGCAGCAGACGCCATGGTATCTGTGGGATTTCCGCAGCGATGCGCAGGCGCTGGATGCTGCGGCAGGCAGCGATCTGCGCGACCGCGAACGGCGGCTGGCTTTGGGTCTGGAATACCGGGCCAAGGCCGCTTACGCCGGGATGATCGCCGGGGCGGTGGCGGCAACGGGGCAGGATGCGCTGACCCTGCGCGCCGTGGTCGCGGGCATCACCCCCGAGGCGCTGGCCGCCATTCCCGGCGTCAAGGTCATCCAGCGCCGCCCCGAGGGGATCGAGATCGAGACCCCCCGCTATCGCGCCCTGACCCATATCCTTGAGCGTATCGCCGATCAGCGCGGCCAGATGGTCGAGATCGCCGGAAATGACGATATCCTGCTGACCGCGATCAGCCCCGATCCCGACCATCCCGGCGCCGTCTTTACCTTTCCGTTGCAGGGCAGCGCGGATTTTCGCCACCTGATCACGGTCAAGGTGCCCGAGCTTTCCGCGACCCTGCGCGGCTTGGGCGACAGCGGCGCGCGGCTTGAACATATCCACGATTACTGATGGCGCGGCTGGCCGCATATGCGTTGGCCGTGGCCCTTGGCTGGCTGGCGCTGATGGCGGGCGGCATGTTCATTCCCGGCGCGGCGCCGGCGGCGCTGGTGCTGCTGCCGGGGCGTGACTTTCTGACGCGCCTGCCCGAATCGGCGCGGCTGGTCGATGCCTCGGGGCGGTTTGGCGTGACCGTCACAGGGGCGGGCGCGCGCCAGCTTTACGCGGCGGGTGCGGTTCTGGTCCTGCCGGCGGGCCTGCCGCTTTGCGTCGATCCGCGCCGTGATCGCCGCTGACCTTGCATCGTCGCAATCCCTGCTCCATCTAGGGGACAACCCGCCCGAATGAGGAATTCCGATGCTTGAGCTTGGCTCCGCCCCCACCGACAAGGCCCCCGCCGATATCATCAAGGACGTGACCGAGGCGACATTCATGGCCGATGTCATCGACGCCTCGATGACGGTTCCGGTGATCGTCGATTTCTGGGCGCCGTGGTGCGGCCCGTGCAAGACCCTGGGCCCCCAGCTTGAGGCCGAGGTCGCCCGCCACAAGGGCCGTGTCCGCATGGCCAAGATCAACGTGGACGAAAACCAGATGATCGCGGGTCAGCTTCGCGTGCAGTCGATCCCCACCGTCTATGCGTTCTTCCAGGGCCAGCCGGTCGATGCATTCCAGGGCGCGGTCCCGGCCAGCCAGATCAAGCAATTCGTCGAAAAGCTGGTGGCTCTGGGGGGTGACGATGGCGGTCTGGCCGAGGCGCTTGACGCCGCCGAGGCCATGCTGGCCGAAGGCGCGGCCGAAGACGCCGCCGAAACCTTTGCCGCCATCCTTGGCGAAGAGCCGGAAAACGCGCAGGCCTGGGGCGGTCTGATCCGCGCCCATCTGGCTGCCGGACAGCCCGATCAGGCCGCCGAGGCACTGGCGCAGATTCCTGCCGCCGTTGCCGGCGCCGCCCCGGTCGAGGCCGCCCGCGCCCAGTTGCAACTGGCGCGTCAGGCCGAGAATGCCGGCCCGCTGGACGATCTGCGCCACAAGGTCGAGGCTGACCCCGCCGACCAGCAGGCGCGGTTCGACTATGCCACCGCACTGCATGCGGCGGGCGAGGTCGAGGCGGCCATCGACCAGCTGCTGGAATCCTTCCGCCGTGATCGCGACTGGAACGAGAGCGCGGCGAAAACCCAGCTCATCACCATTTTCGATGCGCTGAAACCGACCGATCCGATTGCGCAAAAAGGCCGCCGGCGGCTGTCGTCGCTGATCTTTGCCTGAGCCATGTCGCGCGGCCCCGACCTGCCCGAGACGATTGCGCTGTTCCCGCTGCCGGGTGCGGTCCTGATGCCGCGCACGCGCCTGCCCTTGCAGATCTTCGAGCCGCGCTATCTGCAGTTGGTCGAGGACGTGCTGAAGACGCCCGGCCGGCTGATCGGGATGATCCAGCCGGCGGTGGCGGGGCTCGATTCGCTGGCGGCGGTCGGCTGCGCGGGGCGGATCGTGGCTTTTTCCGAAATGGATGACGGGCGGCTGATGATCTCGCTCAAGGCGCGTTCGCGTTTCCGGCTGAGCGAGGTGCAGCCGGGCTTTACCCCCTATCTGCGCGCGCAGGTCAGCTGGACGGGCTATGATTCCGACCTGCTTGCCCAGCCCGAGGAAGATCAGGGTTTTGTCCGTTCCACCTTCATGGCGCGGTTGTCGCGCTATATGGAGCTGCGCGGGCTGACGACCGACTGGACCTCGGCCGAGGCGTCCGATGACGAGACATTGGTGAATGCGCTGGCAATGCTCTTGCCCCTTGCCCCCGAGGAAAAGCAGGCCCTGCTGGAATGCCAGACACTTTTTGAGCGGCGTGTGCTTCTGGACGGGTTGATGGAATATGCGCTGCGCGGCGGCGACAATGAGGAGACGATCCAGTGAGCGAGACCCCCGAAACGCAAGATCGCGGCTTTGACCGCCATATGCTCGAGGCGCTGGTCTGCCCGGTCAGCCATGCGACCCTGCGCTATGACGCCCGCGCGCAGGAGCTGATTTCCGAGACCGCCGGTCTGGCCTTCCCGATCCGCGACGGCATCCCGATCATGCTGCTGAACGAGGCACGCCAGATCAAGGCGTGAGGGGGGTGGGTGGGACCTGCCTCTGCACGGCCTGCGGCAAGTTTCATCGGGGAATATACCATCGTGGAGGCACTGGAATGACGAAGAGACCGCATAGTGAAGCCCCCCGCAAGCCGATCGGAAACTCGCCCGATGGCTTCGTTCGCAAGACCGACGAGCAAGATGAAGAAGGCCGAGACGAGGAGGCTCGGGACGAGGAGGGCGGCGCGGATGGCGAAGACGTAGCCCATTCATCCCTCAGTCCGACGCCCGGGCGGAAAGAGAACGAACCCGTGTCCCGGGACTTTGGCTCTGTCGAAAATCCGGCGAAAAACAGTGATGAGCGCGCGTTCGCAACTTGGCTTTCGAAGCTTGATCGCGACCCTTTGAGCAAGGATGAAATCCGGATTGCCGGCGAATGTTATCCCGATGCGGACAAAGCCCGGCGGCTGATCGACCAAGAGCGCGATCCGTCACCTGGCGATTTCAGTATGTGACGGCTGCCTTGTCCCGGTGCGCGCAGATCGGGCGCGGCTAGGCGATGCGGATGCTGAAATCCCGCCGGATCCCCGCCGAGGCGCGCCACCATTCCGAGGCCCGCGTCCGCACCTGATGGGCGTCAAAGGCGGTCTGATCGGCAAAGCATTCCTCGACGCGCCAGATCATCGGGTCATCGCTTTGGGTGACGTCAAAGGACAGGCAGCCCGGCTCGGCGCGGCTCAGGCGGATATGTTCGGGCAGGTATTGATGCACGATCGCGGCCTCGGCCGCCGAGGCGCAGGTCAGAAGGCCGCTCAGGCGCAGCTTTCCGGTCGTCAGTGCAGGTTTTTCGTCGTCCATCGCATCCCACCGTTCAGCTATGGCGCAGGGTTTCAGCCGCGCCGCATGCTGTCAATCCGGGAAGGTGGCGGGAAACGGCGGGCGCGCTGCAAGCGGGGGGAAGGCGGCGCGCCCGCAGGTCCGCGGTCAGATCTGGCAGATCTCGGACCGCGTCAGAAACCGCATTTCGCGGCCGTTATCCAGACTGAACATGCCGCCGCGTCCGGGGATGGCGTCGATGATCAGCCGGGTATTTTTCCAGACCTCGTATTGGCTGGCCGAGATGTAAAAGGGCATGCCGCCGATCTCGCCCAGCTTCACGTCGCGCTCGCCCAGACGGAAATCGCCTTGGGCATAGCACATGGGCGAGGACCCGTCGCAGCAGCCGCCGGACTGGTGAAACATCACCGGCCCATGATCCGCGACGATCTCGGCCAAGAGCGCCAATGCGGCGGGGGTGGCCTCGACAAGGGGTTCGTCCATGTGCTGTCTCCTTTGGGTCAGGCGGTCAGATCAAGGACCATGCGCCCCTCGATCTGGCCTTTGTGCATCTTGGCAAAGATATCGTTGATGTCTTCCAGTTTCGCGCTTTGCACCGTGGCCTTGACCTTGCCCTGACCGGCGAAATCCAGCGATTCCTGCAGATCCAGCCGCGTGCCCACGATCGAGCCGCGCACCGTGATTCCGTTCAGCACCATGCCAAAGATATCCAGCGGGAAATCGCCCGGAGGCAACCCGTTCAGCGCCACGGTGCCGCCGCGCGCGACCATGCCGATGGCCTGCTCGAACGCCTTGCGGCCGACGGCGGTGACCAGCGCACCTTGCGCGCCGCCATCGGTCTCGCGCTTGATGGTGGCGGCGGGGTTGGGGTCGGTTGCGGCGTTCACGGTCACCGTCGCGCCCAGCTTGCGGGCAAAGGCCAGCTTTTCATCGTCGATATCGACGGCGGCAACGTTCATGCCCATGGCTTTGGCGTATTGCACCGCCATATGGCCCAGACCGCCGATGCCCGAGATCACCACCCAGTCGCCGGGCTTGGTGTCGGTGACTTTCAGGCCCTTGTAGACGGTGACGCCCGCGCAAAGCACCGGGGCGATTTCCAGAAAACCGATGTTCTTGGGCAGGTGGCCGACATAGTTCGGGTCGGCGACGACATAATCGGCAAAGCCGCCATTCACCGAATAGCCGGTATTCTGCTGCTGCTCGCACAGCGTTTCCCAGCCGCCAAGGCAGTGACGGCAGCAGCCGCAGGCGGTGTAAAGCCACGGCACGCCGACGCGGTCGCCTTCCTTGACGTGCTTGACGCCGGCGCCCACGGCCGAGACATAGCCCACGCCCTCATGCCCCGGAATAAAGGGCGGGTTGGGTTTCACCGGCCAGTCGCCCTCGGCGGCGTGCAGGTCGGTATGGCACACGCCCGAGGCCTGAATGGCGACCTGGATCATGCCCGGACCCGGCTCGGGGATCGGCACCTCGTCAATGCTGAGCGGTTTTCCAAACTCGCGGACAACAGCGGCCTTCATGGTTTTCGCCATGCCGTAAACTCCTGAAAAATAGGTGGGGGGTAATATGGAAAGGCAGGGGGGATGCCGGGGCCATGGTGGCCGCCCCGGCATCCCGGCCGGGATCAGAAGAACCCGAGTTTCTTGGCCGAATAGCTGACCAGCATGTTCTTGGTCTGCTGATAGTGGTCGAGCATCATCTTGTGGTTTTCGCGCCCGATCCCCGACTGCTTGTAGCCGCCGAAGGCCGCATGCGCGGGATAGGCGTGATAGCAGTTGGTCCAGACCCGGCCGGCCTTGATCGCGCGGCCCATGCGATAGCAGGTATTGCCATCGCGCGACCACAGCCCGGCGCCAAGGCCGTAAAGCGTGTCATTGGCGATTTCCAGCGCGTCCTCGGCGGTCTTGAAGGTCGTGACCGACACCACCGGGCCAAAGATTTCCTCTTGGAAGATCCGCATCTTGTTATGGCCGCGGAAGATCGTCGGCTCGATGTAATAGCCGCCCGACAGCTCGCCGCCCAGATCGGCCGCCTTGCCGCCGGTCAGGACCTCGGCGCCCTCTTTGCGGCCGATATCCAGATAGGAAAGGATCTTTTCCTTTTGCTCGCTGGAGGCCTGCGCGCCGATCATGGTGGCGGCGTCGCGCGGGTCGCCCTGCGTGATCGCCTGCACGCGCTTCACCGCGCGCTCCATGAACTTGTCATAGATCGATTCCTGGATCAGCACGCGCGAGGGGCAGGTGCAGACCTCGCCCTGGTTCAGCGCGAACATGGCAAAGCCTTCCAGCGCCTTGTCGAAGAAGTCGTCATCCTCGCGGGCGACATCGGCAAAGAAGATGTTGGGGGATTTGCCGCCCAGCTCCAGCGTCACCGGGATCAGGTTTTCGGCGGCATATTGCATGATCAGCCGGCCGGTGGTGGTTTCGCCGGTAAAGGCGATCTTCGAGATGCGCGGGTTCGAGGCCAGCGGCTTTCCGGCCTCAAGGCCGAAGCCGTTGACGACGTTCAAGACGCCCGGCGGCAGCAGATCGCCGATCAGGCCGACCCAGACCATGATGCTGGCCGGGGTCTGTTCGGCCGGTTTGATGACCACGCAGTTGCCGGCGGCCAGGGCAGGCGCCAGTTTCCAGCAGGCCATCAGCAGCGGAAAGTTCCACGGGATGATCTGGCCGACGACGCCCAGCGGCTCATGGAAGTGATAGGCGATGGTGTCGGCGTCGATTTCGGAAATGCCGCCCTCCTGCGCGCGCAGCACTCCGGCGAAATAGCGGAAATGGTCGATGGCCAGCGGCACGTCGGCGGCCATGGTCTCGCGGATCGGCTTGCCGTTGTCCCAGGTTTCGGCGGTCGCCAGCAGCTCAAGATTGGCTTCCATCCGGTCGGCGATCTTCAGCAGGATATTGCCGCGCTCGGCCGGCGAGGTGTGGCCCCAGCGATCCTTGACCGCATGGGCGGCGTCCAGTGCCGCCTCGATGTCCTCGGCGTTCGAACGGGCGATCTGGCCGATCTCGGCGCCGGTGATGGGCGTGGTATTGGTGAAATACTTGCCCGATTTCGGGGCGACCCATTCACCGCCGATATAGTTGTCGTAGCGCGCCTCAAAGGGCAGGCTGTTGACGCCTTTGAAAACATGCGTCTGGTCATTCGGCATTGTACATCCTCCTGTCGCGGCCAGCTCCTCCCGCCGGCTCTGTCAGAAGGGTGCGGCGGGGGGGCATGCAAATCAACGCGCCATCCATGCCGCAGTGCGGAATGTGTTTCAGCCCTGAGACAGTCTGCCCGGATTTTCCGAAATCCCCAGCCGCTGCATCCGCCGGTACAGCGTCGCGCGCCCCACACCCAGCGCGCGGGCGGCGGCCGAGACATTCCCCTCGGCCCGCGCCAGCGCCCGAATCACGGCGGCGCGCTCGGCTTTTTCAAAGCCGGTGACCTCGTCCTCGCGGCCAAACAGATCCGAGGCCGGGCGGGGCCGCAGCTTGCCCTCTTTTTCCAGACCGTAGGCGCGGCGGGCGGCGCGGTTGGCGCCGATGGCCAGATCGTCCTTGTCCACCGCGACCAGCAGCAGCGCGTCGTCGGCCTCGCCGGTCTGGGCGCTGATGATGCGTGCGCCGGGGAACGAGGCGCGAAAGAACGCGGCCTCGATCTGCCGGGCGCTCTGGTTGACTTGCGCCGCGATCAGCCCGTTCCAGCGTTCGGTATGGTCGGCCCGGGCCGAGCTGACATCCAGCGCCCCCAGAAGCCGCCCGTCCGGCCCCCAGATCGGCGCGTCCATGCAGGAAAGGCCGGTGTTGCGGGCATAGAAATGTTCGTCGCGATGGATGGTGACCTGCCGCCCCTCGGCCAGACAGGTGCCGATGCCGTTGGTGCCCTCGGCCTCTTCGGACCAGTCGGTGCCCTGCCACAGCCCCCAGGTGCGAAAGGTCGCGGCGTCGGATGCATTGACGCGATGTTCCAGCACGATCCCGGCCGCATCGGTCAGCAGCACATTGCAGCCGGTTGGGCAGACAAGCTGGAAAAGCTGGTCCAGTTGCGGGCGGGCGATGGCCAGAAACTCGTCCAGACGTGCGCTGCGGCTGGCCAGTTCCGGCGCGGTCAGGCGGCGCAGCTGCGGCGGGCGGCCCGGGTCCAACCCGTGCTTGACCATCGAGCGACGCCAGCTTGCGGCCAGCCGGGTGACGGCAGCCGGGGAATGCGACGCCTGCGCGACGCGATCCTCGTGGCGGATGTCGGGCAAGGCCTTCTCCCCTTCCTTACGCGATGGCGGGATTATCACCATGGCGGGGCCATCCGGCAAGCAAAGCTTTCCCGACAGGCGGAGAAGTGAAAACCCCCGGCCTTTCGGACCGGGGGTTTTCGGGGATCAATGGGGTGTTTCGCGCCCCTAGCGCGTCACGGTCACCGTGCCGCCCGCACTCCAGGCGCGGTATTCGGGGCGGTACATGTCCTCGACGCTGGCGGCGGGGTGGCGGAAGCTGCCGGGCGTCACCGCGCGCACGATATAGACCAGGCTGAAGGGCTGGTCCGAGGTCCAGGTCAGCGCCGCCGCGAAACGGTCGGCGCGGAACTCGGTCATCTCGGCCGAGGTCTGGCCTTCCAGCCAGTCCAGGGCCGAGACATCGCCCGCGCGCAGCAGGTTCGGGTTGTCGATTTCCCAGCCTGCCGGCAGCGGGTCCGAAACGACCAGCCGGCCGCCGGCCCCGCCCTGGCCCGTGGTTTCGGGCCAGACCTGCACCCGCACCACCATGCGCGTGCCCTGCGCCAGCGATGCCGGGTCGATCGGCTGGCCCTCGGGGGTGAAATAGCTGCGCTCGATCCGATAGCCGCGCCCGCCTGCCATGGGCGGGGTCGTGGGCTTGCCGGTCGCGGTCAGCGTCACCTCAAGCGGCTGGTCGCCGTTATTGGCGATGCTGGCCGCCGTATCGGGCAGGCTGGCGACCGGCTGGGTCAGGGTGACGCCATTCAGTGCGGCGGGCGGCACCGATTGCGCCAAAGCGCGGGCCGCCAGCACGGTCCAGATCGATTCCTGCGTCGACAGGCCGTGGCCCGACTGCTCGGTCCGGGCGATGCGTTCGGCGACCGCGCTGGTCAGCGCGGCGGTATCGACCGCCTGCGATTTCGCATCCGCCGCCAGCGCCAGCAGCGCCGTCGCATCGCGCAGGCGGGTGCCGTAATCCGGGCGATAGCGATAGGGCTCGGTGCCGCTCAGATCGACGGTCTCGCCCGCGCGGCGGAACAGCCGGTCGGCGCGGGCCTGATCGCCATAAGAGGCCAGCGCCGCCCCCAGATTGGCCGCCGCCATCGGGGTCGAGAAGGCATCGGGCACGGTATCGGCGTAATAGCGCAGATCGCCCACCGTCGCCGCCCGTTCCCGCGCCAGCACCATCAGCGCATAGGCCAAAGCCGCGTTTTCCTCGGCCGAGGCATGTTGCGGTTCGGTCGCGTAATTGGCGCGATTGCGCAGGTTGTTGATCGCCTGTTTCATGGCGCTGTCGGGCACCTGATAGCCCATGGCCCGCGCCCGCGACAGGAAGTCGGTGACATAGGATTCCAGCCACAGATCGCCCGAATCCGCATACCACAGCCCAAAGCCGCCATTCGACGATTGCCGGGTCAGGATCTGGCCGATGGCATCCTGCACGCGCTTGCCGGTTTCGGCGGCGCCCGCATCCTCGATCCCCTCAAGGCTTTCCAGCCCGCTGAGATACAAAAGCGGCATCGCCCCCGAGGTCAGCTGCTCGGTGCAGCCATAGGGATAGCGCGACAGCCGCGCCAGCGCGCCCGCTACGTCCAGCCGCGCATAGGGGCCGACCGCCGCGGTCAAAAGCGCGCCGGGCAGCATGTTTTCGGTCAGCGCGGGCGGGACCGAGACGCTTTGCCCCGGCGCCAGCTCCAGCCGGTCCTGACGCTGGATATCGGCCTCGTTCAGGGCGACGGGGATGGTGATGTCCTTGGTCAGCGCCGTGCCGTCGGGCGTGGTCAGGGTCAGGCGCAATTCGGCCCTACCCTCGGTCTGGCCGGCAGTGACGGCCATTTGGGTCGCGGCCTCGTTGCTGGCGTCGGTCAGTTCGACGCTGTCAGTGGCAAGGCTGGTGGTCAGGGGCGCGTCGCCGCCGGTCTGCTGGACCGCCAGCCGCATCTCGCCCGCAGGACCCGAGGTGCGGGTCAGCCGCAGCCCGACCTGCGCCTGATCGCCCGGCGCAAGGAAGGCGGGCGCGGTCACGGTCAGCACCACCGGGTCGCGCACAAGCACCGAGGCGTCGGACTGGCCCACGCCCTTTGCCGACCAGACCACGGCCATGACCCGGACCTCGCCGTTGAAATCGCCGACGGGGATGTCCAGTCTGGCGGTGCCGTCATCGCCCAGCGTGACCGGGCCGGAAAACCAGCTCATCAGCTTTTCGGTGGGGGGCGGGGCCTCGGCATTGGCGGCAAGACTGGCGTCGCCGCCCTGACGCAGCGCCCCGTCCGGGGCGCCGGTCGGCAGGATCAGCCGCCCGTAAAGATCGCGCAGCCCGACGCCCAGCCGGCGCTGGCCGAAATAATGCTTGCCGGGATCGGGGGGCGTATAGCCGGTCAGGTTCAGGATGCCCTGATCGACCGCCGCGACGGTGGCATGGACGGTCTCTCCGCCAGCGCCGTCCACTTTCAGCGCGACCGGAATGACGCCGCGCGGACGGGTTTCCTGCGGCGCCTCGATACTGGCGGCCAGCTTGCGGTCGCCCGGATCGACGGCGGCATGGGCCAGACCCATGGCGCGCACCGGCTGGCGGTCGCCGGGCTTGGCGCCTTCCAGCGGGCGGATGGCGCTGACGGTCACATAGACGCCCGCGCCCCAATCGTCCGTCACCGGCAGTTCGATGTCGTTTTCGCCCGCGCTCAGCGCGACGGTCTGCATCGACACCAGCTTGTTCGACAGGACCGAGACCAGCCCCAGCCCGTCCGAGATCGCCTGCACCTTGACGCGCGCGGTATCGCCGCTGCGATAGGCTGGCTGGTCCAGCACGACCTGCAAGCGGTCGGGCGTTTCGGTGCCCGAGGTGGCAACCGCGCCCCAGCCGGCATAGAACTGGACCGAGCTTTGCCCGCCCTGACCGGATGCCGGTTCGGCCAGCAGCTCATACTGGCCCCATTCGACCATGGCGGCGATTTCGACCGGGGTTGCGCCCGGCTCGGCCACGCCCTCGCTGACGCGGGTGCGTGTGGTGATCGCCTCCCAGTTCCATTGGCCGCCGACGGAATACCATTGGTAATCGGTGTCGATGCGGTTCAGCACCCAGCGCACCGGCGCGGTGGCGGGTTTCAGGTCCGGCCCGATGGCCAGCAGCGAAAAGCGCGCCTCGGATTTTTCCGGCACGGTGTCGCCCTCGAACAGGGGCTTGATGCCGATGACCGGGGCCTCGGGCATGACGATGCGGCTTTCGGTCCGCTCGACCGGGCGGCCGGCGCCTTCGCGGATACTCAGGATCACCTCGGCCTGATAGGGGCGCGGGCCCAGCGTCGCGGCGTCGGGCAAGGTGATCTGCGTGCTGTAGTTGCCCTCTGCATCGGTCACGCCCGAGGGCAGGCTTTCGTTCACCGGCTGGGTGTCGTCATCCTGACGGCCAAAGCTGTAGCCGTCATGGCCGGCAAGGCTGCGCGTGGGGGCAAGACGCTGCTGCCCCTCGACCGGCAGATTGGCGGCGGGGGCGCCGAACAGCCAATGCGCGGCCAGCGACACGTCCAGAGTGCCGCCTGCGCGGGCCGGGCCTTCGGGCAGTTTCGGGGTGAAATCGATGCGCTCGGGCAGGAAGTCCTCGATCAGCAGGCGCGCGGTGGCAAGGGCCGGGCCGTCCGCCTCGGTGCGCAGTTCCAGCCGCCATGTGCCGCGCGGGGCATTGCCGGGGATGGCCCAGGCCAGCGTGCTGCCGCCCGCGCCAAGGGGCGTCGGGGCAAAGCGGGTCTGTTCGACCCCGTCAGGGCGCAGGATCACGGCGGTCAGCGGCAGGTTTTCCAGCGCCCGGGCCTCGGCATTGCGGGTCAGGACGGTGGCGTTGACGGTTTCGCCGACGCGATAGGCGCCGCGATCGGTGGCGACGAACAGATCGATCGGCGGCGCGGGCGGCGCGCCCTCTACCCCGCGATCCGACAGATCGAACTCCGGGTCCGACAGCGACAGGAAGGCCATGTCGCGCGGCGCGCGGTCCGCCCCCTCGCCCTGCCATTCGGTCACGGTGACCAGCGCGGGTTCGGCGCCGTTCCGGCCAAGGCTCAGGCCGGGGTCAAAGCGAGCAATGCCCTGATCGTCGGTCACCGCCCGCGCCAGCACCTCGTTCGAGCGGCTGAGCAGCGCCACTTCGGCCCCCGGCTTGGCGCCGGTGTCGCGCAGGCTGCGCACCGCGACGGTCAGCCCGTCCGCGCCGGAAAATGTCGAGATGCCGAAATCCGAGATCACGAACCATTGCGTCGCCAGCCCGGTATCCGAGACTGCCTTGTTGGCGATATGCGCCTCGAGGATATAGATGCCGGGTTCCAGCGGGCCGGCCTCGGCGGGGATGGCAAGGCTGGTGGTCAGCTCGCGGTTCATGCTGTCCTGACCCATCGGGCGGGCGACCTCGGCCGCGCCTTTCCAGACCTCGCGCGCCATCTGCTCCGAGAAATATTCCGCCTGCCAGCTGTCCAGAGGCGTCGCGAACATGCTTTCGGACATGGTGCGGATCAGGTTGCGGTCGGAAATGCGCAGCAGGCGCAGGTCGATCAGCTCGGCATTGACGGTGACCATGGCCAGCCGCTGATCGCCCGAGGCGGGCAGCACATAGGCGCGGCCGGGAAAGCGCACTTCGGGCGAGCGGTCGCGGATATAACCCTTCAGGGTCACGTCGCTGGCCAGCGTCTCGCCATCCGCCGCAGGCAGGCCGGCGCGCAGGGTCAGCTCGATATTCTGGCCATGGGTCAGGCCGGCCACGCAAAGCTGCTGGCCGTCGGCCTCAACCGTCAGGTCCCCCTCGGGCAGGCGCAGGAAGGGGGCGTAATCGGTCGACGGGGACAGCTCACGCGTCATCACGGCGCAAAAGCGCGGCATCTTGCCATCCGCCTCGACGCGGCTGTCGGTGACGCGCAGGCCGTTGCGGGCCTCGGACTGTTCCAGGGCCGAGGTGATGTCGGGATTGCCGGGCGCGATCTGCCGCGCCAGACGCAGCGCGGCCAGCCCGTCGCGGCCGCGATCCAGATGGTCATAGCTGCGGGCCAGATAGTAAAGCGCCTGTCCGGCCACGACATCCTCTTCGGCGCGCAGATAGCCGTTCAGCGCCATCTGCGCGGTCGAGGCCGCCTGCTGGCTGCCATCCTCGGCGCGCAGGGTCATGCGGGCCAGATCGACCCAGTCCTGCGCCAGATCGTCGCGCGCCACATAGGCGGCCAGAAGCTGGGTCGCGGCCGACAGGTTGCCGCCATATTCCAGTGACCGGATCTCGGCCCGGTCGCTGCCAGATGCAGGCAGCGGTCTTTGCATGGCGGCGAATGTCCGCGCCTGCGTCAGCGCCGAAGAGAGGTCATCGGCCGTCAGGAACGGCGCCGCCCCGGCGCGGGCGATGGCGCTGGCGATGGCCTCGGGCGAGGGGCTGACCGCATAGCCCGAAATCGCGCCGTCAAAGGGTGCGGGCGCACCGGCCTGACCCTTGGGGAAACAGGCGCGGGCGCGTTCGTTATAGGTCAGGCTGCGGCATTCGGCATTGCCGGCGCAGGCCTGAACGCAGGCTTGCAGCGTGGTGTCGAAAAGCTGCGCCAGATCGCCGCCGGGCATGTCGGTATTGGCCATCAGGCTAAGCCGGCGTTCGGGCAGCGGGCTGTCATCGGCAATGGCCGTGCCCGCGATCAAAAACCCGGACAGGGCGGCGACAATGAAACCATGCCATGCGGAACGAGCCATGACCAAACCTCCGTGATGCAATGCATCTTTGTGCCATCCTGTCCCCGACGAGGCAATCTATTCCCATTCCAGTTCGGCATAGGCGGCCGAGGCATTGCGTGCCGTGGTGGCGTCGAAATCGGCCCAGATCCCGGCCATGGGCTGCATGGCCGCAAGAATGGCCGGCACCGCCTGCGACAGGGGCTGGCCCTGCGCCACCGCCGCCCGTGTCGCATCGCGCAATCCGGTCAGATAGGCACGGGTGGGGGCGATGGCCTTGTCCCAGTCGGCGGTCACCGGGCCATGGCCGGGCACGATGCGTTCGGGTGCCGGATCGGGTGGGGTGTCCAGCCAGTCGAGCCAGCCCTTAAGCGATCCGTCCAGCGACGGCGTCAGCCCCATCGCGATCAGATCGCCCGCGAAAAGCGTGGCCGAGCCGTCATCGAACACCGTCATGTCGGTATCGGTATGCGCGGTCGCCACCGGCCGCAGAAGCAGGCTGCGCCCGCCAAGCGCCACGGTCTGCGGCGTCTCGATCCGGTGATCGATGGTGGCGATGCGGGTGCTGGCAAAGGCGGCGACGCCGATCTGTTCGGGGATCGAGACCATCCATGTCGGCGCCCGCTGCGCCACCGCATCGGGCAGGCGGGCATCGGCATGGATCGTGGCCCCGGCCTCAGAGAAAACCTCGGCGCCCAGGATGTGGTCGGGATGCATATGGGTCAGGATCAGGTGGCGCACCGGCTTGTCGGTGTGCTGCCGGATGGCGGCGTAAAGCGCCTCGCCCTCGGCGCGGCTGCCGCCGGCATCGATCACCGCCACCGCGTCATCGCCGATGACAAAGGACAGGTTCGCGATCCGGCCGCGGTTCTGCGGCGAAAGCTGCGCCATTTCGCCCTGATGGACATGCACTCCGGGGGCGATCTCGGGCATGTCCAATGCCGGCAGGTCAGTGGTTTCCACGCAGCGCGGCTTGGCCCCGGCGGTCAGGTCGGGATGCCGTGCCAGCCAGTCGGCGGCGATGGGGCCGGCGCGCATCTCGCAATCCTCGCGGGCGCGGGCCTCGCCGGCAGGCAGAAGGCGCGGCTCGCAGGTCTCGGGCGCGCTGGCTAGGCAGGCGGCAAGGATCAGATGGAACATGATATTTTCCGGCCCCTCCGGTCCGGGCAGCCTATCACAGCCCCGCGATCCCGGCCACCTAAGACCTTTGGCCGCTTGACTGGTCCCCGCGCCAGCGTAGCATCACTGCGTCCGCATTCTGACCGCGCCGCCCCTGCCGGCGCATGGCAAGAAGGAACCGGATATGCGAATTGCCCCAAGGCTGGCGCTGATCCTGTCATTGCTGGCTGGTCCTGTCCTTGCGCAAGAGGTGGAAAACCCGCTGCTGCCCTCGCCGCTCTGGGACGACCTGCGGCTGAGCATCATCGGCACCGAGGACGAGCCGCCGCTGGACCCCTCGGTCTTGTTGCTGGATGCGCCCAAGCGTGCCGACAATCCGGCGCTGGTGCCGGTGCGCATCACCCAGCCGCCGGGCGCGCCCGCGATCACCCAACTGGTGCTGGTGGTCGATGGCAATCCCGCGCCGGTCGCCGCCGAATTCAGCTTTGGCAAGGCGCTGATGCCGCTGGATTTCGAGGTGCGGATCCGCGTGAACACCTATTCCGACCTGCGCGCCATCGCCACGCTTGAGGACGGGCGGCAGGTCATGGCCGGGCGTTACGTCAAGGCCTCGGGCGGCTGCGCGGCGCCTGCGGGAAAAAGCATGGACGAGGTGCGCGCCACCATGGGCGAGATGCGCTTTCGCCAGTCCGACGAGGCCGGCCGCCCCTTTGGCACGCTGATGATCCGGCATCCGAATTTTTCGGGATTGCAGCGCGATCAGGTGTCGCTGCTGACCATCCCGGCCGAGTTCATTCAGGTGCTTGAGGTCAGGCAGGGCGAAACACCCCTGTTCACCATGGAGGCCGGGATCTCGATCTCCGAAGACCCGGTATTCCGCTTTGCCCATGCGCCGGGTCAGGGCGCGGTCACCGTCCATGCGCAGGATACCGAGGGGCGGGTCTGGGATCAGTCCTTCTGAAGCCGGGCCGGCTGGCCCGACAGGTGCCATGCCTGCGCGTTCAGGGCGCGGGCCTCGTCCGGGGCATGGGTGACCAGCAAAAGGCCAGCGCCGGTCCGCGTCAGCAGCGCGTCGGTCAGCGCCACCATGCGCGCAGCGGTTTCCCCGTCCAGCGAGGCAAAGGGTTCATCCATCAGCAGGATGTCGGGTGCGGCGGCAAAGGCGCGGGCCAGCGCCAGCCGCCGTTGCTGACCCAGGGACAATTGGCGGGGGAACTTCGCCTCATGCCCGGCCAGCCCGACCTGCGCCAGCCAGTCCCGCGCCAGTTCGGGCGCGCAGCCGGTGGCGATCACGATATTGGCCAGCGCATCGCGCCAGGGCAGCAGCACGGGTTCCTGAAACACCACGGCGCGGCGCGCATCCCCGGTCAGGGTGCCGCGAAATTCAGTGTCCAGCCCGGCAAGGATGCGCAAAAGCGTCGACTTCCCGATCCCCGAGGGGCCCAGCACAGCCAGCCTTTCCCCGCGCGCCAAGCTTAGGGTCAGCGCCCCCAGCACCTCGCGCATGCCAAAGCCTTTCGAGATCAGTTCAAGCCGCATCCTGCCTCCAGCGATTGGCGCGGCGTTCCCAGGGGCGCAGGATCAGCAGGTCGATGGCCAGCATGACCGCGACAAAGGCCAGCGCCCAGGCCAGCACGCCCTCGACGTCGAAGCTGGAGAACAGCAGGTGGATCTTGAAGCCGACCCCGTTCGAGCGGCCAAGAAATTCGACCACCAGCACGATCTTCCAGATCAGCGCGATGCCGGCGCGGGCCGAAGCCGCGATCTGCGGCGCAAG
The DNA here is from genome assembly GCF_003337565.1 of Paracoccus lutimaris. Taxonomy (GTDB): domain Bacteria; phylum Pseudomonadota; class Alphaproteobacteria; order Rhodobacterales; family Rhodobacteraceae; genus Paracoccus; species Paracoccus lutimaris. The sequence goes on from NZ_QPJL01000011.1 coordinate 125,060, forward strand.
CTGGGGCAGCACGACATGGCGCAGCCGCGCCATCGGGGCCATGCGGAATGCGCGCGCCATCTCGTCCAGATCGGGGCGCAGGGCACGGGCGCCCTCGCGGATCATGACGGTGACAAGGGGGATCTTGTTCAGTGCCACGGCGATGATGGCGGCGGTCTCATTCAGGCCGATCCAGATATAGCACAGCACGATCACCACCAGCGCCGGCACGTTCAGCCCGATGATCAGCGCCGGGTTCAGCCAGTCATCGGCAGCGCGCGAACGGCCCATGACCAGCCCCAGCGCCATGCCCAGGGCCATCGCGAAAGCAAAGCTCAGCCCCACGCGCATCAGCGTCATGCCGGCGTTGAACCACAGCTCTCCCGAGGTGGCAAGCTGGCCGATCCGCGCGGCCACCTCCCATGGTGCGGGCAGCGTCTGCGGCCGGTCGGTCAGTTGCGAGGCGATGGCCCACAGAACCAGCATGGCCGCGATCGAGGCCAGCCCCGGCAACAGGCCGGGGCGCAGGGGCCGGGTCTTGGGGGCATCGGTCAAGTCAGGACGGTTCCGGCGACCAGAACAGGCCTTCGGGCAATGTGGTCAGCCCGCCGGTCAACTCATCACCGCCCAGTTCCGCCATGGTGGCAAAGATCTTTTGCGCATTGGCGGCGTCGACCGGGCCGGGCGGGGGAATGCCCGCGCGCCAGCCAGCCTTCAGGGCCTCGAACTCGGCATCGTCGGCGGCATTCATGATCGGGCGCAGCGCCTCCCATGCGGCATCGTCGCGGGCCAGCAGATCCTTGGCCGCGCGCGAGGCACGGGCGAAACCGGCGGCGATTTCGGGGTTTTCGGCGATCCAGCCGTCGCGCAGCACATAGCCCAGCAGCGGCGTTGCGGGGTCCAGCCCCAGATCGCGCGCCGCATCCGTGACCGAGATCAGCTGCCGCATCCCGGCGGCCTGCATCTTGGCCTGAAAATGCCAGAAATTGATCGCGGCATCGACCTCGCCGGTTTCGGCCGCGTTCTTGATCATCGGTGGCGCGCCAAAGACCTGGGTGGTGTTCTCGGCCAGATCCTGGCCCAGTTTCGCGCGCGACCAGGCCCGCAGGATCAGCCAGCTTTTATCGACCGGGCCGCCAGCGATGCCGATTTTTTTGCCCGCCAGATCGGCCAGCGTCTGCGCCGGGCTGTTGGCGGCGACCATGACCCCGCCCACCGCGGTCGAATAGGGCAGGAAGGTGAAATCCGCCCCTTTGGCGCGCTGTTCGGCCACCCACAGCCAGTCCGAGACGATGGTATCGACCTCGCCCCCCTGCATGGCGACCTGCGTGGCGGGGTTTCCGGCCAGCGGCGTCGGCACCAGCTCAAAGCCGTTTTCGCGGTCCAGCCCGGCATTGCGGATGGTCTGGATTTCCCAGTTCACCGTGCCGTTTTCCAGCGTGCCGATGCGGATGACCGGCAGCGTCGGGGCGGTTTGCGCGCGGGCGGGCAGGACAAGTGCCGACAGCGCCAGCGCGCCGCCCGTCAGGATGTATCGTCTGGTCAAATGCATGGCATTTTTCCTTTTTTTCGCTGCGGGTAACCTGCCATGACTGGACGGATTGGCCAATACGCCCGAAGTCGTAGCGCAATCCCGCCGGTCGCGCCATGGCGGCCACTGCTATGACGCTTGCGCCATTCCGCCAGCGGCCTAAGATAGGGGGTGCGGACGGCGAAAATGTCGCCGCTTACCATCCGTTTCTTTGGGAGGAGAACGATGGCTCTTGCAACACAGCAAGTCCAGGATCAGGCCGGCACGCCAAGGATTTCCGCCGATCGCGTGCGCGAAATCCTGATCGTGGACGACCATCCGCTGATGTGCGACGCGCTTGCGCTGACGCTCAAGATCAGCTTCGGGTTGAAGAATGTACGTACCGCACGCAGCCTCGCCTCGGCCCAGGAACAGATTCGCAGCCAAGGCGTGCCCGATGCGGTGATTCTCGACCTGAACCTGCCCGATGCCCGCGGATCCGAGGGGCTGGTCACGCTGCGCCGCCAGATTCCGGGGGTGCCGATCACCATGATCTCGGCCGATCTGGAAAACGCCATGATCTCGGCGGCGATGGCGGCGGGGGCGCAGGGCTATATCTCGAAATCGCTGGGCCGCGAGGCGCTGGTGGACAGCCTGCGCCGCATGTGGGACGGCGAGCGCGTGACCCCCGACAGCTATGAGCCGGAAAGCGCGGGCGAAGACGACGCCGCCCGCGTCGAGCTGGCGCGGCGCTTTTCCAGCCTGACGCCGCAGCAGATGAAGATCCTGCGGCTGATCTGTCAGGGCAAGGCGAACAAGGAAATCAGCTACGAGCTCTCGATCGCCGAGGCCACGGTCAAGACGCATATCACCGCCATCATGTCCAAGATCAACGCCCGGCGGCGGACACAGGCGGTGCTCTTGGCCAATAGCGTCAGGCTGTTTGCGCCGACATGAGCTTGGCCCTGCCCGAGCCGGTCGCGATTGCCCCGGCTGCGGCCGGTCTGACGTCCATTGCGCCGGTGGTGGTCGAGGTTCCGGCCGGGGCGGATGATCTGGCGGCGCGCATCGCCGGCGAGCTGGCGCCGCTATCGCCCTCGCTTGTGCTGATCTTTGGAATGCCCGCCGGCGGGCTTGCCGATCTGGGCGCGGGGCTGGGCGAACGTCTGGGCGGCGGCTGCCATATCGTCGGCTGCTCATCCGCGGGCGAGATCGGCCCGGCGGGCTATGCGCAGGACGCGGTGGTCGCGCTGGGCTTTCCCGCCGCCAGCTTTCGCGTCGGCGTCTGCGTGCTGCCCGATCAGGCGCAGGTGCCGGTCTCGGGCTGGATGGCCAGCCTGCGCCGGCTGCATACCGGGTTCCGCCCCGATTTGCGGCGGTCCAGCTTTGGCGTTCTGCTGGCCGATGCGCTGGCCCGGCACGAGGATGTGCTGGCCGCCACGCTGGACGCGGCGATGCCGGGACTGCCGGTCGTGGGCGCCTCGACGGCCAAGGGAATCAATTTCGAACAAAGCTCGATCATTGCCGATGGCCGGGAGCATCACGGCTCGGCGGTGTTCTTGCTGATCGAGACCGATCTGGCGGTGGCGGAGATCTCGTTTTCGCATTTCAGCCCGACCGGGCGGCGGGCGGTGGTCACCGCCGCCGATCCGCAGAACCGCACCATTCTGGAACTGAATGCCGAACCCGCTGCGCAGGAATATGCCCGGCTGGCGGGCATTCCCGAAAGCGCGCTGACCCCCACGGAATTCGCCCGCCACCCGCTGCTGCTGCGCGCCGGGCGGCGTGATCATGTCCGCGCCATCCGCGCCGTGACACCCGAGGGCGGCTTGCAGCTTTTGTCGGGGATCGAGGCCGGGAATATCCTGACCGTCGGCCGGGCCATGGACATGACACGGGGCTTTGCCGCCGCGCTGGACGCCTTGCCGCAGATGCCGCTGATGGTCTTGGGGTTCGACTGCATCCTGCGGCGTCTTGCGCTGGAACGCGCGGGCATGGTCGGGCAGATGTCGCGGCTTTTGGCACGCTACCGCGTCGCCGGCTTCAACACTTATGGCGAACAGCATGGCGGCATGCATGTGAACCAGACCTTTGTCGGCATGGCCCTGATGCCGCCGGCACCGGGGTGATGCGATGATCTTTCTGCGGGGCGACGAATCCGAGCAGCGCCGGGCCGAAAAGCTGACCCGGATCACCGATGTGCTGGCCGAGCGTGTCGACCGGCTGGAAGAGGCGCGCGGCTCGGCCTGGTCGATGTTTCAGGCCGCAATCGCGCTGGAACAAGAGGTGCAGGCCCGCACGCGCGAACTGGAGCAGGCGCTGGCCGACCTGTCCGAGCGCAACCGCGAACTGGCCATCACCCGCGCCGCCGCCGAAGAGGCGAACCGCTCAAAGACCCGCTTCCTGCGCGCGGCCAGCCATGACCTGCTGCAACCGCTTTCCGCCGCCAAGCTGTTTCTGTCGGCGCTGCGCGACACCCAGCTGGACCCGTTCCAGTCCGAGCTGACCCAACGCCTGTCCGGCGCCTTTGAATCGGTCGAGGAGCTGATGCACGCGGTTCTGGACATCGCCCGTCTGGACAGCCAGCGCATCGAATTCCAGCGCAAGCCGGTCGAGCTGGCGCAGCTGTTCAGCCGTCTTGGCGTCGAATACGCGCCCATGGCCGAGGCCAAGGGGCTGAAGCTGTCATTCGCGCCGACCTCGGCGGTGGTGGAAAGCGACCCGGTCTTTCTGCGCCGGATCGCGCAGAACCTGGTCTCGAACGCGATCAAATATACCGACCGCGGCGGGGTGCTGGTCGGCGTGCGCCGGCGCGGCGACCGGGCCTGGCTGGACGTTCTGGACACGGGCGTCGGCATCGCGCCCGAGGACCGTTCGCGCATTTTCGACGAATTCCAGCGCATCGGCCGCGAGGGCGGCGCGCCGGGTATGGGGCTGGGCCTGTCCATCGTGCGCCGCGCCTGCGCCAAGCTGGGGCACGCGATCGCGCTGGACAGCGAGCCGGGGCGCGGCACGGCGTTCCGCATCAGCCTGCCGCTGCTGACGCCGGGCGTCGTGCCTGCGCGGACGGATGCGGCGCTGCCCGGCCCGTCGCTGCGCGGGCGCGTGGCGCTGGTGGTGGAAAACGACGACGCCATGCGGCTGGCCTATCAGTTCCTGCTGGGGGACCGTCTGGGCATGGTGGCGCGGGTCTCGGGCGGGACGGCGGAGGCGCTGGCGATGATGGGCGACGAGCCGCCGGACGTGGTGATCGCGGATTACAATCTTGATAACGACGATACCGGCCTGCAGGCGATCCGGGCGCTGCGCGAGGCGGCGGGGCAGCCGGTGCCAGCGATCATGGTCTCGGCCCGGCGCGACGCCGAGATCGGCCGCGCCAGTCTGGAACTGGGTGTGCCCATGCTGGAAAAACCGATCCGGGCCGAGGAATTGCAATCGGTCCTGCAACGGATTCTGGCCTAGGACCAAAGAACGACACCGCCGCTGCCGGGCTTTCGCCGCCGGACAGGGCGGGGCAAGCTGGGGCCATGGCCCAATCGAAAGCCGGGAAAGAACATATGAACCTGTTGCGCAGCCTTGCCCTGATCGGGCTTTTCCTTGCCCCGCCGGCGCTGGCCGATGCGGCGGGCGATCTGGTCTTTGCCGAGCGCGGGCCGTGGGACCTGTCCGCCGCGCCGCTGGTCTGGACCATCGACCGGAAGGGCCCCGAGGCGCAGGGCTTTGCGCCGCAGGGACAGGGTACGGTCACGCTGCGCCAGATCACCGACCCCTCGGACGGCCAGCCCGCGCTGCAGCTGGACGAGGCGACGGCGCGCATCAACCGCAAGATCGGGCCGTTTCCGATCTCGGCCGGGGATCCGGCGCTGACCTTCTTTCTGGAAACGGTGACGCGCGACATGGCGGCGCTGACCGGGGGCAGCCCGTTCTATATCCGCAACCGGCTTAAGGATGCGCTGTTTCGCGGCGGTAAGGTTGCTGAGGCGGACGGGCAAAAGGTCGCAAGTTTTCGCCCCTTTGCCGATGACCCCAATCACGCGCGGATGCTGGGCTTTGAAAGCCTGACCCTGCGTTTCGTGCTGGACCAGCCCAACCGGCCGATCCGGCGGATGCTGGCCGAAACCGGTCCTCTGGCTGGCGGAAAGCCTGCCTATCGCAATGAAATGGTGCTGCAATGATCCGCGCCCTGCCTGCCGCCGCGCTTGCCGTCTGGGCCGGTTCCGCCGGGGCGCAGGCGGTCAACGACTATCCGACCAATGCGCGGGCCGATTACGTTTTTGTCTGCATGGCGACGAATGGCCAGACCCGCGAGATGCTGGACCGCTGTTCCTGCGCCATCGACCGGATCGCCGAGATCCTGTCCTATGACGACTATGTCCGCGCCGAGACGGTCCTGCGCATGCGCCAGACACCGGGCGAGCGCACCGGCATGTTCCGTCAGGGCGCCGAGGTCAGCGAGATGGTCGCCGCCTATCGCCGCGCCGAGGCCGAGGCCGAGATCCTGTGCTTCTGAACTGGACAATCCGGTCGGGGCAGGTTTCCCTTGGCCGGAACGGACAGCAAAGGGGAAACGCATGGATCTGGGCATCAGGGGCAAGAAGGGGCTGGTCTGCGCCGGCTCCAAGGGTCTGGGCCGCGGCTGCGCCGAGGCCCTGGCCGAAGCGGGCGTCGATCTGGTCATCAATGCGCGCGGCACTGACGCGCTGAATACCACCGCCGCCGAGATCGCGGCGAAATACGGCGTCAAGGTAACCCCGGTCGCGGGCGACATCACCACCGATGCCGGGCGCGCCGCCGTGCTGGAGGCGCTGGACGGTCAGGCCGATATTCTGGTCAACAACGCGGGCGGCCCGCCCCCCGGCAAATGGACGGATTGGAGCCGCGAGGATTTCATCAAGGCGATCGACGCCAATATGCTGACCGCCGTCGCGCTGATGCAGGCGCTGGTTCCGGGCATGATGGAGCGCGGCTGGGGCCGGGTCGTCAACATCACCTCGCAATCGGTGCGCACGCCCATCGCCATCCTTGGCCTGTCGAACACCGCCCGCGCCGGGCTGACCGGCTTTGTCGCCGGCATGTCGCGGCAGGTGGCGGCCTCGGGCGTGGTGGTGAACAATCTTTTGCCCGGCATCCATGCGACCGACCGTGCCGGCAGTCTGGATCTGGGCGTCTCGAAGGCCGAGGGCATCAGCGTCGAGGAGGCCCGCCACCGCCGCGAACAGACCATCCCCACCCACAGCTATGGCACCGCCGAGGATTTCGGCGCCACCTGTGCCTTCCTGTGCAGCCAGCATGCGCGATTCATCATCGGGCAGAATATCCTGCTGGATGGCGGGGCCTCGAATATCTCGATCTGAGGGCGGGGCGGCGGGCCGGGCGGCAGGAAATCTCTTGCCAGAATCCCGCCGCCCCGCTACCTACCGAAACTGGAAATCGGGAGACACTGGCGCAAGCCAGGGCCGAAGGAGCAACCGCCCCGGTAAACTCTCAGGCAAGAAGAACCGTTTCCGTTGAACGCTCTGGAGAGTGGTGGCCTTTGCCGGCCGCCCGCCGAAGGGATAACGATCTCAGGCGCCCCGATGGGGTAGGGACAGAGGGGGCATCGAAGCGAGCGGCGGATCCGTCTCGCGGGAAAGGGGATGCCTATGGCCGAGAACCGGCGCACGAAGCTATACGATCTGCACATCGCCCGCGGGGCGAAAATGGTGCCATTTGCCGGCTGGGACATGCCGGTGCAATACCCGATGGGTGTGCTGGGCGAGCATCTGCACACCCGTGCCGATGCAGGGCTGTTCGATGTCAGCCATATGGGTCAGGTGATCCTGCGCGGGCCGGATGCGGCGCTGGCGCTGGAAACACTGGTCCCCGCCGATATCGCCGGGCTGGGCGAGGGGCGCCAGCGCTACGGCCTGTTCACCAACGATGCCGGGGGCGTGCTGGACGATCTGATGATCGCCAACAAGGGCGATCATCTGTTTCTGGTCGTGAATGCGGCTTGCGCCGATCAGGACATTGCCCATCTGCGGCAGCTGGAAAGCGCAGGGATCACCGTCCAGCCGATCACCGACCGCGCCCTGCTGGCCCTGCAAGGCCCCAAGGCCGAGACGGTGCTGGACCGTCTGGTTCCGGGTGTCGCCGCGATGAAGTTCATGGATGTGGCGGAATTCGACTGGCAGGGCGCGACGCTGTGGATCAGCCGCTCGGGCTACACCGGCGAGGATGGCTACGAGATTTCCGTCCCCGAGGCGCAGGCGGTTGCCTTGGCCGAGGCGCTGCTGGAGCAGCCCGAGGTTGCCCCGATCGGCCTTGGCGCCCGCGACAGCCTGCGGCTGGAGGCGGGGATGCCGCTTTACGGCCATGACATGGATGCCGCGACCCGGCCCGCCGAGGCGGCGCTGGGGTGGTCGATCCCCAAGGTCCGCCGTCAGGGCGGAGCGCGCGCGGGCGGCTTCCCCGGCGCCGACGTCATTCTGGCCGAGCTGGCGAATGGCGCCAGCCGCACCCGGCGCGGGCTGCGTCCCGAAGGCCGCGCCCCGATCCGTGAAGGTGTCGAGATCTTTGACGCGTCCGAGGGCGGCGCATCGTTGGGCAAAGTCTGTTCGGGCGGATTTGGCCCTTCGGCCGGCGGTCCCATCGCCATGGCGATCCTGCCCGCCGATCTGGCCGAGGGCGCGACTGTCTGGGCCGAGCTGCGCGGCAAGCGCGTGGCCGTGACCATTGCCCCGCTTCCATTCCATAAACCTAGCTACAAGCGCTGAAAGGCAAGCCATGCTGAAATACACCGAAGAACATGAATGGCTGAAACAGGACGGTGACGAAGTCATCGTCGGCATCACTTCGCATGCCAGCGAGCAACTGGGCGATGTGGTTTTCATCGAGCTGCCGGAAGTCGGGCGCGAGGTCGAAGCGGGCGAAGAAATCGTGGTGATCGAATCCGTCAAGGCCGCGTCGGATATCGTGGCGCCGGTCGCGGGCGTCATCACCGCTGTCAACGAGGCGCTGCCCGACACACCCGGCGCGGTGAACGATGACGCGATGAGCGCGTGGTTTTTCCGCATCAAGCCCCAGGGTGGCGTAGATCTGTCCGGCTTCATGGACGAGGCGGCCTATAACGACCTGATCGGCTAAGCAGGCCATGCCGGGCCTTGTGGCCCGGCGAAGGCGGGGGGCTTTCCGCCCCCCGGACCCCCCGAGGATATTTTTGCATGAAAGAAGCCGCAGGGCGGTTTCTTTGACTGGATTGGATGGCGAAGATGGCGCGCTGGACCCCCGTTGACTATAACCCTGACGATTTTGCGAACCGGCGGCATATCGGCCCCTCGCCAGTCGAGATGGCCGAGATGCTGAAGGTCGTGGGTGCCGAAAGCCTTGAGGCGTTGATCGGGCAGACCGTGCCCGCAAGCATCCGGCAGGCCGAGGCGCTGGACTGGCCGGCGCTGTCCGAGGCCGGGCTGTTGGCGCGCATGCGCGAGGTCGCGGCCAAGAACCGCGTCATGACCAGCCTGATCGGGCAGGGCTATTACGGCACCGTCACGCCGCCCGCGATCCAGCGCAATATTCTGGAAAACCCGGCCTGGTATACCGCCTATACGCCCTATCAGCCCGAGATCGCGCAGGGCCGGCTTGAGGCGCTGCTGAATTACCAGACCATGGTCGCCGATCTGACCGGGCTGCCGGTGGCCAACGCCTCGCTGCTGGATGAGGCGACCGCGGCGGCCGAGGCCATGGCCATGGCGCAGCGCGTGGCGAAATCCAAGGCCAAGGCGTTTTTTGTCAGCGAGAACCTGCATCCGCAGACCATCTCCGTGATCGAGACCCGCGCCGAGCCTCTGGGGATCGAGATCGTCAAGGGCGCGCCCGAGACCTGCGATCCCGCGACGGTCTTCGGGGCGATCTTCCAGTATCCGGGCACCTTCGGTCACGTCCGCGACCTGAGCGCCGAATGCGAGGCCCTGCATCAGGCCGGGGCTGTTGCCATCGTGGCCACCGATCTGCTGGCGCTGTGCCTGCTGAAAGAGCCGGGCGCGATGGGCGCCGATATCGCCGTGGGCTCGGCCCAGCGGTTCGGCGTGCCCATGGGCTATGGCGGCCCGCATGCCGGCTTCATGGCCTGCCGCGACGAGATGAAGCGCGCCATGCCCGGCCGCATCGTCGGCGTCTCCATCGACGCCAAGGGCAACAAGGCTTACCGCCTGTCCCTGCAGACCCGCGAGCAGCATATCCGCCGCGAGAAAGCCACCTCGAACGTCTGCACGGCGCAGGCGCTGCTGGCGGTGATGGCAAGCTTTTACGCGGTGTTCCATGGTCCGGTCGGGCTGAAGGCCATCGCCCAGCGGGTGCATCTGAATGCGGTGACGCTGGCCAATGCGCTGCGCGCCGCCGGGGCCGAGGTCGAATCCGAGGCGTTTTTCGACACTTTCACCGTGCGCGTCGGCGTCGGTCAGGCCGGGATTCTGGCCGCCGCCCGCCAGCGCGGCATCAACCTGCGCAAGGTCGGCTGCGACCGGGTCGGCATCAGCGTCGATGAGACCACGGATGCCGGCGTGATCGCGCGGGTGCTGGATGCGTTCGGGATCTCGGACGCGGCCGAGCCGGCAAAGGCGCCGGCGATCCCCGACGCGCTGCTGCGTGAAAGCGACTATCTGACCCATCCGGTCTTTCACATGAACCGGGCCGAATCCGAGATGATGCGCTATATGCGGCGCCTGTCGGACCGCGATCTGGCACTGGACCGGGCGATGATCCCGCTGGGCTCCTGCACGATGAAGCTGAATGCCGCCGCCGAGATGATGCCGATCACCTGGCCCGAATTCGGCGCGCTGCACCCCTTTGCGCCCGAGGATCAGGCCGCCGGCTATCACGAGGTCTTTGCCGACCTGACCGACAAGCTGTGCCAGATCACCGGCTATGACGCGTTCTCGCTGCAGCCCAATAGTGGCGCGCAGGGGGAATATGCGGGGCTTTTGACCATCGCGGCCTATCACCGCTCGCGCGGCGAAGACCGCGATGTCTGCCTGATCCCGGTTTCTGCCCATGGCACCAACCCGGCCTCGGCGCAGATGTGCGGCATGAAGGTCGTGGTGGTGAAATCGGCACCGAATGGCGATATCGACCTTGAGGATTTCGCCGACAAGGCCGCGAAGGCCGGGGACAAGCTGGCGGCGGTGATGATCACCTATCCCAGCACGCATGGCGTTTTCGAGGACACCGTGCGCGAGGTTTGCCGCATCGCCCATGATCATGGCGGGCAGGTCTATATCGACGGCGCCAATATGAATGCGCTGGTCGGGCTGGTTCAGCCCGGCGAGATCGGCGGCGATGTCAGCCACCTGAACCTGCACAAGACCTTTGCCATCCCGCATGGCGGCGGCGGTCCGGGCATGGGGCCGATCGGGGTCAAGGCGCATCTGGCGCCCTTCCTGCCCTCGGACCCGCGCACGGGCGATCTTGGCGCGGTTTCGGCCGCGCCCTGGGGGTCGGCCTCGATCCTGCTGATCTCCTGGGCCTATATCCTGATGATGGGGGGCGCGGGGCTGACGCAGGCCACGCGCGTGGCGATCCTGAACGCGAACTATATCGCCAGCCGTTTGGCGGGCGCCTATCCGGTGCTGTTCATGGGCAATCGCGGCCGCGTCGCGCATGAGTGCATTCTGGACACGCGTCCTTTTGCCGAGCATGGCGTGACCGTGGACGATATCGCCAAGCGCCTGATCGACAACGGCTTCCACGCCCCGACGATGAGCTGGCCGGTCTCGGGCACCTTGATGGTCGAGCCGACCGAGTCGGAAACCAAGGCCGAGATCGACCGTCTGATCACCGCCTTCCTTGCCATCCGGGCCGAGATCACCGATGTGGCCGAGGGTCGCATCAGCGCCGAGGCAAGCCCGCTGCGCCACGCCCCCCACACGGTCGAGGATCTGGTCGCCGACTGGGACCGCGAATATTCGCGTGAGCAGGGCTGTTTCCCGGCGGGCGCGTTCCGGGTGGACAAGTACTGGCCTCCGGTCGGACGGGTGGACAACGTCTATGGCGACCGCCACCTGATCTGCACCTGCCCGCCGGTCGAAAGCTATGCCGAGGCGGCGGAATAGGCGCTGCCCGCATATCCGCGACATGGAAAGCCGGCGGCATCTGCGGCCGGCTTTGCCTTTGCGGCAGGTTCAGCAATTGCCCTGCGGATCCTCTACCGGGTACAGGCCGGGATTGGCGTCGCAAACCTCGACAATGTACAGGCCTTGGGCCTGACACTCGTCGATGATGCCGCGCAGGTCGGTCGGCCGACCGGCCCATCGAACAGATTGCTCCCGGAACGCCAGACGGCCTGATATCGCAATTCATCGGCGATCGCCGTCGATGACAGGATCGCGAATGCGATGATTCATGATGGTGCGCTTCATGGTGATCCCTGTTCATATTCTGAAAAGAAGATTCATGGGCGCGCAGTCATGCTTACACCACAAATGTCGAAAATTTTCAGATTTCGCATGCAGTTAGTCTTTTTCCGACGGTGAAATGCGGCCGAACTGGCCTGGTTTGACCATGCCGTGCCGTCCAGCCATGCGGGAGGCGGTCACGCCGGAGCGGTTGTCGGTGGCAACCCGGGTCTTGAAACCTGAACCGTGCGGCCAGACATCTGCCACATCTCGCGCAAGGACATAGCCGCCATGACCGACAAGCTGAAACTGACCTGCCTCGACTGCGGACAGGTGAATGGCGTTCCCGCCGAGCGGCTGGACGCGAACCCCAAATGCGGCACTTGTGGCGTGGCGCTGATGCCGGGAAAGCCCGTGGCGGTCGATGCCAGAACCCTCGAAAAGGCCGCGAAAACCGATCAGGTGCCGCTGCTTGTCGATTTCTGGGCACCCTGGTGCGGCCCCTGCCGGGCGATGGCGCCAGAGTTCGAGAAGGCCGCGCAACTGCTGAAGGGTCGCGCCCGTCTGGCCAAGATTGACACCGAGCGCGAGCCGGCAGCCAGCCAGCGCTGGAACATCCGTGGCATCCCGGCCTTCATCCTGTTTCGAAACGGCCGCGAGATCGCCCGCGAGGCCGGCGCACGCCCCGCCGGCGATCTGGTGCGATTTGTCGATACCGCCGTCCCGAGGAGTTGATTTCCATTCGGAAGCGCGGATTGCGGCGTAGGATGAAGGGATCCGAATCGCGCACGGAGCCTGCGATGTCCCGCCTGCCTCTTGCTCTCGCCCTGTCCGGTCTCGGCCTGATCGCTGCCTGTAGCCCGGCCCCCTCGGACGGCGTGCCCGACCCCGCCGATCTTGCCTTCATGGGCAGTTGGGATTGCGGTGTCACGGTGATGACCTTCATGCCCGACAGCTATCTTCCCTCGAACGAGGCCGAGCCGATTGCCGTCGCCGGGTATCGCGATATCGGGTCTGGCAGGACCGAGATCACGCTTGCGGGCGGCGACCGGATGGTGGTCCAGAGCGTGACGGACACCGGCATGAACTGGTTCTCGCACCAGAGCGGGGACAGTTTCGATTGCACCCGCGTCGCCGGCTGAGCCTGCTTGACAAGCCGCCCGCGCTGGTCCAAAAACCGCGGCTGTGGGGCCGTAGCTCAGTTGGTAGAGCGCATCGTTCGCAATGATGAGGCCAGGGGTTCGATTCCCCTCGGCTCCACCAGTCACTCATAGAGCATTGAAATCTGCCAGTTTCCTGCAATTGCTGGGGAAATTCGGTGGATTGTGACGGAGAGGTGTTACAGTGATAAGGCTTGAAGCCGTGACTGGACACACCCGCTTGGCCCGCCGTGGGCCGGTCTATTACCACCGCGCGGCAGTCCCGCAGGACATCAAGGACAGCTATCCGAAGGCCGAGGAAACCTTCTCGCTGAAGACCAAGGATCGGGCTGAAGCATTGCGCTTGGTGCGTCTGGCCGCTGTGGAGGTTGACCGCAGATCTGATGAACATCGCAGGAAGGTCGGGCTTGAGCGGGCCAACATCCTTGACGACCTGACACCCGATCAGATCGCCCTGACCAAGGCCGCGTATTTCCGGCACCTGCTGGATGAGGATGAAGACACCCGGCTTGGTGGCTTTGTGGAACTGGATGATGATGGGCGGGTCATGGGCGATCTTCCAGAGGACCCACTGCCGACCTTTGAGGAACACGGGGAGGTGTCCGAGGACTGGGCGACCTTCACCCGCCACCAATATGCGCGGGGCAAGTCCGATGCCTTCTGGCGGGATGAGGCTGATGAGGTGCTGGGCTGGGAAGGGATCAACCTTCGTCTGTCGCCGTCATCCCCTTCCCGTCCCCGGCTGGTCCGTGCCTTACAGGAAGCCGTCCTAGACGCCTCTGAGGCCATCAGGTCCCGGCAAATGGGTATCGTCATCCCCACGCCCAAAGCCCCATCAGCGCCCAGCCCAGAGGCTCCCTTGCTGTCCGGGAAGGTCAGGGAATGGATTGCCGAGAAGTCCCGCGCCGACTGGTCCGAGAAGGCTCAGGACGATCACAGGCAGAGTAACGCGCGAAAGTTGGTGATGCCCTGAGGGGCGGCATATCATGGCGGTGTTCAGACGCCGTCAATTCTCAGCCGAGAAAGGGATATGCCACATGTCGGAGACTACCATCAGCACGCTGCCCGATCCATCGGGGTTTTCGCCGGATCCACTGACGGACCTCATCCGGGAGGGTGCGCGCAAGCTGATCGAACAAGCGGTTGAGGCCGAGCTGGCAACGCTCCTCGCCGCGTTCGCTGAGGAAAG
>NZ_QPJL01000012.1 GCF_003337565.1 Paracoccus lutimaris
GCTATGACAGATCCGCCAAGACCTTCCTATCCGCCGTCGCCCTCGCCGCAACAGTCATGTTCTGGCTGTGAAGATCAATGAGTCTGGAGCCTAGGGCGATCCGGCGTCTGAAACGCAGGTTCAACAATCCCCTCCCGCAAATACTTCTTGATTGTGTTGCGCGCGATGCCCGTGCGCCGCGCAATCTCTCGAATGGGCATCTTGTCTCGCAGCGCCCATGTCCTGATAACCTTCAAAAATCCCATGTCGATCACTCCATTTGCCCCCAGCTGGTTCAAGCCGGGGCAAGGTTGCACATGGGTCAATTCTCAATGACAATTTCCGCTGTTGCCGGGTCAAATCTCAGTGGCAATCAACACCGAACGACCGCAAAGGCTATTCCTTGACCGCCCCGGTCATCGACGAGACGTAGTAATCGACAAAGAACGAATAGAGGATCACCACCGGCAGCGATCCCAGCAGCGCCCCGCTCATCAGGGCGCCCCATTCATAGATGTCGCCGCGCACCAGCTCGGTCAGCACGCCCACCGGGACGGTCTTGTTTTCCGAACTGGAGATGAAGGTCAGCGCATAGATGAATTCGTTCCAGCTGAGCGTAAAGGCAAAGATCCCGGCCGAGATCAGCCCCGGCACCGCCAAAGGCAGCACCACCTTGGTCAGGATCTGCCAGCGGCTGGCCCCGTCGACCAGCGCCGATTCCTCAAGCTCGTAAGGGATCGAGCGGAAATAGCCCATCAAGAGCCAGGTGCAGAACGGGATCAGGAAGGTCGGATAGGTCAGGATCAGCGCCAGGCGCGAGTCGAAGATGCCGACCTGAAAGACGATATAGGCCAAGGGGATGAACAGGATCGAGGGCGGCACCAGATAGGCCAGAAAGATCAGAAGTCCGGTGATCCGCGCGCCCTTGAAGCGCAGCCGTTCGATCGCATAGGCCGCCAGCACCGAGGCAAACAGCGCAATCACCGTCGAGGCGACCGAGACGATGACCGTGTTCCACATCCAGCCCGGATATGAGGTTTCAAACAGCAGATAGCGCATGTGTTCCAGCGTCGGGCCGACCACCCAGAACGGGCTGTAGTTTTCGTAATCGGTCAACTGGTTGTCGGGCTTCACCGCGGTAATCGCCATCCAGTAGAACGGGAACAGCAGCACGAAGACAAAGACCGCCAGCGGCAGATAGACCACAAGGATGCGGCGCGGCAGGGTCTCGAACTGTTCCAGCGGGGCAGAGTTGTCCTCGGTCGCTTTGGCCATGATGCGCGCTCCTCAGTCCTGACCTTGTTGCCATTTGCGGCGCTGAAGGCCGAAGAAGCTGAACAGAATTGCCGCCAGCAGGAAGGGGATCATCGCGACCGCGATGGCCGCCCCCTCGCCCAGCTGGCCGCCGGGAATGGCGCGCTGGAACGACAGCGTGGCCATCAGATGCGTGGCGTTCACCGGGCCGCCCCGGGTCAGCACATAGATCAGCTGGAAATCGGTGAAGGTGAACAGGACCG
Source organism: Paracoccus lutimaris (assembly GCF_003337565.1). Lineage (GTDB taxonomy): Bacteria > Pseudomonadota > Alphaproteobacteria > Rhodobacterales > Rhodobacteraceae > Paracoccus > Paracoccus lutimaris. The sequence continues at coordinate 1,497 of NZ_QPJL01000012.1, forward strand.
AAAAGGTCATCACCACCGCGATGATCGGGGTCAGCAACGGCAGCGTCACCTTGCGAAAGCGCTGCCAGGGCGTGGCGCCGTCGATGGCCGCCGCCTCGTTCAGCGATTGCGGAATGGTCTGCAACCCGGCCAGAAGCGAGATGGCGACAAAGGGAATGCCGCGCCAGACATTGGCGGCGATCACCGACCAGCGCGCCGTCCAGGGGTCGCCAAGGAAGTTGATCGGCTGATCGATCAGCCCCATCTTCATCAGCGACCATGAGATGATCGAGAATTGCGAATCGAAGATCCACCAGAATGCCATGGCCGACAGCACCGTCGGCACCACCCATGGCAACAGGATGATGGCCCGGAAGAAGTTCTTGAAGGGCAGATGCCGGTTCAGGATCAAGGCCAGCCACAGCCCCAGCCCGAATTTCGCCACCGAGGCGATGGTGGTGTAGAACACCGTGTTGAAGACGGTCAGCCAGAAGACCGGATCGTCAAACAGCCAGAGGTAATTCTCAAGCCCGATAAAGACGCCCTCGCGCCCGATCCTTGTATCGGTAAAGCCCAGCCAGACCCCCAGCCCCAGCGGATAGGTCAGAAAGAACAGCAGGAAGATCGCGGCGGGCAGCATGAACAGAAAGCCCAGCCCGTTCTGGCTTTCCGACAGGCGCGACCACAATCCCCTGCGGGCGCGCGCCGGGGCGGCATCGCGGGCGTTTCTGGCCTGATCGGGTCCGGGCATCATGCGTCCTTTCCTTGGGCGTGTTCAGCGGGTTTTTCAGTCGACAGGCGGGGCGGCCCGAAAGCCGCCCCCCATCGGGATCAGCGGTAATAGCGCTGCAGGCGCCGCTCGGCATTGGCGATGGCTTCCTCGGGGGTGCGCTGGCCGGTCACGGCCTCGGCGAACATGTCCACAAGGACGTAATCGGCCATGGCGCCTGCCGATGCCGGCCCCAGCGGCCCGGCATAGCCATTCACCCGCAGCGATTCAGAGGCCTTTGCATAGGGCGCATGGACCGGGTTCGAGGTCCAGACCGGGTTCGCCGCAAACTCCTTGAGCGCCTGACAGCAATAGGCGCTGGCGGCCTCAAGCCATTTGTTCATGTTCTCGGACCGGTACATGAACTCGATATAGGCCTTGGCGGCGTTCGGATATTTGCAATGGCTGAAGATCGACAGAGTCGAGGTCTGGTGCAGCTCGACCGACTTGCCGACCGGGCCGATGGGCAGGTTGGTGGTGCGCAGGTCTTCGGCGATGGGCTTCATCGCCTCGTCCTTCATCGCGGCGTAATACAGCGACACGCCATTCGCGGTCAGCGAGATTTCCCCGGCCAGGAAGGCGCGGTTGTTGTTGATGTCGAGCCAGCTTTCCGTGCCCGGAATGAAGGTCGCGTAAAGCTGTTTGGCATAGTCGATGGCGGCCAGCGTCTCGGGGCTGTTGATGGTGACCTGGCCTTCGGCATTCACCGCCTCGCCGCCATGCGACCACAAGAGCCAATGCGCGTAGTTGTTGCCGTCGCCCACCGCCTTGCCATGCGGGAAGCCCGCGGGCGTGCCCTTTTCCTTCAGCGCCTGGCACAGTTTCAGGAAACCGGCGGTGTCGGTCGGGAACTCATCAAAGCCCGCCGCCTTCATGTGGCTGTCGCGATAGCAGATGGCGTTGCCGATGGCGCAAAGCGGCGTCGCGATCCATTTGCCATCCTGCGAGCCATAGGCCGCAAGCCCGTCATACCAGCCGCCATGCGCCTCGCCCAGATGGGTGCAAAGGTCGGTCACGTCGACCAGCTTGTCGGGATACTGGAAGGGGTCGTCGAACCAACTCATCACCATGTCCGGGCCCGAGCCCACATTGGCAGCGACGGCAGCCTTGGGACGCACATCCTCCCAGCTTTCCTGATCGATGGTGACCTGCACGCCGGTCGCCTCGGTAAAGGCGGCGGTGTTGGCGTTCCAGGCTTCCTCCTCGCCCTTGACGAAGGGGACCCAGCGCAGCAGGCGCAGGGAAGCCCCCTCTTCGGGCGTGAACATGGGCGCGGCCTGCGCCAGCGCGCGCCCGGCGCGGAACGGGCCGACAAGCGCGCCCGCCGCAGCCAGCGCAGCCGTGCCTTGCAGCAGTTTTCTGCGGTCGATGGTCATGGGGTTCCTCCTCGCTGAATGAAACGGGCGATCTGAGGCCGCCCGGTTTATACGCCCCGCCGCCACCCTCCCCGGCGGCGGCGGGGCGGTCGGTCAGTCCGAGACGCGCTTGCCGCTGGCCTCGTCGAAAAGATGCACGCCCGAAGGGTCGATGCCCACCGTCATCGTGCCGCCCGACGCCACATCGATGCGGTCGCGAAAGACGCCGGTGATCTCGACCCCGCCCAGCTTGCCCACGACATGGGTTTCGGCGCCGGTCGGCTCGGTCACCTCGACCACCAGCGGCACATCGCCCCCGGCGGTCATCAGCTCGGGGCGCAGGCCATAGATCAGCGCCTGACCGGGCCGGGCGCTGCCCCGCCGGGTGACCGGCAAAAGCGTGCCGTCCTTGGCGCGAAAGCCGCCCTCCTCCAGCGTGCCGGGGATCATGTTCATTGCCGGAGAGCCGATAAAGCCCGCCACGAACAGGTTGTCGGGCCGGTCATAGAGTTCCAGCGGCGCGCCGATCTGCTCGACGATGCCGTCATGCATGACCACGATCTTGTCGGCCATGGTCATGGCCTCGATCTGGTCATGGGTGACATAGACGGTAGTGGTCTTCAGGCGCTGGTGCAGGTTCTTGATCTCGCTGCGCATGGTCACGCGCAGCTTCGCATCCAGATTGGACAGCGGCTCGTCGAACAGAAATACCTGCGGATCGCGCACGATGGCGCGGCCCATGGCGACGCGCTGGCGCTGGCCGCCCGAGAGCATGCGCGGATAGCGATCCAGAAGATGCGCAAGGCCCAGAATTTCGGCTGCCGGGCGGACCTTTTCGGCAATCGCCGCACGCTTGGCCCCGGCCAGCATCAGCGAAAAGCCCATGTTCTCGGCCACGGTCAGATGCGGGTAAAGCGCATAGTTCTGGAACACCATGGCAATGTCGCGTTCCTTGGGCGCAAGGTCGTTGACCACCCGCTCGCCGATGCGAATCTGGCCCGAGGTGATGTGCTCAAGCCCCGCCAGCATCCGCAAAAGCGTCGATTTCCCGCAGCCAGAAGGACCGACCAGAACGACGAATTCCCCCTCATCTATCGCGACATCGACACCATGCAACACTTCGACCGAGCCATAGGATTTGCGCACGCCCTCGATCGTCACAGATGCCATTGCCGCCCCTCCCACAGGTATGCATTGCCGGATGCTATGCGTCAAATAGCCGTCTGGGCAAGAAGATTTTCGCGCCCCGGCAATGGCTGTACCAAGGGCAGCTTTTATTTGACAATGTATACGTTGTGGAAAAAACTGAGCCCCGGACGATATGAACATCAGGGAGAAACGCATCCATGACGGGCAAGATCACCAGAATCGCACGAGGAATCATCGACCGCCGCGCGGCGCTGACGGGCATCGCGCTGGCGGCCATTGCCGGCCTTGGCGCGCTTCCCGGCCCCTTTGCCGCAGGTCCCGCATCGGCCGAATATCCCGAGCGCCCGATCGAGATGATCGTGCCCTGGGGCGCGGGCGGCGGCACCGATGCGGTGGGCCGGATCTTTGCCCAGATCCTGCAGGAAAACCTGGGCCAGCCAGTCAATGTGGTGAACCGCACCGGCGGCTCGGGCGTGGTCGGCCACACCGCCATCGCGCGCGCCAAAGCCGACGGCTACACCATGGGTGTCATGACCATCGAGATCGACATGATGCATTGGCAGGGCCTGACCGCGCTGACCCATCAGGATTTCGACATTCTCGGCATGGTGAATGCTGATCCGGGCGGGCTGATGGTGTCCGAGGACAGTGAATGGAAGGACGCGGCAAGCCTGCGCGATGCGATCAAGGCGGCGGCGCCCGGCACCTTCAATGCCTCGGGCACCGGTCAGGGCGGCATCTGGCACCTGAACCTGCTGGGCTGGCTGATGTCCGAGGGCATCCCGGTCGAGGCCGTGACCTGGGTGCCCAGCGAGGGCTCTGTCGCGGGCCTGACCGACATGGTCGCGGGGGGCGTGAACATGGTGACCTCCTCCCTTGCCGAGGGCCGCGCCCTGATCGAGGCCGGCAAGGTCCTGCCGCTGGCCAGCATGTCGGCGGACAGGCAGGCGATGTTCCCCGATGTGCCCACCATCAAGGACGCGACCGGATCGGACTGGAGCCTGTCGGTCTGGCGCACCATCGTCGTGCCCAAGGGCCTGCCCGCGGACGTGCGCACGCGCCTGGCCGACGCGGTCAAGGCCGCCTATGACAGCCCGACCTATCAGGATTTCATGAAGGAACGCGGCTTTGGCCTGCGCTGGATGGGTCCCGACGAGGCCACCGCACAGGTCGCCGCCGATGATGCCAGCCTTGGCGCGGTGATGAAGGCCGCGGGTCTGGCCAAGTGAGCCAGCCGCATCTGAACCGGCCCCGGCGCGCCCGCGATATCGGGCTGGGCGCCGTCTCGATCCTGATCGGGGCGGCGCTGCTGCTCGGATCGCGCGGATTTGGCGCGATCCCGGGCCAGAATTACGGCGCCGACACCCTGCCCCGGCTGATCGCGCTGCTGGCCATCGGCACCGGCATCGCCATGTTGATCCAGGTGCTGCGCGCGCCCGCTGCGCCGCCCGGAGACAGCGGCCCGTCAACGGGCTGGATCCACGAGCCCCGCGCATGGGGCCGACTGGGGATCGGACTGGCGCTGGTTCTGGGCTATGCGCTCTTCTCGGAGACGACCGGTTTTGTCATCGCGGGCTTTGGCGTGGTCGCGGGGCTGGCGCTGCTGATGGGCGTCCGGGTCCTGCCCGCCATCGCCCTTGGCATCGTCTCGGCCATTGCCCTGCGCTATGCCTTTGCCGATATCCTGCTGGTGCCGCTTCCGCGCCTGTCCCTGCCCGGAACAGGGGGCTAGCATGGTACTGACCCAGGCACTCGGGCTGGTGCTGACCCCGCAGGTCATCCTGACCATGATCGCCTCGGGGGCATTCGGGCTGTTTCTGGGCGCCATGCCCGGTCTGACCGCGACCATGGCGACGGCGCTGCTGGTGCCGATCACCTTCTTCATGGAGCCGGTCCCGGCCATCGCCGCCATCGTCACCGCCGCCGCCATGGCGATCTTTGCGGGCGATCTTCCGGCGGCGCTGCTGCGCATCCCCGGCACGCCCGCCAGCGCCGCCTATACCGAGGACGCCTGGCGCATGACCCGCAGCGGCCGCGCCGCCGACGCGCTGGGGGCGCTGCTGGTTTTCTCGGCCATCGGCGGCATTCTGGGGACATTGGTGCTGATCCTTGCCTCACCCGCCCTGGCCGAGGTGGCGCTGAAATTTTCCTCGTTCGAGTATTTCTGGCTGGTGGTGATGGGGCTCAGCTGCGCCATCTTCGTCTCGCCGGGATCGGCACTGAAAAGCATGCTGTCGCTGGTCGTCGGACTGACCGCAGCGACGGTTGGTTTCGACAATCCCGCCGGCCAGCCGCGCTTCACCTTTGGCAATGTCGACATGATGGCCGGCATCCCCTTCATCTGCGCGATGATCGGGCTTTTCGCCAATGCCGAGGTGTTTCGCGCCATCATCCATCCGACCCGTCTGACCCGGGCCGAGCGCGCCGATACCAGCCGCATCTTTGCCCGCCAATGGCACAACATCCGCTGCTATCCCCGGCAGATGCTGCGCGGCAGCGCGCTTGGCACCGTGATCGGCGCCCTGCCCGGCGCTGGTGCCGATATCGCCGCCTGGATCAGCTATGCGATCTCGAAACGTTTTTCGCGCACGCCCGGGAAATTCGGCACCGGCCATGTCGAGGGTCTGATCGAGGCGGGTTCCTCGAACAATGCCGCCGTCTCGGGGGCGTGGATCCCGGCGCTGGTATTTGGCATCCCCGGCGATTCCATTACCGCCATTGTCATCGGAGTGCTGTATATCAAGGGTATGAATCCTGGACCGACGGTGTTCCTGATGCAGCCGCAGCTGATTTACGCGCTGTTCTTCGTCTTTCTGCTGGCGAACCTGATCATGCTGCCCCTGGGCTGGGCGGCGATCAAGCTGGGGGGACGGCTGCTGTCGGTGCCGCAGAACTATCTGATGCCGGTCATCATGCTGTCCTGCATCGTCGGCTCCTTCGCCATCACCAATTCACTGTTCGGCGTCTGGGTGATGCTGGCATTCGGCGTCATCGGCTTTGCCATGGAGGAATGCGACGTGCCCATCGCCCCCGCCATCCTTGGTCTGGTGCTGGGGCCGATGTTGGAAAAGAACTTCATCACCTCGATGATCAAGGCCGATGGCAATCTGCTGGCCTTTTTCGAGCGGCCGATTGCCGCAGCCCTTGGCGTCATGGCCATCGCCTTCTGGTTGCTGCCGCTGATCCGCGCAATACTGAACCGCAGAAAGGCAGGTGCAACATGAGCAAGGGCGTGACGGCGGGCGTGATCGGGCTGGGCTCGATGGGCATGGGGGCGGCGGTGTCGCTGGTCAGGGCCGGGATCACCACCCTGGGCCTGGATCTGCGCGACGAGGCCCGCACCGCCTTCGCCGAACAGGGCGGCATGCCTGCGCCTGACGCGGTGACGCTGGCGCGGCTTTCGGATGTGGTGCTGGTCTATGTCGTCAATGCCGCGCAGGCGCGCGAGGCACTGTTCGGCCCCGGCGGCGCGGTGCCCGCCGCCCGTCGCGGCACCGTCTTCATCCTGTGCGTGACCATGCCGCCCGCAGACGCCATCCAGATCTGCGACCAGTTGGTGGCGGCAGGAATGCTGGCCATCGACGCCCCGGTTTCGGGCGGCGCGGCCAAGGCCGCCGAGGGGCAGATTTCCATGATGGCATCGGGTCCCGAGGCCGCCTTCCGGAAGGCCGCCCCGGTGCTTGAGGCGATCTCGGCCACCGTCTTCCGGCTGGGCGATGCGCCCGGCGCCGGGGCGCGGATGAAGGTCATCAACCAGATGCTGGCGGGCGTCCATATCGCCGCCATGGCAGAGGCGATGGTGATGGCGGCCGCGCAGGGCATGGATCTGGCCGAGGTGCATCGCGTCATCCAGTCCTGCGCCGGCAATTCATGGATGTTCGCCAATCGCGGCGCGCATGTCGTCGCGGGCGATTACACGCCACATTCGGCGGTCGATATCTTCGTCAAGGATCTGGGCATCGTGACCGAGACCGCACAGGGCACCGGCGCACCGGCGCCGCTGTCCGAGACCGCGCTTGGCCTGTTTCGCCAAGCCTCGGCGGCCGGGCTGGGGCGGCGCGACGATGCCGCCGTGGCACTGCATCTGGCAAGGCAGGCCGGGGTGAAACTGCCCGGCGACGAATAGGGGAAACGGCAGATGATTCTGGGCTGCATCGCGGATGACTTCACCGGCGCCACCGATCTGGCGGCGCTTCTGGTCCGGGCGGGTGTGCCCGTTTCACTGCGGATCGGGCTGCCCTCGGGCCCAGCCATCCCCGGCCCCGCCGACGGGGTCGAGGTGGTGGCGCTGAAAATCCGCTCGATCCCGCCCGATCAGGCGGTGGCACAGGCGCTGGCGGCGCTGGACTGGCTGCGCGCGGGGGGCGCGCGGCATGTCTATTGGAAATACTGCTCGACCTTTGACAGCACGGCGCGGGGCAATATCGGCCCGGTCGCGCAGGCTTTGATGGCGCGGCTGCGGGCCAGACAAACGCTTTATGTCCCCTCTTTCCCGGAAAACGGCCGGCGGGTCTTCATGGGCAACATGTTCGTGGGCGACCAGCCCCTGGCCGAAAGCCCGATGAAGGATCACCCGCTGAACCCGATGCGAGACAGCGATCTGACCCGCGTTCTGGCCGCGCAACTGGGCGATGATGCCGACAAGGTCGGGCAGCTCGACTGGCCGGTGATCCGGCGCGGCGCGCGCGCGATTGCCGAGGCGATGGGCCGCTGTTCCACCCATGTGATCTGCGACGCCATCGACGACAGCGATCTTGCGCTGCTGGCGCAGGCCGCGCATCACCTGCCCCTGCTGACCGGCGGCAGCGCATTCGCCCGCCATCTGCCCGAGGCATGGCGCGCCGCCGGGCTGATCGGGCCTGCGGGCGGCAGGGACGCCCTGCCCGTCCTGCCGCACGGCCCGGCGCTGGTCCTGTCGGGCAGTTGCTCGGCCATGACCCGCAGGCAGGTGGCAGGCTATGCCGCCCATGCCCCGGCGCTGAAGCTGGACCCGTTGCGACTGGCCGCGGGGGATGATGGCGGCATGGCGGATTGGCTGGCGACGCAGCTCCGCGCGGGCGCAGTGCCGATCATCCACGGCACGGCCGAACCCGCCGAGGTCGCCGCAGCGCAGGCCGCGCTTGGCACGGAACGCGCCGGGGCGCTGGTCGAGGACACCCTTGCCCGCGCCGCCACCCTGGCCCGCGGCCTTGGCGTCGCCCGCTTCGTGGTCGCGGGAGGCGAGACCTCGGGCGCAATCACCGGCGCGCTTGGCGTGACCGCGCTGCGCGTCGGCGCCGAGATCGCGCCGGGCGTGCCCTGGTGTCTGGGAGAGGACAGCGCCGGCCCGCTGGCCTTGGCGCTGAAATCCGGCAATTTCGGCGATGAGGGCTTTTTCGACCGCGCCTTGGCGCAGGCGGGTTAGCGCAGGCTCTGCATCCAGCCCAGACTGTCGCCGGTCGGCCCAACGGGGCGATATTCCGCGCCTAGGGGCCGGTCCCAGCCCATCGCGTCGATATGGGCAAAGATGTGGCGATAATTCACCTCGCCCCGGTCGGGGGTGCCGCGATCGGGTACGCCAGCGAACTGGATATGGCCGGTGACCGGCGCCATCCGGGTCAGCAGCCGCGTCAGATCCCCCTGCATGATCTGCAGGTGATAGCAGTCAAACATCAGCCGCAGATTGTCGCGGCCAAGGCGCGCGATGATCCCGGCCGCCTGATCGGCGTCGCGCAGGAAATAGCCGGGCGCGTCATAGCGGTTCAGCGGCTCGATCAGCACGGTCGCACCCTGCCGGGCGGCCAGATCGCAGGCAAAATTCAGGTTCGCGTCAAAGGCTGCGCTGGCATCGGCCCCTTCGGCAAAACCGGCCATGACATGCACGGCTTTGCAGCCGATCCGGTCCGCGTATTCCAGCGCCTGCGCGATGGCGGCGCGGGCCTCGTCCTCGCGCCCCGGCAGGGCGGCAAGGCCGTTTTCGCCCGGCGCGCCCCGGACCGTGTTCAGGCCCAGCATGGAAAGCCCGGTTTCCGTCAGCGCGGCACCGACATCGCCGGCATCGAAGCCATAGGGCCAGTGGCATTCCACCGCATCGAACCCCGCCTGAGCCGCCGCCCGGATCGCATCCGGCAGGGCCAGATCGGCCCAGAGAAAGCCCAGATTGGCAGACAGGCGCGGCATGGTCAGTCCTCCCAGCTGATCTTGTGGACGCGGGTCAGATCGGCGATCTGGGCCGCGTCCAGCATCCGCGCCGGCAGGCCCCGCAGCATCAGTGCAAGGCGCGCGGTCGCCTCGAGTTCCTCGACGGCATTGCAGGCGGCCTCGGGGGTCAGGCCCGCGACGACCGGGCCGTGATTGGCCAGCATCACCGCCGCGCGCTTGCCCCCCAGCCCGCGCACCGCATCCCCCATCGCCGCGTCGCCGGGCCGGAAATAGGGCAGCAAGGTCACCTTGCCCAATTGCATGATCGCATAGGGCGTCAGCGGCGGCAGCCAGTTCTGCGCATCGTCCGCGGGCAGCATGGACAACGCCACCGAATGGCAGGAATGCAGATGCACCACCGCTCCGGTGCCGTCGCGGGTGTCATAAAATGCCCGGTGCAGCGCCATTTCCTTGGTTGGCGGATCGCCCCCGATCTGGCGCCCCGCCGCATCGAAGCGCGCCAGCCGCGCCGGGTCCAGCCGGCCAAAGCTGGTCCCGGTGGGCGAGACCAGCAGCCCGCCATCCGCGCAGCGGGCCGAGATATTCCCGGTCGAGCCATGGGTCAGCCCGCGCTGGAACAACGAGGCCGCCAGTTCGCACAGGGTTTCGCGCAGGCGGGCCTCGGCGCTCATGGCTCAGGCTTTTCCGACCTTCTGGGTCTGCTCGCCCAAGCCCTCGATACCCAGCCGCATGACCTCGCCGCCGCGCAGGAAGACCGGAGGCTTTTGCCCCATGCCGACGCCGGGGGGCGTGCCGGTGGTGATGACATCGCCCGGCAAAAGCGTCATGAAGGTAGAGCAATAGGCGACCAGTTCCGCCACGCCAAAGACCATGGTCGCGGTCGAGCCGTTCTGATAGCGCTTGCCGTCCACCTCAAGCCACATCGCCAGATTGCCGGGGTCAGCGATCTCATCGGCGGTCACCATCCAGGGGCCGATGGGGCCAAAGGTGTCAAAGCCCTTGCCCTTGTCCCAGGTCGCGGTGCGCTCAAGCTGCCATTCGCGTTCGCTGACATCGTTGACGACGCAATAGCCCGCGACATGTTTCAGCGCATCGGCCTTGCTGACGCCGGCTGCGGGGGCGCCGATGACCACGCCCAGCTCGACCTCCCAGTCGGTCTTGACCGAGTTTTTCGGGATCAGCACCTCGTCATCGGGACCGACGATACAGCTCGTCCATTTGTTGAAGACGACCGGCTCCGAGGGCACGGCCATGCCGGATTCGGCGGCGTGATCGGCATAGTTCAGCCCGATGGCGATGAACTTGCGCACATTGCCGACGCAGGCGCCAAGGCGCAGCCCGGCTTGCGGCTTCCCCTCGACCAGCGGCAGGTCGGCGGGGTTCAGCGCGGCAAGGCGCGCCAACCCCGCAGGCGTCAGCACGTCGCCCGCAATATCGGCCACATGCGCCGACAGATCGCGCACCCGGCCCTGATCGTCCAGCAGCCCCGGCTTTTCCGCGCCCGCAGGCCCATAACGCAGCAGTTTCATCCCGTCCCCCTGTTCATGAATACCGATGTAGCCTAGTCCAGCCGCAACGGGCATGCAATCTGGCATACCAAATTCTGGTACATTCCTCACCTCGGTGTTAACCTGACGGCAAGGGAATGAAAATGAGGGAATATCATGCGATTGCAGGGCAAGCGGATACTCGTCACGGCGGCGGGTCAAGGGATCGGGCGCGCCTCGGCGCTGGCCTGCGCGGCCGAGGGGGCCGAGGTGATCGCCACCGACCGCGATCCCGCGCTGCTGGCCGATCTGGCCGCGCCGGGCCTGCGCAGCATGGTGCTGGACGTGACCGACCGCGCCATGATCGCGCGCGCCGCCGCCGAGGCCGGGGCGCTGGACGGGCTTTTCAACTGCGCGGGCGTGGTGGTGAACGGCTCGTTGCAGGACTGCACCGAACAGGACTGGGATTTCAGCTTTCGCCTGAATGTGGACGCGATGTTCCACATGACCCGCGCGCTGATGCCGGGCCTGCTTGAGGCCGCAGAAAAGAACGGCGCGGCCAGTATCGTCAACATGGCCTCGATGTGTTCCAGCATCAAAGGCTTCGTCAACCGCTGCGCTTACGGCTCAAGCAAGGCCGCCGTGATCGGGCTGACGAAATCCATCGCCGCCGATTACGTCAAGCAGGGGCTGCGCTGCAATGCGCTGTGCCCGGGCACGGTCGATACGCCCAGCCTGCGCGGCCGCATCGCCAGCGCCGCCGACCCGGTGCAGGCGGAAAAGGACTTCATCGCCCGCCAGCCCATGGGACGCCTTGCCACGGTCGAGGACATGGCGCCGATGGTGGTCTATCTGCTGTCCGACGAAAGCCGCTTTGTCACTGGGCAGGCGGTTCTGGTCGATGGCGGCGTGACGATCTGATCCCGCCCCAGAACCAGCCGGTGAACCCGTCGCGCGGCCCTCAATAGGTCGCGCGGCCGCCCGAGATGTCAAAGACCGCGCCGGTCGAAAAGGCGCATTCCTCGGACGCGAGCCACGCGATCAGCGCGGCAGCCTCGTCCGGTTCCAGAAAGCGGTTCAGGGGGATTTTCGACAGCATATAGTCGATATGTTCCTGCTTCATCTGGTCAAAGATCGGCGTGCGCGCGGCGGCGGGGGTGATGCAGTTCACCACGACGCCGGTCCCGGCCAGCTCCTTGCCCAGACTTTTCGTCAGCGCGATCAGCCCCGCCTTGCTGGCCGAGTAATGCGAGGCGTTCGGATTGCCCTCTTTGCCGGCGATCGAGGCCACGTTGACGATGCGGCCATAGCCGCGCGCGATCATGCCCGGCACCAGCGCGCGGCAGATCACATAGGGCGCGGTCAGGTTGACCTGCATGACCTGCCGCCATGTCGCGGGGTCGATTTCCCACAGCTTCGCATTGCCGCCAGTGATGCCGGCATTGTTGACAAGGATATCGACGGCGCCCGCCTCGGCGCTGGCGGCGGCGACATCGGCGTCGTCGGTCAACTCGACCTGACGGGCCACGCCGCCCAGCTCGGCGGCGGCGGCGCGGGCGGCATTGCCGTTGATGTCCCAGATGACGACGCTGGCCCCCGACGCGGCAAAGCGGCGCGCGACGGCCAGCCCGATCCCCTGCGCGCCCCCGGTGATGACCGCGCGGCGGCCCCTCAGATCGATCTGGTTCATGCTGTTTCCTCCTCATCGGTTTTATCCGGCGCGCCGGGCGGCAGGCGCGATTTCAGCAGGGCAAGCTGCTGGGCATCGGCGCGGGCGCGGTGGCGCAGATGGGCCGCGCGCGCAGCCTCTTCGTCCCGGGCATGGACGGCGGCAAGGATCTCGCGGTGTTCCCTGTCGGATTGGTGCGGGCTGGGCCGCAGGGGCAGCACCAGCATGCGGGCGCGGAACTGCTGGCCCCAATATTCGCCCAGCGTATGCTGCAGGCGGCCATTGCCGCACAGGCTGACCATGCTGGAATGGAAATCGTCGTCCAGATCCGACCAGCGCCCGATATCGCCGCTGGCGGTGTGCCGCTCCATCCGGTCCAGAAGGTTGGCAAGGTGCTCATGCTCGGCCCGGCTCAGCCCGCGCCGCGCCACCAGCGCCACGGCGCGAATCTCCAGCGCGGAAAACACGTCGAGGATCTCGGCCACGTCGCGCAGGCTCAGGTCGCGCACGGTGATGCCGTGGCGGGCGCGGATGCTGACCAGCCCCTCTTCGGCCAGCTTGATCGCCGCCTCGCGCACGGGCGTGCGCGACAGCGACAGCAGCGCCGCCAGTTCCGTTTCCAGCAGCGTCGTGCCCGGCGCCAGCCGCCCGGTCAGGATGCGATAGCGCAGGTCGTGATAGGCCCGTTCGCGCGCCGGCATGTGCTCGACCCCCGAAAGGGTCGGGCGCGGCCGCGTGGCCCGGTTCGAGCGGAACGCGCCCTCGGGCTTCATCGCCTATCCCGCCGTTTCCATGTCGCGGATATGGGCGCGGATGATGTCCTGAAAACTGGCATCGGCAACGAAACCCGCCCCGGTCGCGCGGGCGGCGTCGAAATTCCGCGGCCAGCCGGCGACGATGCCCCGGATCGTCGCATCAGGCTGGCGCTTGATCAGCGCCACCTTGTCCTCGCCCGCGACCTCGCCCAAAGCCGCGATCATCTCGCCCACGGTGACCGAGAGGCCAGGCATGGTCAGGCAGCGCCGCGCGCCCAGGGGTCCGGTGTCCATGGTCGCGGCATGGATCAGGAAGCCGGTCGCGGATGCCGGGCTCGCGACCCAGTGGCGCACATCGTCATCGACCGGCAGCACGGCCTCAAGCCCCGCCAGAGGCTCGCGGATGATGCCCGAAAAGAACCCCGAGGCCGCCTTGTTGGGCTTGCCGGGCCGGACCACGATGGTCGGCAGGCGGATCCCCACGCCGTCAAGGATGCCGCGCCGGGAATAGTCGTTCAGCAAGAGTTCGCCGATCATTTTCTGCGCGCCATAGCTGGTCATCGGCGCGGTGATGAACTCGTCCCCGATCGCCTCGGGGAAGGGCGCGCCAAAGACCGCGATGGACGAGGTATAGACCACGCGCGGGTGATAACCGGCCTCAGCTCGGATCGCCTCGAAGAGGTGCCGGGTGCCGTCCAGATTGATGCGGTAGCCCTTGTCGAAATCGGCCTCAGCTTCGCCCGAGACGATGGCGGCAAGGTGAAAGATCACCTCGGGCCGGTCGGCGACCAGCGCATCGACCGTGGCGCGGTCGGAAATGTCGCCGGTCATGACCCGGACCGCCACCGCATCCGTCCCTTGCGTCGCGGCGGGCACCACGTCGAACAGGGTGACTTCCGACACCGCCCTGTCGCCCAGACGGCCCGAGGCGACCAGCGCCTCGGCCAGATTGCGGCCGACCATGCCGGCGCCCCCGATGATTAGAACCTTCATCCGCCCCGCCCCTTTTTCCCGAGTCCCGATATCTATGTATACATTATCGGGCTTTGGCGGCGGTTCAAGCCTTGAGGAGACCCCGCCCGGCCAGATTGCGCATCAAGGCGCCGGCACCAAAGACCCATTCGGGGGCCTCGGTGGACAGGGTCACGCGATTGACCAGCGCGCCCAGCCCCGGCTCGCTGATGGTGACCAGATCGCCGGGATGATGGGTAAAGCCCTGACCGGGCGCGTCGCGGTCCTGCGTGGGCGCGAAAAGCGTGCCCAGATACAGCATGAAGCCATCGGGATACTGGTGATGGCGGCCGCGCGCCTGCGCCACCAGATCGGCCGGATCGCGGCTGATCCGCGACATGGACGAACGCCCGTCCATGACGAAACCGTCCGCGCCCTCGACCCGCAGGGTCAGTTCGGCCCGGCGGATATCGTCCAGCCCCCAATCCGCGTCGAACAGCCGGATGAAGGGGCCGATGGCTGCGGATGCATTGTTGTCCTTGGCCTTGCCCAGCAGCAGCGCCGAGCGCCCCTCGACATCGCGCAGGTTCACGTCATTGCCAAGGCTTGCGCCCCGGATGCGGCCCCGGCTGTCCACGGCCAGCACGATTTCCGGCTCGGGGTTGTTCCAGCGGCTGATCGGGTGCAGACCCACATCCGCGCCCCAGCCGACCGAGGCCATGGGCTGGCATTTGGTGAAGATCTCGGCATCCGGGCCGATGCCCACCTCAAGGTATTGCGACCATAGGCCCTCGGCCAGCAGCACGCGCTTGACCTCGGCAGCGCGCTCGGATCCCGGCACGATGCCGCGCAGATTGTCGCCGACCCGCGCGCCGATGCGGGCGCGGATTTCGGCGGCAAGGTCGGGATTGCCGGCGGCTTGTTCCTCGATCACGCGTTCGACCATCGACTCGGCAAAGGTGACGCCGCTGGCTTTGATGGCCTGCAGATCGGCGGGCGACAGCAGATGCAGCCGGTCCGGCCCGGTGCCCGTGATCTGCAAATCCCCGATATCGCCAAGGACCTGCCCGGTCTGCGCCGCCAGCCAGCCCGCCGGGTCGTCCAGTTCCAGCAGGTCGCGCATGGTCGGCACCTCGGGCGAGGTGACATCGACCAGCCCGCCGTCGCGCAGGACCACTACGGCGGGGCCAATGCCGGGGCGCCAGACGCGGCCGACGAAAAGCCCCGCCCTGGGCAGCTGGAACCCCGGCGCCACGCTCATTTCCCCCAGCGCAGGACGATCGGGTCCAGCGGCCGGGCCAGATCAATGGCCATGCGGCGCGTGTCGGGGTGCAGGGGCGGGATCGGATGGCGGCAGAATTCCGAGCCGATGACGCCCCCCTCGACCATCAGCGCCTTGGCCGAACGGAACCCGCATTGCCGGTTTTCATGGTTCACAAAGGGCAGGACGCGCGCATAGCCCGCCGTCGCGCCCGCGCGGTCCCCCGCCGCCCAAAGCGTCAGAATCGGCTTGATCTGATCGGTGATCGAGGCCGAGGTCATCGCCCCCGTCGCGCCCGCATCCAGATCGGCCAGAAGCGTGATCGCCTCTTCGCCGTCCATGGGCGCCTCGATGGCGTCGCCGCCTTCGGCGATCAGCACGCGCAGCTTGTTCGCGGCCTGCGGGCATTCGATCTTGAAAAGCTTCACCATCTCGATCTCGCGCGCCATGCGCACCAGCAAAGGCACCGGCAGATCGACCCCCGACAAGGGCGCATCCTGCACCATGATCGGGATCCCCACCTCGCCCACGGCGCGGAACTGCTCGAAGGTCTGCTCGGCAGTGCCGCGCATCAGCGCGCCGTGATAGGGCGGCATCATCATCACCGCCGCAGCGCCCAGATCACGCGCCAGCCGCGCCCGCGACACCGCGATGGACGTGGCGAAATGGCTGATGGTCACGATCACCGGCACCCGGCCTGCGACATGCTCCAAGGACAGCCGGGTCAGCGCCTCGCGTTCATCATCCGAAAGCAGGAACTGCTCCGAGAAATTCGCCAGAATGCAGATGCCGGTCGATCCCTGATCCACCATGCAATCCAGCACACGCCGCATGCCGTCGTAATCGACCTCGCCATTTTCAAGAAACGGCGTCGGCGCGACCGGCCAGATTCCTTCCCATCCCGGCATCAAAGCCCCCTGATTCATGTGATGATTCATGTGATGCGCGGATGGTATACCATTTTTCGCCGGCGGCAAGGGCGCGCCGCAACGCGCCCTTGCCGATCAGGAAAAGCCCGCGCCCTGCGTGGCGGTCGGCAGTGCGTAAAGCGACTGGCTGGCGGCCATGAACAGCACGTTCCGCTTGGGCCCGCCAAAGCAGATATTGCCGCAGACCTCGGGCAGGCGCACCCGGCCCAACAGCCGCCCGTCCGGCGCCCAGCAGGTCACGCCGCTATAGCCGACCACCCGCCCGGCATTGCTGGAGGCCCAGAGATTGCCATAGACATCGCAGCGCAGCCCGTCGGGGCCGCATTTCACCCCGTCCACCATGCAATCGCTGAACAGGCGCTGGTTTGACAGCGCCCCATCCGGCGCCACGTCAAAGACAAAGATCTCGCCCTTGCCGCCCGTGCCGGTATCGCCCGGCCCCTTGCCGGTCGAGGCGACGTAAAGCCGGTCGAACGCGGGCGAAAAGCACAGCCCGTTCGGGTCCTGGATCTGGGCTTCCTCGATCATGCGGGTGATGGCGCCATCGGGCGCGACGCGATAGACGCCATGGCCCATCTCGCGCCTGGCCTCGCCGATTTCGGGGGGCTGGCCGATGCGGTTGTTGATCCGCCCATCCGGGTTTGACGGCCCGCCCGGCGCATCGGGCGTGCCCTCATATAGCTGGCCGCCATAGGGCGGGTCCGAGAACCAGACGCTGCCGTCTTGATGCTCGACCACGTCGTTGGGGGAATTGAAGCGCTTGCCCTCATAGCGGTCGGCGACGATGCTGATGGTGCCGTCCAACTCATAGCGGGTGACGCGGCGGGTCAGGTGTTCGCAGGAAAGCTGCCGGCCCTTGCTGTCAAAGCTGTTGCCGTTCGAGTTGTTCGAGGGCAGGCGCATCACGCTGACATGGCCGTCATCGGCCAACCAGCGCATCTGGCGATTGTTGGGAATATCCGAGAACAGCAGATACTGGCCGACCGCGCTCCATGCCGGGCCTTCCAGCCACAGCCCGCCGGTCCATAACCGCCGGATCGGGGCATTGCCCTGCGCCAGCGCATCAAAGCCCGGATCGACGCTAAGAACGTCGGGATCGCGGAAATAGACATTCGGCGGCGCATCGGGCGCGAAGCTGCGCGGCGGCGTGGTCACGGTGCTGGGCGGTGGCGGGCCCTCCTGCGCAAAGACCGCCGGCGCGGCCAGCACCACCGCTGCGGCCCCTGCCCCCAGCGTGCCCAGCGACTGGCGCCGGGTCATGCCCGCCTGATGATCGGTGTCGTCGTGATGGCTCATGCCCTCGCCCCCTTTTCTCGCGGAAAAATGCGGTTTGCTTTTCGGTCAATCGGGGTATGGTATACCAAAATCCGAAACCGGTAAATCGACGCCAGCCAGAGGGATGCCATGTCCGACACGCGCGCCAACAAACGCTTTCGCAGCCAGGAATGGTTCGACAACCCCAACAATCCCGGCATGACCGCCCTATATGTCGAACGCTATCAGAATCAGGCCTTCACGCGCGATGAGATTCAATCCGACCGCCCGATCATCGGCATCGCCCAGACCGGCAGCGATCTGGCGCCCTGCAACAAGATCCACGTCTTTCTGATGGACCGCATCAAGGCCGGCATCCGCGACGGCGGCGGCATCCCGATGGAGTTTCCGGTCCATCCGATTCAGGAAACCGGCAAGCGCCCGACCGCCGCACTGGACCGCAACCTGGCCTATCTCAGCCTCGTCGAGGTGCTGCACGGCTATCCGATCGACGGCGTCGTGCTGACCACCGGCTGCGACAAGACCACGCCCGCCATGCTGATGGGCGCCGCGACCGTCGATATCCCGGCGATCACGCTGAATGGCGGCCCGATGCTGGACGGCTGGTGGCAGGGCAAGCGCGCAGGGTCCGGCACCATCGTCTGGGAAAGCCGCCGCCTCTTGGCCGAGGGCAAGATCGATTACGACGAATTCATGGAGCGCGTCTGCGCATCCGCCCCCAGCCTTGGCCATTGCAACACCATGGGCACCGCCAGCACCATGAACGCCATGGCCGAGGCGCTTGGCATGTCGCTGACCGGCTGTTCGGCCATTCCCGCGCCGTTTCGCGAGCGCATGAACATGGCCTATGAAACCGGCAAGCGCATTGTGCAGATGGTGCTGGACGATCTGAAGCCCAGCGACATCCTCAGCCGCGAAAGCTTTGAAAACGCCATCGTGGTGAACGCGGCGATTGGCGGGTCCACCAACGCGCCGCCGCATCTGCAGGCCATCGCGCGGCATGCGGGGATCGATCTGAACGTCAAGGACTGGGAAACCATCGGCTTTGAGATTCCGCTGCTTTTGAACATGCAGCCGGCGGGGGAGTTTCTGGGCGAAAGCTTCTTTCGCGCCGGGGGCGTCCCCGCCGTGATGGGCGAGCTGATGAAGGCCGGGATGATCCGCAAGGGCGCGATGACCGTCAGCGGCAAGACCATGGGCGACAATCTGGCGAAATGGGAAAGCCGCGACGCTGCGGTGATCCGCACGGTCGCCCACCCCTTGCGCCAGAACGCGGGCTTTCTGGTCCTGTCGGGCAACCTGTTCGACAGCGCCCTGATGAAGACCAGCGTGATTTCCGCCGATTTCCGCAACCGCTTCCTGTCGCGCCCCGGCGCCGAGGGCATCCACGAGGCCCGCGCCATCGTCTTTGAGGGCCCCGAGGATTACCACGACCGCCTGAACGACCCCGATCTGGCGATTGACGAAAACTGCATCCTGTTCATCCGCAACGTCGGCTGCGTGGGCTATCCCGGCAGCGCCGAGGTGGTGAACATGCAGCCGCCGGACGCGCTGCTGAAACAGGGCATCAACCACCTGCCGACAGTGGGCGACGGGCGGCAATCGGGCACTTCGGAAAGCCCCTCGATCCTGAACGCCTCGCCCGAGGCGGTGGTGGGGGGCGGGCTGGCGCTGCTCAGGACCGGGGACCGGGTGCGGCTGGACCTGAACACGCGGCGCATGGATGCGCTGGTCGATCCGGCCGAATGGCAGCGCCGCCGCGATGCATGGCAACCGCCCGAACTGGTCAACCAGACACCTTGGCAGGAAATCTATCGCCGCCATGTCGGGCAACTGGCCGATGGCGGCTGTCTGGAACTGGCGACGGCCTATCGGCGGGTGGCGCGGATGCTGCCGCGCGACAATCACTGAGCGGGACTGAAAGGACAGGGCATGAGCAGCGGCAAAAGCATCATCATCACCGGCGCGGGCAGCGGCATCGGCCGCGTCACCGCACGGACATTCCTGAAAGCCGGCTGGCGCGTGGGCCTGATCGGCCGGCGCGAGGAGGCGCTGCGCGAAACTGCAGGCGATACCAAGGCCGCGCTGATCCTGCCCTGCGACGTGGTGAACCCGGTCGAGGTCGATGCGGTCTTTGACCGCGCTCAGGCCGCCTGGGGGCATCTGGACGCGATCTTCAACAATGCCGGCACCGGGCTGATCCCGCAGACCCCGGACGAGGTCGATCCCGAGGAATTCCGCCGCGTGATCGCGGTCAATGTGCTGGGCGTCTTCAACTGCGCCCATACCGCCTTTCGCATCATGCGCGAACAGGACCCGCAGGGCGGGCGGATCATCAACAACGGCTCGATCTCGGCCCATGCGCCGCGTCCGGGCTCCATCGGCTATACGACCTCGAAACATGCGGTGACGGGGATCACGCGCTCGGTCTCGCTGGACGGGCGGCCGTTCAATATCGCCTGCGGCCAGATCGATATCGGCAATGCGCTGACCGACATGGCGCAGGCCATGACCAAGGGCGTGATGCAGGCCGATGGCTCGGTCAGGGTCGAGCCGGTGATGGATGTGCAGGTGGTGGCCGATACCGTGCTGCACATGGCCAGCCTGCCCGAGGGCGCGAATGTGCAATTCGTCACCGTAATGGCCACCAACATGCCCTTTATCGGGCGCGGCTGAGCCATGGCGCAGGGGCTTTTCGACCTGACCGGGCGGCGGGCGCTGATCACCGGCTCATCGCAGGGGATCGGCCTTGCCCTGGCGCGCGGGCTGGCCGGCGCGGGCGCAAGCCTTGTGCTGAATGGCCGCGACAGCGCCAAGCTGGACGCCGCCGCCAGGGCGCTGCGGGCCGAAGGGGCGCAGGTCGAGACCCTGCCCTTTGACGTGACCGATCACGCCGCCGCCCGCAAGGCCGTCGACGGGTTCGAGGGCGCGCAGGGCCCCATCGACATCCTGATCAACAATGCCGGCATGCAGCATCGCGCGCCCTTGCAGGATTTCCCCGCTGACGCATTCCAGCAGCTTTTGCAGACGAACATCGCCAGCGTCTTCAATGTGGCGCAGGCCTGCGCCCGGCACATGATCGCGCGCGGCGCCGGCAAGATCATCAATATCGCCAGCGTGCAGACGGCCTTGGCCCGGCCCGGCATCGCCCCCTATACGGCGACCAAGGGCGCGGTTGCGAACCTGACCAAGGGCATGGCGACCGACTGGGCGCGGCATGGGCTGAACTGCAATGCGCTGGCGCCGGGCTATTTCGACACGCCGCTGAATGCCGCGCTGGTCGCCGATCCGGCCTTCTCGGACTGGCTGGAAAAGCGCACCCCCGCCGGCCGCTGGGGCAAGGTCGAGGAACTGGTGGGCGCGGCGATCTTTCTGTCCGCCCCGGCCTCGTCCTTTGTCAACGGCACCGTCATCTATGTGGATGGCGGTATCACCGCCTCGCTTTAAGAAGGGAACCCCATGTCCAAGGTCATCGCCATCGGCCCCTATTCCGACAGTGACGCCGCCGCGCTCAAGCGGGATTTCGACGCGCTTCGCCTGCCCGGTCTTGCCGCCATCGCGGACCTGCCCGAGGATCAGCGCCGTGCGGTCCGGGCCGTGGCCTTCATGGGGCATGACCCGTTCGGCGGCGCGACCATGGACCTGCTGCCGGGGCTGAAGGCGATCGCCAATTTCGGCGTCGGCTATGACGCCATCGACGTGGCGGCGGCGACGGCGCGCGGCATCCGCGTCACCAACACCCCCGAGGTCCTGAATGACGACGTGGCCGATCTGGCCGTCGCCATGTGGATCGCGCAGGCCCGCGATTTCGAGATCGCGATCCGGAACGCCCGCAGCGGCGACTGGGGGCGCGGGGTCAGGCTGCCATTGGCACGCAAGGCATCCGGGCGCCGGGTTGGCGTCCTTGGGCTGGGGCGCATCGGGCGCGAGATCGCCGACCGGCTTGCCGGTTTCAAATGCGAGATCCATTACCAGTCGCGCAGCCGCAAGGACACGCCTGCGGGCTGGACCTATCACGCCGATCCGGTCGATCTGGCGCGTGCCGTCGACGACCTGATCGTCGCCGTGGTCGGCGGCCCGGAAACCGAGGGGTTCGTGTCGGCCGAGGTGCTGGCCGCGCTGGGACCGGACGGGGTCATCGTGAACATCTCGCGCGGCAGCGTCATCGATGAAGAGGCGCTGATCGGCGCCCTGCAATCGGGCGCGATCCGGGCCGCCGCGCTGGATGTGTTCCGGGGCGAGCCGCAGATCGACCCGCGCCTGCTGGCCCTGCCCAATATCCTGCCCCTGCCCCATATCGGTTCCGCCACGGTCGAGACCCGCGCCGCCATGGGGGCCTTGCAGCGCGCCAACCTGCGGGCCATTTTGGCCGGGCAGGACCCGGAAACTCCGGTCAACTAGAATGATGCAGGCGATATCGTGACCAGCAGACCCGAGGACACCGACCGGACCTTTCCCGCCGGCATCGCCGCCCGCCTGCGCCGCGAAATCCTGACCGGCGAATTGCCCCCCGGCAGCGCGCTCAAGGAACGCGACAACGCCCAACGTCTGGGCGTCAGCCGCACGCCCCTGCGCGAGGCGGTGCGCATCCTGGGCCAGGAGGGGCTGGTCACGCTGCGCCCCTTGCGCAGCCCGGTCGTCGCCGACCCCTCGCTGGCCGAGGTGCTGGACGAAATCGCCGTGCTGCGCCAGCTTGAGATCTTTTCCGGCGGGCTGGCCTGCCAGAACGCCACGCCCGAGGAGGTTGAGCTGATCGCCGCCCTGGCCGCCGATGTCGCGGCCCATCATGCCACGGGCGACAAGGTCGATGTCTTTGATCAGGACATGCGCATGCATACCGCGATTGCCGATGCCGCGCATAATGCGGCGCTCAGCCGGACCTATCGCGAATATCTGGCGCGGCTGTGGCGGGTGCGGTTCGTCTCAGCCCGCGAACGCGCCGATGCGCCCCGCGTTTTGGCCGACCATCAGGACATGATCGCCGCGCTGCGCGCCCGCGACAGCCAGCGGATGACGGCAGCGATTGCCTCGCATCTGGACGGGATGGTGCGCAATGTCACCCGCCATTTCCAGAACCGCGAGGGCAATGCCCGCCAGCCCTGACAGATCGCCGGGATCGCCCCATTGGCGGGCAGGCTCATGCGGTGCAGGCACGGGCCCGCAGGTCAGTCCCCGCCGGTCACGGTTGCATCTGGACGCCCCGGCCTTGATGCAAAGCTTGCCGCCATTCTGCGCACCGTATCCGAACCGTTCCGCATCAGCCGCTCCAGCCGGTCGCCCGGATGGCCGCCATGGGCGATCATCGCCGCAAGCGCGGCCTCGGTCCGCGCGCTGTCGCCCGAGTCGACCCAGTCGCGCACCACGGCGGCCGTGACTTTCGGCGGCAGCCATTCAAAGGCGCCACAAAGGCCGCGTGTGCCGTCATCACAGACGCGGGCGAAAGCGACGGCCTGCTCAAGGCGCCGCGCATCGCCTGTCTCGAGCGCGCGATGGGTCAGCACGAACAGCTCACCCTTTTCGGGGAATGCCTCGAAAGCCTCGATGATGAACGGCCAGACCGCCGCGCCGGCGATACGCAAGGCGTCAAGATTGGCCTCAAGCCGGGCATCCACGAAAGCGATGGCCTCGGTATCGGGCGGATCCTCGGCCGCCAGCGTATCGCGCTGTGCCCAGAAGAAGGCGGCGTTTTCGACATGTGTGCGGACCACCGCGGCGATCACCGGCTGCGTCTCCGACATGTTGCCCTCTGATTGTCTGCTGACGTCACCGGCAAGTATAGCGCGCAACGCGCGAATTGATCGTGGAAACTTTCAGCAGCTATCGCCCGCCCTTCTTGCCGGGCGGTGTTTCTCCGCCCTTCTCGCCTGCGTGCCGGCGCATTCCGTTTCCCACTGGTTTTCAGACGCGCGCGGACCTATTTCAAAGGCCAAGCAGGGGGATGCCGCCATGAAAGACCTGACCCAGACCGATGCCGACGCGCTGATCGCGACCCTTGGCCGGCGCGCGCGCGAGGCGACGCGGGTCCTCGCCGAAGCCACGGCCGAGCGCAAGCACGCCGCCCTTGTCGGCGCGGCCGAGGCGATCCTCGCCGCCGGGGACGAGATCCTCGACGCCAATAGCGAGGACATGCGCCATGCCGAGGAAAAGGGCCTGACACCCGCCATGCTCGACCGGCTCAAACTCGACGTCTCGCGCATCCGCGCGATGGCCGACGGGCTGCGCGCGGTCGCCGAGCAGCCCGATCCGGTGGGCAAGGTGCTGGCCGAATGGGATCGCCCGAACGGGTTGCATATCCAGCGCGTCGCGACGCCTCTGGGCGTGATCGGGGTGATCTATGAAAGCCGCCCCAATGTCACTGCCGACGCCGCCGCACTGGCGCTGAAATCGGGCAATGCCGTGATCCTGCGCGGCGGCTCGGAAAGCCTGCACAGCTCTGCCGCCATCCACAAGGCACTGGTGCGGGGGCTGGTCTCGGCCGGCCTGCCCGCGGATTCGGTCCAGATGGTCCCGACCCGCGACCGCGAGGCGGTGGCAGCGATGCTGCGCGCGCAGGGGCTGATCGACGTCATCATCCCGCGCGGCGGCAAGGGGCTGGTCGGCCTGGTGCAGAAAGAGGCGCGCGTACCGGTCTTTGCCCATCTTGAGGGGATCTGCCATGTCTATGCCGATGGCGATGCCGATCTGGCCAAGGCGCGGCGCGTGGTCCTGAACGCCAAGACCCGCCGTACCGGCATTTGCGGTGCCGCCGAATGCCTGCTGATCGACCGCGGCTTTTACGACCGCCATGGCGCCGTGCTGGTCCAGGACCTGCTGGACGCGGGCGTCGAGGTGCGGGCCGATGGCGCGCTGGCCGCAATCGCCGGCACCGTCGCGGCCGAGCCCTCGGATTTCGGGCAGGAGTTTCTGGACAAGATCATCGCGGTCAAGCTGGTTGACGGGATCGATGCCGCCATGGACCATATCCGCCGCTATGGGTCCGGCCACACCGAGTCGATCCTGACCGAGAATGACGCCACCGCGCAGCGCTTTTTCAGCGGGCTGGACAGCGCCATCCTGATGCGCAATGCCTCGACCCAGTTCGCCGATGGCGGCGAATTCGGCATGGGCGCGGAAATCGGCATCGCCACCGGCAAGATGCATGCCCGCGGCCCCGTCGGCGCCGAGCAGCTGACCAGCTTCAAGTATCTGGTCACCGGCGACGGCACGATCCGGGACTGATGACGGCCCAGACGCTGCATCAGGACGACCGCTACCGCGTCACATTGTTTCGCGGCAGTGGCGGGGGCGCGCGTCTGGCGGTCAGTTTCGACCATGGCCGCCCGCAGATGCGTGGCGGGTTCACCAAACCCAAATATCCCCATTTCGCCGAGCAGCTGGGCATCGACGCGCTGACGGTACAGACCGCCTGGCGCGACTGGTTCATCTCGGAGCGCAGCGCGACTCTGGCCGAGGTTCTGGCCGACGCCACCCGCGACCGCGCCGAGGTGATCTGCACCGGATTTTCGATGGGCGGCTATGGCGCGCTGCTCTATTCGGCGGCCTGTCACGCAAAGCGGGTGCTGGCCGTCTCGCCGCAATACAGCATCGACCCGGCCGTGGCGCCCTTCGACGCCAAGCGGCATCAGAAATTCGCCCGGATCGGCCGCCCGATGCCCTGTCCCCAGGAATGGGGCGATCCACAGGTCGGGGGGCTGCTGCTATATGACCCGGCCATCGCTGCGGATCGTGCGCATATGCAATTGATCACCCGGGCCTTTCCCCGGTTGATGACGATTGCCCTGCCCCATGGCGGCCATCCCGCGACCGGCGTCATCGCGGCATATGGCGGGATCGGCCGGGTGGCCCGGATGGTCGCAACCGATCAGATCGACGCGTCCGCGATCCGGCAGCTGCACCGGCGCTACCGGCGCCGCGTGGCCAATTATCGCCTGAGCCTGGCCAGCGCGGCTCTGCCCCGACATCCGCAGCGTGCCGTGCCAGAGCTGCTGCGGCTGGCGCATGAAACCGACCCCGAGATCCGCTTTCAGGCCGGGCTCACGCTGCTGGAACATGGCCATTCCGAGGCAACGCCCCTGCTGATCGCGCTGCTTGACGAGTTTCCGGACGCTCCACGTTCCTGGGCGCGCCGGATGAATCTGGCCCTGCGCAAGGCCGAGGCCGCCACGAAAGCCGCCGCCGGGCGCGAGGGCCGGCCGCCGCGTCCCCAAGCCCCGGCGCAAACGCCCTGAGGCTGCGAGATGGCCGGGGGTGCCGGGGTCGCGGCAAACGGCTCGGGTCATGAGCCCCGGCCAGCCTGCAAGAGCGATGCGCCCCTGCGGGACCGCCGCGCCTAAAGCGCCGTCCAGCCCCCATCTACCGAAATCGTCGTCCCGGTGATCTGATCCGCCGAGGGCGAGCACAAGAATACCGCCGTGCCGCCCATCTGCTCGACGGTCGCGAACTGGCCCGAGGGCTGGCGTTGCAGCATGACCTTGGCGATCACGTCCTCGCGGCTCATGTTATGGGTCTTCATCTGGTCGGGGATCTGCTTTTCGACAATGGGCGTCAGCACATAGCCGGGGCAGATGGCGTTGCAGGTGATCGCCTCCCTGGCGGTCTCAAGCGCAGTCACCTTGGTCAGCCCGACCACGCCATGCTTGGCCGCGACATAGGCGGACTTGTATTCGCTGGCGGTCAGCCCGTGGGCCGAGGCGATGTTGATCACCCGCCCCCAGCCCGCCTTGCGCATCATCGGCAGCGCCACCGCCGTGGTGTGGAAGGCCGAGGACAGGTTGATGGCGATGATCGCGTCCCACTTCTCGGCCGGGAAATCCGGGATCGGCGCGACATGCTGGATGCCGGCATTGTTCACCAGAATATCGCAGGCGCCGGCCTTTTCGATCAGCGCCCGGCAATCGGCGCCCTTGGACATGTCGGCCTGGATATAGCGGACCTTGACGCCATGCTCGCGCGACATCGCATCGGCCAGCGCGTGATCCTCGGGCGCGTCGGTAAAGCTGTTCAGCACGATATCGGCGCCCGCACGCGCCAGCTCGACCGCGATCCCCAAGCCGATGCCGGAATTCGAGCCGGTCACCACCGCGGTCTTGCCGCCAAGGAATTTCTGGAACATCGCTGCCTCCTGCTGCATGCGTCGCTGTTGCGGGTGCAGCATGGGGAATAATGCCGGGCGGCACAAGACCGACCTGGCGACCGGTCCGGGTCCCGCCGCCGCAGGGTTTGGCCGAACATTTTCGCGTGATCGAATCCCCTGCCCCTTGGCCTTGGCCGGAGCAATGCCGGCAAGCCGCCCGGGCCATCGTTTTCCCCAATAAAAAAGCGCCCGCACAAGGCGGGCGCAAGTCATGAGGCAGGTTTCATACAGGCAAGAAACCTATCGAGCAGTGCCTTATCTATACGCTTTTCGCCCCATGAGTCCAAGGCGTAAGTTTGCTTCATGGTGAACAGGCGGCTAATCTGGCCGGCAACAAGACCAGCGACCCGAAAAACAGGGCCATCGAGCATGCGATTCTACAATTTTGCTAACGATTCCGCGATCTGGCGGCGGCTCGCCTTATGCGTGTGTGTTGCATCCATGCCGCTGGCAAGCCCCGCCGAACCCATGCATGCCATTGCAATGTATGGAGAACCTGCGCTGGGGCCGGGTTTCCCGCACCTGCCCTATGCCAATCCCGAGGCCCCGAAAGGCGGCACGATTCGTCTGGCCGAGACGGGCAGCTTTGATTCGCTCAATCCCTGGGTCTTGATGGGCAATCCGGTCTGGCCGCTATTCACCCAGCCCGGGCTGGTGACCGAGACGCTGATGATGCGCTCGCTGGATGAGCCGTTCACGCTTTATGGCCTGCTGGCCGAAAGCGTCGAGACCGATCCCGACCGGACATGGGTCGAATTCACCCTGCGCCCCGAGGCGCGGTTTTCGGACGGCTCGCCCGTCACCATCGAGGACGTGATGTGGTCCTATGAGGTGATGGGGACCAAAGGGCATCCGCGCTATACCGCCGTCTGGGCCAAGGTCGCCAAGATGGAGCAGACCGGGCCGCGCAAGCTGCGCTTTACCTTCAACACCGCCGACCGCGAATTGGCGCTGCTGATGGGGATGCGCCCGATCCTGAAAAAGGCGCAATGGCAGGGGCGCGATTTCAGCCAGTCGGGGCTGATGGCGCCGATCGGCTCGGGGCCCTATGTCATCGACAAGGTCGATCCGGGCCGCGCCATCAGCTTTCGCCGCAATCCCGATTACTGGGGCCGCGATCTGGCGCTGACCCGCGGCCTGGGGAATTTCGACACCATCCGCTATGATTATTTCGGCGACGCCTCGACCATGTTCGAGGCCTTCAAGGCCGGCGAGATTGACATGTGGCGCGAGCTGGTCGCGGCGCGCTGGGACCGCGATTTCGACTTTCCGGCGGTCCGCGAGGGCCGCGTGGTCAAGTCCGAGATCCCGAATGGCCGCCCCTCGGGGATCATGGGGCTGGTAATGAACACCCGAAACCCGCTTTTCGCCGATTGGCGGGCGCGGCAGGCGCTGATCGAGGCCTTCAACCACCGTTTCATCAACATGACGCTGTCGGGCGGCAAGGATCCGCGCATCAGCAGCTATTTCTCGAATTCGGAACTGGCGATGGGGCCCGGCCCGGCCAGCGGCCGCGAGGCCGAGCTGCTTGCGCCCCATGCGGGCGCCCTGCCCCCCGGCACCATCGAGGGCTATGCCCTGCCCGAGGGGGGGGAGCGCGCCATCGACCGCAAGGGCATCCGTGCCGCGCTGGAGCTTTTGCGCGAGGCCGGCTGGACGGTGCAGAATGGCGAATTGCGCAATGCCGAGGGCCAGCCCTTTGGCTTCGATATCTTGCTGAACCAGTCGGGCAGCGCCATGCGCAGCAGCGCCGAGACCCGGCAGATCGTCGATATCTTCGTGGAATCGCTGCGCAATCTGGGCATCCAGCCCAAGGTGACGCTGCTGGATTCAGCGCAATATGTCGAGCGGACCAACAACTATCAGTTCGACATGACCTGGTATGAGCGCGGGCTGTCGCTGTCGCCGGGCAATGAGCAGATGCTCTACTGGGGCCATGAGGGTGTGACCAAGACCGGCACCAAGAACTGGATGGGCATGGCCTCCCCCGCCGCCGAGGCGATGATCGCCGAGATGGGGCAGGCCCGCACGCATGAGGATTATCTGGCCGCGGTCCGGGCGCTTGACCGGATTTTAACCGCCGGGCGCTATGTCATCCCGGTCAGCTATTCGCGGATTTCCCGCTTGGCCCACAGGTCGGACCTGGATTATCCTGAAATGACGCCGCTTTATGGTGACTGGCCCGGATTCATGCCAGAAACCTGGTGGCAAGAGGAAAGGAAGTGAAATTGATCAGGATCGCAGCTCTCATGGCTCTTATGGCGCTTGCCGCCTGCAATACCGTGGCCGGCGTTGGCGAGGACATCACCGGTGCCTCGCGCATGGTACAGGGCGGGGTCACTGGACCGGGAGGCTATTGAGATGAAATGGGTCCATGTCAGTGAGAACTGGCCCGCCTTCTTTGAGGCCATCATCGAGAAATGGCCCGAGGCGGATGAGGCCGAACTGGACGAGATCGACGGCGATCAGCGCGCCTTCATCACCTATATCGCCGAGGTGACGGGGCAGGATATCGACGAGACCAAGGACGAGATCCGCGAATGGCTGGCGGGCGAGATTCCTTCGGACATCGTCATGGACCCGATCCACGACAATCACTCGATCGCGCTGTCGTCGAAATATGTCGGCGAGGGCGAGGACGAATATGACGACGACGCCCGCTTTGGCGATGACGGCGAGGATGGCGACCGCGAGTGAGGCGGTCGCGTCTTGGGGCCACGTTGCCGGGGCTTCGCCCCGCTCGTCGCTGACGCTCCTCACTCCCCAGGATATTTGGACATGAAAGAAATGGGCGCCGTTCTCAGGCGTCCAGATCGACCCAGACCGGGACATGGTCGCTGGGCTTGTCCTTTGCACGCTCGTCCCGGTCGATGCCGAGGTCGATCATCAGGTCGGCGGCCTGCGGCGACAGCAGGATATGGTCGATGCGGATGCCATTGTCCTTTTGCCAGGCGCCGGCCTGATAGTCCCAGAAGGTGAAGGGGCCGCGCGAGGCGTCCGGATCGCGCAGGCGGACCGCATCTGCCCAGCCGTCAAAGGCGATGCGGCGCAGGGCGGCGCGGCTTTCGGGCTGAAAGAGCGCGTCGTCAGACCATCTTTCGGGATGGGCAGCGTCGCGGGGCTCAAGGATGACGTTATAGTCACCGAGCATCAGCACCGGCATTTCGCTGTCGAGAAGCGCCCGCGCGCGGCGGTGCAGGCGCTCCATCCATGCCAGCTTGTAGTCGAATTTCGGCCCCGGCTGCGGGTTGCCATTCGGCAGATAGAGCCCGGCGATGCGGATGGCGCGCTGGCCGACCACCGTCGCCTCGATCCAGCGGGCCTGTTCGTCGCTGTCATCGCCGGGCAGGCCGCGGCTGACATCCTCGAGCGGCAGTTTCGACAGGATCGCGACGCCGTTGAAGCCCTTTTGGCCATGGGTTTCGATATTGTAGCCCAGATCGGAGATCGGCTCGCGCGGGAAGCCCTCGTCCTGGGTCTTGATCTCTTGCAGGACGACGACGTCCGGCTGGGCCTGCGACAGCCAGCCGGTCAGGGTCTCGATCCGGGCGCGGACGCCGTTGATATTGAAGGTCGCGATTTTCATGGCCCGAGACTAGCCGCGCCCCGCGGCCAAGACCAGAGGCGCCAAGACCAGATCAGATCGAAAACGACGTGCCGCAGCCGCAGGACGAGCTGGCATTGGGGTTGTCGATGGTAAAGCGCGCGCCGATCAGCTCATCGGTGAAATCGATGGTGGCGCCGGCCAGAAACGGCAGCGAGACCGGATCGACGACCACGCTTTGGCCGCCGCCTTGCAGGACCAGATCGTCCTGTGCGGCATCGTCTAGACGGATATCGTATTGAAAACCCGAGCAGCCGCCCCCCGCCACCGCCACCCGCAGCGGCCGTGCCGGGCCATCGGCATTGATTTCTGCCAGCCGGGCAAAGGCGCGCTCGGTCACCTTGGGCGGCAGGGTCAACTCAAAGTTCATGGGGCGTTCCCGTTTCCGTTCCTGGCCTTGGAATATAGGGTTCGCCGTGACCCCTCGCAAGGAATGCAGGACGATATGACGGCACCCTATGCCTGCCAGCCCGATGAAAGCCGCGGCCGCCGCTGGCCGGAACGCATGTCCACCTTTCGCAGCCCATGGCAGCGCGACCGCGACCGCATCATCCATTCATCGGCATTCCGGCGGCTGAAGCACAAGACCCAGGTCTTTGTCGAGCATGAGGGCGATTATTACCGCACCCGCCTGACCCATACGATCGAGGTGGCGCAGGTCGCGCGCACCATCGCCGGCGTGCTGGGCCTGAACGCCGATCTGGCCGAGACAGTGGCGCTGGCCCATGACCTTGGCCACCCGCCCTTTGGCCATACCGGAGAGGATGCGCTGGCTGTCCTGATGGCGCCCTATGGCGGCTTTGACCACAATGCGCAGGCGCTGCGCATCGTCACCCGGCTGGAGCGCCATTACGCCGATTTCGACGGGCTGAACCTGACATGGGAAAGCCTTGAGGGAATCGCCAAGCATAATGGTCCGGTCACCGGCCTCCTGCCCTATGCCTTGGCCGAGGTGAATGCCGAATGGGATCTGGAGCTGCATACCAATGCCAGCGCCGAGGCGCAGGTCGCCGCCGTCGCCGATGATGTCGCCTATAACCATCACGACCTGCATGACGGGCTGCGCGCCGGGCTATTTTCAGAAGAGGATCTCGCGCAACTGCCGGTCGTCAGCGACGCCTTTGCCGAGGTCGATGCCCTGCATCCCGGGCTTGACCAGATGCGCCGCCGGCACGAGGCGCTGCGCCGCGTCTTTGGCGTCATGGTCGAGGATGTGATCGCGGTCGCGCAGAACCGGCTGACCAGCCTGCAGCCGCAAAGCGCGCAGGATATCCGCGACATGGAGGGACCGATCATCCGGTTCTCCAAGCCGCTTTACCAGAACCTCAAGGCGATCAAGCTGTTCCTGTTCCAGCGCATGTATCGCGCGCCTTCGGTCGTGGTCGAGCGTCAGCGGGTCACCGAGATGCTGAACGGGTTGTTTCCGCTGTTCCTGAACGATCCGTCAAAGATGCCCGAAAACTGGTTTCAGGCCGCCGAGGCTGCGGGCGACGAGACCGGCCGCGCCCGCGTGGTGCTGGATTACGTCGCCGGCATGACCGACCGTTTCGCCATTCAGGAGGCCGAGCGGCTGCTGGGCTGACCCCGCAGCCGCCCCGGGTCAGGGCCTATTCGGGCTTGTCATGGGCCTTGAGCCATTCCTGCATCATGGCGATTTCCGCCTCTTGCGCCTTGATGACCGCTTCGGCCAGCGCCCGCACCTCGGGGTCCTTGCCATGTTCCAGCGCCACCTTGGCCATGTCGATGGCACCTTGGTGATGCGGGATCATGCCGCGCATGAAATCGACATCGGCGTCACCCGTATATTCGATCATCATGTCCTGATGCATCCGGTCCATCGCCTGCTTGTAGGCGGCGGTCGAGGGCGCGTCGCCATGGCCGGAATGGTCCATCGCCGCATGGTCCTGTGCGACGACCGGCAGCGCGATCAGCGCGGCAATGGCAAGGGGGGCGAAGATCTGGCGCATGGGGGTTCTCCTGCAGGTTGCGCACTGAGTTGATCGCGCGGAGCCAGCACAGGCAAATGACAAAGCCGTCAATCGCGCATCCGTCATCTGAGGAAAATCAGCGCCATCCCGGCCACCGCGATCAGCGCCCCCGCCCATGAGGTCGCCGAGGGCCGTGCCCCGGTCATCGCCCAAAGAACCGGCAGGATCAGCACCGGCGACAGCGCTGACAGCGTCGAGACGATGCCGACCTTGCCGCCCTGCAGAGAAAACATCAAAAGCGTCATGCCGATGACCATGGCGATCAGGCCCGACATGGCGGTGACAAACAGCACCCGCGCTGTGGGGCGCGCCAAAGGCTGCACCGCGCGGATCGGCAGCGCCATCAGCAGGATCAGGCAGGCCACCGCGACCGCCACCCGGATCAGCGAGGCGGCATAGGGATCAAAGCCCTGCGCCATGACCGGGCGCGCGATCAGCGACCCCAGCGCCTGCCCCGCAGCAGCCAGCAAGCCATAGCCCGAGGCGATCCAGACCGAGCCCTGTACCGCCTCGAACCTATGCCCGCCCGAGCGGCCGGCGCGTCCCAGCACCGCCATGGCGACGCCCATCGTGGACAGCGCCACCCCCAGCGCGGCCAGAGGCGACAGCGCCTCGCCCAGAAACAGCCAGCCCATCACCGCCGCCATCGGCGCGTTCAGGGCAAACAGCGCCCCCGCCCGGCGCGGCCCCAGCCGGATCAGCGCCACGTAAAGCAGCGTATCGCCCAGAAAGATGCCGATGACGCCGGACAGCGACAGCCGCCACAGATCGTCTGCCGCGATCCCGTGCCAGCGCCCGGTGGCAAGGACGATCACCCCCAGCATCACCGCGACCATCGCCTGCCGCAGCCGGTTGAAGCCGAACGGTCCCAGCGCCTGCGCCGCCGATTGCGACAGGATGCCGGTCACCGCCCAGCAGATGGCCGCGCCAAGCGCGGCCAGTTCATAGACCGGCATTTTCCCCCCATCCTTTTTCTGCTTGGATAGGGTGACGCATGAACCTGCACAAGGCGGCGCGCGTTAAGTCACGAACTCATCCCAGAAGGAGACAGACAATGATCGTCAATTCCGGCTCGGCCAGATGGGAAGGCGGCCTCAAGGACGGCAAGGGCACCGTCTCGACCAAATCCGGGGTGCTGTCCGACCAGCCCTATGGCTTCAAGACCCGCTTCGAGGGCGCGCCCGGCACCAATCCCGAGGAGCTGATCGGCGCGGCGCATGCCGCCTGTTTCAGCATGGCGCTGTCGAACATCCTTGCCGGCGAGGGCGTGACCGATGTGGTCATCGAGACCACCTCGAAAATCGGGCTGGATCAGGAGGATGGCGGTTTCACCATCAAGACCGCGCATCTGACGACCACAGTGTCGGGCAAGGGCGACCGCGCGGTGATCGAAGAGGCCGCCCGCAAGGCCGAAAAGGGCTGCCCGGTCAGCAAGGTGCTGAATGCGGCGATCACGCTGGATGTGACGGTGGTCTGAGTTCAGGAAAACTCGAAACGGTAGCCGTATCGTTTAAGTTCGAGATTGGGGATGGCCCGGGTTGCAAGAGTGACACGCGGATGGTGATCCGAAGCGATCAGAATACCGCGAACCAGGCCATTCTCTTCCTCAGCGATGCAGCCCATATAGGCTAGAATCTGCGCGACGGCTTCGGGTTTGGACACGCCGGCCTTCAACTCGATCACCACCGTCCGGCCTTGGCTGTCCCGTGCCAGAATATCTATGAAACCAGCCTCGACTCGCCGTTCGACATCGCCATCGATAATGGTCAGCCCTTCTTCAAGCTGGGAAATGTTCGTGCGCAGGGCATCCTGCAGGTCCCGCTCAAGACCGAATACCTGCAAGACGGCCTCGGCGGTCTCGACAGTGGGGCTTTCGCCGTCATCACCAATATCGCCGCTGATCAGGCCCGAGCCGCCGCGAAACTTGATGTAGTCCGCCAGATGAGACTTGTACCAAGCCAATATTGTCCGAAGATCGCCGCGGTCGACATTGATCTTCGACGGGTTGTCTCGACCGCTTCGCGCATCATCCGTCGAGTAAACGAACGATCCGGCAATTCGTCTCAATTCGTCCTCGGCAAAGGCGGCGTCCAGATCGACATTATAGGCGCGTTCGATACGTTTCAGGGCCGAGATACGCTGCTCACGTGTTTTCTCAGCGAGGTTTCTCTCGGCCAGATGCTGGCGATATTCGGCTTCGCGCACTTTACACCATCATTTCCTTGGTCGCGGTCAGCTTCAGCTCGGGCTGGTCGCGCTGGACGCGGTCGATGTCCCATTGCAGGCGCGTCAGGTAAACCAGATCGCCGTCATGGTCCTGCGCCATATGCTGCTTGTTGGTGTTGGCGAAGGCCTCGACCTTGTCCTTGGGGCCGGAAAGCCAGCGGGCGCTGGTGAATTGCGTCGGCTCGAAGCGCACGGGCAGGCCGTATTCGATCTCGATCCGGCTGGCCAGAACCTCGAATTGCAGGGCGCCCACGACACCGACGATGAAGCCCGAGCCGATCATCGGCTTGAAGACCTTGGCCGCGCCTTCCTCAGCAAATTGCATCAGCGCCTTTTCCAGATGCTTGGCCTTCATCGGGTCGCCCGCGCGCACGGTCTGCAAAAGCTCGGGCGCGAAGCTGGGGATGCCGGTGAAGCGCAGCCCCTCGCCCTCGGTCAGCGCGTCGCCGATGCGAAGCTGGCCGTGGTTCGGAATGCCGATGATGTCGCCGGCCCAGGCCTCTTCGGCCAGTTCGCGGTCGGCGGCCAGAAACAGCACCGGGTTTGACACCGCCATCGGCTTTTTCGAGCGCACATGCAGCAGCTTCATGCCACGCTCAAAGTGCCCCGAGGCCAGCCGCACAAAGGCCACGCGGTCGCGGTGCTTGGGGTCCATATTGGCCTGCACCTTGAAGACAAAGCCGGTGACGGGCTTTTCCTCGGGGTCGATCTCGCGCTCGGCGGCGTTCTGGGGCTGCGGCTCGGGACCGAATTCGCCGATGCCGGTCATCAGTTCCTTGACGCCGAAACTGTTGATGGCCGAGCCGAACCAGATCGGGGTCATGTGCCCCTCAAGGAAGCTTTTGCGGTCAAAGGCGGGCAGCAATTCGCGCGCCATCTCCAGCTCTTCGCGCAGCTTGGCCAGCAGGTCGGCGGGGACGTGATCGGCCAGTTTCGGGTCGTCGAGGCCCGAGATCTGGACCGATTCCGCCACCTTGTTGCGATCGGCGCGGTCCATGATCTCCAACCGGTCATGCAGCAGATCATAGGCGCCGATAAAGTCGCGCCCCATGCCGATGGGCCAGCTGACCGGCGCGACGTCGATGGCCAGGTTTTCCTGAATCTCGTCGATGATCTCGAAGGTGTCGCGGCTTTCGCGGTCCATCTTGTTGCAGAATGTCAGGATCGGTAGGTCGCGCAGCCGGCAGACCTCGAACAGCTTGCGGGTCTGGGATTCGACGCCCTTGGCGCCGTCGATGACCATGATCGCCGCATCCACCGCCGTCAGCGTGCGGTAAGTGTCCTCGGAAAAATCGCTGTGGCCGGGTGTGTCCACCAGATTGAACCGGTAGTCGCCGAACTCGAACGACATCGCCGAGGCGGAAACCGAGATGCCGCGGTCCTGCTCCATCTTCATGAAGTCCGAGCGCGTGCGCCGCGCCTCGCCCTTGGCGCGGACCTGTCCGGCCATCTGGATGGCGCCGCCGAAAAGCAGGAACTTTTCAGTCAGGGTGGTCTTGCCGGCATCCGGATGCGAAATGATCGCGAAGGTCCGGCGGCGGGCGATTTCGGGCGGGAGGTCGGGGCGGTTCATCATGCCCGGCCCTTTACCCTGCCGCGCGTGCCGCCTCAAACGAATTGTTCGCGGATCAGCCGTTCCTCAAGCCCGTGGCCGGGATCGAACAGCAGCCGGTGCCGGATCGTCTGTTCAGAGCGGATCTCGACCCACAGGACCGAATCGACGCCCCGCGAATCGGCGTCCGCCATCACCGGGCGCTTGTCGGGCTCAAGGATGTCAAAGCGCAGCGTGGCCGATTTCGGCAGGATCGCCCCGCGCCAGCGCCGGGGCCGGAATGCGGCGATGGCCGTCAGCGCCAGCACATCCGAGCCGAGCGGCAGGATCGGACCATTGGCCGAATAGTTATAGGCGGTCGAGCCGGCGGGCGTGCAAAGCAGCGCGCCGTCGCAGACCAGCTCTTCCATCCGAACGCGGCCATTGACCGAAATGCGCAGCCGCGCCGCCTGCGGACCGGCGCGCAGCAGGCTGACCTCGTTGATGGCCAGGGCGCAATGCTCATGCCCGTCGGTGGTGCCCGCCGTCATCGCCAGCGGGTTCACGACCGTCGCCTCGGCGGCCTGAATGCGTTCGGGCAAGGCGTCCTCGGAATAGCTGTTCATCAGAAAGCCGACCGTGCCGCGATTCATCCCGTAAACCGGCAGGCCGCGATTCTGATGCATGACCGACAGCATCAGCCCGTCGCCCCCCAGCGCCACGATCACCTCGGCCTCCGTGACCGGGACATGACCATAGCGCGCGGTCAGCGCCTCGGCGGCGGTCACGGCGGATTCGGTGCTGGCTGAGATGAAATGCAACTTCATGCACTTATCATGGCGCGGCGCGAGGCGGGCGCAAGCCCCCAAGATCGCATGGGATATCTACCACCTCCACGTCGCATCCGTCCTAGCGGCGCGCGACAAAAGCCGCTAGAACCGCGCCAAGCCGCTTTTTGCATGAGGACCAGATGACCGACACCGGATTCTTCACCGAGACGCTGGACAGCCGCGACCCAGAAATCTTTGGCGCCATCCGCAAGGAACTGGGCCGTCAGCGCGACGAGATCGAACTGATCGCCAGCGAAAACATCGTCTCGAAGGCGGTGCTGGAGGCGCAGGGCTCGGTCCTGACCAACAAATATGCCGAAGGTTATCCGGGCAAGCGCTATTACGGCGGCTGCCAATATGTCGATATCGTCGAGACGCTGGCGATCGAGCGCGCCAAGGAACTGTTCGATTGCGGCTTTGCCAACGTGCAGCCGAATTCCGGCTCGCAGATGAACCAGGCGGTGTTTCTGGCGCTTTTGCAGCCGGGCGACACATTCATGGGGCTGGACCTGAATTCGGGCGGCCACCTGACCCATGGCTCGCCGGTCAACATGTCGGGGAAATGGTTCAACGTCGTCAGCTACGGCGTGCGCAAGCAGGACCAGCTTCTGGACATGGAGGAAATCCGCCGTTCCGCCCATGAGCACAAGCCCAAGCTGATCGTCGCCGG
Organism: Paracoccus lutimaris; assembly: GCF_003337565.1. Taxonomy (GTDB): domain Bacteria; phylum Pseudomonadota; class Alphaproteobacteria; order Rhodobacterales; family Rhodobacteraceae; genus Paracoccus; species Paracoccus lutimaris. The sequence continues at coordinate 39,199 of NZ_QPJL01000012.1, forward strand.
CGGCACGGCTTACAGCCGCGTCTGGGACTGGGCCGAATTCCGCAAGATCGCCGATGAGGTCGGCGCCTGGCTGATGGTGGACATGGCCCATATCGCCGGTCTGGTGGCGGGCGGCCAGCACCCCTCGCCGCTGCCGCATGCCCATGTCGTGACCACCACCACCCATAAATCGCTGCGCGGGCCGCGCGGTGGCATGGTGCTGACCAACGACGCGGATATCGCGAAAAAGATCAACTCGGCGGTGTTCCCCGGTCTGCAGGGCGGTCCGCTGATGCATGTCATCGCCGCCAAGGCCGTCGCCTTCAAGGAGGCGCTGGAGCCGGGCTTCAAGGACTATGCCGCGCAAGTCGTCGCCAATGCCCGCGCCATGGCCGATGAGTTGATGAAGGGCGGCATAGACATCGTCTCGGGCGGCACCGACAACCACCTGTGTCTGGCCGACCTGCGCCCGAAAGGCGTGACCGGCAAGGCGACCGAGGCGGCGCTGGGTCGCGCCCATATCACCTGCAACAAGAACGGCGTGCCTTTCGATCCGGAAAAGCCCTTCGTGACCTCGGGCATCCGTCTGGGCGCCCCCGCCGGCACCACCCGCGGCTTCAAGGAACAGGAATTCCGCCAGATCGCCCGCTGGATCGTCGAGGTCGTCGACGGCCTTGCCGCCAATGGCGAAGAGGGTAACGCCGAGGTCGAGGCCAAGGTGAAAGCCGAGGTCGAGGCGCTTTGCGCCCGCTTCCCGCTTTACGCCGGGATGTGAGCCCCGAACACGGGACCGCGCGCGGGCCAACCCGCGCGCTTGAACGCCGGCTCGGCGACTGGGCGCGCGCCCGGCTGCCGGGCTTTCTTGTCGATTTCAGCATGTTCGTGCTGAAACAGGGCTGGGCCTGCCTGTTCGGCGCCCTGATGCTGGCCGCGATCCTGATCAGCCACGCCATCTGGCAGCCGGGCTGGGCCCTTCAGCGCTATGACGCGCTGTTTCTGTTCGCGATCACCGTGCAGGTGCTGTTTCTGGCGCTGCGTCTGGAGACATGGACCGAGGTCCGGGTCATTGCGCTGTTTCACCTGACCGGCACCGCGATGGAGATCTTCAAGGTCGATGCCGGGTCATGGGCCTATCCCGAGCCGGGCCTGTTCAAGCTGATGGGCGTGCCGCTGTTTTCGGGCTTCATGTATGCCAGCGTCGGCTCTTACATGGCGCGCGTGATCCGCATTTTCGACATGCGTTTTCAGCCCTATCCGCCCTTCTGGGTGACGATGGCGCTGGCGGTGGCGATCTATGTGAACTTCTTCGCCCATCATTTCCTGCCCGATATCCGCTGGCTGCTGTTCGCGGCGACGCTGCTGATCTATGGCCGCACACGGGTCTGGTTCCGGCTCAGCCGCTGGTATTTCATGCCGCTGCCGCTGGCCGCATTCCTGACCAGCCTGTTTTTGTGGATCGCCGAGAATATCGGCACCATGACCGGCACCTGGCTTTACGCCGGGCAGGCCACGCTGGACCGGGTGTCATTCGCCAAGATCGGCTCGTGGTATCTGCTGCTTTACGTCAGCTTCGTCACCGTGACATTGGCCGCGCGGCAGGTGATCGCCTCAGATCAGCCCGCGCTGCAGCATGATCCAGACCGCGACGGCGCCAAGGATCATCAGCCCAAGGATCACGCTGGCGGCGATGCTGACCGCGCCGCCCTGTAGCCGCGCGCCCTTGCCCAAGGGCCGCAGGTAATGGGTCAGCGCCTTGTGGGCGCGCTCGAACCGGTCGAAATTCACCTGCCGCGCCAGTTTCGGATGCCCGGCCATGCGGTCGCCGTCCAGCAATATCCGCGCCTCGCGCCGCAGCCGCCGGGGCAGCGCGCCACCGCGCTTGCGCATCATGCTGTCCAGATCGGCCTGATGCCCGCGCCGGAGGCCGCCAAACCGCGCCGCCATCAGCCCCGCCACCTCATCCGCCATCGGCCGGATATTCTCGATGCTCATCCCTGCCCCCGTTTTTCGGCAAGGTTAACGCCTCTGGTGCCGCTTCGCCAGTGGCGCTAGGGTTTCGCCATGATGCTGAACATGATCGTGACAGGGACGGATACCGGACAGCCGCCAGTGCTGCTGGCGCATGGGCTTTTCGGTTCGGGCAAGAATCTGGGCGGGCTGGCGCGGCGGCTGGCCGAGACCCGGCGCGTGATCTCGGTCGAGATGCGCAATCATGGCGACAGTTTCCACGACCCCGATCACAGCTACCCGGCGCTGGCGGACGATCTGGCGCAGGTGATCGCGGCCCATGGCGGTCAGGCCGATGTGCTGGGCCATTCCATGGGCGGCAAGGCCGCGATGATGCTGGCGCTGACCCGGCCGGAGCAGGTGCGCAAGCTGGTGGTGATGGACATTGCCCCCTATGCCTATGGCCACACGCAGACCGCGCTGATCGACGCCATGGAGGGCATGGAACTGAACGGGTTGCGCCTGCGCTCCGAGGCGGATGCACGGCTGGCCGCCGCCATCCCCGAGCCGGGGGTCCGCGCCTTTCTGCTGCAATCTCTGGACCTGAAATCGGACCCGCCGCGCTGGAAATACAACCTGCCCGCGCTGCGCGATCAGATGCCCCAGTTGATCGGCTGGCCCGAGACAGCGCCCAAGGGGACCTATGAAGGCCCGACCCTGTTCCTGGCCGGCGCCGAATCCGATTATTGCCGCGAACCGCAGGTCGGGGCCATCCGCGCCTATTTCCCGCAGGCAAAGCTCAGGTATTTCGCCGGGGCCGGCCATTGGCTGCATGCCGACCGTCCCGCCGAAGTCGCCGAGGTGGCGGCAGAGTTTCTGGGCTAAGCACCCGGCAATCGACATTCGCTACTTGCGTTTCGACATGGGCTTAAGACCCGCCCACGCCACAGCCAGTCCTTTACTCAGCCTCTTCCTCCAAACGCCGCGCCACCAGCCATGTCACCGGCAGGGCGGCGATGCCCCCGGCCAGCGCCGCGCCGACGATCGAGGCGACATCATAGCGGCCCATGACCAGAACCACGACGATCCCGATCCCGGCCAGCGTGGTGAAGGCAATGGAGAAAAGCAGCATGAAAAGACGAGACATGGGGCTTGGTCCTTTGTTGTCTTGCCACCATGCTAAAGCGGCGCCGGAGACCTTGCCTTGATCTGGCGCAGAAATGCCGCGAAATCCCGAAACCAGATCAGCACAGTCGGCGCATTCGCTTGCGCCGTGCTTCAATAGCAATCCAGCGCCACACGCGCCTCGCCCGTGTCCCCGGGAATGCGGCTGCGCAGGCTGTTCGGGATCACCCGGCAGCCGGTTGTCTTTTCGGCAGCCTGCACCATCAGCTCCGGCACCACGCCGCGTTCGCGCCGCGTCAGGTAGCCATGGCGGATCACCTCGGCCGAGTTGCCATCATGAAAGACCGTGAAATCAATGCCCTGAAGCGTGATGTCGTGGCGGGTCGCGTCGAAGTAGCCCGGCGCGGGCGAGGCACAGGCGGCAAGCAGAAGGATCAGGGGGATCAGAATCACACGCATGTGTCTTGGTAACGCGAATTCGTTAACCAAACCCTAACACCCGCTGGAACCCCGCGCTAAAAGAAGGCGTTTGACAGCGAGTGACATTCGCATTGCAGGAGTATGGAATGCCCAGAATCTTCAAGCTTTTCCCGGCGCTTGCGCTGCTCGCGCTGGCGGCTTGCCAGACTGTCGAAGGCGCCGGGCGCGACCTTCAGACCGCCGGTCAGGTGGTCGAGCAGGAAAGCCGCAACGCACAAAGCGGCATGTGATCGCGGGCGGCCCCGGCGCCGCCCCATCATCCCCAAATCCGCCGCAAGCTGCGCAGACCGCGCGTGGACAGGTGACACGCCAGCGGTATATCTCTACCGCCCGCCCCGGATTCGCATTTTGGCGGCCCTGCGAAACATGCTATGATTGTCCGCACTTACCTTCGTTCTCATTCCGAGGAAGGTTACCATGTCGGGCATTCTTTTTCTGATTTCCTTCGTGCTGGTGATCGCGCTGATCTGCGTGATCGGCGGCATCTATGCGCTGCTGCGCCAGCAGATCGTCGTCGATGAACACGGCCAGCCAAGCGAGATCGAGCTGCCATGGTTCGGCAAGATCAAGACCAACTACCCCTCGTTGATCGCGGTCGGGCTGGGGATCGCGCTGGCGACCTTCGTGGCCAGCAAGCTGGAACCCGCACCCGAGATCCGCAACCTGCCGCTGGTCGCGACGCTGGAAACCGACAACCTGCCGCCGGGCAGCTATGTGATGGTCGCAGCCTTTCCGCAGCGCTATCTGAAAGGCTCGCAGGAGTTCTTTCAGAACGGCAGGGGCACGATGGAGCTGCTGGTCGAGGAACCCGGCCCCTATACGGTCGTGGCGCTGTCGCCGACCGATCTGGGGTCGGACGGGCGGCTGATCTATACGGTGACGCAGGGCCCGGCGATCTTTGACGGGGGAAGGCTGTCCTTCAGCGGGCGACTGACCCGCAACCATGTCAGCAATGGGGATGGATCATGACGCGGCTTGGCACGATTCTGGCGCTGGCTTTCGCCTGTGGCAACCCCGCCGGGGCGCAGGTGGCGATGATCCAGGGCAAGCTGCAGGATGCCGACGGCAAACCCGTGGCGGGCTTTCCGATCATTCTGGAAAATGCCGACAGCGCCGCCAAGGGCTATTCGGGCAATATCGGCTTTACCTCCGAGACCGGGGAATTCGCGGTAGCGGTGGACCAGCCCGGTCAATATGACGCGATCCTGCCCAATGTTCCGGGCGGAGTTCTGGGCCAGTTCGAGGTCGCCCCCGAGGACCTGCAACCGACCGCCGAGGCCAAGGCCCCGCAGGATCTGGGCACGATCTATCTGCCGACCAAGGGGGCTTGGCGTTGAGCCGCTTAACGCCGCCTTAACCGGGAGATGCGAGGCTGGGGCATGTCGCGCTATCTTCGCCCGCGCCTGCCCGGTGCCCCGATCTTTTTCACCGTCGCACTGGCCCGGCGTGGCGGGACGGCGTTGGTCGATCATGTCGGGCTTTTGCGGGCGGCGGTGGCGCAGACCCGGGCCGAGCGGGGCTTTCACATCGCGGCATGGGTGGTCATGCCGGATCATCTGCATTGCATCTGGATATTGCCCGAGGGGGATTGCGATTATTCAACGCGCTGGCGCTTGATCAAGGCGCGGTTTTCGCGCGGCTTGCCGATGGGCGCGCGGCGCGAGAGCCATGTGGCGCGGCAAGAGCGCGGGATCTGGCAGCGGCGTTTTTATGAGCATCATATCCGGGATGAGGCGGATATGGCCGCGCATCTGCGGTATTGCTGGTGGAACCCCGTGAAGCATGGGTTCATGACGCGACCCGAGGATTGGCCGTATTCGTCGTATCACCGGGATCGGGCGATGGGGTGGAGCGTTTGGTAGGGTGCGTGTTTATACGCACCCTACTGTTGCTGACTATCCATTGTCATCCTCATCTTTTTTCGAGGATCTACGCAGAAACGATTGAACAACCCCAGCAATCACACCCGATGTCGCAATTACGCCGCCGACCTCAGGCTGTCCAATCGCTGCGCAATAGACCCCGCCTAAAACCATCGCGAGAGAGACGACGACGCTCGCAAGAACTTTAAGCGTTACATTCCAGTTGAAGTGTGCGGTGTCACGGCCCCTAATGCCCTGCTCTTTCTCGGCCAGATTCACCAACCGATTGGCCAAACCGGGCAGCACATCCTCATATCTTTGCAGCTCGCCGGCAGACGGCACCGGCCCACTATGGATCGCGCGCTGTATTACAGCGCGCACCTCTGATGGCGGACCATCGAGAATTGCCTGTAGCACTTCGTCCGCATTTGCTTCACTGGGGTCAGAATCGCTCTCTGCAATCTGTTCGACCTGCTGCTGGCTCTGCTCAGTTGGTAGATTCATCAAGCTTCAATTTTTCACGAGCCGCATGAAAGTACTCACGAATATGCACAGCGTCTGAAACACTGCCAGCGATTTTACTCCGGGGCTTCACCTCGACAAAGCTCGGCCCGGCAGCAACCATGCTAACAACTGTCCAGAATCCGTCTCCTCTGGAAACATATTGCGAAGAACTCGCAGCACGCCGACGCCGACTGGCAACGCTATTAGCCATCGAATCTGCTCCATCACTCCATGTAACCACAATATCCACCGCCGATAATTCCACAAGGCGTTGCGTATGTACTCGGTTAACCGTTCGTTACCGTACGCAAGTACTCACATCGCAGGTTACCCAGAACATGGAGACTCGCCGTCAAGGAGCAAGTAGCAGCGAAGTAATTCACGCATATTTGCGTACTCCCCTCACCCATCCATCTTCAACGCCTGAATGAACGCCGTCTGCGGGATCTCGACCTTGCCGAACTGGCGCATCTTCTTCTTGCCGGCCTTCTGCTTTTCCAACAGCTTCTTCTTGCGCGTGGCGTCGCCGCCATAGCATTTCGCCGTCACGTCCTTGCGCATCGCGCTCAGCGTTTCGCGGGCGATGACGCGGGAACCAATCGCCGCCTGGATCGGGATCTTGAACATGTGGCGCGGGATCAGCTCTTTCAGCTTTTCGACCATCACCCGGCCGCGGCTTTCCGCGCGGTCGCGATGGACCATGATCGACAGCGCGTCCACCGGCTCGTCGTTCACAAGGATCGACATTTTCACAAGGTAATCCTCGCGATATTCCGACAGTTGATAGTCGAAGCTCGCATAGCCCTTGGTCACCGATTTCAGCCGGTCGTAGAAATCGAACACCACCTCGGCCAGTGGCAGGTCATAGACCACCATGGCGCGCTGGCCGGCATAGGTCAGGTCCATCTGGATGCCGCGACGGTCCTGGCACAGTTTCAAGACGTCGCCCAGATATTCGTCCGGGACCATGATCGTGGCCTTGATGCGCGGTTCCTCGATATGGTCGACATAGGTCAGGTCGGGCATGTCGGCGGGGTTGTGCAGATCGCGGACCTCGCCGTCCTTCATGTGCAGGCGGAACACCACGCTGGGCGCGGTGGTGATCAGGTCCAGATCGTATTCGCGTTCCAGACGGTCGCGGATCACCTCAAGATGCAAAAGGCCAAGGAAGCCGCAGCGGAAGCCAAAGCCAAGCGCGGCCGAGGTCTCCATCTCATAGCTGAAGCTGGCGTCGTTCAGGGCCAGTTTCTCGATGGCGTCGCGCAGGGCTTCGAAGTCGTTGGCATCGACCGGGAAAAGGCCGCAGAAGACCACCGGCTGGGCGGGCTTGAAACCGGGCAGCGGGGTCTCGGCGCCCTTGCGTTCATGGGTGATGGTGTCGCCGACGCGGGTGTCGCGGACCTGCTTGATCGAGGCGGTCAACACGCCGATCTCGCCCGGGCCCAGCTCGGCGATGTCCTGCATCTGCGGGCGCAGCACGGCCAACTTGTCGATGCCGTAGACGGCATTGGTCTGCATCATGCGGATGCGGTCGCCCTTGCGGATGACGCCGTCCATGACGCGGATCATGACGACGACGCCCAGATAGGCGTCATACCAGCTGTCGACCAGCATCGCCTTCAGCGGCGCGTCGCGGTCACCCTTGGGGGCCGGCAGGCGGGTGACGATGGCCTCCAGCACGTCGGGAATGCCAAGGCCGGTTTTCGCGGAAATCGGGATCGCGTCCGAGGCGTCGATGCCTATCACGTCCTCGATGTTTTCCTTGACGCGCTCGGGCTCGGCCGCGGGCAGGTCGATCTTGTTCAGGACCGGGACGATCTCATGCCCGGCGTCGATGGCCTGATAGACATTGGCAAGGGTCTGCGCCTCGACGCCCTGGCTGGCATCCACGACCAGAAGCGAGCCTTCGACGGCGCGCATCGAGCGGCTGACCTCATAGGCGAAGTCCACATGGCCGGGCGTGTCGATCAGGTTCAGCACGTAATGGCGGCCGTCCTTGGCCGGATAGTCGATCCGGACGGTGTTGGCCTTGATGGTAATGCCCCGTTCGCGCTCGATATCCATGCTGTCGAGAAGCTGGGCTTTCATGTCGCGCTCGGCGACAGTGCCCGTCATCTGGATCAGACGATCGGCCAGAGTGGATTTGCCGTGGTCGATATGGGCCACGATCGAGAAATTGCGGATGAGATCAAGGTCGGTCATGGCCGGGCTATACAGGGGCTTTGGCGTTGCGGGAAGGGGGTTCGATACGGGCGTGCGATCACGTCACCGGACAGGGGTGAAACCGGCGGCGCGCAACTGGCGGCGGCGCAGCGCGGCCTCGCGCCACATGGTATAGCAGCCCGAGGCGACAATGACCGCCGCGCCCAGCAGGGTCATCAGGTCGGGACGCTCGTCAAAGACGGCAAAGGCCAGCATCAGCGCGAAAACCAGCCGCACATAGCGATAGGGCGCAAGGGCCGAGGCCTCGGCCAGACGGGTGGCGGTGACCAGCAGCGCATAGCCGCCGACACCCACCGCCATGCAGGCAATGAACAGCCCCCATTGCCGCAGGTCGGGCATGACAAAGGACTGCCCCAGCACCCAGCCCATCACGCAGGAGGCGATCAGGATGGCAAGAAATGCCAGCGCCGCCAGCTGGTCGGAATGGATGCGGGCGGGAATGCGGCGGGTGGCGATGTCGCGCGCGGCCAGCCCGACCACCGCCAGCACCGCCATCAGCGAGACCGGCTGGAACCCGGCCAGACCGGGACGGATGACCAGCAGTACGCCCAGAAAGCCCACGATGATCGCGCTCCAGCGGCGCCAGCCGACCGGCTCGCCCAGAAACAGCGCCGCACCCAGCACGATGGCCAAGGGCAGCGCCTGCATGATCGCCGAGGTCGATGACAGGTCGCTGAGCGCCAGCGCCACCACGATCCCGATCGAACCCACGACCTCGGCCATGCTGCGAAACAGCACCAGCGGATTGAGCAGGTCGCGGGTCAGGAAGCGCCCATCCTTGAGCCTCAGCATGGCGCCAAAGGCCAGAAAGCCCAAAAGGCCGATCATGCCCAGCACCTCGGCATAGGGCAGTTCGGCCGCCAGCAGCTTGATGAACATGTCCTCGAAGGCGAAAAGCACCATCGAGACGACCATGAGAATCGCACCACGGAAGTTTTCGGTGACCATTGGCCGGATATCCTGCGGTTGGGGGGAATTGCGCCGGGCGCGGTATGGCGCGATCATAGGCGGGTTGCCAGCCAGACGAAAGGACAGGCGATGAAATTTCACGTCGAGGACATGAGCTGCGGCCATTGCACCGCCGCCATTGAAAAAGCGGTGACCGAGGCCGGCGGCCGCGCCGCGACCGATCTGGCCAGCCACAGCGTCACCGTCGAGGGTCTGGACGCCGCCCGCGCCGAGCAGGTGATTCGCGATGCCGGCTATACGCCGCGCCCGGCGTGACAGCCCGCAGGCGGCATATCTTGGGGCGAAATTCCGCCGCGCCGCGACCCGTGGTCACCCGCCCGTGATTGAGCCGTGAGGAAGGTTCTGTTAACCTTCCTCGGATAAACGGGCGGATCAAAGAGGGCGCCCAGCCCCGGCCGCCAGGCAAGACCCGAGGAGACAGACATGATCAACCGCCTTATGATCGCCGCGGCAGCGGTGGTCCTGACCACGCCGCTTGCCGTCGCCGGACCTGTTGATTCCGCCTGCATGCGTTCGGATCGCGCGGCGGGCAGCCGCCAGCTTTGCGGCTGCATCCAGCAGGTCGCCGACATGACGCTGTCGCGTTCCGATCAGCGCCGCGCCGCGAAATTCTTTGACGATGCCGAGCGGGCGCAGGAAGTGCGCATGTCGAAAAGCGATTCCGACAATGCCTTCTGGGCGCGCTACAAGAATTTCGCCACCACCGCCGAAGCCTATTGCGCGAACTGAAACCAGATGCGGATCGCGGTGCTGACCGGAGCCGGCATTTCGGCTGAAAGCGGGATTCGGACATTCCGCGCCACCGACGGCTTGTGGGAAGAGCACCGGATCGAGGATGTCGCCACGCCCGCGGGCTTTCGCCGCGACCCGGTGCTGGTGCATCGCTTCTACAACATGCGCCGGGCGGATGCCGCCCGCGCCCGGCCCAATGCCGCGCATCGGGCGCTGGCGGCGCTGGCCCAACGGCATCAGGTCACGCTGATCACCCAGAATGTCGACGACCTGCATGAGCGCGGCGGCTCGCCCGAGGTGATCCACATGCATGGCAGCCTGCTCGGGGCGCTTTGCGCCGCTTGCGGGCATCGCTGGTCGGCGACGCTGGTCATGCGCTCGCTGGACCCCTGCCCCCGCTGCGGCAAGCCCGCGACCCGGCCCGACATCGTCTGGTTCGGCGAGATCCCCTATCACATGGAACGGATCTGGGCCGCTGTCGAAGAGGCCGAGATATTCGCCGCCATCGGCACCTCGGGTCAGGTCTATCCGGCGGCGGGTCTGGCGCAGCATGCGCATCGCAACGGCGCCAGAACCGTCGAACTGAACCTGGCCTCATCGGCCGTCAGCAGCGATTTCGACGAAATCCGCGCCGGGCCCGCGACCCAGCTGGTCCCGGCCTGGGTCGCCGAACTGACCGCCTGAATGCAAGGCTCAGGCCCATCATGCACAGGAACCGGCCGGCGCCCTGCTCACGCCCCGTCGCCCCTTGCGTGGATTGCCGCGCAAGGGTCAAGCCCCGGTCTTGACGGCGGACGCGCCGCCTGATCCCCTGCCCCAAGTTTCCAAGCCGGCCACAGACATGACCCAGACCATCCTTGCCAATGCGCAACTGATCCTGCCCGACCGCGTCACCCCCGGCGCAGTGGTGATCGAGAACGGGCTGATCGCCGAGATCCTGCCGGGCGCATCACTCCCGCCCGGGGCACTGGACATGCAGGGCGACTATCTCGCGCCGGGCATGGTCGAGCTGCATACCGACAATCTGGAACGCCACATGCGCCCGCGCCCGGGCGTGGACTGGCCCCATGCCAGCGCCATTCTGGCCCATGACGCGGAACTGGCGGGCTGCGGCATCACCACGGTCTTTGACGCGATGCGCGTGGGGTCCATCCCCAGCGACGGGCCGGATGACGACTACAAGAAATACGCCCGCCCGCTGGCGCATGAGCTGGCGGCGCTGCGGGCGCGCGGCGTGTTGCGGATCAGCCATCTGCTGCATCTGCGCGCCGAGGTCTGTTCGGAAACCCTGCTCGCCGAGCTGGACGAATTCGGCCCCGAGGATCGCGTCGGCATCGTCAGCCTGATGGATCACACGCCCGGCCAGCGCCAGTTCCGCGACATCTCGAAGCTCGCGCAATATGTGCAGGGCAAATACAAGCTGGACGACGTGGCCTTTGCCGAACATGTCGCCCGGCTGCAGGCGCTGCGCGACCGCTTTGGCGACGCCCATGAGGCGGCGACGGTCGAGATCGCGCACCGGCTGGGCGCGGTGCTGGCCAGCCATGACGACACCACCCGCGACCATGTCGCGATCTCGGCCGGGCATGGCGTGCGGCTGGCCGAGTTCCCGACCACGCCTGAGGCCGCCCGCGCCTGCCACGATCACGGCATCATGGTGATGATGGGGGCACCGAACCTGATCCGCGGCGGCAGCCATTCGGGCAATGTCTCGGCCGCCGATCTGGCGCAAGACGGGCATCTGGATATCCTGTCCTCGGACTACGTGCCCGCCGGGCTGCTGGCCGGGGCGGCTATTCTGGCGCGGATCTGGGACGATCTGCCCCGCGCCATCGCCACGGTCAGCACCAATCCCGCCCGGGCGGCTGCGCTGGCGGATCGCGGCCGCATCGCGCCGGGCCTGCGCGCCGACCTGATCCGGTTCCGGCTGATCGAGGACGCGACCCCCGTGCTGCGCGGCACTTGGGTCCGGGGCGAGCGGGTCTGACCCCTGCCAATCTGCCAATGAACAAGGCCCGGTCCTGACGGTCCGGGCCTTTCCATGTCATGACAGTGCAGCCGCCCTAGCCCAGATAGGCGCGGATGGTGGCGGCGGTGCCGTTTTTCCACACGTCGTTCAGCGTCTGGGTAAAGGCCGCGACGAACTCGGCATTGTCGGCCAGATCGCCATAGATCGCGCGCCGCTCCAGCCATGCGGCGGGTTGGGCGCGGGCCTCCTGGGCGACGCGGGTCAGGCGGTCCCAGTCGGGATCGTTCGGCTCGATCACCGCGCCATTCTCATCGGTGCCGGCGCAATAGCGGCACCACAGCGCCGAGGCGAGGACCAGCCCCTTCGGCACCACGCCGCGCGCCAGATTGTCGCGGATCGAGGGGATGATGAACTTGGGCTGGCGGTTCGAGCCGTCAAGACACAGCCGCCGCTCGGTATCCGCGATCTCGGGGTTCGAAAAGCGGCCGATGATCAAGGTCTTGTAGGCATCCAGATCGGTCCCCGGCACCGGCGGCACGATGGGCAGGATTTCCTCGGTTTCGATCTTGTCGAGGAAATCGCGGATCAGCGGCTCGGCCATGGCCTCATGGACATATTCGATGCCCATCAGCCCGCCCGGATAGGCGATGATCGCATGGCCACCGTTCAGGATGCGGATCTTCATCATCTCGAAGGCATGGACCTGATCCGAGAAGGTGACGCCCACCTTTTCCAGCGCCGGGCGGCCATTGGTGAACTTGTCCTCGACCACCCATTGGCGGAAGGGCTCGCAGGTCACCGGCACCGGATCGTCGCCCAGACCAAAGCTGGCGGCCATGGCGCGCTCGCGCGGGCCGGTCGCCGGGGTGATGCGGTCGACCATGCCGTTCGGAAAGGCCACATTCGCCTGAATCCAGCCGGCCAGTTCGGGGTCAGAGAGCCGCGCCAGCCCGATCACTGCGTCATGGGTGACATGGCCGTTGCCCGGCAGATTGTCGCAGGACATGACCGTAAAGGGCGGAATGCCCGCTGCACGCCGCGCCTTCAGCGCCGCGACGATGGCGCCAAAGGCCGTGACCGGCGCGCCCGGATTGGCGCCGTCGGCGGCGATATCGGGCGCGGCGGGGTCGAACTTGCCGGTGGCGGGGTTCACGAAATAGCCGCCCTCGGTGACGGTCAGGCTGACGATGCGGATCTGCGGATCCGTCATCGCGGCGATCAGACTGGCATTGTCAGGCTCGACCGGCAGAAAGTCGATCATGGCACCGACGCGGCGACAGGTCTTGCCCTTGGGGTCCAGCTCGATGATCGTCGAAAGGCAGTCCTGCCCTTTCAGCGCATCGCGCATGCGGCTGTCGGGCGCGCGCACGCCGGCGCCAATGATCGCCCAGTCATGACTTTCGCCCAGATTGAACAGGTCGTCCAGATAGACGGCCATATGGGCACGGTGGAAATTGCCCAGACCGATATGGACGATGCCCGGCTTGAGCTTGCTGCGGTCATAGCGGGGAAGTGCGATTTCTGCTGTCATCTCTGCCCATCCGTTTCGCCTGCGGCGCCACGGCGCCCGGCGTCAATGCGTTTTTCGCGCCAAGGGGGGCTGCATAGCCGGTCCCGGTGGCAATGAGGACGCGGGCCGGCGAAACGCCCGGCCCGCGCTGCAAGAAGAAACCGGGGCATCCCGTGCCCCGGCACAGGTTCACTTCAGCGCCAGCCCCTTGTCGTCAAAGCGATAGATGCGGTCGGCGCGCGGCTTCAGGCGGATGGTGTCGTTGTGGTGCAGGCCCATCTCGCCATTGCCGCGGACGGTCATCTCGCCCACGACCGGGCAGGCCACCTTGAGGAAGGTGTCCGAGCCCAGGTGCTCGGCCAGAAGGATCTTGCCCTCCCAGCCATCGCCATCCTTGCTGACCTCGACATGCTCGGGACGCACGCCGATGGTATGGGCCTGATATTTCGCCGCCTCGGGCCCGGTGATGAAGTTCATCTTGGGGCTGCCGATGAAGCCGGCGACAAACAGGTTCGCGGGGGCGTTATACAGCTCCAGCGGGCTGCCGACCTGCTCGACCCGGCCGGCATGCAGCACCACGATCTTGTCGGCCATGGTCATGGCCTCGACCTGATCATGGGTCACATAGATCATCGTGGTCTTCAGCTTCTGATGCAGCTCGCTGATTTCCTGACGCATGACGACGCGCAGGGCGGCATCAAGGTTCGACAGCGGTTCGTCGAACAGGAAGGCCGCCGGTTCGCGCACGATGGCGCGGCCGATGGCCACCCGCTGACGCTGGCCGCCCGAAAGCTGGCCCGGCCGCCGGTCGAGATAGTTCGACAGGTTCAGGACCCGCGCCGCGTTCTCGATCCGGGCGTTCTGCTCGGCCTCGGACATGCCCGCCATCTTCAGCGGGAAGGCGATGTTCTTTCTGACCGACATATGCGGGTAAAGCGCATAGGACTGGAACACCATCGCCAGCCCGCGCTTGCCGGGGGGCGCATCGGTCGCATCCTTGCCGTCGATCTCGATCTTGCCCGAGCTGATATCCTCAAGCCCGGCGATCAGGCGCAGAAGCGTGGATTTGCCGCAGCCCGAGGGACCGACGAAGACGACGAATTCGCCATCGTTGATCTGCAGGTCGATGCCGGGGATGACCTCGACCTCGCCGAAGGCCTTGCGCACTTTTGTTAGAACAATCTGTCCCATGGTTACCTCACTTAACCGCGCCGAAGGTCAGGCCGCGGACGAGTTGTTTCTGGCTGAACCAGCCGAGGATCAGGATCGGCCCGATGGCCAATGTGGATGCCGCCGAAAGCTTGGCCCAGAACAGGCCCTGCGGACTGCTGAACGAGGCGATGAAAGCCGAAAGCGGCGCCGCGTTCGTCGTCGTCAGCTGGATGGTCCAGAAGCTTTCGTTCCAGGCCAGAATGACGTTCAGAAGCAGGGTCGAGGCAATGCCGGGCACCGCCATGGGCGCCAGGATATGGACGATCTCCTCGCGCAGACCGGCGCCGTCCATGCGCGCGGCCTCGAGGATCTCGCCGGGGATCTCGCGGAAATAGGTATAGAGCATCCAGACCACGATCGGCAGGTTGATGAGCATCAGAAGGACCGTCAGGCCGATCCGGGTGTCCATCAGCCCGGTGCGCAGAAAGATCAGATAGATCGGCACCAGCACCGCGACCGCGGGCATCATCTTGGTGGACAGCATCCACATCAGGATGTCCTTGGTCCGCTTGGTGGGCGAGAAAGCCATCGCCCAGGCCGCCGGAATGGCCACGATCAGCGCAAGGATGGTCGAGCCGACCGACAGGATGACCGAGTTCATGAACGGCTTGAAATAGTCGTTCTGCGACTGGACGGTCTGATAGCTTTCAAAGGTAAAGGACGGGATCAGGTTGAAGCCCTCGATCGCCTCCTGCTCGGTCTTCAGGCTGGTGATGATGGTGTAAAGGATCGGGAAAAAGATCACCAAAGCCACCGTCCAGGCGGCGATGGTGTAGCCGATCTTTGCGTTCTTTGAGACAGCGCGTGCCATCGTTACATTCTCCTCAATCCAGGTTCTTGCCGACGGCGCGCATCAGGAAGAAGGCGACGAAGTTCGCAAGGACGACCGCGATGATGCCCCCTGCCGCTGCCCCGCCGATGTCGAAGTTCAGACGCGCGGCGCGATAGATCAGGAAGGTCAGGTTGGTCGAGGCAAAGCCCGGACCGCCATTCGTGGTCACGAGGATTTCGGCATAGACGCCCAACAGGAAGATGGTCTGGATCAGGATCACCACGGTGATCGCGCGGGCCATATGCGGCAGCGTCAGATAGATGAAGCGGCTATAGGCCGGGGCGCCGTCCATCTCGGCGGCCTCCATCTGCTCGCCGTCCAGGGACTGCAGGGCGGTCAGCAGGATCAGCGTGGCAAAGGGCAGCCATTGCCAGGCGACGATGACGATGATCGAGAACAGCGGATATTGCGCGAACCAGTCCACCGGATTGGCACCGAAGAATTTCGCGATATCGGCAAAGACCCCGTAGCTGGGGTGCATGATCATGTTCTTCCAGATCAGCGCCGCCACCGGCGGCATGACGAAGAAGGGCGAGATGACCAGAATGCGCACGATCCCCTGCCCGAAGATCGGCTTGTCGATCAGCATGGCGATGGCGATACCACCGACGACGGTGATCGTCAGGACGCCCAGCACCAGAATGATGGTGTTCTTGATCGACTCGAAAAAGGCCGGATCAGTATAGAAATACTGATAGTTGAAGAACCCGGCCCAACTGGTCTGGCCGGGGCTGAGCAGGTTGTAGTTCAGAAACGAATAATAGAGCGTCATTGCCAGCGGCACGAGCATCCAGACGAGCAGCAGGATGATTGCAGGTGCGCGCATCAGGCGGGCGAGGCTCTGGGTCTGGCGTGTGGCCATGGCGTCCTCCGACGTTGCGCGAATACGCTCGCGCTGTCCCCCTTAACAAGTGCCGCCCGGTATGCCCGGACGGCACGGCCCTGTTCGGGCTTTTACTTGATATAGCCGGCGCGGGTCATTTCGCGCGTGGTATTGGCCTGCGCTGCCGCCAGCGCATCGTCAGCCGACATCTGCCCGGCAAGTGCTGCCGAGAACTGCTGGCCGACCGCCGTGCCGATGCCCTGGAATTCCGGGATCGCCACGAACTGACCGCCGGTATAGGGAATGTCCTGCACCGAGGATTTCTGCGTATTCGCCGATTCGATCGCCGTCAGGGTCATGGCCGCAAAGGGCGCGGCCGCCTGATAGTCGGCATTCGCGTAAAGCGAGGTCCGCGTGCCCGGAGGGGCGGCGCGCCAGCCGTCCTTCGAGGCCACCAGATCTGTATAGCCCTTGGAGGTTGCCCAGGCGATGAAGGTCTTGGCTGCGTCCGGCGCATCCGACGAGGCCGGAATGGCCAGCGACCAGGCCCAGAGCCAGTTGCCGTGGTTGTCCACGCCTTCCTTGTTGGGGAACTTCGCGAAGCCCACCTTGTCGGCCACGGTCGAGCTGGCCGGGTCGGTCACGAAGCTGGCGGCGACGGTGGCGTCGATCCACATGCCGCATTTGCCCTGCTGGAACAGCGACAGGTTTTCGTTGAAGCCGTTCGAGGACGCGCCGGGCGGCCCGTATTCGGTCATCATGGTCAGGTAGTCGGTCAGCGCCGCCTTCCATTCCGGGCTGTCGAATTGCGGCTTCCAGTCCATGTCGAACCAGCGCGCGCCATAGCTGTTGGCCATGGCCGTCAGGAAGGCCATGTTCTCGCCCCAGCCCGGCTTGCCGCGCAGGCACATGCCGTATTGTTCCTTGCTCTTGTCGGTCATCGCCTTGGCGGCGGCCATGATCTCGGTCCAGGTCGGCGCCTCCGAGATCTTGATGCCGGCGGCCTCGGCCAGATCGGTGCGATACATGATCATCGCCGATTCGGCATAGAAGGGCGCCGCATAAAGCTTGTCGTCGACCGACAGCGCGCTCCGCACAGCGGGCAGCAGGTCATCTGCGGCATAGTCCTCGGGCATGCCGTCCAGCGGTACCAGCCATTCCTGCTTGGCCCAGATCGGCACCTCATAGGTGCCAATGGTCAGCACGTCATATTGACCGCCCTTGGTGGCGATGTCGGTGGTGACGCGCTCGCGCAGGATATTCTCCTCGAGCGTGACCCATTCGACATTGATGTCCGGATGCTTGGCCGAAAAGTCCTCGGCCAGCTTCTGCATGCGGATCATGTCGCCATTGTTGACAGTCGCGATTGTGAGATCCTCGGCTTGCGCAGCGCAAGCGAATCCCACTGCCGTTGCGGTTAGCAACGTCACCTTCAGTCCCATCCGAACTCCTCCCTCGGTGTACTGTTTACGCTAACAGGCTACGTCTGACCCTCTGGCCAGTCAATCAAGTTTGCGACGCTTTTGTGGCAGAAATAAGTCATGCAAAGGTCTGGTCGGGCTTTCACCGGGCAAGCGCGAGCGCGGAAATGCGAAACGCCCGGCCAAAACGGCCGGGCGCGAAAAAAATGCGGGATTTTCAAACCGCTGGCACAGAATCAGGTAATGACGTCTGGAGCCTCGCGGCCGGTGCGTTCGCGGATGCCGGCGATCTGGTCGGCGGCAGCGATGATGCTGGCCAGCGCCGCTTGCGGATCATCCTGAAGCCGTGCCGGATCGGTCTCGACCCGCTCCAGATAGACGCGCAGCGTCGCGCCCTCGGTTCCGGTTCCCGACAGGCGCAACACGATGCGACCGCCGCCCTCGGTCATCACCCGCAGGCCCTGCGCGGCACTGTGCGAGCCGTCGACCGGATCGTCATAGGCGAATTCATCCGCAGCCTCGATCCGCAGCCCGGCCACGGTCTGGCCGGGCAGATCGGCCAGACGCGCGCGCAGCGCATCGACCAGCCCGTTCGCGGCGGCCGAATCCACCGCCTCGTAATCGTGGCGGGAATAATAGTTGCGCCCGTATTTCGCCCAATGCGCGGCCATGATGTCGGCCACGGATTCGCGCCGCTCGGCCAGCACGTTCAGCCAGAACAGCACCGCCCAAAGCCCGTCCTTTTCGCGCACATGGTCCGAACCGGTGCCGGCGCTTTCCTCGCCGCACAGCGTCGCGCGGCCCGCATCCAGCAGATTGCCAAAGAACTTCCAGCCGGTCGGCGTCTCATAGCAGGCCAGCCCAAGGCTGTCGGCCACCCGGTCCAGCGCCTTCGAGGTCGGCATCGACCGCGCCACGCCCTTGAGGCCACCGGCATAGGCCGGGACCAGCGTGGCATTCGCCGCCAGCACCGCAAGGCTGTCCGAGGGCGTCACATAGGCATTGCGCCCGACGATCATGTTGCGGTCGCCGTCGCCGTCCGAGGCGGCGCCGAAATCCGGGGCATCGGCGCCGAACATGGTGTCCATCAGGTCCTTGGCCCAGATCGGGTTCGGGTCCGGGTGGCCGCCGCCGAAATCGGGGCTGGGCACCGCGTTCACGACCGAACCTGCCGGCGCGCCCAGTTCTCCCTCAAGGATGGCCTTGGCATAGGGGCCGGTCACGGCATGCATGGCGTCGAACCGGATGCGGAAGCCGCTTTGAAACAACGCCCGGATCTTGTCGAAATCAAAGATCTCGCGCATCAGCTCGGCATAATCGGCAACCGGGTCGACGACCTCGACCTCCATCCCGCCCAGCGTCCTGCTGCCCAGCGTGGACAGGTCCACATCCTGCGATTCAAGGATCAGGTATTCGCTGATATCCTTGGTCGCCTGAAAGATCTTTTCGGTCACGCCCTCGGGGGCGGGGCCGCCATTCGGGGTGTTGAACTTGACGCCGAAATCCTCTTTCGGGCCGCCGGGATTGTGGCTGGCGGACATGATGATGCCGCCATCGGTCTGGCGCTTGCGGATCAGATGCGAGGCGGCGGGCGTGGACAGGATCGCGTTCTGGCCGACGATCACCTTTTTCGCGCCGCTGGCCGCGGCCATGCGCAGGATGACCTGCGCCGCGCGGTCGCCGAAATAGCGCCCGTCGCCGCCCAGAACATAGGTCTTGCCCTCGGCGCCGCCGGTGCCGTTCCAGATCGCCTGCACGAAGTTTTCAAGGTAATGCGGCTGCATGAAGACCGGGGTCTTCTTACGCAGGCCCGAGGTGCCGGGCTTTTGACCCTCGATGGGTTTCGTGGAAATCCTCTGAACGCTCATGGCCGCTCCTCCTGACGATCGTTCTCACGCATGATGGTGGCGGTGCGGGCGGCGGCGGGCAGGCCGGCGATATCGCCGGCGGCCACCGGCAGACGCAACTGCCAGTTTGGATATTCGACGGTGGTGCCGGGCAGGTTCGGCTGCTCGGCCATATCAAGCATCACCTCGGCCTGCACGGCGACAAGGCGCGAGGCGGCGCACGCCAAAAGCCCGTGCAGCGCATCCGCGCTGTCATCGGGCAGGATCGCGTCCAGCGCCGCGACCTCGGTCGCGCGTTCGCGATGCGCCTCGGTCGTGTCCTGCCCCGAGATGCGGGCGCGGGCATCGATATCGGCCCCCTGCCGCCAGCCCCGCCATGTCGGCAGATCATGGGTCGAGAAGCTGGCGATGGCGCTGCGGTCATATGCTTCGGGGGCGCGGAAATGCGGCGGGTGCCAGCTGTCGCGTTCAAACATCGCCACCCGGCAGCCCAGAACCCCCGACCCCGCCAGATGCCCCCGCAACCCCTCGGGGATGATGCCCAGATCCTCGCCGACGATCACGGCATTTCCGGCGCGCGCGGCCTCGATGCGGATGACGGCGAACATCGCCTCGGAGGGCATGCGGACATAGGCTCCCGCGCCATTGCCCGGCACCCAGAAGGCACGGTCGAAGCCGATGATATGGTCGATGCGCAGGACGCCCGCGAATTGCAGCTGGCGGCGCAGCGTCTCGGCCAGCGGCGCATAGGCGCTGGCGCGCAGCCGCAGCGGGTTCAGCGGCGCAAGGTTCCAGTTCTGCCCGTCCGGCGCAAAGGCATCGGGCGGCGCCCCCAGCGAGGCCCCGGCGGCGAAGCTGGCGCGGTCCTCCCAGGTCTCGGCGCCATGGGGGTGGGTGCCGACGGCAAGGTCCAGATAAAGGCCATGCCGCATGCCGGCATCGCGCGCCGCCTGCCCCGCGCCGGCCAGCGCCAGTTCCGCGCGCCATTGCAGCCAGGCATGAAAGCGCATCTCGCCGGCCAGCTCGATCCGCGCGGCCTGCGCTGCGGGCCGGTCGGGCGCCGAGATCTGCTCGGGCCAGTCGTTCCAGAAGGCGCCATGCCGGGCCGACAGCGCCTGATGCAGGGCAAAGCGCTGCAGGCTCTCGCCCTCGCCCGCCTGCCAGATGTCGAAGCGGGTATCGCCGGAAAAGCCGTCATATTCCGCCCGCAGGGCCGCCATCCGCGCCGGAATGTCGCGCAGGTAATCGACCAGCGGGCCGGGCTGGCCGGCCCCTGCCGCCAGATGGATCACGTTCAGGCGGCGGCGATGCGAGGGCGTATAGGGGCTGAAAAGCCCGGGCTGGGTCGGGAAGCCGGCATGAACCGGGTTGATGCCCAGAAAGGCCGCGCCATGCCCGCCCATGCCGGCGGCCAGCCGGCCCAGATCGTCATAGCTGCCGATGCCCTGCGCCGAAAGGCCGTAAAGCGGCGCGACCAGCCCCCAGCAGCGCGCGGGCTCCGGCAGGCGCGGCGGCGCCGCCAAGAGCGTATAGCAGATCCCCCGCGCCGACAGGCGGTGGATGCCCAGAGGCAGCTCGGGCAAGGGCCCCTGCCCCTCAAGCTGGCTGCCGTCGTCGCAGGTCAGCCGCCAGGGCGTGTCCCACAGGTCCAGATCGGGCCGGCAGCCCACCTCGCAGATCACGTCGCGCGGCAGGGCGGCAAGCCGCGCCTCGGCCTCGTCGGGCGCGGCAAGGCCCATCGCGGCCACCAGCGCCTCGGCGGTCTCGACCGGGGTTTCGCGCCAATGTCCGGACAGATCGTGATAGCCGGGCAGGACGCCCATTCTTGCGGCAAGGGCGAGGCGCGGATCAGTCATGGTCGCGCTCCAGCTCGTAAAGCCGCACGGATTGCGCGGCGACCTGAACGGTGCTGCGCGGCGTCAGGCTGGGCATCAGCAGCGGGCGGTCGGTGTCGATATGCAGCCGCCAGACCCAGCCCGCAGGCGCCTCGGGCAAGGTGACGCTCAGCGCAGGGCCACCGTTGAAGACCATGAACAGGGCCTCTTCGCGCTGCGCATAGACGGGCGTGCCCGAAGCGATGCGCATCTCGACGCAGATCACCCGCAGATCCGGTGCCGTCCAGTCGCCGGCATTCATCGGCGTGCCGTCGGGACGCCACCAGAACAGGTCGCCCAGACCGTCGACCAGCCGTTGCCGCGAATGCAGGAAACGCTTCTGGCGCAAGATCGGATGGGCGCGGCGCAGCGCGACAAGGCGGGCGGTGAAGTCCAGAAAATCCTGATCGGCATCCTTCCAGACGACCCAGCCGATCTCGTTGTCCTGGCAATAGGCGTTGTTGTTGCCCGATTGCGAGTTCCCCAGCTCATCCCCGGCCAGCATCATCGGCGTGCCCTGCGACAAGAGCAGCGTCGCCATCATGTTGCGCCGGCGCAGGGCGCGCGCGGCGTTCAGCTTGATGTCGCCGGTCGGCCCCTCGACGCCCATATTGTCCGAGAAATTCTCGCTATGGCCGTCGCGGTTGCCCTCGCCATTGGCCTCATTGTGTTTCTGGTTGTAGCTGACCGTATCCATCAGCGTGAAACCGTCATGTGCGGTCAGGAAGTTGACCGACGAGGTCGCGGGCCGGCCGGAATGGTCGAATTGCCGGGCCGAGCCGGTCAACCGTTCCGCCAGATCCGAGATCTGGCCGCCATCGCCCCGCCAGAAGCGGCGGACGCCGTCGCGATACTTGTCGTTCCATTCCAGGAAGGGCGGCGGAAACGCCCCCAGCTGATAGCCGCCCGGCCCGATATCCCAGGGCTCGGCGATCAGCTTGACGCGGGTCAGGACCGGGTCCTGCCGGATCGCGTCAAAGAACGAGGCGCTGGAGGAAAAGCCCCCCCGCACCCGCCGGCCCAGCGTCGCGCAAAGATCGAAACGGAAGCCGTCGACATGCATCACCTCGACCCAATAGCGCAGGCTGTCCATGACCATGCGCAGCACCATCGGATGGTTCAGGTTCAGCGTGTTGCCGGTGCCGGTATCGTTTATGTAATAGCGCGGATCATCGGTCAGCCGGTAATAGCTGCGGTTGTCCAGGCCCCGGAAGGACAGCGTCGGCCCCATCTGGTTGCCTTCGCAGGTGTGGTTATAGACCACGTCCAGAATGACCTCGATGCCGGCGGCGTGCAGCCGCGCCACCATGTGCTGGAATTCGGAAATGTCGCCGCCCGAAAGATAGCGCGGATCGGGGGCGAAAAAGCCCAGCGTCTGATAGCCCCAGAAATTCACCAGCCCCTTTTCGACCAGAAAGCGGTCGTTCAGGAAGGCCTGCACCGGCAGCAGCTCGATCGCGGTGATCCCCAGCTTTTGCAGATGCTCCAGCATCGGGTCCGAGGCCAGCGCCAGGAAGGTGCCGGGATGGGACACCTCGGGGTGGTTCTGCGTCAGGCCCTTAACATTGGCCTCATAGATGATGGATTGCGAAATCGGCGTGCGCGGCGGGCGGTCATTGCCCCATGAAAACGACGGGTCCTCGACCACGCAGCGCGGCATGTATTTCGCGCTGTCGCGCGGGTCCATGGACAGATCCGCCTCGGGGGCGCCGACGGTATAGCCCATCAGCGCGTCATGCCAGACCGGATGGCCGGTCAGCCGCCGGGCATAGGGGTCAAGCAGCAGCTTGTTGTGGTTGAAGCGGTGCCCCTCGGCGGGGGCATAGGGGCCATCGGCGCGATAGCCATAGCACTGGCCCGGCCGCAGCCCCGAGATATAGCCATGCCACACATCGCCGTCGCGTTCGGGCAGGTCGATCCGGTGGGTCTCGATCCGGCCATCGGGGGTGAACAGGCACAGCGAAACCCGCCGCGCATGCACGGAAAACACCGCGAAGTTCACACCCTCGCCGTCAAAAGTTGCGCCAAGGGGATCGGCGCGCCCCGCGGTAATCGTCCAGTTCGTCATCAGGCAGTCGTCATCACTTTGAACAGATCGGCATAGGCCCGTGCCGAGGCATCCCAGCCGACCGGCTGGGCCATGGCATTGGCCACCATGGCTTGCCAGAGCCGGGGCTGGCGGTAAAGCTGCACCATCCGCGCCAGCGTGCGGGCCAGCGCGGGCGCATTCACCGGGTGGAATTGCAGCCCCGTGGCCACCCCCGCCCCCATGGCCGCGGCCGAGGCGTTGATGACCGTATCGGCCAGCCCCCCGGTCAGCGAGACCACCGGCAAGGTGCCATAGCGCAGCCCATACATCTGGGTCAGGCCGCAAGGCTCGAACCGCGAGGGGACAAGGATGGCGTCGCCGCCCTCGATCATGCGATGCGCAAGCGCCTCGTCATAGCCGATGCGCAGCGCGACATTGGCCGGGTTGCGTTCGGCCGCCTCGCGCAGGGCGCTTTCGATGCGGGCATCGCCCGCCCCCAGCACGATCAGCTGGCCGCCATTCTCGATCAGCGCCGGCAGCGCCTCGATCAAGAGGTCCAGCCCCTTTTGCTCCGACAGGCGCGAGACCACGACGCAAAGCGGGCCGGCCGTCTCGGGCAGGCCGAATTCGGCGCGCAGCCGGGCGCGGGCGCGGGCCTTGCCCTCAAGATCGGCAAAGGGCGGCGTCCAGGCGTCCAGATCGATGCCGTTCAGGATGCCGACGAAATCGCCGCCACGGCTGGCCAGCACCCCCTCCATCCCCATGCCGAATTCGGGGGTCATCAGCTCCTCGGCATAGGTCGGGCTGACGGTCGAGACCTTTTCGGCAAAGACGATCCCCGCCTTCAGCGCGCTGATGCGGCCCCAGTATTCAAAGCCCTGCGGGGTGAACAGATGCGCGGGCAATTGCAGCGCGCCCAGCATATGCGCGGGCGCGAGGCCCTGAAACGCGATATTGTGGATGGTCAGCAGCGACTTGACGCCCGAGACGCCCAGCTGGCGCAGATAGACCGGCGCCAGCCCGGCCTGCCAGTCATGCAGATGCAGGATCTGCGGATGCCAGCCCTCGATCCCGTCGCGGGCGATGATCGCGGCGGCCCGGTCCAGCGCCGCGAAACGCTGCGGGTTGTCGGGCCAGTCCTTGCCGTCTGGCCCCAGATAGGGCCCGCCGTCGCGATCGAAAAGATGCGGCGCATCAAGGATATACAGCACCGCATCCGCCAGCGTCCCGCGCCGGATCCGGGCCGGGCCACCGAACAGGTCGCCCAGCTCCATGACCACCGGCGCGTCATGGCCCTGTGCGGCCATGACGACGCGATAGCCCGGCAGCACTGTCCGCATCTCGACGCCATGCGGGGCAAGTGCGGCGGGCAAGGCGCCCGCCACATCCGCCAGCCCGCCGGTCTTGATCAGCGGAACGCATTCCGAGGTGACGGACAGAACCCGTGTCATAAGGAGGCTTCCCTTCGCTTCAGCATGTCCTGCGTGATCAGCGTGATCCCCCCGTCCGAGACGCGGAACCATTTCGCATCCTCGATCGGGTCCTCGCCCACGACCAGCCCTTCGGGAATGCGCACACCACGGTCGATCACCACATTCTTCAGCCGCGCATGGCGGGCCACATTCACATAGGGCAGAACCACCGCCCCGTCGAGTGAGGCAAAGGAATTGGTATTGACGTGGGTGAACAGCAGCGACTGCCGGATCTCGGTCCCCGAGATGATGCAGCCCCCCGACACCATCGAGCTGACGGCGATGCCGCGCCGCTCGGGTTCGTCATGGATGAACTTGGCCGGCGGCACCGATTCCGAATAGGTCCAGATCGGCCAGTCGCGATCCCACAGGTCCAGATCCGGGGTGAAATCGGTCAGGTCGATATTGGCCTTCCAGAAGGCATCGACCGTCCCCACATCGCGCCAGTAAGCCGGCGCGTCGGGGCTGGAACGCACGCAGCTTTCGGTAAAGCGATGCGCCTGCGCCTTGCCGTTCTTGACGATGTCGGGGATCAGGTCATTGCCGAAATCATGGCTGGAATTGTCGTCCTCCATGTCGCGGATCAACAGATCGCGCAGGAAGCTCCATTTGAAGACATAGATCCCCATCGAGGCCAGCGTGACATTCGGGTCCTCGGGCGTGCCGGGCGGATCGGCGGGCTTTTCCAGAAAGCTGGTGATGCGGTCGGTCGCATCCACCGCCATGACGCCAAAGGCCGAGGCCTCGGCCCGCGGCACGGTCAGGCAGCCGATGGTCACATCCGCGCCGGTATCGACATGCTGGCGGATCATCAGCTCGTAATCCATCTTGTAGATGTGATCGCCGGCAAGGATCAGCACATATTCGACGCGGTAGCTGTCGATGATGTCGATGTTCTGGGCCACGGCATCGGCCGTGCCGCGATACCACATCGCCTCGTCATAGCGCTGCGAGGCGGGCAGAATATCCAGAAACTCGTTCCTTTCGGCGCGGAAGAAGTTCCAGCCGCGCTGCACATGGCGGATCAGCGAATGCGCCTTGTATTGCGTGGCCAGCGCCATCTTGCGGATGCCCGAGTTCAGCGCATTCGACAGTGCGAAGTCGATGATCCGCGACTTGCCGCCGAAATAGACGGCCGGCTTCACCCGCCGGTCCGTCAATTCCTTCAGCCGCGAGCCACGCCCACCGGCCAGCACAAAGGCCATGGTGCGGCTGGACAGCCTTTCGTTCCGAGGTGCCATTTTCCCCTCCTCCTGGAAAACAGTGCCGCACCGGGGCGGCCTAACAAGAAATCACTTGGTTTTCAGCGCATCATCCTTGATCAGGATCAGCGTCGAAAGCGGTGGCAGGACCACATCGGCATGCGCGGGCTGGCCGTGGCTCTCGCCCGCGACCGCCGTGACGCTGCCCAGATTGCCGCGCCCGCCGCCGCCATAAGCCTCGGCATCCGAGTTCAGCGCCTCGCGCCAGACCCCCGCCTGGGGCATGCCAAGGCGATAGGCGGAACGCTCGACGGGGGTGAAGTTGCAGACCACCACCACCTCGGGATCGCCGGGATTGCCGCGCCGGATCCAGGCAAAGACCGAATTCTGGGCATCATTGGCCTCGATCCACTGGAAGCCCTCGGGGTCGCAGTCCTTGACGTAAAGCGCGGGTGTCGTGCGATAGAGATGGTTCAGGTCGCGCACCAGCATCTGCATGCCGTAATGCAGCGGATGGCCGATGGACGCCCAGTCGATTTCCGCGTCATGGTTCCATTCCGCGCCTTGGGCGAATTCCTGGCCCATGAACAGCAGCTTCTTGCCCGGATGGCCCCACATGAAGCCGTAATAGGCGCGCAGGTTTGCGAACTTGTCCCAGCCCTCGCCCGGCATCTTGGCCAGCATCGAGCCCTTGCCGTGAACGACCTCGTCATGGCTGATCGGCAGGATGAAGTTCTCGGAAAACGCGTAATGCATCCCGAAGGTCATCTGGTGATGATGGTGCTGGCGATAGACCGGGTCGCGGATGATGTAGTTCAGCGTGTCGTTCATCCAGCCCATGTTCCACTTGAAGCCGAAACCCAGCCCCCCGTCATGGACCGGCCGCGACACCTTGGGATATGAGGTCGATTCCTCGGCCACGGTCATGATGCCCGGAACCTCGCCATAGGTCAGGCGGTTCATTTCCTGCAGCATGGCGATGGCCTCATAGTTCTCGCGGCCGCCATCCTTGTTCGGGACCCATTGCCCCTCGGACCGCGAATAGTCGCGGTAGAGCATCGAGGCCACCGCATCCACGCGCAGCCCGTCGATGTGATATTCCATCAGCCAGTACAGCGCGTTCGAGGTCAGGAAATTCATCACCTCGGTGCGGCCATAGTTATAGATCAGGGTGTTCCAGTCCTGATGGAAGCCCTCGCGCGGGTCGGAATGCTCATAAAGCGCGGTGCCGTCGAAACGGCCCAGACCATGCGCATCGGTCGGGAAATGCCCCGGCACCCAGTCCAGCAGCACGCCCAGGCCGGCCTTATGCGCGGCATTGACCAGATCGCGGAATTCATGCGGAGGCCCGAAACGGATCGTCGGCGCGAACAGCCCCACCGGCTGATAGCCCCAAGAGCCGTCGAACGGATATTCGCTGACCGGCAGCAGCTCGATATGGGTGAACCCCATGTCGCGGGCATATTCGACCAGCTCGACCGCCGCTTCCTTGTAGGAAATCGGCCGTCCGCCATCTTTCCTGCGCCAGCTTCCCAGATGCACCTCATAGATCGAGATCGGCTGATCGGTGCGCTGCGCCTTGGCGCGCGAGGCCATCCATTCCGCGTCCGACCAGCCATAGCCGGTCACATCGCGCACGACCGAGGCCGTCTGCGGCGGGTGCTGCGAGCCAAAGCCGACCGGGTCGGCCTTTTCGTGACGCTCGCCATAAGCGCCAAGGATCTCGTATTTATAGGGCGTGCCATCGCCGATCAGCGGCAGGAAAATCTCCCAGACGCCGGTGGCGCCGCGCCGGCGCATGACATGGCGCCGCCCGTCCCAGGCGTTGAAATCGCCGATGACCGAGACGCGCCGCGCATTCGGGGCCCAGACCGCGAAATGCGTGCCCTTGACGCCTTCATGTTCGATGACATGCGCGCCCAGCACCTTCCACAGGCGCTGATGCGTGCCCTCGCCCAGAAGATATTCGTCCATCTCGCCCAGGACCGGGCCGAAACGATAGGCGTCCTCGACCAGCCATTCCTCGCCGTCGCGGCGACCGCGCAGCTGATATGGCTTGGCGCCCGCGACCTTGCCGTGAAACAGGCCGGGATAATTCGCGACCGGCTCCAGCGGCGAGGCCTTGCCCGCGACCATGGCGGCCATTTCACTGGCGCCGGGGTCAAAGGCGGTCACATAGCGCAGCTTGCCCTTGCGGTGCGGGCCAAGCACGGCGAAGGGATCGTCGAAACGCCCTTCGATGATGCGGTTCAGGACCGAAAGGTCCGCAACTTCGCTTGGGTCGATCATGGACGTGGCACCCCCTAAAATGGCATCAGACTTGCTGGGCGTTTACTCCTGCCCGATCAGGCTTTTTGCGTTCCAGATATCCGCCATATAGCCGCGGATGGTCCGGTCCGACGAGAACCAGCCCGAGCGCGCGACATTCAGCGCCGCCATCCGGGCCCAGCCCTGCGCATCGGCATAGGCGCGGTCCACCTCGCGCTGCGCGCGCCAGTAATCGCTGAAATCCGAGGCGACGAGGAAGTAATCCGCGCCGGTCAGGTTGGCGACGATACCCGCATAGCGGTCCGGCTCGGACGGGCTGAAGACGCCGCTGCGGATCGCGTCGACGGCACGGGCCAGACGCGGATCGGCGGCGATGGCCTTGGTGGCATGCGCCTCGACATTGCGGCGCGCCTCGGCCTCATCGACGGTCATGCCGAACAGGAAGAAGTTATCCGCCCCCACCCGCTCGCGGATTTCGACATTCGCGCCGTCCAGCGTGCCGATGGTCAGCGCGCCATTCAGGGCGAATTTCATGTTGCCGGTGCCCGAGGCTTCCTTGCCGGCGGTCGAGACCTGCTCGGACAGATCGGCGGCGGGGATCAGCCGCTCGGCCATGGTGACGTTGTAGTTGGGCAGATAGACGACCTGCAAAAGTTCGTTCGTCTGCGCATCGGCATTGACCACCACCGAGACGTCGTTGATCAGCCGGATGATGTCCTTGGCAAAGAAATAGCCCGGCGCGGCCTTGCCGCCAAAGATCTTGACCCGCGGGGTCCAGCCGGCGCCCGGATTGTCCTTGATTTCCTGCCAATGGGCGATGGCCTCAAGGATGTTCAGGTGCTGGCGCTTGTATTCGTGGATGCGCTTGATCTGCACGTCGAAGATCGCCTGCGGGTTCAGCATCAGCCCGTGATCGCGGGTGATCCAGTCGCACAGGTCCGCCTTGTTCAGCGCCTTGACCTCGGTAAAACGCGAAAGCCAGTCCGGGTTGTCGATATGCGGCTCAAGCTTGGTCAGCTGTTCCAGATCGCCGACCCAGCCCTCGCCGATGGTGTCGGTGATCAGCGTGGACAGGCGCGGGTTGCACGAATGCACCCAGCGGCGGGGCGTGACGCCGTTCGTTTCATTGACGATGCGTTCGGGATGCAGGCGGTGCAGTTCTTTGAAGACGGTGGTCTTCATCAGCCCGGTATGCAGGGCGGCGACGCCGTTGACGCGGTTCGCCATGATGAAGGACAGCTCGCCCATCTTGACCCGACCTTCGCCGCGTGCCGCCACCTTGCGCGAGGGGTTGGCCTTTGCATGGGCATCGTCGATGCGGTCGATCAGCTGCAGATGGCGCGGCAGCAGGCTGGCGAACAGGTCCTCGCCCCAGCTTTCCAGCGCCTCGGGCAGCAGGGTGTGGTTGGTATAGTTCACGCAGCCCTGAGTGATGTGCAGCGCCTCCTCAAAGGGCAGGCCGTGTTCGTCATGCAGCAGGCGCACCAGCTCCGGCCCGGCAATCGCCGGATGGGTGTCGTTCATCTGGATCGCGACCTTTTGCGGCAGCAGGCGCAGATCGGCGTGATCGCTCAGGAAGCGGCGCAGAATGTCGCGGATCGATGCGGCCGAGAAGAAATATTCCTGCGTCAGCCGCAGGCGCTTGCCCTTTTCGGTCGAATCCTCGGGATACAGCACGCGCGAGATGGTGCGCGCCAGCGCCTCATTTTCCGCCGCCGCCGCGAAGTCGCCGGCGTTGAAGCGCTCAAGGTCAAAGGGGTTCACCGCCCGCCCGGACCAAAGCCGCAGCGTATTCGCCCAGCGGCCCTTCCAGCCCACGACCGGAGTGTCGAAAGCCTCGGATTTGACAAAGTTTTCCGGCTCCCACACCGCCTTGCCGTCGCGGCTGACAACACGTCCGCCAAAGCCCAGGGTAAAGGCCGCTTCGGGGCGTTCGAACTCCCAGGCATAGGGTTGTTGCAGCCAGTCCTCGGGGGCTTCGTGCTGGCGGCCATCGGCAAAGGACTGGCGGAACAACCCGTGTTCATAGCGGATGCCATAGCCGTAGGCCGGGCAGCCCAGCGTCGCCAGCGATTCCATGAAACAGGCCGCCAGACGGCCCAGGCCACCATTCCCCAGCGCCGCATCGGGTTCGTCCAGCAGCACGCTGCGATAGTTCAGGCCAAAGGATTCGATCGCCGAGCGCGCCTCGTCGGCCAGGCGCATGTTGACGATGTTATCCTCAAGCAGGCGCCCGATCAGGAACTCCATCGACAGGTAATAGACACGCTTGGCATCGGCGCGGTAGGTCTCGCGCGTGGCGGCCATCCAACGGTCCACGATGCGGTCGCGCACCGCATAGCTGAGCGCCATGCGCCAGTCGAAAATCTGTGCGTGGTCGGGATCCTTGCCCAGCGTATAGGTCAGATGCCACAGGATCGCATCGCGGAAATCGGTCTTGGGCATGTTGTCCTTAGCCATCTCGTCACCTTGCAAATCATCACGCCCGTAACGGTTCGGGCAATCGTTGATTTCTGCTTAAGGAATCCGCTCTCGAAAGCAAGCGGGGCCTTGGAAAAAAGTGTTAGCGATAACTGAATTTGTGGCTTGCCTGCCAGAGATGACCAGTCTTGCGCAAAATCCTGCCATAAGGCAAGTTTGTTCATTTTCTGGGTTTCACCCGCAATGTTCTGCCGCAAAAGGGGAATTATCCGAACCGAAATTTTACGTCAGAAATCCAGCCCCAAATCCAGCG
Organism: Paracoccus lutimaris; assembly: GCF_003337565.1. Taxonomy (GTDB): domain Bacteria; phylum Pseudomonadota; class Alphaproteobacteria; order Rhodobacterales; family Rhodobacteraceae; genus Paracoccus; species Paracoccus lutimaris. The sequence goes on from NZ_QPJL01000012.1 coordinate 70,213, forward strand.
TGCGCGCCGAATGGGTCAGCGCCCCTGACGAAATATAATTGACGCCGGTCGCCGCGACCTCGGCAATGCGGTCGAGTCGCATGTTGCCGGACGCCTCCAGCACCAGCCGGCCCGCCGTCATCGCGACCGCCTCGCGCAGCACCGGCGTCGTCATGTTGTCCAGGAGCACAATATCGGCCCCGCCCTCGTCCAGAATCTCGGCCAGTTGCTCCAGCCGGTCCACCTCGATCTCGACCCGCATCATATGCGAGGCGCGCGCCTTGACCGCCGCCAGAACCGGCCGGATGCCGCCGGCCGCCGCGATATGGTTGTCCTTGATCAGGATCGCGTCCGACAGCGAAAAGCGGTGGTTGAAGCCGCCGCCATGCAGCACCGCCTGTTTCTCGACCAGCCGCAGGCCGGGGGTGGTCTTGCGGGTGCAGGTGATGCGGGTCGCGGTGCCGCGCGTCTCGGCGACGAAGGCGGCGGTCAGCGTGGCGATGCCGCACAGCCGGCCAGCGAAATTCAGCGCCACCCGCTCGGCCGAGAGAATCGAGGCCGCCTCGCCCTCGATCTCGGCCAGCGTGTCGCCGGGGCCGAATGGCGCGCCATCGGGGCAATGGACGCGCAGGGTCAGCGCCGGGTCGATCAGCCGGAATGCGATGGCCGCAAGCTGCATCCCCGAGACCACGCCCGCCTCGCGCGCCTTGATGCGGGCGGTATAGCGGGTGCCCGCCGGGATCACCGTGCGGGTGGTGATGTCGCCGAATGTGCCCAGATCCTCGGTCAGCGCGGCGCGGACCAGCGGCTCAAGGATCATGTCGGGCAGCGGTGGCATCCGGGGCGGCATCGGGGTCATATCGTCTCCTTCAGGCGCTCGCGCAGCGCCAGGGCATCGGTCAGCGTCAGGAACGACCGCTGCGCCTGCGGCAACGTTTCGGGAAAATCCGAACGGCAATGCGCGCCCCGGCTTTCCCGCCGCATCAGCGCCGCGCCGGCGATCAGCGTGGCGGTGGCGGTCATGTTCAACAGCGCCGGGCAATCGGGCTGGGCGGCCTCGACCTGCGCAATCTCGTGCAGACAACGGCTCAGGCCGTCCGCGTCGCGGACGACGCCCGCGCCCTCGGTCATCGCCCGGCGAAGCCGCGCGACCAGCGCCGGATCGGGAACCGCAGCGGGCGCAAGCTCGGGCAGCACGAGTGGCGCGGCCTCCTCGGGCAGATCGCTTGCCGCCTCGATCGACAGCGCCGCGCGGCGGGCATAGACCAGCGCCTCAAGAAGCCCGTTCGAGGCCAGTCGGTTCGCGCCATGCAGCCCGGTCGAGGAGGCCTCGCCGCAGACCCAAAGCCCGGCAAGGCTGGCGCAGCCATCGGCATCCACCGAAACCCCGCCCATATGGTAATGCGCTGCCGCTGCCACCGGGATCTGCGCGCGGGTGGGGTCGATCCCCGCCCGGGCGCAAGCCCCGGCCACGGCGGGAAATTCGCTCAGGATGCGCTCGCCCAGACAGGCGCGCGTGTCCAGCGCCGGCCGCAGCCCGGCCCGGCTTTGGGAATAGACCGCGCGGGCGACGATATCGCGCGGCGCAAGCTCCGCATCGGGATGGACTGCCTGCATGAAGCGTTCACCCAGACGGTTCACCAGATGCGCCCCCTCGCCCCGCAGGGCCTCGGTCGCCAAGGGTGCCGGATCCTCGCCGCAATCGATTGCGGTGGGGTGGAACTGCACGAATTCGGCATCCGCGATCACCGCGCCGGCCCGCGCCGCCATGCCGATCACCTGCCCGCGAATGCGCGGCGGGTTGGTCGTCACCGCGTAAAGCCCGCCCGAGCCGCCCCCAGCCAGCAGCACCGCCGGCCCTTCGATGGCAATGGGGCGCGAGCCGTCGGCCCGCGTCACCTCGATCCCGGTGACGCGACCATCGCAAAGCCGCAGCCCGGTCGCCATCATCCCTTCCAGCACCTGCACCGAGGCGGTCTCGCGCACCGTCGCGATCAGCGCGCGCATGATCTCGGCCCCGGCCTGATCGCCGCGCACCCGCACCACGCGGGCGAAACCATGCGCCGCCTCGCGCGACATGACGTAGCTGCCGTCAGGCTTGCGATCAAAGGGGGTGCCCAGCCGGGTCAGGTCCAGAATATGCTGGCGTGCCTCTTGCGTGACCAGATCGGCCACGCCCGCATCCACGGTGCCCGCGCCCGCGCGCAGCGTGTCATGGGCATGGGCGGCGGGCGAATCGGCGGGGTCCATGGCGGCGGCGACACCGCCCTGCGCCCAGGCCGAGCTTGCCCCCTGCCCCAGCGCCTCGGGCGAGATCATCAGCACCGGGCGCGGCGCAAGTTTCAGCGCCGCGTAAAGCGCACCAAGCCCTGCGCCGACAATGATGACGCGCCCGGTCGGGATCACCTGCATCATCCGTTCAGGCCGCCAGTTTGCGCGACAGGTCGATCATGCGCTGGACAGCGATGCGCGCGCGGTCGGCGATGTCCTTGTCGACCTCGACCGCGCCGCTCATCGTGTGCAGCGACCACAGCACCTTTTCCAGCGTGATCTTTTGCATATAGGGGCACATGTTGCAGGGGCCCAGAAACTCGACCTCGGGGTTCGCGTCCGAGATATTGGCCGCCATCGAGCATTCGGTGACCAGCATCACCTGCTTTGGCCGCTCCCGTTCCACCCAGCCCTGAATATTCGCGGTCGAGCCGGCATAATCGGCCTCGGCCACCACGTCGGGCGGGCATTCGGGATGGGCGATGATCTTCAGCCCCGGATTCCAGTCGCGGAAATCGCGCAGGTCCTGGGCGGTAAAGCGTTCATGCACGATGCAGGCGCCGTCCCACCAGACCACGCGCTTTTGCGGCACCTTGTTGGCGACGTTCTGCGCCAGCCATTTGTCAGGCGTCATGATGACCGTGTCGCTCTCCATCGCCGCCACGATCTGCGCCGCATTGGCCGAAGTGCAGCAGATGTCGGATGCCGCCTTCACCTCGGCGGTGGTGTTGACGTAGCTGACGACCGGGGCACCGGGGAAACGCGCGCGCATCTCGGCGATGCCTTCGGCGGTGATGCTTTCGGCCAGCGAACAGCCCGCCTCCATATCCGGCATCAGCACGGTCTTTGCAGGGTTCAGGATTTTCGAGGTCTCGGCCATGAAATGCACGCCGCATTGCACGATCACGTCGGCCTGAACCTCGGTCGCCTTGATCGCCAGATGCAGGCTGTCGCCGACCACGTCGGAAATGCCGTGATAGATCTGCGGCGTCATGTAGTTATGCGCCAGCACCACGGCATTGCGTTCGCGTTTCAGCTTGTTGATCGCGGCGACATAGGGCGCATGGATCGCCCAATCGGGCCAGGGCATCACGCGGTCCATGCGGGCATGAATGTCCTTCATGCTTTCCGCCAGCTCCAGCGAGGGGGCCAGATCGTAATACCGGGACAGCTCGTCCCGGATCGTGGTCAGATCGAGCATTTGGTCCTCCCCAAGACTGCCCGTATCGGCAAGGCCGACGCCGGGCCGAACCTCATGTGCCGCGTTTGCTAACGGATTGATCCCGCGAGGGCAAACCCATTCCCCCAATCAACGCATCAGGGCCCGGGATAGTTCAGGCCCTGCCCAAATTTCAGGCAGAAATCCTAACCGATCCAGCGCGCCGGGATCAGCCCGCGCAGGGCGTTTCCGACCCATAGGCGGACCTGCGGCAGATCCCGCGCCATCAGGGTTTCCTCGTGGCAAAGGCCGCGGGCCAGCAGATCGGCGCGCAGGACCCCGGCCAGCAGGCCCGAACCCAGCGGCGGCGTACGCATCCCCGCACCCCGGTCAAAGAACAGCGTGGTGATGGTGCCTTCGCAGACCTCACCGCGCTGGTTCAGAAAGATCGCCTCGTCGATGCCTTGGGGCAGCGCGGCGCGGGCGGCGTCATAGGCGGCGCGGCGCGTGGTCTTGATCCGCAGCCACGGGTCATCCGCATCCAGCCGGGCACCGGCCAGCGCCAGCCGCCATTCCGCCCGCGCGGGCGGCAATGCAGCCTGCGTCACCTCGATCCGGCCGGTCGCGTCCAGCGTCAGCCGCAGCCGCGCGGGCGCCCCCGCCGGGCCGGTCAGCGCGGCGCTTGCGGCGGCAATATCGCAGGGCCAGCCCAGCAATCCGGCGCTGGCCGTCAACCGGGCCAGATGCTCGTCGCGGCGCGGACAGGCGGCGCCGTCCCACAGCGCGGTCTCGATCAGTTTCAGGCCGGGTTCACCAGCGCCTGCGCGTAGCGGGCTTTCCACAGTGCCTCCTCCCATTCGCCATCGGCGGTCGAATCCTGCACGACGCCGCCGCCCACATTCAGCATCACCCGGCCATCCGGCCAAACCGTCAGCGTGCGGATCGCGACCGAGAAACAGGCCGCCCCGTCCGGGGCCATCCAGCCGATGCTGCCGCAATAGACGCCGCGCGGATGCGGCTCGACCTCGTGGATGATCTGCATGGCGCGGATCTTGGGCGCGCCGGTGATCGAGCCGCAGGGAAACAGCGCCCGCATCAACGCCCCCAGATCGGCGGGCCGGGCCAGTTGCCCCACCACGCGCGAGGTCATCTGATGCAGGGTGGCAAAGCTCTCCACCGCGAACAGCTCGGGCACCCGGACCGAGCCGATCCGCGAAATCCGTCCGATATCGTTGCGCAGCAGATCGACGATCATCAGGTTTTCGGCCCGGTTCTTTTCGGATGCCGCAAGTTCGGCGGCCAGCACCGCGTCGCGCACGGGGTCGGGATCGCGGGGCGCGGTGCCCTTCATCGGCTGCGCCTCGATCCGGCCCCCGGCATCCAGGGAAAAGAACAGCTCGGGCGAGCGCGACAGGATCGCCGGTCCCTGCCCCAGATCAAGGAAAGCGCCAAAGCCCACCGGCTGGCGTGCCGACAGCGCCGCGTAAAGTTCCAGCGGGCTGCCCGCGATCAGGCGCGAGGCAATCGGAAAGGTCAGGTTGACCTGATAGCAGTCGCCCGCCGCGATATAGTCGCGGGTGCGGGCAAAAGCGCGGGCATAATCCTGTTGCGAGACAAGTGGTTGCAGGGGCGCAAGCCGTGCAGCATCGCCTGCGGGCAAGGCGGGCGCGGGCAGCGGCGCGTCATAGACGCCAAAGGCCATCAGCGGCACATCCCGCGCCGCAGGCATCAGAGGTGCCAGCACCGGTTCCAGCGCATAGCCAAGCTCATAGGAGAGATATCCGGCGATCCATGCGCCGTCCCGCCGCCGCGCCTCAAGCCGTGCCAGGGCCGGCGCGACGTCCTCGGGGCGCGCGACGATGACAAGCTCCTCCGGGTCCCGGAACAGGCAAGGCCCACCGTCTGGTCCGAATTCGCAAAGGATCACGCGCATCACTCCCTTATGGGCTGCGCAGGTATCACGGCTGGGGATGCCGGGACAATCTGGTTTCCGGGGCATGTTTCGGGGGGAACCGGGCGTTGAATGTTTTGACGGCGCGGGGTGACAGTCCCCGCGCCGTCCATGCCGCTGATCGTGGATGCGCCCCGAAACCTAAAGTGCCAGAGACACCCATGCGCCATTGCGCTTGCTGGATCGCACGCAGGCATCGACGAAAGCCACGCCCTCAAGCCCTTCCTTGAGGCCGGGGAAGGTGACGGCCGGATCGGGCGCCGCCCCCTCGCGCCGGGCAAGAATGGCGCGGGCGGCCTCGGCATAGATATTGGCAAAGCCTTCCAGATAGCCCTCGGGGTGGCCTGCGGGAACGCGGGTAACGCGGGCCGCATCCGGTCCGGTCCCGGCCCCGCCGCGCGACAGCCGGTAACGCGGCTGGCCCAGCGGCGTGACCCACAGATAGTTCGGGTCCTCTTGCGACCATTCGATCCCGGCTTTGGTGCCGTAGACCCGCAGCCGCAGCGCATTTTCGCAGCCCGAGGCGACCTGCGAACACCACAGCATCCCGCGCGCACCACCCTTGTAGCGCAGCAGCACATGGCCGTTGTCATCGACCAGACGACCGGGCACGAAGCTTTGCAGATCGGCGGCCAGGCTTTCCAGCTCCAGCCCGGTGACAAAGCCCGCAAGGTTGAAGGCATGGGTGCCGATATCGCCGGTCGCCCCGCCCGCGCCGGTCTTGGCCGGATCGGTGCGCCAGCCTGCCTGCTTGTTGCCGGACTGCTCCAGCGGCTCGGCCAGCCAGTCCTGCGCATATTCGACCTGCACCAGCCGGATCTCGCCCAGATCGCCGGCCGCGATCATGGCGCGGGCCTGCCGGATCATCGGATAGCCGGTGTAATTATGGGTCAGCACGAACAGCGCGTCAGAGCCTTCGGCGCTTTTGGCCAGCTTTTTGGCTTCGGACAGGGTTGCGGTCAGCGGCTTGTCGCAGATGACATGGATGCCGCGTTTCAGGAATTCGCGCGCGACCGGGGCATGCATGTGGTTGGGCGTGACGATGGCGACCGCCTCGATCCCGTTCTTGCGGCGGGCCTCGTGCATGGCCATCTCGGCGAAATCGCCATAGGCGCGCGGCACGCCAAGTTCCGCCGCCGAGGCCGCGCTTTTTTCCGGGGTCGAGGAAAAGCAGCCGGCAACCAGATCATATTGATCGTCGATGCGGGCGGCGATGCGGTGGACGGCGCCGATGAATGCGCCCTGCCCGCCGCCGACCATGCCAAGCCGGATCCGGGGGGCGCGCGCCTGAGCGGGGGTGGTCTGGGTCATGGCATCTCTCATCATGCAAGAATGGCTCCGGCGGCGGCTGGGAGGGCCCGCCGCCGGAAGGGTTGCGCCCTAGACGGCCAGCATCCGGCCCGACTCGGCCGAGGATTCCTCGGCCCGGTCAAGCAGCATTTGCAGCGCCGCGCCACGGGCGAAGTCGGGCTCAGCCGCCCCTTCGCCCCGGATGGCGGCGATGAAGCGCTGATAGATCGTCGGCACGGGCGGGGTCTCGACATCGTGCCACAGGGCGGTTTCCAGATCCGGGCTGAGGCAGGCGCGCAGCCGGCTGACGCCGCCCTCGAAGCCGACCTCAAGCCCGCCCAGATCGCCATAGATGCGCAGGCGCAGATCGTTCAGATGTCCGGTCGCGAAACGGGTCGCGGCGACGGTGCCAAGGGCGCCATTGGCCAGCACGATCTGCATGGTCGCGCTGTCATTGGCATCCAGCACATATTCGCCGATCTTGCCGCCCGGCGCCTTGTCAAAGGTCTTGAGCAGGCACGAAACCGCCTCGGCATCCTGCCCGGCGATGAAGGTCGCAAAGTCCAGGATATGGATGCCGACATCGCCCAGAACCCCCTTGGAGCCATGGGCGGTCGAGACCCGCCACAGCCATTTCGGGTCGGTCTTCCAGTCGCCCCAAGCCGGCTGGGTCAGCCAGCTTTGCAGATATGAGGCCTCGAAATGGCGCACGGTGCCGATCTGCCCCTCGCGGACCATGCTGGCCGCCTTTTGCAGCGCCGGCACGTTGCGATAGCTGAGGTTGACCATGTTCACCACGCCCGCATTGGCGGCGATCCCGGCCATGGCCTCGGCATGGGCGGCATTGGTCGCCAAGGGCTTTTCGCACAGCACATGCTTGCCCGCCGCCAAAAGCGGAATGGTCGTCGGGTAATGCGCGGCATCCGGCGTCACGTTGGTCACGGCATCGAACTCACCCCAGGCCAGCGCCTCGTCGATCGAGGCAAAGCCGTTGGGGATCTTGTGCGTGGCCATGAACTCGGCCAACTGGGCGGGGCGGGTATCGACCCCCGCCACCACCTCGACGCCGGGGATCGCGGCAAAGGCCTCGGCATGGTTTGCAGCCATCCCGCCCGTGCCAAGGATCAGCATCCGCACCATCAGCGATACCCCTCTTCGCCGTCCTGATGCAGCTTGGGGCCGCGTTCCACGATCGGCTCAAGCGCCTTTTCGACCGGGACATTCGGCGCGGCGCTGGGATCGGCGATGCGCGCAGCCGGATTATAGGCCCATTTCACCGCGTTCAGGATCACGCGCTGGACATTGGCGTCGTGATAGGTCGGATAGGTTTCGTGGCCGGGGCGGAAATAGAACACATTCCCCGCCCCGCGCTTGTAGGTCAGCCCGGAACGGAAAACCTCGCCGCCCGCGAACCAGCTGACAAAGACGGTTTCCAGCGGTTCGGGCACGCCAAAGGGCTCGCCATACATTTCCTCGTTTTCCAGCTCGAAATGATCGGGCAGACCGGCGGCGATGGGGTGGTTGCGCGAGGTCAGCCAAAGCCGCTCGCGCTCACCGGCCTCGCGCCAGGAAAGGTTGCAGGGCGTGCCCATCAGCCGCTTGAAGGGCTTCGAGAAATGCGCCGAATGCAGGAAGATGGCGCCCATGCCCGACCAGACGGCATTGGCGACGCGCTCGACCACCGCATCGCTGACCTCGCCATGGGCCTTGTGGCCCCACCAGATCAGCACGTCGGTTTCGGCCAGCTTTTCAGGCGTGATGCCGTGGTCGGTGTCCTGCATGACAACGGTGCTGGCGGAAACGCCGCTGTCGCGGTTCAGCGCGTCGGCGATGGTCGTATGCATGCCCTTGGGATAGATCCCGGCGACGATTTCGTTTTCCTGCTCGTGGACGTTTTCGCCCCAGACGGTGACACGGATTGTCATTTCATGCTCCTGCTTGTCCCGCATCCGGGACGGTTAGAATAGTCAGCGGATCGGCGCGTCATTGGCGTCGAAACGGTGCAGATGCCCGTCGCGCGGCCGGATCGTCAGGCGGCTGCCCAGTGCGATCCCCAGCTTGCCCGGCTGGCGCACCAGCACCGGCTCATCCGCCCCGATATCGAGAAACAGGAAGTTGTCCGAGCCAAGATCCTCGGCATGGACCACCTCGCCCGTCCACATGCCGGTGCCTTCGGGGACGATATCGATATGCTCGGGGCGGATACCGAGCGTCGAGCAATCGAAGGCATGGGCGAATTCGCCGGTCAGGAAGTTCATCTTGGGGCTGCCGATGAAGCCGGCCACAAAGACCGAATTCGGGCGCTCATAGAGTTCGGCCGGGGTGCCGACCTGCTCCAACCGGCCGTCGCGCAGAACCGCGATGCGGTCCGCCAGCGTCATCGCCTCGACCTGATCATGGGTCACATAGATCATGGTCGCGCTTTCCATGTCGTGGTGCAGCTTGGCGATCTCAAGGCGCGTCGCCACCCGCAGCGCGGCATCGAGGTTCGACAGCGGCTCGTCGAACAGGAAGACGCGCGGATTGCGCACGATGGCGCGGCCGATGGCCACGCGCTGGCGCTGGCCGCCGGACAGTTGCTTGGGCAGCCGGTCCAGCAGATGCTCGATCTGCAGCATGCGCGCGGCCTCGCGGACGCGGCGGTCTGCCTCGGCCTTGTCGGTCTTGGCCAGCTTCAGCCCGAAGGCCATGTTGTCATAGACCTTCATATGCGGATAAAGCGCATAGCTCTGGAAGACCATGGCGATGCCGCGATCCGAGGGCACAAGCTCATTGACCCGCTGGCCGTCGAACAGCATGTCGCCGGTCGAGATCTCCTCCAGCCCCGAGATCAGGCGCAAGAGCGTGGACTTGCCGCAGCCCGAGGGGCCGACAAATACCATGAACTCGCCCTTGCGGATCTCCAGGTCGACACCCTTGATCACATGCGCGGCGCCATAGGATTTGGTGACGTTCTTCAGTTCGATCTTGGCCATGACTTAACCTTTCACGCCGCCGGCGGTCAGGCCCGCCACGATCTTGCGTTGGAAAATAAGGACGAGGATGATCAGCGGCACGGTCACGATGACGGATGCCGCCATGATCGGCCCCCAGGGGATTTCCTGCGCCGAGGCGCCCGAAAGCAGACCGATGGCCACCGGCACCGTGCGCATGGATTCCGTGCTGGTGAAGGTCAGCGCGAACAGGAACTCGTTCCATGCCCCGATGAAGGCCAGAAGCCCCGTGGTCACCATCGCCGGCCACAGAAGCGGCAGGAACACCTGGGTGATGATGACCCAGGGCGTCGCGCCATCGACGATGGCCGCTTCCTCGATCTCGACCGGCAGGTCACGCATGAAGGTGGTCAGCACCCAGACGGTAAAGGGCAGCGTGAAGATGGTATAGCTGAGGATCATCGCCCAATGGGTGTTGAAGATGCCCAGGAAGCGAACCAGTTCAAAAAGTCCCGCGAGCACGGCGATCTGCGGGAACATCGAGACCGCCAGAATCGTCATCAGCAAAAGGCCGCGCCCGCGGAACCGCACCCTCGCCAGCGCGTAGGAGGCCGTAACCCCCAGCAGCAGCGAGAATGCTACCGTCGCCGTCGCGATAATCAGCGAGTTGGCGATGGAATAGAGGAAGTTCTTGCTGCTCAGCACAGCCTTGTAATTGCTGAGATCCAGCGTCTCGGGCCAGTAATTCACCTGAAACAGCGCGGTGCCCGAGGTGAAGCTGGTGACGATGGCGTAATAGAACGGAAACACCGAGAAAACGACGATCACCACCACCAGCGCATAAAAGCCGATGTCTTTCAAAAGCTTGTGCCGGGTCATTTCGAGCCCTCCCCGGACAGATCGACGCGGCCCAGCCAGATATACAGGCTGACGAACACGGCGATGATGGCGAAAAGAAGGGTCGATTGCGCCGCGCCATAGGCGAACTTGTCGAAATCGATCATGTTTTCCCGACTGATGACGGACATGGTCTTGGTGGCGGCCGAATTCGGCGTCAGCACATAGACCAGATCGAAGATGCGCAGCGCGTCCAGCATGCGGAAGATCACGGCAACCATCAGCGCCGGCTTGATCAGCGGCAGCGTGACCTTGAAGAAGACCTTGACCGGGTTGATGCCGTCGATCTTCGCCGCCTCGTAGATGTCGCGCGGCACCATCTGCAGCCCGGCAAGGATCAGCAGCGCCATGAAGGGCGTGGTTTTCCAGATATCGACCAGCAGCACCGCCGTCATCGCGGTGTCGGGGCTGGCGGTCCATGCCACCTTCTGGCTCAGCAGGCCAAGGCTCATGCCGATATCGTTCAGGATCCCGAACTGGTCGTTCAGCATCCATGCCCACATCTTGGCCGAAACGATGGTCGGGATCGCCCAGGGGATCAGGATCGCGGCGCGCACGAAGGCGCGGCCCTTGAATTCGGCATTCAGCACCAGGGCCACGATCAGGCCAAGGCAGGTCTCGAAGAAGACCGAGACAAAGGAAAAGCGGATGGTGTTCCAGACCGCGTTCCACCAGGCCGGATCGACCAGCGTGCCGCGCCAGACCACCTTGCCCGACGAAAGCGTCCGCATGGACAGGTAATTGTCAAAGCCGATCCATTCGCCGCCATAAAGGTTCGACAGCGTGGTGTTGGTCAGCGAGAACCAGATCGTGCGTCCAAGCGGCCAGGCCGCAACGCAGAACAGCGCGAAAAGCATGGGGGCCAGAAACCAGAATGCCGCCCTTTGCCGACGCTGCCGCAGGCTGGGACCGCTGGCGCGGCCCGCGATACGGTCAGTCATGGGGGAAACTCCTCATAAGGCCAAAGGCCGTGGGCACGGGGCTGGCGCGAGGTCTCGCCAGCCCGCTGAGGCAGGGCGGATTACCAGCCGGAACCTTGCATGTCGCTCAGGTCCAGTTCCAGCAGCTCAAGGTTCTCGGCGGCGGTGCCGGTGCCCGACAGCGTGTCATGGACAGCCGACCAGAAGCGGGCCGAAACCTCGTTATACTTGCCCTTGGTCGGGCCCGAGGGGCGCGGCACGGCATTGGCGAAGATGTCCTTCCAGCGCGGCACGATCGGCACGGCCGTGGCGATCTCGGCATCGTCGTAAAGCGCCATCACCGTGGGCAACTGGCTGTCCAGCATCGAGCGGCGCTTCTGCCCCTCGGCCGAGGCCAGATACAGCGCCAGATCGATCGCCGCCTCCTGCTTGGTCGAGAACTTGGACACGGCGACGTTCCAGCCGCCCAGCGTCGCCGCCGAGCCGCCCTCGGCGGTGCCGGCGGGCAGCGGCGCCACGTCGAACTTGCCCTTGACGGCGCTGTCATCGCCGCCGCTCAGGCCGAAGGCATAGGGCCAGTTGCGCATGAAGACCGCGTTGCCGGTCTGCCAGACGCCGCGGGCATCCTCTTCCTTATGGGCCAGCACGCCCTCGGGGCTGATGGTGCCGACCCAGCTTTTCGCCATGTCCAGCGCCTGCACCGCATGTTCGTTATTGACCGAGATGGTGCCGTCGGCCTCGATGATCTGGCCGCCGCCAAAGGACTTGATCCATTCCAGCGCGTCGCAGGTCAGCCCCTCATAGGCATTGCCCTGCCAGACATAGCCCCAGATATCCGCCTGCCCCGCCGCACGCTCGCCATCCTGGATCAGCTTGGCGGTCTCGGTCAGTTCGGCCCAGGTCTTGGGCACTTCCTTGCCGTATTTCTCCAGCAGATCGGTGCGGTAATAAAGCGCCGGCGCGTCGGTGAACAGCGGCAGCGCCACCAGCTTGCCGCCCGCCGTCTGGCTTTCGATGACCGAGGGGAAATGCTGCGGCACGATATCCTTGGCCGCCTCGGTCAGGTCGACGAAATAGTCGGAAAGCTGCGGCGCCCAGATCACGTCGGTCTGATACAGGTCGACATCGGTGGTGCCCGCCGCCAGCCACAGCCGGTATTGCGCGAACTGGTCCGAGCTGGAGTTCGGCATCGGCACCAGCGTGACCGTGTGGCCGGTCCGCTCTTCCCAGGGCTTGACGATTTCCTTGAAATTCTCGGCCTGCTTGCCGACGCCGCCGGCGACATAGAACAGCTCATCGGCCATGGCGGGCAATGCGGCGCAGCCCATCAGAGCGGCGATCAAGGCCGGACGCAGGGCGCCCCGGTTAAACTTCGTCATGCAGTTCCTCCCCTGAAATCCCGGTGCCTCCCAGCACCTGAAGCATTGGAACCCCGCATGGCGCGACGCTCCGAAACCTTTCGGAAAGAATTAACCGATCATTCCCGTCAGGTCAACGATTCGTGACAGGACAAACAACGCCTGCGCGAGCGAGGAACAGATTCCACGGTCCAGACGGCAGAATTTCGAGAGAATATGCCGGTCAGCGCCGGATTTTTGGTTAAAATGCGCAAAAGCAGCCTGAGCGGCCCCCGGAAATCGGGTCAGAGGCGCTGTCTTTTCCCGCAAAAACGCTGCAATGCAGCGATCCAAAACATTTCGGAAGACAGAATGGCCCCGGGCCAGATGCGGCGCCGGGGGGAGGACCGGCGCCGCGCCACGATCAGCTGCCGAGCAGCCGCCGCAGACTGGTCATCGCCCGCTCATGCTCTTCCTGATAGCCGATCAGGCCGGCATATTGGCCGTCGCGGTCGAAAAGCAGCATGGTCGAGGAATGATCCATGTTATAGCCGCCGCTCTGGGTCGGCGATTTTCTGGCATAGATGCGAAAGGCCTTGATTGCCTTTGCAATTTCTTCGGGCGAGCCGGACACCCCCACGACGCCCGGCACCCAGGACACATAGTCGCGCAGGATATCGACCGGGTCGCGTTCGGGATCGACGGTGACGAAGAACACCCGCAGATCCTTGGCCTTGTCGCCCAGTTCCTGCTGCCAGGTGGCGATGTCGCCCAGGGTGGTCGGGCAGACATCGGGGCAATGGGTAAAGCCGAAGAACACCGCCGAGGGCTGCCCCTTCAGCGTCTCGGCCGTGAAGGTGCTGCCATCGGTGGCGGCAAGGCGATAATCGCCCTGCCCCAGTTGCGTGGTTCCAAGCTCGGCGACCTCGGTCAGCCGCGGCGCGCCGAACTTCAGCCAGCCAAGACCCGCCAGCGCGACCAGAACCAGTGCCCAAAGCACCAGCCGCAGGCGGCGCAGCCCGGATTTCGGTTCAGTGGCCGGCATGCTTCTTGTCCTCATGCTTGCCGCCCTGCATCGCGTCAACGGCATCGCGCGCAAGGACGGTCATCGGCAGTTCGACCTCGCCGGCCTTTTCAAAGGTCAGCTTGACCTTGATCTGATCGCCCGCCAGCAGCGGCTGTTTCAGTTCCATGAACATCAGATGCAGCCCGCCGGGCACCAGTTCGACCGTCTCGCCAGCCGGGATCGGCAGGCCCTCGGGCAGTTCGCGCATCTTCATCACGTCGCCCACCATCTCCATGTCATGGATCTCGCCATGGCCCGAGATGGCATCGGCGCTGATGCTGACCAGACGATCATCGCCACCGGCATTGGTGATGGTCAGGAAGCCACCCGCGACCGGAGCCTTCGGCAGCGAGGCGCGGGAATAGGGTTTGGACAGCGTCAGATCGCCCAGCACGACCGGCGCCACCGCATCCAGATCGGGCACCGCCGCCTGGGCGCCGTGACCATGGCCATGACCGGGCTTGGCTACGGCTTCGGTCACCGTCAGGCCGGGCGCGGGGTTCGGCAGGTCCTGATTGCCGGTGGTGTCGGTCCAGTCGGCGGTGCCGCTGGCGCATTCCTGCACGGTCTGGAAATACAGCACCGTGCCCGGCGCGACCTCGGGTCCGACCGTGCCGCGCAGCACGAATTCGTCATACCAGTCGTCCTGCAGATCGCCGCCCGACCAGACCACCTCACGCGTGCCCTCGGTCATCTGCTTGCCGTGATTGTCGAAGGGGGTGGCATAGGCGCCCTTGACGGTTTCCAGCGTCCAGCCCGCCTTGGGCATGGGCTTGGCGTTATAGAAGCCTTCGGGCAGCTTGACGCGCAGGGTATGGGTCGCCTCGCCCTTGCAGCCATGGCCGATGCGGATGACGGCGCGATAGGCGGCGCCGGCGGGGGCCTCTTTGGCCTCCAGCGTGGCATGGGCCAGCACGGGGGTCGAGGCAAGGCCAAGGAACGCAGCGCCAAGGGCGCCAAGGATATGTTTTTGCATGATGTTATCTCGTCTGATGCTGTGATCGCGCCCCGGCGCAAGGGCCGGTGGCGCAGGGAAAGGCCGGCTCAGACGAAGGCCGGCGGTCCCCGGGCCGAGGGGACCAGCACATCGGCGCGGCGCAGATGCGCGGGCAGATCCCCGGCAAAGGCCGGCATCGCCAGCACCGGCAGGGGCGCGGCCAGACCGGGGCTGGCAATCTCCAGCAGCGGCTGGCCATGGGGTGCCCAGTGACACACGGAATGGCTGTCGGCATGATCGTCATGGGGCGCTTTTTCGGTCAGGCGGCCGTCAGCGCCCATGACCATTTCGACCGTGCCGCCATCGCCTGCGCAAAGCACGACGGTGACGCCGCCCTGCGCGTCGCGCGCCAGCATGGTGCCCGACATCATCAGCGACAAAAGCAGGAAGGGGATCAGCGCCAGCAGGCCGGACAACCGCAAGGGAAGCCGGCTGCGACCTGATCTGTCCCCCTGTCCGGCCAAGGATTGCATTCTGACGCCCATGAATTTCCTGCGCCCGACCTGCCAGAAAAGCCCGGCAGACGAAAGAGGCATTTGGACGCAGCCCGGTCCCGCGCCAGCAGAGACCGTCACCGCCGGATCGTCCGCGCCAGCACGATCACCGGCAGGATGCCAATGGCGACGATGATCAGCGCGGCGATGGCCGCGTCCTCATAGGTGCCACGCGCGGCCTCGCCATAAAGATGGGTGGCGAGGGTCTCAAAATTCAGCGGCCGCAGCAGCAGCGTCGCCGGCAATTCCTTGACGCAATCGACAAAGATCAGCAGCCCCGCCGCCGCCAGCGCCGGGCGCGAGATCGGGACATGCACCTCGCGGAAGACGCCGGCCGGGGTGCGGCCCAGCGTGCGCGCCACATGGTCCAGCGATGGGGGAACCCGGCTCAGCCCGGATTCGATGCCGCCGGTGGCGATGGCCAGAAACCGCGCCGTATAGGCATAGATCAGCGCCGCCCCCGAGCCCAGCAGCAAAAGCCCCGGCCCGCTGCCCCAGATCGCCTGCGCCACGGCGTCGATCTGGCGGTCGGCCAAGGTGATCACCGGCAGCAGCCCGATGGCCAGGATCGTGCCCGGCACCGCATAGCCAAGCGTCGAGACCCGTGCCAAGGCTTGCGTGAAGCGCCCCGGCCGCAGCCGCGCAGCACCAGTCACCACCAGCCCCAGCCCGACGGCGATCAGTGTCGCGATGGCGGCAAACATCGCGGTATTGCCCGCCTCGGCCACGATCCGCGGCGACAGGCCGGCAAAGACGTAACGCTCCCATGCCTCGATGGCCAGATAGGCGGCGGGGGCGGCAAAGCCGAAAGCGACCGGCAGCGCGCAGGCCAGCGTCGCCAAGGCCGCGCGCCAGCCGCGCAGCCGCACCCGCTTGATCGGCTGGCTGCGCTGTGCGCCCGCCGCATAGCGCTGGCGCTTGCGGCCGCGCCGCTCCAGCAGGATCAGCGCGGTCACGATGGCCAGCATCACCAGCGAAATCTGCGCCGCACCCGGCAGGTCCGAGCGATTGATCCAGGTCGAATAGACCGAAACCGTCATGGTGCGGACGCCCAGAAACTCGGCCGCGCCAATGTCATTGAGGGATTCCATCAGCGCCAGCGCCGTGCCCACCGCGACGGCGGGCCGCGCCAAAGGCAGCACCACGCGCCAGAAGGTCGCGACCGGCCCCGCCCCCAGCATGCGCGCCGCATCCATCAGGTTGCCGGCCTGCATCGCGAACAGCGCCCGCACCGGCAGATAGACATAGGGGTAAAGCACCAGTCCCAAGAGCAGGATACAGCCCGGCATCGAGCGGATATCGGGCAGGCGCAGATCGCGCGGGCTGTCATAGCCCAGAATGTCGCGCAGCAGGCTTTGCACCGGCCCGACCGGGTGCAGAAGGTCCAGATAGGCATAGGCGACGATATAGGTCGGCACCGCCAGCGGCAGCAGCAGCGCCCAGCCAAAAATCCGCCGCCCCGGAAAATCGCAGGCTGCCACCAGCCAGGCCGAGATCGTGCCGATCGAGGCGACGATGACGCCCACCCCCGCCAGCAGGATCACCGTCTGGCTGGCCGCCGAGGGCAGGACGTTCTGGACCAGATGCGCCCACAACCCCGGACTGCCCTGCGCGGCAAAGACAGCAAGCGCCAGCACGGGCATCAGAACAAGCGCGGCGACGGCCAATGCCGCCGCCTGCCAACCGATCCCGTTTCGGGCCATGCGGCCCTGTGTCATCCGTGCCAGTGCCATGCGCAAACGGCCCCCGATGGGGGCCGTCCTTTCGCTGAGTTCAGTTGTCGAAGCCCACGGCCTCGGTCAGTTCGCTGGCCTGCTTGCGCTTGGCCGCAACCTCGGTCAGGACCGAAGCATCCGCCTTGAGCTCGCCCAGTTCGGCGATCAGCGGCGCCACGGCGGCCTTGGCGCTGACGGGGTATTCGTAATTCGCCTCGGCATAGATCTTTTGCGCGTCGTCCGAGGCCAGGTATTCCAGGAACTGGACCGCCGCATCCTTGTTCGGCGCATGCTTGGCGACCGCCGCACCGCTGATATTGACCTGCGTGCCGCCGTTTTCAAAGGTCGGCAGGATCACCTTGATCGCCTTGCCCCATTCTTCCTGCTCGGGGCCGCCAGCGCCGCTGCGCATCAGGCCGACATAATACGAGTTGGCGATGCCGATTTCGCAGATGCCGCCCATGATGTCGCGCGCCACGTCGCGGTCGCCGCCACCGGCCTTGCGCGCCAGGTTCGCCTTGACGCCTTCAAGCCAGGCCTTGGTCTCTTCCTCGCCGTGATGCAGCAGATAAGAGGCGGTCAGCGCCACGTTATAGGGATGCTGGCCCAAGCGGATGCAGACCTTGCCCTTCCATTCCGGCTTGGCGAGATCTTCATAGGTAAAGGTCGTCAGGTCCAGATCCTTGTCGGCGTAAAGGACGCGCGCACGCTGCGACAGCGCGAACCAGTTGCCGTCCTTGTCGCGCAGGTTCGCCGGAATGGCGGCCTCAAGCGCGGCCGAGCTGATCGGCTGGGTCAGGCCGCGATCGACCAGATCGGAGAGGTTGCCGATATCGACGGTCATCAGCACATCGGCGGGCGAGGCATCGCCCTCTTGCTCGACACGCTCGGGCATGCCGTCTTTCAGGAAGATCGTGTTGACCGTGATCCCGGTCTTTTCGGTGAAGGATGCTAGCAGCGGTTCAACCAGCTTCGGCTCGCGCGTCGTGTAAAGGTTCAGTTCCTCGGCATTCGCCGTCGCGACAGCCGCCTGTGCAGCGATCAGGGCGCCAAACAGGCCGGTGATTGCGGTTCGCATCTCAGTCCTCCTTGTGATTTCCTGATGCATTTACTAGGCTTCCGGCCAAAGTAAACTATAAAAGTAAAGAATAGTCGTCTCATGGGCCTGTACGAGGGAAAGACGATGAATGACGCAGCCAGCCCGATTCTATGGGCCAGCCAGAACTGGGCGCATATCGCCGCCCTGCCGGACGCCCCGCCGATGTTGCAGGTTGAGGCATTGTGTCGCAGCTTTGCCGACACGCCCGCGGTCCATGATGTCAGCTTCAGCGTCCCCAAGGGCGCGGTGACCTGCCTGCTTGGCCCCTCGGGCTGCGGCAAGTCGACCACCCTGCGCATGATCGCCGGGATTGAGCAGCCGGATTCCGGCAGTGTCCGCATCGACGGCAAGATCATGTCCGACGCCACCACATTCCTGCCGCCCGAGCGGCGCTGCATCGGGCTGGTCTTTCAGGATTTCGCGCTGTTTCCGCATCTGGATGTGGCAGCGAATATCGGCTTTGGCCTGCGCGGCAAGATCGCGCCGCGGCGCATCGACGAATTGCTGGAACGCGTCGGCCTCAGCGGTTACGGCGCGAAATTCCCGCATGAGCTGTCGGGCGGCGAACAGCAGCGCATCGCGCTGATCCGCGCCCTGGCGCCGCGCCCTTGCCTGATGCTGATGGACGAGCCCTTTTCCAGCCTTGACCACCGGCTGCGCGACGGGGTGCGCGACGCCACGCTGGATCTTTTGCGCGACAGCGGCACCACCGTCCTGATGGTCACCCATGACCCCGAAGAGGCGATGCTGATGGGCGACCGCATCGCGGTCATGCGCCGTGGCCGCCTGATCCAGGAAGGCCGCCCGCATGAGCTTTATGACCGCCCCGTCGATCGCGGGGTCGCCGCCTTCTTTTCCGACCTGAACCGGCTTGAGGGGCGCGTCTCGCAAGGCAGCATCGCAACGCCGCTGGGCCGCTTCCCCGCCCCCGGTCTGCCTGATGGCAGCTGCGCCGAGGTGGTCATCCGTCCCCAGCACCTGACGCCCACCGCCCATGGCGGCGCGCTGGCCCGCGTCACCCGCGCCCGCTATCTGGGCCGGGAAAGCCTGATCGAACTGCATCTGGACGGCACCGGTCTGGCGTTGAAGGCACGGGTGCCCGGCCTGCTTCTGCCCGAGCCGGGCAGCAGCATCCGCATCGGCGCCGACCCGGAATTCGCACTTATCCTGCCCTGCGGTGATTGATGTGAGAATCAATTCACTGCATGGATAACGCAGAAATTTTCTGCGTTATCACTCGTTATTCCGCCGCCGCCCGGCAAGCCATTCCAGCCTGAAGCAGCGCCCCGATCTCGGGCCGGCACGAGCCACAATTGGTGCCCGCCCGCAACGCCCGCCCCACCGCCTCGACCGAGGTCAGGCCTTGGGTGGCAATGGCGCGGGCAATGCTGTTCACGCCGATGCCGAAACAGGCGCAGACCAGCGCCCCCTCATCGGGGCGGTCGGCGCCGGGGCGGCCGGATAGCAGATCCAGCCCCCCCTCCTCGGTCAGCAATGCCGCGACATGGCTGCGCGACAGCGCCACCGGCTCGGGCGCGACAAACAGTGCTGCCTGCAACCGCCCGTCTTGCAGAAAGGCCAGCCGCACAAGGCCGCGCGCGCGATCGCGGATCATCAGCGGCTCACCCTTAAGCCCGAAAAGCGCGCGGGCGTATTCCGTCCAGTCGCCCGGCTCCTCCTGCCCGGCCAGTTCAAGCTGCTGGCCGCGCGGCAGCACCGCTTTGGCCCAATAGTCGCAATCTGGCCGTGCCGCGCCCGCGCAGACGGCAAAGCCGAACCAGCGTGCGGCAAAGGACCGGATCGCGACGCCTGCGGATTTCAGTGCCGGCTGGCCCGAGACCGGATCGACCCGCCCCGGCACCAGCGCATCGACCCGCCCCGAGGGCGCGGTCTCGCCCGTCCAATGCATCGGCGCGAAAGGATGGCCGGGCGTAACGCGGTCGGTGACCAGCACGCGCAGGATGGCGCGGCCATGCGGGCTGGTCACCTCGGCCAGACTGGCGGGGGCCAGGTCCAGCCGGGCGGCGTCCGCGGGATGGATTTCCAGAAACGGCTCGGCCAGATGGCGGGACAGGCGCGGCGAAAGCCCGGTCCGGGTCATCGTGTGCCAATGGTCGCGCACGCGGCCGGTGTTCAGGCGGAACGGATAGGCCGCATCCAGCGCCTGCGGCGCGCGAGGCGTGACCGCGACCATGCGCCCGCGCCCGTTCGGGGTGTGAAACCGCCCGTCGCCAAAGAAACGCCCGCCGCACCGCGCCGCCGATTGCGGCCACAGAAAAGGTTGCAGCGCGTCATATTCCGCCACCCCGATCCCGGCGAGATCCGAGATGTCGAAATCGCTGCCCAAGGCGCCCGCCACGCCCGAAAGCGCCGCATGTTCGGCAAAGACCTCGGCCGGGTGCTGCCAGTCAAAGGCATCCCGCCAGCCCATGCGGCGCCCGACCTCGGCCAGAATGCGCCAGTCGTCGCGCGCCTGTCCGGCGGGTGGCAGGAACCGGCGCTGGCGGCTGATGCGGCGTTCGGAATTCGTCACCGTGCCGTCCTTTTCGCCCCAGCCGGTGGCGGGCAGCAGCACATGCGCCAGCCGCGTCGTGTCGGTCTGCGCCATCATGTCCGAGACCACGACGAAGTCACAGCCGGCAATGGCGCGGGCGACGCGATCCGCCTCGGGCATGGTGACGGCGGGATTGGTGCAGATGATCCACAGCGCCTTGATCCGGCCATCCTCGACCGCGCGGAACATGTCCATGGCCTTGAGACCGGGCCTTTCCGCCATGCGGGGCGCGTTCCAGAAGTTCTGGACGGCGGTGCGATGGGCAGGATTCTCGATTTCCAGATGACAGGCCAGCATATTGGCAAGGCCGCCCACCTCGCGCCCGCCCATGGCATTGGGCTGGCCGGTGACGCTGAAGGGTCCCATGCCCGGCCGCCCGATCCGGCCGGTGGCCAGATGGCAGTTCAGGATCGCATTCACCTTGTCCGCGCCGCTGTCGGACTGGTTGACGCCCTGCGAATAGACCGTGACCACCTTGTCGCTGCCCAGCCAGAGATCGAAAAATTGCGCAAGCTCGGCGCGCGTCAGCCCGGTTTGCGCCGGATCCGTGGCGCGGGCGGCAGCCAAAGCCACCTCGACACCGTCTATATTTTCACCGCAATCCAATGATCTTGCGTGAATTTCCGCAAGGAGCAGATTGAACAGCGCCGCATCCGCGCCGGGTGCCAGCGCCAGATGCAGGTCGGCGATATCGCAGCTTGCGGTCCGGCGCGGATCGACCACCACGACGCGCGTGCCCCGCGCCGCACGCGCCGCCGCCAGCCGCTGAAACAGCACCGGATGGCAC
This sequence comes from Paracoccus lutimaris, assembly GCF_003337565.1. Classification (GTDB taxonomy): domain Bacteria; phylum Pseudomonadota; class Alphaproteobacteria; order Rhodobacterales; family Rhodobacteraceae; genus Paracoccus; species Paracoccus lutimaris. Next base: position 91,662 of record NZ_QPJL01000012.1, read on the forward strand.
CATGCCAGGTTCGAGCCGACCAGCACCACCACCTCGGCCAGTTCCAGATCCTCATATAGCCCCGGCACGGTGTCGCTGCCAAAGGCCCGCCGGTGCCCCGCAACCGAGGACGCCATGCACAGCCTTGAATTCGTGTCGATATTCCCCGAACCGATAAAACCCTTCATCAGCTTGTTGGCGACATAGTAGTCCTCGGTCAGCAATTGCCCCGAGACATAAAAGCCCACGGAATCCGGCCCGTGCCGGGCGATGGTGTCGCGAAAGCGGGTCGCGACCAGATCCAGCGCCTGATCCCAACTGGCCGTCTGCCCGCCGATCTGCGGCGCAAGCAGGCGCCCCTGATGGCCCAGCGTCTCGCCCAGTGCCGCGCCCTTGACGCAAAGCCGGCCCTTGTTCGCCGGATGCACCGGGTCGCCGGCAATGGTCACCCCGCCCCGGCCATCGGGCGAGGCCAGCACCCCGCAGCCGACGCCGCAATAGGGACAGGTGGTGCGCATGGGCGCGATGGCGGGATGCAGGGTCATGGGCGCCACCAACACGAAAGAACCACAATTGACGTAAAATCATACGGATATGATATATTCATAATAAAAAATCTCATGCCGCGCGCCGCGCCATCAGCTCGGCGCTGATCAGGATGCGGCCATTCCGGACCCGGACCGGATAGGTTCGGACCGCACCTTCATCCGCGCCCTGCGCCTGCCCGGTATTCATGTCGAAGGCCCAGGCATGCAGCGGGCAGGTCACGCGATCGCCATGGACCATCCCCTCGGACAGCGGCCCACCCTTGTGCGGGCAGCGATCCTCCAGCGCAAAGACCCGATCATCAAGGGTGCGGAACACCGCGATGCAGCCCTGCGCGGTCCTTACGACGCGGGCGCCCTGCACGGGCACATCCTCAAGCGCGCCGATATCGACAAAAGCACTCATTCCGCAGCCTCCAGCGTCAGATCGGCAAGGGGGGCCCATTTGGGCGTCTCGGTCGGGGTCGAAAGCTCGGCCCAAGGGTCGCGGCGATAGACGGATTGACTGAGCTCGAACCGCTCGACCAGCGCGCGGCGGTTTTCGACATCGGCGATCTGCGCCTTGACCCAATCAAGGCCGACCTTGGCCACCCATTTATAGGGCCGGTCCAGATAGCGGGCGTTTTCGCGGTAAAGCTGGACAAAGGCCGTAATGATCTGAACCGCCTCATCCTCGGAGGGGGTCGAGGCCAGCGCCTCGGTTTCCTTGACCTCCATGCCGGCAGCGCCCGCGACGCTGATCTGGTAACCGCTGTCGACGCAGATCACGCCCACATCCTTGCAGGTCGCCTCGGCGCAGTTGCGCGGGCAGCCCGAGACGCCCAGCTTGACCTTGTGCGGCGTCCATGACCCCCAAAGCAGCTTTTCCAACCTGATGCCCAGCCCGGTCGAATCCTGCGTGCCAAAGCGGCAGAACTCGCTGCCGACGCAGGTTTTGACGGTGCGCAGCCCCTTGGAATAGGCGTGGCCCGAAACCAGCCCGGCGGCGTTCAGATCCGCCCAGATATGCGGCAGATCCTCTTTGCGCACCCCCAGCAGGTCGATGCGCTGGCCGCCGGTCACCTTGACCATGGGCACGTTATACTTGTCAGCGGCATCGGCGATGGCGCGCAGCTCGTCGGGCGTGGTGACACCGCCCCACATGCGCGGCACCACCGAATAGGTGCCATCCTTTTGGATATTGGCGTGGTTCCTTTCATTGACGAAACGCGACTGACGGTCATCGCGATAGTCCAGAGGCCATTCCGCCAGCAGATAGAAGTTCAGCGCCGGACGGCAGGACGGACAGCCGCCCGCCGATTTCCAGCCCAGTTCCTGCATGACGGCGGGGATCGACTTCAGCGCCAGGCTACGGATCAGCCGCCGCACGTCCTCGTGGCTGTGATCCGAGCATTTGCACATGCCGGCGGGGGCATCCACGAGTGCCCCGCCAAGGCTGAGCGCCATGACCTGCTGCACCAGTCCCGTGCAGGTCCCGCAAGAGCCGCTGGCCTTGGTCCGCGCCCGCACCAGATCCAGCGTCGTCGCGCCCGCCTGCACGGCGGCGGTGATGGTGCCCTTGCAGACGCCGTTGCAGCCGCAGATCTCCGCCTCAGGCGGCAAGGCTGCAACGGCCGCCATAGGGTCCGGCGTGGTCCCTCCCTGATAGGCGGGGCCGAAGATCAGCGTCTCGCGCATGTCGCTGATGTCGGCTTTGTCCTTCATCAGCCCGTAAAACCAGCTGCCGTCCGAGGTATCGCCATACATGACGACGCCGATGATGCGGTCGCCTTCCAGCACCAGCCGCTTGTAGATGCCGCGTCCGGGGTCGCGAAAGACGATGTCCTCGCGTCCCTGACCTTCCGCGAAATCGCCGGCGCTGAACAAGTCGCAGCCGGTCACCTTGAGCTTGGTCGCGGTCTGGACCGGCTGGAATTCGGCCGCCTGGTCCAGCAGGGTTTTCGCCAGCACCTTGGCCTGATCGTAAAGCGGCGCGACAAGGCCGAAAAGCTGGCCCCGATGCTCGACACATTCGCCAAGGGCGAAAATATGCGGATCGCTGCTGCGCAGGGCATCATCGACGACGATGCCGCGTTCGACCTCAAGATGGGCATCGACAGCGAGGCGGGTCTCGGGGCGGATGCCGACGGCCATGCAGACCAGATCGGCGGGATAGACGGTGCCGTCTTCCAGCAGCACCGCCTCGGCGCGGTCATGGCCCAGAATGGCCTTGGTCGCGCCCTTGCAATGGACCTTGATGCCGCGCCGTTCCAGATCGCGTTCCAGAAGATAGCCTGCGGCGGGGTCCAACTGCCGCTCCATCAGGTGGCCCATCAGGTGGATGACGGTGACGCGGGCGCCGCGCGCGGCCATGCCCGCCGCCGCCTCCAGCCCCAGAAGGCCGCCGCCGATCACCACCGCATCCTTGCCGGCGATGCCGGCGGCGATCATGGCCTCGGTATCTTCAAGGTCGCGATAGGTGACGACGCCGGGCAGGTCGCGCCCCGCGACCGGGATGATGAACGGGGCCGAGCCGGTGGCGATGACCAGCGCGTCATATTCCGCCGCGCTTTTGTTGCTGCGCACCACACGCGCCTTGCGGTCGATCTGGACGACCGGTTCGCCAAAGCGGCAATCGACGCCATGGGCGGCATACCAGCCCCCGTCATGGGTGACGATCTGGTCATAGGTCTTTTCGCCCGACAGCACCGGCGACAGCATCAGGCGGTTATAGTTCCCGCGCGGCTCGGCATTGAACAGGGTGACGTCATAGGCGTCGGGCGCGGTCTCGAACAGTTGCTCCAGCATCCGGCCCGAGGCCATGCCTGCCCCGATGACGACAAGTTTCTTTCTCATGCTGGCTCCTTCCTCAGGCGGCTTGCGGAGTGGCGGCGCGGGTGATGCGGCGGACCGAGACATGCATCCAGCCAAGGCAGCCCAGGACCAGCACGAACAGGACCATGAAGCAGCTGGACCAAAGCCCGGTCTCATCCTTGAGCCAGCCAAACAGCAGCGGCAGCACAAAGCCGCCAAGCCCGCCGATCATGCCGACCAGCCCGCCGACCGCGCCGACATTCTGCGGGTAATAGCTGGGGATGTGCTTGTAGACGGCGGCTTTGCCGAGGCTCATGAAAAAGCCCAGCGTGAAAATCACTGCCAGAAACACCGTGACCGGCACCGCCACCGGTAGGGACAGGATCGCGGTCGCAATACCCGAGACGATCAGCGTCCAGTACATCACCACCCGCGCCCCGACCCGATCCGACAGGACACCGCCATAGGCGCGAAAGATCGAGGCGGGGATGGAATAGGCCGCGCCGACCATGCCGGCGGTTTTCACGTCAAAGCCGTAAACCCCGATCAGGTAATGCGGCAGCCACAAAGCCAGCGCGACAAAGGCGCCAAAGCTGAAGAAGTAATAGGCCGAAAAGCGCCAGACCTGCATGTTCCGCAAGGGCGCGAATTCGGCACGCAGGCTGCGCAGGGGCATCTGGCCATGGCGATGGGCGGCGGTCACCGGGTCGTCCTTGCTGAAGATCCAGAACAGGATCGCGGTCAGCGCCAGCCCGGCAGCCCAGATCTGTGCTGTCGCCTGCCAGCCAAAGGCCAGCATGACGAAGGGCGCGACGAACTTGGTCAGCGCCGCGCCGACATTGCCGACGCCAAAGATCCCCAGCGCCGTGCCCTGCCGCGCGCCGTCGAAGAACCGCGAGACATAGGCCACGCCCACGGCGAATGAGCCGCCCGCCAGCCCGACGCCAAGCGCCGCCAGCAGCATCTGCGGATAGGTCGAGGCCCAGCCCAGCAGGAATGTCGCCAGCGCCGCCGCCAGCATGGTCAGCGTATAGACAATGCGCCCGCCCAGCCGGTCGGTAGCGATGCCAAGGACGATCCGGACCAGCGATCCGGTCAGGATCGGCATCCCGACCAGCAGGCCGAATTGCGTGTCGCTGAGCGAGAGTTCGTTGCGGATCTGCAGGCCGATGATCGAAAAGATCGTCCAGACGGCAAAACAGATCGTAAAGGCCATGGTCGAAAGACCCAGCGCGCGGCTGGCCTCGGGCGGGGATGCGGGGGATATGGCGGGCATGATGGCTCCGATGCGAAGGATGGCGAATGCTGTCGGAAAGCGCGGAAGCGCGGGCCGCCTGCGGCCGATGCGGGGACGCTTTCGTTTCGGGGATTCCGCGTCGTCGCGGGACCTGTGCCGCATCATTGCGAGCGGGCCGGTGGCGCGTCGTTGCGCCGGGCCATGGATCAAGACTGCCCGTGCCGGGGCCGTCCCTCAAGGAAAAATGCGGCAGTGCAGCATCCGGGTTTGCGACCGCCCGGAAATCGGGCGAAGGGCGTGGCATCTGCCCGGAAATCGACCAGCTTCAGAAACGCGGCTCAAAAACCGCGCCGTCGAAAAAGGCATCGGCGCGCAGAATCATCTGGCCCTTTTCGGCAGCAACCTCGCGGTCAACGGCCAGCGCGCCTTCCAGCCGGGCAGAGGCGCCGGGCAGCGCCGCGCCGGCCTCGCGCAGATGCATGCGGTAAAGATCGGTGCGGAAATGCGCCATGGCCCGGTCCATCGCCAGCACCGGGTCCAGCCCATGGCGCCGCGCGATCCGCTGGGCGAAGAGCGCCGCAAGGCTTTTCCACGGGAAATTCACCCCGCCCCGGTGGAACGAGACGAAATCGGGCACCGCGCGCATCTCGCCCATGGGGGATATCTGCAGGCGCCCAGTCAGGCCGCGCTCGGCCAGTTCCGGCGGCAGGTCCAGATACTCGCGCCGCGAGATGATCTCGGCGGCGGTGTCGCGGTTCTCGGCCTCGTCCAGCCAGCGGCAGGCGCGCCAGATCGCCCGCATCAAGGCGCCGGTCAGTTCGGGCTGCGCGCGGGTGAAGTCCCGGCGCATGACCAATCCCTTTTCCGGCGGCGCGGCCCAGATCGCGACACCGGGCAGCAACAGCGTGGCGACGCCCTGTTCGACCGCGCTTGAGGCCCATGGCTCGCCCACGCAAAAAGCGTCAACCTCGCCCGCCGCCATGGCCGCGGCCATCAGCGGCGGCGGCACGGTCACCACCTCGGGTTCTTGCGCGAAACCGCAGGCCGACAGCCAGTGATGCATCAGCTCGACCTGGGTCGAAAAGGGAAAGGGCACGCCGATGCGAAAGCGGCCCGGCGCGGCATGGCGCAGGGCCTCGCCTGCCTTGCGCGCGTCCCGAAAGTCGAAATCATGGCCGTTGTCGCGCAGGCGCGCGGCCAAGGGTTGGCTGATGGCGACGGCCTGCCCGCCCTGGGACAGCACCATCACCAGATCCAGATCGGGCAGCGCCGGGCCAAGACCCAGCGCCTGCGCCACCGGCATCGGCGCCAGCATATGGGCGGCGTCGATCACCCCCGCCCCCAAAAGATCGCGGGCCTGCGCCCAGGCGCCCTGCCGCAACAGGCGAAACTCCAGCCCCTCTTCGGCGGCAAAGCCCAGTTCGCGGGCAAGGATCAGGGGGGCTGCGTCGATCAGCGGCACATAGCCAAGGGTCAAAGGGGTCAACGGCATGACAAAAGCCCCGCGGCCAGAACCAGTTGCTGGGCAATCTCGGCAACGCGCTTGCCCTGATCCATCGCCGTCTTGCGCAGCAGCGCATAGGCGGCCTCTTCGTCAATGCCGCGCGCCTTCATCAAGACGGCTTTCGCACGGTCGATGACCTTGCGCTCCTCAAGCGCGGTGCGGGTCGCGGCCAGTTCGGCGCGCATGCGCTGGAACATGTGAAACCGCGCGACAGCGGCGTCCAGCACCGGCTTGATGCGGTCCGGCCGCAGCCCGTCCACGACATAGGCCGAGATCCCCGCCTCGACCGCCGCCCGGGTCAGATGCTCGTCCGAGCGGTCGACGAACATCGCCACCGGCCGTTCCGTCGGCCCCGAGGCCAGCGCCAGTTCCTCAAGGATATCGCGCGAGGGATTGGCCAGATCGATCAGCACGATATCGGGCCGGCATTCGGCGATATGGCGCGCAAGGCCGGTTTCCTCGGAAAAGATGCGGATCTCGTGATCGCCGATCTCGCGCAGACCGTCCACGATGGGGGCGGCGCGTTCGGGGTCGGGTTCGATGACGACGATGGAAAGGCGCTTGTCCATGGGATCCCGCTGCTGGTCATGACCGGGGTGCCATCCCGAGCCGCCATGCCGCAATGCAGCAACGCCCCCGCCGCTGCGTCAAACCGGGCCCCTGCGCAGGGATCGGGCAAAAGCGGCGGCCCGCGCCCAATCGCTGGGCAGCCGTCCCGCCCAGCGGGCAATCCCTGCACCGCGCGGCGTCTGTCCACGGCGCAGGCAGAAATCCACCCGCTTTGCCCGGATATTCGGCGCCGCGACTTTTTCGCAGCCATTGCCGCGCTTGGCGCTGGTTCTGCGCTGCGGCGCCACCCTTAGCTGGTGCCATGCCGCCCCTGGCCCCTTGAACCGGAGACCACCCGCATGAAACTCGCCCCGCTTTCCGCCACGCTTCTCGCCGCGCTTCTGGGCACCTCCGCCCTTGCGCAAGACAATGCCGAGCCGATCAGGATCGGCATCCTGCATTCGCTTTCGGGCACGATGGCGATTTCGGAGACCACGCTGAAGGATGCCATGCTGATGCTGATCGAGCAGCAGAACGCCAAGGGCGGCGTCCTTGGCCGCAAGCTTGAGGCGGTGGTGGTCGACCCCGCCTCGGACTGGCCGCTTTTTGCGGAAAAGGCGCGCGAGTTGGTTGCGGGCGACAAGGTCTCGGCGGTGTTTGGCTGCTGGACCAGCGTGTCGCGCAAATCGGTGCTGCCGGTATTCCGCGAACTCGACAGCATCCTGTTCTATCCCGTCCAGTATGAGGGCGAGGAATCCGAGCGTAATGTCTTTTACACCGGCGCCGCCCCGAACCAGCAGGCGATCCCGGCCGTCGAATACCTGATGGATCAGGGCGTCGAGCGCTGGGTTCTGGCGGGCACCGACTATGTCTATCCGCGCACGACGAACAAGATCCTTGAGCAGTTCCTCAAGGACAAGGGCGTCGCGCCGGATGACATCATGATCAACTATACCCCCTTCGGGCAGTCGGATTGGCAGACGATCGTCTCGGACATCAAGGCCTTCGGGGGCACGGGGAAAAAGACCGCCGTGGTCTCGACCATCAATGGCGATGCGAATGTGCCCTTCTACAAGGAACTGGCCAATCAGGGCATCACGGCGGACGACATTCCGGTCGTCGCCTTCTCGGTCGGCGAAGAGGAACTGGCCGGCATCGACACCGCGCCGCTGGTCGGCCACATGGCCGCCTGGAACTATTTCCAAAGCGTGGACGATCAGGCCAATTACGACTTCATCGACGCCTGGCACAGCTATACCGGCAAGGACGACCGGGTGACCAACGACCCGATGGAGGCCCATTACATCGGCTTCAACATGTGGGTGAAGGCGGTCGAAAAGGCCGGCAGCACCGATCCCGACAAAGTCATCGACGCCATGGTCGGGATCGAGGTGCCAAACCTGTCCGGCGGCAAGGCGGTCATGGGCAAGGATCACCACATCACCAAACCCGTTATGGTCGGCGAGATCAACGAGGACGGCCAGTTCGACATCGTCTGGGAAAGCGAGGGCGAGGTCGCGGGCGATGCATGGTCGGACTTCCTGCCCGAATCGAAACCGCTGATCGCCGACTGGACCCAGCCGATCAATTGCGGGAACTACAACACCCAGACCAAGACCTGCGGTGGTGCCGCCCCCGTCATCAACTGACGCGATTGCGCGGTGCATCCCCTCCGCCGCGCCCCTGTTCCTGTGCGGAAAGGTATTTTCCATGCGACTGATCCGGCTGGTCCTGATCTGCCTGATGCTGCCGGTGGCGGCACTGGCGCAATCCTTCGACGAGATCGCGACGCTGCTGCCCGATGGCAGCTACGAGGACCGGGCCGCCCGCGTCTCGGCCTTGGCCGCCAGCGGCGATCCTCGCGCCGAGGCGCTGCTGTCGGCGCTGGCGGCAGGCGATCTGGCGGTGCTGAAAGCCGACGGGCGGCTGGTCGTGGTGACCGGGAATGCCGCGCAGGACGCGCTGACCGGCACGGATGCCGGCCCCGTCACCCGCCGCGACGTGACCCGGGTGCGGGTGAACAACAACCTGCGCGGCCAGATCCGCGCGGCGCTGGGGTCGCTGGGGCTTTCGGCCACAGACCCCGGCGTCCGCGCCCGCGCCGCAAGCCAGCTTGAGGCCGCGCCCGACCCGACGCAACTGCCCGCGCTGGAAAAGGCGCTTGGCACGGAAACCGATCCGGCGGCGAAATCGGCGCTGGAGCTTGCCCGCGCCACCGTGCTGCTGTCGGCCCCCGATGCCGCGCCCGAGGCCCGCGCCGAGGCGCTTTCGCTGATCGTCGCCCGCCGGGGCGCATCCGCGCAGGCGCTGATCCGCGCCCAGCTTGACGACCCAGTACTGAAGGATGCGGCCGCCTCGGCCCTGACCCATATCGAGCGCGCCGAAAAGCTGCGCGGCTGGGGGCTGACGCTGTGGCAGGGTGTCTCTCTGGGTTCGGTCCTGCTGCTGGCGGCCATCGGGCTGTCGATCACCTTCGGCGTCTGCGGCGTCATCAACATGGCGCATGGCGAGCTGGTGATGCTGGGCGCCTATACGACCTTCGTGGTGCAAGAGATGATCCGCAACCACGCGCCGGGCCTGTTCGACTGGTCGCTGGCAATCGCCCTGCCCCTGGCATTCGTCATCACCGGCGCCATCGGCATCGCGATTGAGCGCGGCATCGTGCGCAAGCTTTACGGCCGCCCGCTTGAGACGCTTCTGGCGACATGGGGCGTCAGCCTGATCCTGCAACAGGCGGTGCGCACGATCTTTGGTCCGAACAACCGGCAGGTCGGAAACCCCTCATGGATGTCGGGCAGCACCGAGGTTTTCGGGATCGCGCTGACCTGGAACCGGGTCTGGATCCTGCTGTTCGCGCTGGCCGTTTTCGCCTTTCTGATGCTGGTCCTGCGCCGCACGGCGCTGGGGTTGCAGATGCGGGCGGTGACGCAGAACCGCGCCATGGCCGCCGAGATGGGCATCCGCACCGGCCGCGTCGACGCGCTGACATTCGGCCTTGGCGCGGGCATCGCCGGGCTTGCGGGCGTGGCGCTCAGCCAGATCGACAATGTCTCGCCCAATCTTGGACAGGGCTATATCGTCGACAGCTTCATGGTCGTGGTGTTTGGCGGCGCCGGATCGCTTTGGGGCACGCTGGCCGGGGCCTTTACGCTGGGTATCGCGGGCAAGCTGGCCGAGCCGCTGGCCGGCGCGATGCTCGCCAAGGTGCTGATCCTGATCTTCATCATCCTGTTCATTCAGAAACGTCCGCGCGGTCTGTTCCCGACCCGTGGCCGCGCGGTGGAGGGCTGAGATGCGCCAGATCAATCGCAATATGGCCGTATTCCTGTCCGGGTTGTTCGTCCTGACCGTCGCCATCCCGCTGATGCAGGGGCAGGTCCTGCCCGACTATGCCGTCCAGCTTGTCGGCAAATACCTGTGCTATGCGCTGCTGGCGGTGTCGCTGGACCTGGTCTGGGGCTATGCGGGCATCCTGTCCCTGGGCCATGCCGCCTTCTTCACGCTGGGGGCCTATGTCATGGGCATGCACCTGATGCGCGAGATCGGCGCGCGCGGCGTCTATGCCAATCCGGAACTGCCCGATTTCATGGTCTTCCTGAATTGGGACAGCCTGCCGTGGTTCTGGGGCGCGTCGGACAGTTTCGCGGTAACGCTTCTGCTGGTCGTGGCGGTGCCGGGGGCGCTTGCATTCATCTTTGGCTGGTTCGCGTTCCGGGCGCGGGTGAACGGGGTCTATCTCTCGATCATCACTCAGGCGATGACCTATGCCCTGATGCTGGCATTCTTCCGCAACGAGATGGGCTTTGGCGGCAATAACGGGCTGACCGACTTCAAGGACCTGCTGGGCATTCCACTATCCTCGCCGGGGATGCGGCTGGGGCTGTTCATCGCCTCGGCGCTGGCTCTGGCGGCAGGGCTGCTGATCGCGCGGGCGATCACCCAAAGCCATCTGGGCCGGGTGCTGGTGGGCGTGCGCGACGCCGAAAGCCGCACCCGTTTCCTTGGCTACCGGGTCGAGGAATACAAGCTGTTCGTCTGGACCGTCAGCGCCATGATGGCGGGCGTCGCCGGCGCGCTTTACGTGCCGCAGGTCGGCATCGTGAACCCTGGCGAATTCGCCCCGGCGAACAGCATCGAGATCGTCATCTGGGTCGCTCTTGGCGGACGCGGCACGCTGGTCGGCGCGGCGCTTGGCGCCATGGTCGTCGCGCTGACCAAGACGCTGCTGACCGGCTGGCTGCCCGATGCCTGGCTTTACGCGCTGGGGGCGCTGTTCATTCTGGTCACGCTTTACCTGCCGCGCGGCATCGTCGGCGCGCTCGAAGGGCTGAAACCCGCCCGAAAACCGCAGGAGGTCGCCGCATGAGCATTCTCAATATCGACAATGTGTCGAAAAGCTTTGACGGGTTCCGGGCCATCAACGACCTGAACCTTGCCATCGCCAAGGGCGAGTTGCGCGCCATCATCGGCCCCAACGGCGCCGGCAAGACCACGATGATGGACCTGATCACCGGCAAGATCCGTCCCGATCAGGGCACGCTGTTCTTTGACACCACCCATGACCTGACCCGGCTGGACGAGGCTGGAACGGCGCGGCTGGGCATCGGCCGCAAGTTCCAGAAACCCACGGTCATCGAAAGCCTGACGGTCGGGGAAAACATCGACCTGGCACTGGCCGGCCCGCGCGGCGTCTGGTCGGCGCTGCGTGGGCCCGACCGCGCGACCGCCAGCCGCGAACGCGCCCGGCTGCTGGATCTGGTGCGGCTTGCCGATCCCGGCCGGTTGGCCGGTGAACTGAGCCACGGCCAGAAACAATGGCTGGAGATCGCCATGCTTCTGGCGCAGGAGCCGCGCCTTTTGCTGGTCGATGAGCCCGCCGCCGGCATGACCGATGCCGAAACCATGCGCACCGCCGACCTGCTGCGCGATCTGGCGGGCGAGCATTCCATCGTCGTGGTCGAGCATGACATGGACTTTGTCCGCGCGCTCAACTGCCGCGTCACCGTTCTGCATCAGGGCCATGTGCTGGCCGAGGGTCCCCTGGACCATGTTTCCGCCAATCCGGAGGTGATCGATGTCTATCTTGGCCGCTGAGATCGAAACCGAGACGCTGAGCGTCGAGAATGTCAGCCTGTATTACGGCGCGGCGCAGGCCCTGCGCGCTGTCTCGTTGCAGGCGCCAGTCGGACAGGTCAGCGCCGTGATGGGGCGCAACGGCACCGGCAAGACCAGCCTGATGCGCGCCATCACCGGGCGCGCCCCGATCAGTTCCGGCCGCATCCTGCTGGGAGGAAGCGACCTGACGCGCATGGCGCCCTATGCCCGCGCGCGGGCGGGCGTCGCCTCATGCCCGCAGGGGCGCGAGATCTTTCCGCTGCTGAGCGTGCGCGAGAACCTTGAGACCGGCTTTGCCGGCCTGCCCCGTGGCCAGCGCAATGTCCCCGACGAGGTCTATGACCTGTTCCCGGTCCTGCACGAGATGGCGCATCGGCGCGGCGGCGATCTGTCGGGCGGCCAGCAGCAGCAACTGGCCATCGGCCGGGCGCTGGTGACGCGGCCGCGCCTTCTGGTGCTGGACGAGCCGACCGAGGGCATCCAGCCCTCGGTCATCAAGGATATCGGCCGCGCCATCCGCTATCTGCGCGATCAGAAGCGCATGGCGATCCTGCTGGTCGAACAATATGTCGATTTCGCGCTGGAACTGGCCGACCGCGTCACCGTGCTGGATCGCGGCGCGGTGGTCATGCAGGGCGAGGCCGGTAATCTGGACCATGACGCCTTGCGCCGGGCCATCGCCGTCTGAGCCTTGAGCCGGCCGCCGCTTTGGCTAATCTGGCCGCAATCAGCGACCAGAGGACAGCATGGCCGAAATTATCCTGCTGACGGGCCGGGCCGCCCCCCTGCCCGGCAGCGACCAGAAAAGCGGCATCGACAAGCGTCCGGTGGAGCGCCCACTGATGCTGGGTTCCGAGGGGTTCGAGGGCGACGAGCAGGCCGACCGGCGCGTTCATGGCGGGCCGGAAAAGGCTGTCCATCACTATCCCTACGATCACTATGCGGCGTGGCGGGCGGATTTTGGCATGGCCGAGCCGGGGGTTTCACACCCCCGGACCCCCGTGGGATATTTGGACATGAATGAATTGGGGGGCTTGCTGGCGGTGCCGGGGGCTTTTGGCGAGAATGTCTCGACGCTCGGTCTGACTGAAACGGATGTGGCGGTGGGCGATATCTTTCGTCTGGGCGGGGCATTGGTGCAGATCAGTCAGGGCCGCCAGCCCTGCTGGAAGCTGTCGCGCCGTTTCGGGGTTCAGGATATGGCCCGAAGGGTGCAGGAAAGCGGCCGCACCGGCTGGTATTATCGCGTGTTGCAGCCGGGCCTTGTCGCCACGGGCGATGCGCTGGAGCGGATCGACCGCGTCGCCCCGGAATGGACATTGCAGCGATTGTGGCGCGCGCTTTACGTCGACCGGCTGAATCTGGCCGAATTGGAGGGCATCGCCGCGCTGGAGGTTTTGGCCGATGGCTGGCGGCGCTATGCCATCCGCCGGCTGGAAAGCGGACGGGTCGAGGACTGGAGCAAGCGACTCGAGGGCCGGGCATGACACCGCCGCTGGTGATTTCCATTCAAAGCCAGGTGGTCATGGGCCATGTCGGAAACTCGGCCGCGCTGTTTCCCATGCAGGCCGCCGGGCTGGAGGTCGCGGCGATCCCGACCGTGGTGTTTTCCAACACCCCCGATTACCCGACCCTGCGCGGTCGCGCGCTGCCCACCGATTTCTTTGCGGAACTGCTGGAAGGCGCGTGGGAGCGCGGGTTGCCCCAGCGCGCGGATTTCCTGCTGAGCGGCTATATCGGTTCGGTCGAGGTGGCGCGGCTGATGGCCGATTTCGTCACCCGCGCCAAGGCGGCCAATCCGCGCCTGCGCTATTTCTGCGACCCGGTGATGGGCGATGAGGCCCCCGGTCTATATGTTCCCGAGGCGATTGCCGAGGTGCTGAAGGACGGGCTGCTGCCGCTGGCCGATTTCGCCTCGCCGAACCCGTTCGAGATTTCATGGCTGACCGGCCAGCCGATCCGCACCCTGGACGACCTGCCCCGTGCCGCCAGAGCGCTGCGCATGGCGGATGGCGCGCATCTGATCGCCACCGGCTGTGTGCTGGCGGATACCGCGCCGGACATGCTGGAAAGCGTGATCCTTGGCCCCGGGGGCATCAGCCGTCACCCGGTGCCGCGCCTGCCCATTGCCATGGCCGGAACGGGCGATCTTTTCGCGGCGCTGGTGCTGGCGGGGCTTGCGCGCGGGCGCGGCCTGCCTCAGGCGGTTCAGTTCGCCCAAGAGCAGACCTCGCGCGCATTGGCCGAGGCGGCGCGGCTGGGCCGGAAAGAGGTGGTGCTGTCCGACCCCGCGTTCCGCGCCGCGCTGCTGACGCTTTAGGTCTTCTTCAGCGCGTTCAGCAGGGCCGCACCAAGCGCGCCGGGCGTTTCCTTGCCCGCCGGGGCGGCCGATTTCGGTCCGCGCGAAGGGGACGGCGCCTTGGGGCCACGCGGGTTCGCTCCGCGTTCGTTTTGCGCCTCGCGCGCGCTGGAGCCGCCATCCTTGCGCATGGTCAGGCCGATGCGCTTGCGCGGCACATCCACCTCGGTCACGCGGACCTTGACCACATCGCCGACCTTCACCACCTCGTTCGGATCTTTGACAAAGCGGTCGGCCAACTGGCTGATATGGACCAACCCGTCCTGATGCACGCCGATATCGACGAAGGCCCCGAAGGCCGCGACATTGGTAACCGTGCCCTCCAGCGCCATGCCCGGGCGCAGGTCCTTGATGTCCTCGACCCCGTCGGCAAAGCTTGCGGTGACAAAGCTCGGGCGCGGGTCGCGGCCGGGCTTTTCCAGTTCCGCCAGAATGTCGCGGATCGTCGGCAGGCCAAAACTGTCATCCACGAACTGTTCGGCCCGGATGCCCTTCAACGCGGTGCCGTCGCCCATGATCTGGCGGATGTCGCGCCCGCAGGCGGCGACGATCCGGCGCGCCACACCATAGGCCTCGGGGTGGACGGATGAGGCGTCGAGGGGCTCCTTGCCGTCACGGATGCGCAGGAAACCCGCGCATTGCTCAAAGGCGCGCGGCCCGAGCCCCGCGACCTTTTTCAGCGCCGCGCGGGACGGGAATGCCCCCTCGGTATCCCGATGCGCGACGATATTCTGCGCCAGCGACGGGCCAAGCCCCGCGACATGCGCCAGAAGCGGCGCCGAGGCGGTGTTCAGATCGACCCCCACCGCGTTCACCGCATCCTCGACCACGGCCTCGAGCGTTTTGGCAAGCTGGCGCTGGTCCACGTCATGCTGATACTGGCCGACACCGATCGATTCCGGCGGCACCTTGACCAACTCGGCCAAGGGGTCCTGCAAGCGCCGCGCGATGGACACGGCGCCCCGCAAGGACACGTCCAGATCGGGGAATTCCTTTGCCGCCAGCTCGGAGGCCGAATAGACCGAAGCCCCGGCCTCGCTGACGATCACCTTGAGCGGCGCCTTGACACCTGCTGGCAGGCGTTTGAGCACATCCGCCACAAACCGCTCGGTCTCGCGGCTGGCAGTGCCGTTGCCGATGGCGATCAGTTCGATCTTGTGGCGCAGGATGGCGGCGGCCAGCACCGCCTCGGCCCCGCGCAGGTCGCTTTTCGGCGGGAAAGGATAGAGCGTCGCCGTCTCGACCACCTTGCCGGTTGCGTCCACCGCCGCCAGCTTGACCCCGGTGCGGATGCCCGGATCCAGCCCCAGCGTCGGACGCGCCCCGGCGGGCGACGCAAGCAGGAGATCCTTGAGATTGCGGCCAAAGACCCGGATCGCCTCGGCATGCGCGCGCAGGCGCAGTTCGGTCAGCAGGTCGATATACATGGTGTTCGACAGCCTGACCCGCCAGCACCAGCCCGCGACCTTGCGCAGCCACAGATCGCCGGGACCCTGCCCCAGCCGGCCAAGGCTTGCTGCGACGATCCCTTCGGCCCGGGCAGCACCGGTTTCGGGTTCGGGCGCGATCTCGATGGTCAGGACCTCTTCCTTGGCGCCGCGCAGAATCGCCAAGGCTCGATGGCCGGGGATGGCGGACCATTTTTCACTGTGGTCGAAATAGTCGCTGAACTTAGCCCCGGCCTGTTCCTTGCCCGCCGCCACCTTGGCCGAGATCAGCGCCTCGGCCTGCATGAATTCACGCAACCGGCCCAGAAGGCCAGCATTCTCGGACAGTTCCTCGACAAGAATGTCGCGCGCGCCATCCAGCGCGGATTTCACGTCGGGCACCACTTCGGTGATATAACCCGCAGCCAGAGCCTCGGGGGAGGTGGCACGATCATCCTGAATGGCGCGCAGCAGTGGCTCGAGCCCGTTCTCGCGGGCGATCATCGCCTTGGTGCGGCGCTTGGGCTTGTAGGGCAGGTAGATATCTTCAAGCGTGGCCTTGGTTTCCGCGCCGGCGATGGCGCGGGCCAGATCCTCGGTCAGTTTGCCCTGACCCTTGATCGACTCAAGGATCGCCGCCCGGCGCGCCTCAAGCTCGCGCAGATAGGAGAGGCGCTCGGCCAGATTGCGCAGTTGGGTGTCGTCCAGCCCGCCGGTGACCTCTTTGCGATAGCGGGCGACAAAGGGCACGGTCGCGCCCCCGTCCAAAAGCCCGGTCGCCGCCGCGACTTGCGCGGGGCTGGCGCTGATTTCACTGGCAATGATGCGGGCGATACGGTCGGCGGCGTCCATTCCGGTCTCCTGAGACAAGTCGGAACGCCTGCATAGCCCCTGCGGCGGGATCAGCCAAGCATCTTGCAGCCGCGATGCCGTCCGGGACCATCACTCTGGCCGCGACTGCGCGGGAACGGAGTCATCAACCGATGGCCGGCCCGGCCTTTCATGCAGACCAAAGGCCCGGCATAGCCAAACCGGGCCAGTTGAGCAGGACAGATATTTCAGAAATGCCCCGGCCCGACCCGTTCGGCTGGCGCTGCGTCACCCTCGACCGGCAGATCTTTCTGGTCCCACATCGCGGCGAACCCGGCCTGCCAGGACGCTTCCGCCATGCTGCGCGGCTCTGCCTTGGGGTGCAACACCACCGAGCAAAGCCGCTGCACGCCCCGCCAAACCTCGCCGGCCCGGCGCGCAGGTCTGGCCTGCGCGTGCTGTCCCGACAGCGGGATTGAACCGAAGGGATCGCTTGCCAGCGTCATGACAGCACCATCGCCGCGCGCAGCTTGCGCTCGAAATCGCGATCGAGGCGCGGCATCCGCATGTCGCCCTTGGTGGTTTCCATCGCCGAGTAAAGCTGCGCGACCTTTTTCCAGTTCAGCCCGCTTGCACCGCTCTCACCACCGACCACCTGCACCTCGCCGGCGCGCCGGCAAAAAGCGAGGCCGCTCAGCAATGTATTGATATGGGACAACGTTTCTTCTTCAAGCTCGTCATCCGACTGCGCCTCGGCCATGGAAACGAACCCGGCGAAATCCCCCTTGAGATAAAGGTTCTGCGCCTCGATCAGGTATCCCTCGCAAATCGAGAACCCCTGATCGCACCAATCGGCCACCGAACCGTAGAAGTCCGTCATTTCAAAACCAGCCCCCTGCGCCGGTCTTCCGGCAAGCGCGGCATCATGCGTCCTGCTCTGGGATATGCGCGCCTCACTCGCGCGCTGAGGTCTTTCACTCATGAACATTATTTACCAACCAACAACCAAAGATGACCTAATGCTATACAATTAAGACGATTCACCCGCGGTTGAACAGATACCCTTTCGTATAGGTCGCCTGCAACCCCAAAATACATATAATTGCTTTATTTCAAAATGTTGCGTTTCACCTTCGCGTCACATACCGCGTCAGGGAACGTCAGGTCAATCGGAATATTTGTGGTAACTACACACCACCGATTCACGTGCCGAGCGAACGAAACGGGGCTTTGCTAGGTCATGTTGACAAATGGCGGAGCCAGAGGCGGATCGAGGTGATGTCGATGAACCCGAGGAAGCTTTCTGCGGTCTTGTCATAGCGGGTGGCGACGCGGCGGGCGTTCTTGAGTTTGTTGAAGCAGCGCTCTACGGCCACACGCAGCTTGCGGGACTTGCGCATCGGGATGACCGGTACGACG
>NZ_QPJL01000013.1 GCF_003337565.1 Paracoccus lutimaris
CAGAAAGGGACCGATCATGCCTGCCTATACCGCAACTGACAGCTGGAGCGCTGCGATCACCGTGGCCGCCGGCGATATCATCCAGAATACCGGCCACCGCGTGCTGCTGGTCTGCCCGGTCACGCCCGCTGCAGACGGGGATGCCGTCGATCTTCATCCCGATCAGCCGGGTTTCGCTTTCGACCGGGCGACAACGCAGGCCAATGGGCCTATCTCATCGGTCGCGCGCGCGGATGGTGGAAATGAACGGGCCGGACCTAGGGTGTCAGAGACGGCCGAAAAGAGAGGCTTCCTGACAGGGCAACGCGAAATTTTTTCGTCCGGAAGCTAGTGCGCGTCCGTCCGGAAGCTAGCGCGCCGCTACACGGTCGCGCGCGCGGATGGTGGAAATGAACGGGCCGGACCTAGGGTGTCAGAGACGGCCGAAAAGAGAGGCTTCCTGACAGGGCAACGCGAAATTTTTTCGTCCGGAAGCTAGTGCGCGTCCGTCCGGAAGCTAGCGCGCCGCTACACTCCGACGACAATGCCGAAGGGTAGATTGGGTCAGATATCTGACGGAAAGCCAGATATCTCTGACAGACAATAAAAGAGATAAATGGCGGACCCGGAGCGATTCGAACGCCCGACCCCCAGATTCGTAGTCTGGTGCTCTATCCAGCTGAGCTACGGGTCCACTGTGGGCGGTGATTTAGCGGTGCCGGCGGGGGGGTGCAAGGGTGAAAATGCGAATTTCCGCAAATCTCTCGGATGAGGGCGCGGCGTCTGTCAGGGTGCCGTGACGGCAATCGGTTCCGGGGCAATGCCGGCCAGTTCGCGCGGCAGATGCAGCATGAACTCCGAGCCCTCCTCGTCGCTGCGCATCAGCTCCAGCCGGCCGCCATGGTTGCGCAAGAGATCGGCGGCAATGGCCAGACCCAGCCCGGTGCCGCCCTTGCGCGAGCCGCCCGAGAACGGCTGAAACAGGTGGTCGCGGGCCTTTTTCGGCAGGCCGGGGCCAGTGTCGCCGATGCGGATCCACCATTCTAGGTCGGTCTCGCCGGCGCCGATCTCGATGGTGCCGGGCTTGCGCGTGGCCTCGATGGCCTGACGGGCATTGCGCGCCAGATTGGACAGCACCCGGAACAGCTGGTCGCGGTCGGCGCGCACCATCAGCCCGCTGGGGATATCGGTCAGGAACTCGACCGGCTCGCCACCCTCGATGCGATCCGAGGCCATGGATTCGCCCTCGGTCACCTCGCTGACCAGTTGGGCGAGGTTGAAGCGCGACAGCGACGGCGCCGGCTCCTCGGCCTTGCCAAAGGCCATCGTGGTTTCACACAGGTTCACCGCGCGGCTGATCGAGTTGACCAGCTTGGGCGCGGCGCGGCGCACGGCCGGGTCGGCGCTGGTTTCCAGCCGGTCGGCAAAGATCTGCGAGGTGGTCAGGATATTGCGCAGATCGTGACTGATCCGCGCCACCGCCTGACCCAGTTGCGCCAGCCGCGCCTTTTGCTTGAGTGCCGAGGTGACGGTGTGCTGCATGGCGGCCAGCGCGGTCTCGGCCTCGTGAAGCTCGGCCAGACGGGCATCGGGGGTGATGATGGCGCGGGCGTCCTCGGGGGCGCTGGCATAGGCGGTCATGTGGTTGATGACGCGCCGGATCGGCACCAGCAGCAGGCGCTGCGCCGCGATGTTCAGCAGCAGCGCCGTCAGCACCGAGAATGCGGCCGAGATCAGCAAAAGCCGCAGCCCGTAATCGATCATCTGGGCGCGCAGCCCCTGGGTGTCGGTGGTGATCTCGATCAGTTGCCCGGCCTGATTGACCGGGGCGCCGATTACCCGGATTACCCGGTTCGCCGGGTTCATCAACTGCGCGATGGCATCCCCGATCGAGGTCCAGAAGGGCTGCTCGCGCAGGTCATATGTGGCCGAGATCGGCCCCGGAATCGGCGAGGACAGCACCAGTTGCCGCACATCGTTGCGCCGCAATACGACGTTGAAGACGCCGGCATTCTCCAGCAGCTCGGATTCCAGGTCTGACGCCAGCGATTCATCCGTCGCCAAAAGCGCAAGGCTGGCGATCTGGGCGCGCTCCAGCCGCGATTCCAGAAAATCCAGCCGGTAGTTCGAGATTGAGGGCAACAGGATCAGCAATTCGGCCAGCAACACGAAGATGCCGGTCAGCAGCGCGAATCGACCTGAAAGGGTATTCAGGGACATGATGTGCTTGAAATTCCCCTTCGTCTCGTCGCTTGTGCTTCACATAATGGTGCCATCCGCGCAGTTCAAACCTGCGTGACTGCGGATCGGTTCCCTTTATGGGGGGCATTGGCGTTTTCCGGCCGTTCCGGAGGCGGAAATCCGGCCAATGCGGTTGACTCGGGGCGAGGGGGCGACTATGCAGCGGGCCTCGAATAGACCGGCGCGCCTTGCGTGGGCCGAATGCCCATACCCTGACGTGCCCTGACCCGGAGTTACAAGATGTCGAAACGCACCTTCCAGCCGTCGAATCTGGTTCGCGCCCGCCGCCACGGCTTTCGCGCGCGCATGGCGACCAAGGGCGGCCGCCGTGTGCTGAACGCCCGCCGCGCCAAGGGCCGCAAGTCGCTGAGCGCGTAAGCCGTCGCGCCGCAAGGCGCCGGCTGCCTGCGATGGACAGGACCACCGAAGATGCCGCCGCTGACCGGAATGCCGCCAAGGCTGCCCCGGACAGGGCGGCTTCTGGCGTTTCCGGGGGCGCGCCGGGCGTGCCCTTGGTGACCCTGCGCAAACGCGCGGACTTTCTGCGCGCGGCTTCGGCGCGCCGTCAGGGCATGCCGGGGTTCCTGCTGCAGGCCCGCCACCGCCACTCGGACGAAGCCGCGGCGGATCAGGCGATCCGCATCGGCTATACCTGTTCGAAAAAGCTCGGCAATGCGGTGATGCGCAACCGTGCCAAGCGCCGGCTGCGTGCCTTGGCGCGCGAGGTCATGCCCGGGCTTGCCCGGCCGGGCTGGGACTATGTTCTGGTCGGCCGCCCCGGTGCCACGGTCGAGCGTGTCTTTGCCGATCTGTGCGCCGATCTGGCCGCCGCCCTGACCCGGGTGCATGGCAAATGAGCCCGCTTGCGCATATTCTGGCCCTGCCGGTGCGCGGCTATCGCCTGATCGCCAGCCCATGGGTGGGCCATGGCTGCCGCTTTCAGCCGACCTGCTCGGCCTATGCGCTTGAGGCGTTGGAGCGTCACGGCGGCTTGCGTGGCGGCTGGCTGAGTGCGCGGCGCATCTGCCGCTGCCACCCTTGGGGCGGTCATGGCTATGACCCGGTGCCGGGCGCCGACATAACCGAACAGCCGCAGGACTGATCTCCTGCCACCACGCGCCGCGGCGCTTTGAGGATCGAAGGATGCGCGACGATATCGCCAGCGAGGCCGAGGCCCTGGATGTTTCCGACGACGCGGTGGGCGAGATCCATCCGCTGTTTCGCGGCGCGCCGTCCTCGACCGAGTTTCGCAAGCTGCGCAAGCGTCTGGTGCGCGAGACCCGCGCCGCCATCGAGACCTATGACATGATCCGTCCCGGCGACCGCTGGCTGGTCTGCCTGTCGGGCGGCAAGGACAGCTATACGCTGCTGGCCGTGCTGCACGAGCTGAAATGGCGCGGCCTGCTGCCGGTCGATCTGTTGGCCTGTAATCTTGATCAAGGCCAGCCCGGCTTTCCGGCAACCGTCCTGCCCGAATTCCTGACCGACCGTCAGGTTGCCCATCGCATCGAATATCAGGACACCTATTCCATCGTGAAGGAAAAGGTCCCCGAGGGGCGCACCTATTGCAGCCTGTGTTCGCGCCTGCGTCGCGGCAACCTGTACCGCATCGCCCGCGAAGAGGGTTGCACGGCGGTGGTTCTGGGCCATCACCGCGATGATATCCTTGAGACTTTCTTCATGAATCTGTTCCATGGCGGCAGGCTGGCCTCGATGCCGCCCAAGCTGCTGAACGAGGATGGCGATTTGAACGTGCTGCGCCCGCTGGCCTTTGTGGCCGAGGCCGATTGCGAACGTTTTGCCCGCGCTATGAACTATCCGGTGATTCCCTGCGATCTTTGCGGCAGCCAGGAGGGCTTGCAGCGCATGCAGGTCAAGAAACTGCTGGATGAATGGGAAAGCCGCAGCCCCGGTCGCCGTCAGGTCATGTTCCGGGCGCTCACCAATGTGCGCCCCTCGCATCTGCCGGATCCGAACCTGTTCGACTTCACCGCGCTCATGCCGGATACATCGAATTTTACGGAAAAACAGGTGCCGGACCTGCGCGGCCATTAACGGGACGACAAGCCTGCCCGACTTAGCCTCCCAAGCAGAGAACATGATTCGGGACTTGGTATGGCTTACGGAATCGGTGCGGCGGCGTCTCGTCTGGCAAGGCTGGTCAAGGGCGGGGCAGAGGGGCAGGGCAGGACGCGGCTGGCGCTGGTCGTGCAGCTGGAAAACCCTGAAACCCTTTGCGCGAGCCTTGGACCGGCGCTGTTCGACCGGATGATCGACAAGCTGACGCTGCGGCTGGCGACGGAATTGCGGCTGATCCCGCAGTCGCGGGCGCCGGGGGCTGCGGAAATCCGCGGTGTGCTGGCCGATCCGCGGGGCATGGAATCGCCCGATCTGATCCTGCATTTGCAGCAGATCTGCCAGACCGGAATCGACCTGCCGGAAATCCGGATTGCCCCGGCGGTGAATGCCGTCATCATCAGCGAAGGCGGCACGCGCCATGAGCTTTGCGCGCTTTACGCCCGGGGGGCGGCGGCGCTGCGCAGCCGCGATCCGCTGGGTGCCTCGGGGCGGGTGATGTTCGTCGAGATGCCCGGCATTCCCATGCATGAGTCGCAGCACGATACGCCAACCCTGGTCGACAATTTGCGGCTGAATTTTCAGCCGCAGCTCTGCTGCGACACCGGTGAGGTGACGGCCCTGCGCGTCGCCACCTTTATCGATCACCCGGAGCGCGGCCGCCTTGCGCTGGCCGAGCTGCAATCCCGGCTCGATCCCAGGACCCTGACGGAAATCACCCGCGCTGCCCTGCGCCAGGCGCTGACCGCGCTGCGCGGGTGGGACCGGCTGGGGATGCGCGTGCCCTTCGTCTCGATGCAGATCCCGGATCGCGAGCTGGCCGAATCCGACATTGCCGATGCGATCATCTGGGAACTGGACCGTCAGGATCTTGCGCCCGACCGGCTGGAGCTTGAGGTAAGTGACCCGATCGGGCGCATGGGTGGCCGGCTGCCGGTTTCCGAAACCCTGCAACGTCTTGCCGCGCATGGCTGTCGCATCGCTTTGGGAAATTTCGGCTCGGGCAGTGCCGGGCTGGCCGATCTGCGCCAGTTCGGCATCCGCCGTGTGCGCATCGGCCGCGAGTTCATCGCCGAATGCGATCGGCGCGAGGATCAGCAGCACATGATCCTGGCCGTTGTCGCCCTGGCCGAGCATCTGCGGCTGACCACCCTTGCCGATGGCGTGGATACGGCCGAGGAATACGCGTTTCTGGCCCAGATCGGCTTCAATGCGGTGCAGGGCAGGGCGGTGGCCCCGCTTCTGGATGCGGGCGGAATCGACGCCTTCCTGATCGAGTACAACCAGTCGCTGCCGGTACCTTTCGATACCCGACGCGGCCTCTGATCAGGCCTTGATGCGCGGGTTCCCGTGAGATGCGGCAGCAGAAAATGCCGGTAACGCTGCGTTGAGTATCTGACGCGGGGAGTACGCCACCCGTTCCGCCAGGGCCAAACGGTCGTCGCGGAGTATCGTATCCCGGGCGAGATGGCGGGCATCCGGGGCGAAAACGGCCTCGGCCTGATCACTCTGTTTCCGACCTCGGCGCATGGGCTGCGTGCAGCCCGTCCAACTGGCGCTTGAACTCGGACAACGCGGCAAGCGCATCAACTTTATTGGCGAAATGGTCGATCCGATCACATGGTGCCTAATCCCCTATCTGGCGCTGCAGCGGCAACTCCGGGCACGAAGCCCCATCTGCTCGCCCAGCTTCCGCTTCTGGCGCTGGGCCTCGCCGTTGAGCCGCCGATGCCGGCGCGTCCTCCGACGCCCATATCCTGATTGTCGGATCGGCGGCATCGGCAAAGCTCGTGCCCCGTCTTTGCCGATGTTCCGAGCAGCAAGGCGCGAAGCAGTATTCTGCTGCTACGTTTGCGAGCGGCCAGGACTATTGCGCGTTTGATGACGTAGAATGGCGGGTGAAGCGGCCATCAGGTCGAATGTCGTGATGAAAACCACTCGCGGTTGCTGGGTCGGACAGGATGTGAACGCGCTCTTGCGACCAGTGGCTATGGCGCCACTTGCCGAAGCTGACGGCCCGACTGTCGCTTGGGCCTGCCGCGAAGGATCGCTCGTCTAGGTGCAATGACAAAAGTCCCGTTCGGTGCAGCTTTTCGGCCCGGATGTGCCAGCCGGAGCAGGCATATCAGCGTCGCAGGGCCTGAAGCCACGGCAGCGGTCAGTCATGTGAAGGTCGCGATGCGTGTGAGGCCTGCGCCTCACCGGCTTGAGCCTGGGCGCAATAGACGCTTAGGCGCCCGGAAGGCTCCGATGCTTCATGTTGAAGGCACCGGCAGGGGGCACCGCTCCCGCCAGCATGAAAGCGGATATGCGCGCCCAGCCGACTGAGGCGCTTCCATTTGCCGCAATGTGCCTTGGGAGGCGAATGCCAGCAGCGCGTCAGGCGATCTTGACCTGTTGCGGTCCTTGAAGATTGCTCCATGATCACTGGTCGGTCGCGCCATCTCGAGCAATGGCGTCCAGCGACTCGCAGGATCTAAAGCAGCAGATCGGCATCGGTCGGCGGGCCGATCGAGCCGACGCTGATCGTCAGATCCGCGCGCCCGTCGCCGTCCAGATCGATTTCCAGCACGCGTGCGGTCTGCTGTGTCCAGTAGGTGCGCACCTGTCCGCCAACGCCGCCGCCGCTGAACTGGGCGGTGCCGATATAGGTCAGGTTCAGGCCACTCATGTCGATCACGTCCTCGCCGCGACGAAAATCATGGATGGAGTCGTGGCTGCCGTCAAAATCCCCGCGCATGGTAAAGACGAAAACATCCGCGCCGCGCCCGCCCATCAGCCTGTCCGATCCGGCACCGGCATCCAGCAGGTCGTTCCCCTCGCCGCCCTCCAGCCGGTCATTGCCCTGGCCGCCAAGCAGCCGGTCGTCACCCTCGTCGCCGAACAGGATGTCGGTGCCTTCGCCGCCATTGAGCATGTCGTTGCCGATGCCGCCATAGACCAGATCGTTCCCGGCGCCGGCGGTCAGGGAATCCTTGCCGGACTGCCCGTGCAAGCGGTCATTGCCGGCAAAGGCCAGGATGACGTCGTCGCCATCACCCGCGAGCAGCAGGTTGTGCCCGCCGAGCGCCCAGATGGTGTCATTGCCCTCGCGTCCGCTGACGGTGTCATTTCCGGCATCCGCAATCACGAAATCGGCACCGGCACCGGCATCGATCCAGTCCGCGCCAGCACCGCCGCGGATCGAGTCGTTGCCATCATTGCCATGCAGGCTGTCATTGCCGCTTTCTCCGAGCAGCGAATCCTGTCCCGTCGAGCCATAAAGCGTATCGTCGCCGCTGCCGCCGCGCATGGTGTCGTTGCCGGCGTGGCCAGCGATCAAGTCGCGCCCGTCATGACCGTCCATCACGTCATTGCCGCTCATGCCCAGCATCCGGTCATCGCCGTGCTGCCCGGCAAGGATGTCGTTGCCAATGCCGCCGTTCATGGTGTCATTGCCGATGCCGCCATACAGCGTATCGTCCCCCGCCCCGCTGTCGAGCAGATCATTGCCGGGTCCGCCGTCCAGCAGGTCGCCGCCGTTTCCGACGACCAGCCGGTCATTGCCGCCATTTGCGATCAGCCGGTTGTCGCCATGACCGCCATTGAGAAGGTCGTTTCCGCCGCCGGTCAGCAGCAGGTCATCGCCATTGCCGCCCCATAGCGTATTGTGGCCGCTTTGGTCCTGCAGCCGGTCGTTGCCCTCTTCGCCGATCAGGAGGTCGTTGCCGGCGTCGCCCAGCAGCGTGTCATCCCCGGCACCCCCGTTCAGCACGTCATGATCGTAGCCGCCGGATATGTAGTCATTGCCGTCTTCGCCGCGCATCACGTCCACGGCCTCGCCACCAAGCAGCGTATCGTTGCCGCGACCGCCATTGATCGTGTCTCGCCCGGCGCCGCCATCGACACGGTCGTTGCCGTCGCTGCCGTCCATCTGATCATTGCCGCCATTGCCGATCAGCGTGTCATTGCCGTTGCCGCCATTGAGCAGGTCATTGCCGCCGCCGGTCAGCAGCAGGTCGTTGCCGTTGCCGCCCCAAAGCGTGTTGTGGCCGCTTTGGTCCTTCATCCAGTCGTCGCCGACCTCACCCATCAGCAGGTCATTGCCGGCGTCGCCCAGCAGCGTGTCGTTCCCGGCGCCACCGTTCAGCCCGTCACTGCCGTTGCCGCCAGATATGTGATCGTTGCCGTCATTCCCGCGCAGCACGTCGTTGGCGTCATCGCCGCGCAGGGTGTCGTTGCCCGCGTCGCCGCTGATCGTGTCGTTGCCCGCACCTCCGATTAGGGTGTCATTGCCTTCGCGCCCCAGCAGCAGGTCGTTTCCGCCATGGGACGAGATGAACGAACCGTAGCGGCTGGCGGTCAGCCGGTCATCCCCCGATGTGCCGATGATATTGGTGCGCATGTTCGGCGGGTCGTAATGGGCGATCGGAAACAGCGAATTGTCGAAATAGCTGGCTTGCAGCATCGTCTCGTCGCGGGTCCTGATCCAGATCACGCTATTGCCGAAGAAGATCTTGATGCCGTTGCTTTGCGGGCTGAACACCAGCTGCGCGGTCGAGCGGATCATGCCCAGCAGCGACAGGTCAAGCCGGTCGACGCCCGGCTCGAAATCCATGATGTTGATGCGGCCGTTGACCTCGCGGGGGACAAAGGTGTCGGCGCCGTCACCTCCGGTCATCCGCAGCGGTGCGCTGCCCGCGATCAGCACGTCGTCGCCCGCATCGCCGAGCAGGCCAAGCGTGGCTGCGCTGGCCTGCATCATGTCATTGCCCGAAGTGCCGTGTTGCCAATCCGCGCCGACCACCCGGGTGATCCCGACCTGCCCGGGGTCGAACACGAATTGGGTGATCCCGCTTTCGGTCTGCGAGGTGACGAACAGCACGATCTGTCCGTTGATCACCGCCGCCGAGAGCGATGAAACATCGGCCAGCGTGCGGTCGTCGGTATCGCTCAGCGTCACGAGGTGCAAAAGCCGGCCTTCCGGCGTCATGGTAAAGACGCTGATGCCGTCATCGCCGCCGCCGACAAAGACAAAGGCGCGCCCGTCGATGGTCACCGAATCCAGTGCTGTCGCGCCGCGAAAGCGGGTCGTCAGCTCGTCGATGACGTGATCGACGGGCAGCAACTCGCCCGAATAGGTCAGCCGCAGGGTCGTCAGGGACGAGCTTTGCGACGAGCCAACCACCACATAGGTGACGGTGCCGACGGTGACGGTGGTCAGATGCGTCGGCTGGTTCAGCCCCAGGCCACGGTCCGCCCAAAGCATCGTCGCCCCGTCCACCGTGCCGTTGCTGTTGAGCATCTGCACGGCGACGTAGTTCCCCAGCGCCGAGGCCGACACCATGAAGTTGCGATCACCCAGCGCCACCACCTGCATGTCACTGATTTCGGTGCCCTGCATGCCGTCGCCCCAGGGCAGTCCGGATCGCGCGACCAGGCTGATCGAACCGTTGTCATTCACCCGCCAGGTCTCGAAAGAGGTCTGGCCGTTGCGCACCGAGTACAGGAAATGCCCCTGCGGGGTCTCGAATTCGCCAAGCAGGATGACATCGCCCGTCAGCCGGTTCGGGCCCTGCAACTGGACGACGGCGCCGAAATTTCCCCCGGTCTCGATCAGGGTGCCGAGGCCCATGCCGTTGATCAGGCCGGCGCTGAACAGGGCCGGCTGGCCCGACAATTCGATCACCACCGCCCGGGGATCGCCAACATATCCCAGCATGGTCGCATAGCCGCGGCTGTCGATCATCTGGATCGGTTGCTGCGGCGTGGTGATCTGATATGCGGCGAAACCGCCGCCGATATGGGTCACGCTGTAAAGCGTATATCCAGACTGGCCCGCATGAATCTGCAGGTCGGTGACATTGGTCACGAAGCTGGTCGTGGTGCCGATATATGTCGCGACATGGCTGTAGCGGAGCATGGGATCTGATCGCAGTTGGTTGTCGGTTCTCAGGCAGGGTTACGGGTGGCTGCTTAAAAATTCCCTTACCCTGCGGCGCTGGCCATCCTCTATTCCCGGTGCATTTTACCGGTTCGAGGGATAGACTGGGGCGCAGTGGCGGTCCTTGTGCCCGCGCGCGAGTTCCTTCATACGCTGTTACGCGTGACGCCAATCCGGTTGAGACAGATGTATATAGAAAAGACCCCGCTGCCCGGCGTGCTGGTCCTGGTCCCGAAGCGTATCGGCGACGCTCGGGGTTTCTTTTCCGAAAGCTGGAACCGCAAGACCCTGCTGGCAGCAGGCGTGGAACTGCCGGAATTCGTGCAGGACAACCATTCCATGTCGGCGGCCATCGGCACGCTGCGCGGGCTGCATTTCCAGTCTCCGCCGCATGCGCAGGGCAAGCTGGTGCGCTGCGGGCGCGGGCGGCTTTTCGACGTCGCCGTCGATATCCGCAAGGGCAGCCCAACTTACGGGCAATGGTACGGTGCCGAACTGTCCTTTGAGAATGCCCGGCAGCTATGGATTCCGGCGGGCTTTCTGCACGGCTTCGTGACCCGCGAGGCCGATACCGAAATTGCCTATAAATGTACCGATCATTACGCCCCGGAATGCGATGGCGGGGTCGCCTGGGACAGCGTCGGCATCGACTGGGGCGATGGGATCAAGCCGCTCTTGTCCGCCAAGGATGCGGGTGCGCCCGCGCTTGCGGATTTCGACAGCCCCTTCACCTATGCGGGGCCCTTTGATTACGAGGCGAGATTATGAAGATTCTGGTAACGGGTGGCGCGGGTTTCATCGGATCGGCCGTGGTGCGGCTGGCCGTGCGCCGCGGGCATGAGGTGGTCAATCTGGACGCCCTGACCTATGCCGCGAACCTTGAAAACGTGGCCTCGGTTTCGAACAGCCCGCTTTACAGCTTTGAACAGGCCGATATCCGCGACCGCGAGGCGCTGGACCGCGTGCTGGACACGCACAAGCCCGATGCGGTCATGCATCTGGCCGCCGAAAGCCATGTCGACCGCTCGATCGACGGGCCGGGGGCGTTCATCGAAACCAATGTGACCGGCACCTATAACCTGCTTGAGGCCGCGCGCGCCTACTGGACCCGGTCCGGCAAGCCCGCGGGGTTCCGTTTCCATCACATCTCGACCGACGAGGTCTTTGGCTCGCTGGGCGAGACCGGCCAGTTCACCGAGGAAACCTCCTATGACCCGCGCAGCCCCTATTCGGCCAGCAAGGCGGCCTCGGACCATCTGGTGCGGGCGTGGCATGAAACCTATGGCCTGCCGGTGGTGCTGACCAATTGCTCGAACAATTACGGGCCGTTCCATTTCCCTGAAAAGCTGGTGCCGGTGGTGATTCTGAACGCGCTGCATGGCCGCCCGATCCCGGTCTATGGCGATGGCGGAAATGTCCGCGACTGGCTCTATGTCGAGGATCACGCCGACGCGCTGCTCTTGGTGCTGGAAAAGGGCGAGCTGGGCCGCAGCTACAATATCGGCGGAGAGAACGAGGCGAAGAATATCGACCTTGTCCGTACCATCTGCGCCGAAATGGACCGGCTGTGCCCCGAAAATGCGCCTCATGACCAGCTGATCACCTTTGTCACCGACCGTCCCGGCCATGACCGCCGCTATGCGATCGACCCCGACCGCATCCGCAACGAGCTGGGCTGGCGCCCCTCGGTCACGGTCGAGGAGGGGCTGCGGCGCACCGTCGAATGGTACCTTGAGAACCAGGACTGGTGGCGCCCGCTGCTGGCCCGTGAGGGCGTCGGCCAAAGGCTGGGCAAGGCATGAGCGGCATCCTGGTCTTTGGCCAGGCCGGGCAGGTCGCGCGCGAGCTGGCCCGCCTTGCGCCGGATGCGCATTTCCTGGACCGCGAGGCCGCCGACCTGACCGATCCCAAGGCCTGCGCAGCGGCAATTCGCGCGTCAGGCTGCACTGCGGTCATCAATGCCGCCGCCCATACCGCCGTCGACCGCGCCGAATCCGAATCGGATCTGGCCCGCCTCATCAATGGTGAAGCCCCCGCCGCCATGGCCCGTGCGGCAGCCGATCTGGGAGTGCCCTTCGTCCATATCTCGACCGACTATGTCTTTGACGGCTCGGGTACGCGGCCTTGGGTGGAAACCGATCCGACCGACCCCCTTGGCGTCTATGGCGCGACGAAACTCGCTGGCGAGCAGGGCATTGCTGCCGCTGGCGGGCAATGGGCGGTCCTGCGCACATCCTGGGTGTTCTCCGCCCATGGCGCGAATTTCGTGAAAACGATGCTGCGGCTGGGGGCCGAGCGCGAGGAACTGCGCGTCGTGGCGGACCAGCACGGTGGCCCGACCCCGGCCGCCGATATCGCTGGCGCCTGCCTGACCATGGCGCGGGCCATGCGCGTCGATCCCGCGCGGGGCGGCACCTATCACTTTTCGGGCGCGTCGGACACGACCTGGGCCGGCTTTGCCCGCGAGATCATGACGCAGGCCGGGCTTGCCTGCCGGGTCACTGATATTGCAAGCTCGGACTATCCCACCCCGGCGCGGCGTCCGGGGAATTCGCGACTGGACTGCGCCGCCATCGCGCGCGATTTCGGCATTGCCCGTCCCGACTGGCGCGCCGGACTTGCCCAAGTGTTGTTGGAGTTGAAGCCATGACCAATCCCGTGATGACCACTGCCGATGCCCCCGCGCGCAAGGGCATCATTCTGGCCGGCGGCTCGGGAACGCGGCTTTACCCGATCACCATGGGCGTCTCCAAGCAGCTGCTGCCGATCTATGACAAGCCGATGATCTATTACCCGATCTCGGTCCTGATGCTGTCGGGCATCCGCGAGATCGCCATCATCACCACCCCCGAGGATCAGGACCAGTTCCGCCGTCTTCTGGGGGACGGCGCGCAATGGGGGCTGAACTTTGACTATATCGTCCAGCCCTCGCCGGACGGGCTGGCGCAGGCCTATATCCTGGCCGAGGATTTTCTGGCCGGGGCGCCCTCGGCCATGGTGCTGGGCGACAATATCTTCTTTGGCCACGGCTTGCCGCAACTGCTTGCGGCGGCGGATCAACGCCCGCAGGGTGGCACGGTATTCGGCTATCGCGTGGCGGACCCGGAACGCTATGGCGTCGTGGCCTTCGACGGCGATGGGACGGTGAATGCGATCATCGAAAAGCCCGAGAAGCCGCCATCGGATTATGCGGTCACTGGTCTCTATTTCCTGGACGGTACCGCGCCCGAGCGCGCGCGCCAGGTGCGGCCCTCTGCCCGCGGTGAGCTGGAAATCACCACCCTGCTCGAGACCTATCTGCATGATGGCCAATTGACGGTCGAGCGGATGGGCCGGGGATTCGCCTGGCTTGATACCGGCACCCATGCCAGCTTGCTGGACGCCGGGAATTTCGTCCGCACGCTGGAGCAGCGGCAGGGTCTTCAAACCGGCTGCCCCGATGAGATCGCCTATAATCAGGGCTGGATCAATGCCGATGCGCTGCGCGAGCGGGCGCGGAAATTCGCCAAAAACGAATATGGTCGCTACCTGGCGCGCCTGCTGGGATAGATGCCAGAGATCCGCTGCACGCCGCCGGATCCCGCTGGCCTGCTAGGTTTCGCTGCGCAGGCGCCCGGCCAGCGTTGCCGCAAGCACGGCGGCAGTCCCCATCCCGGTTTGCCGGTATAGCCGCATCGCCAGCACGGCCCGCAGCGCCCTTGGCCCGGGTGCCGAAAGGACCTCGCCAAAACGATGCAGCAGGGCCTGGTTTTCCGGCAGCATCAGATCGGCGACAGGCTCAAGTGCCCGTTGGTTTCGTGCCAGCCAACCCGCAAAGCTGCCATCAAACAGCATCGAGAGCCGGGCGGCCTTCGCACGCGCGGTATCGTTGCGCCCCATGACGTTGCCGGGATGCTGGCGGTACAGAAGTACCTGCGCCGTGTCGCGTTTGATGACGGCGCCGGCACCGGACAAAACCTGATAAGCCCACCAGTCATGTGACACGATATCCGCCGCTTCGGCGGCGGCCGCCGCTGCTTGCAGCAGCGCCAGCGCGGCCGAGTTGGCAAGGATGGTGTTCCCCGGAAGGCAAGCCTGGATCAGGGCATTGCGGAACGTGAAGGGACCGGGAAAGGCAGGCGCCGCGGTCAGTGGCGTCAGGTTTTCGTCGCATATGGTGGTCCGGGCGGCATAGATGGCGGGTCCGCTTAATCCCGACAGAAAGGCGATTCCGCGCGCCAGCCGATCCGGCAGCCAAGTGTCGTCCTGATCCGAATAGGCCAGCCAGCCGTTGGGATCGGCGCGGCGCGTCAAATGCAGGAAGTTTCGCGTTGCGCCCTGTCGCGGGCCATCGATCAACTCGACCTGGCCTGGCGCGCAATCGCGGGCGAAATCCGTGACGACCTGCCGTGTCCCGTCCGTCGAGCCGTCATCCGATACGACCAATCGCCAGCCTGTCGCAGTTTGTCGTGCTATGCTGTCAAGCTGTGGGCGAATGAAGCGCGCACCATTATAGCTTGCCATGGCGATGGTGATGGGCGGGTGCAAGCCGGTCTCCGTCTGATTGGGTTCGGACCCCGCGCCAATATACGCTTGTGCCCGGCTCGGCCAGCAAAAGCTATTGTTCCTGCCGGCCGATATCCTCGATGAGGATGCGCTGGACATCGGTGCCGCCCGCGCGCTGTCCGGCTGCAAGCAACGAGTTGCGCAGCCGTTGCAGGCTGGTTTCTGCCGTATAGTTGCCGTCGAAGCCCCCGGTATTGGCCTCGATCATCAGCGCACTCAACAGTGCGTCGCGCAGCCTGGCCTCCTGTGCCTCGATCTTCGGGCGCGCCGAGGCCGGCATCTCGATGCTGAGCGTCAGGACCATGATCGCGGTCGGCGATCCGTTGCGGATGATGGGAACAAAGAACTGGTTCGGGAACTTGAACCAGTCGGTTTCGCCACCCCCGGCATCGGACGCGGCCTCGCCATGCCCGTCTGCGGTGGCATGTTCTTCGGACCCCGCTTCCGCATCATGACCACTGGCTGCGTCATGGCTCGAAGCCTCGGAATCGCTGGTTGCCGCGTGATCCTCTGCCGAAACCGATTTCTCGTCGGTTTTGGGGGCGTGCAGCAAATCTCCACCGATCGCCCCACCGACGAAACCAAGCACCGGCAGGACAAATATCAGGACTTTCTTGATCATGGCCGCACCTCTCAATACGGAAGAATGATATCCGCGACCTGCTGGCCGTAGCGCGGTTGCTGGACGTCGCTGATCTGACCGTGTCCACCATATGAGATGCGGGCACCCGCGATCCGGTCATAGGCGATTTCATTGCGGCGATCGATATCCGAGGGACGTACGAAGCCGCTGACCGTCAGCTCGCGGACCTCGTAGTTTACGCGGACTTCCTGGGTGCCCTGGATGCGCAGGACCCCGTTGGGCAGTCTGTCGACGACCGTTGCGGCGACCCGCAATGTCAGCTTGTCCCGACGCGAGATGTTTCCGCTGCCCTTATAGGTCGAGGACGCCTTCGCCTCGGCCAGCGGGTCAACGCCGGCGCCCTCGGGCAGGACTTCGCTCAGACGCTGCGGCAGGCCCATCATCTGCGGGATGCCGACCTTGTCGGCAGAGCTGCGCGACCGGCCCGAACTGTTCTGCATCTCTGCCTTGTCGTCGATTTCAATGACGACCGTCAGGATATCGCCGCGATTCGAGGCGCGACGATCGGCGACCAGTGAATTCTGCGTTGTCCGCCAGAGCGACGCGGCACTGTCGGGGCGATCGGGCAGTTCCTCAATGCCATAGCCCGCCGAACTCATGGCCTGGAATTCGACGCTGCTTTCGGGCTCGGTCATTCCCGGTACTCTGCCGATCTGTGTCACGCGCCCGCAGGCAGACATGACCAACATGATCGACATGGCCAGGGCCACCGAGCGAGTGTTGAGAGGGATGAACCGGGGCATGTTGGCTTCCTTCAGAATTGTTCGACGACGACGGTTCCGTTCGGTGCAATACGCCCGGATACGGTAACGCGTGAGGCGGTGTTCATGACGCGGATGACCTGACCGACACTGCCGGCAGACAGGGCGCGGCCCTCTGCCTCGATCCGAAGTGCCGATTTTTCATATGCCAGTGTGACCATCTGGTTACGATTGATGGCGGTGGGTGCGGTCAGGAACGATGCCTCGATCCGCCGTCCTTCATAGACGATGACGCGCAGCTGCTGGCCGACCACTTGCGAGATGTTGTCGGGCAATCCGTCGCCCTCGGCGGTTGCGGCGACATCGGTCGGCATGATGATCGTTCCTGCCGGAAGGGTGCGCTGCGCGATCAGTGACCCAGCCGAGGCGCAGGCTGGCATAAGCAAGACAGCAAGAAGCAGCGCTTTCATCATCGCACCTGCACCGTCGTTCCCAGCATCTGGTCGGCTGCGGTGATGACCTTGGAGTTCAGCTCATATCCGCGCTGAGCCTTGATCAGTTCGGCGATCTCGCGCACCGGATCGACCGAGCTTTCCTCGAGATAGCCGGCGCGGATCGTACCCAGACCCTCTTCGCCGGGCGTTGCGACCTGTGGCGCGCCCGAGGCTGTGCTTTCCAGAAACAGGTTCGACCCGATCGCCTCGAGGCCCTTTTCGTTGACGAAATTCGCCAATGTGATCTGGCCAAGATTCTCGGGTTCGACGCGGTCGTTGAAATAGGCGAAGACCTCGCCATTCGCGTTGATCGCGATGCTGCGCGCATCTTGCGGAATGGTGATGTCGGGAACCAGCGGATAGCCATCGGACGTAACCACCTGACCCTCGGCCGAGCGTTTAAGGCTGCCGTCGCGGGTATAGGCCGAAACCCCGGACGGTAGCGTGACCTCAAGATAGCCATAGCCATCAATCGCCACGTCCAGATCGCCATTCGTCTGATTGAGCGTGCCTTGACCCAACATGACCGTAACGGCCGCCGGCCGCACGCCCAGGCCCAGCTGCACCCCCGCCGGTACCATGGCACCATTGGTTGCGGTCAGCGTACCGGGGCGAACCGCCTGCTGGTACTGCAGATCGGCGAATTCGGCGCGCCGCGGATTGTAACCGGTGGTCGACATGTTTGCGAGGTTGTTCGAAATGACATCGACGCGCGTCTGCTGCGCGCTCATGCCGGTTGCTGCGATCTGAAGTGCTCTCATGTTCTGCCCTTTCACCGGGTCATCGAGGTGATGGTCATGCGGATGCGCTGGTCTTCCTGATCAAGAAAACTCTGGCCAAGTTCGTAGGCGCGCTGGACCTCGACCATGCGGGCCATTTCCAGCACCGGGTCGACATTCGATTCCTCGAGAAAGCCTTGCCGCACGATCGGTTCCTCAAGTGCTTCGACCGCACCGCCTGGGTCGAACAGCGTGCCCGATTCATGCTGCAAGCGCGACGGGTCCGGGCTTTCAAAAACCCCGATCCGACTGATCGGATTGCCATCGGCCGAGATCGTGCCGTCGGTGCCGATCCCGACGCTGCGTGCCCCCGCGGGAATGACGATGGGGGCCTGGCCCTCATCAAGCAGCTGATAGCCGTCGGGGTTGACCAGTTCCCCCTCGGCATTTGGCATGAAGGCGCCGGCGCGGGTCAGGCGCGCGCCTTGCGGCGTTTGCACCATCAGGAAGCCTTCGCCATCGATGGCGACGTCATAGCGGCCGTTGGTCTGTGTCAGCCCGGCCTGCCCAAGATCGACCATCCGGCCGCGGCCATTGGCCATGGAGAGCGTGTCGCCATGGCGGTCCAGCGGTACCATGTATTCCGAAAAGATCACCCCTTCGCGACGAAAGCCGGTGGTGTTGGTATTGGCCATATTGTTCGCGATGGTGCGCATTTCGCGCATCAATCCGGACTGGCGGGTCAGAGCGGCATAGATCGCGTTATCCACGGCTCAGGACCCCGCAATCTGCGGCAGGATCTGGTCATTGAAAAATCCGGCCAGAGTCGCGGTCATGAAGCTCATGCTGACCCAGAAGACCACCAGCATCAGCCCGATCTTGGGGACGAAGGTCAGCGTCATTTCCTGCACCGAGGTCAGGGCCTGGAAAAGGCCGATCACGACGCCGGTCACCAGCGCCACGATCAGCAGCGGCGCGGACATCCTGACGGCGATCCACAATGCCTGACGGGTGAGGTCAAAGATCAGGTTTTCGTCCATCGCGACACCTCAGACCGGCATCCGCAGGATTTCCTGATAGGCCTCGACAACCTTGTCGCGGATGGCGACGACTGTCTCGAGCGCAATCTCGGCCTGGGCGATGCTTTGCACCAGGTCATGGGTATCGCCCTGGCCGGTCATGGCGCCGGTCGCGGCATGGTCGACCTGTTCCATCACCTTGGCAAAATCAGAAGCGGCGGTGGTTACGCCTTGCGGCAGGCCTTCGGCGGGCGAAACGGCCTGGCGGGCGCGGTCATAGGCGGTGGCGGCGATGCTTGATGTGATCATGGGAAGCCCCTTCAGCGGCGGATCAGATCAAGCAGCGAACTGCCCATCTGCCGGGATTGTTCAAAGACACGGAGGTTCGCTTCATAGCTGCGGCCTGCCTCTTTCGCGTCGGCGATTTCGACGACCAGATCGACATTCGACCCCATGTAATAGCCGTCGTCGCCCGCCATCGGATGCGCGGGGTCGAAGATTTCCGGCAGGTCGCGGCGGTCCAGACGGGTGGGACCAGCCTCAACGGCGCCGGTATGGCGGCCGAAATCGATCTGCTCCTCAAAGGCGATGGTCTTGCGCCGATAGCCGGGTGTGTCGGCATTGGCGATGTTTTCCGAGATATGGCGCAGCCGCTCTGATTGTGAACGCATACCCGAGGCCGCGATCTGGACTGCCGAAAGCTTTTCCGTCATGTTACAACCTCTTACCCGCGACGGCCAAGGCTGGTCCGGATCAGCGTCATGGCCGATCGCGTGACTGCCAGAGAGATGTCGAATTCGCGCCGGGCTTCGGCGATGCGGATCATTTCTTCCTCGATCGAGACGGTATTGCCGTTGGGGGCGGGTTCGCCGCCATCATCCATCACGCGCCCCGTGTCGCCGCCCCAGCTGACACCGGTCATGTGGCCGGGGCGGGTACTGCGCATCTCGGCCGAGACCTGTGATCGGTAGGTGCTGGCGAATCCCGCAAGGTCCCGACTGCGAAAGCCCGGCGTGTCGGCATTGGCCACGTTCTGCGCGATCAGCTTCTGGCGTTCGGCCGCGTGGGCGGTCAGCGAACTTGCCATGCGCAAGGTTTCGATCCGGTCAAACATCGAGGCTTCTCCTCAGTTCCGATAAACCGGGTTTTAACCCCAATAGGTTTAGAAACTGTTTCGAGGCACAGGTCCGCCGCGAAAAAAGGAAGCTTGGAATGGATAAAATGTTGTCGGTCGCAGCCCGGATCGGGCGTGTGCGCATGACGCGGCATTTCGGGCAGATCTGTGCAATCCAGGCCGGTCTGATCTGGGCCGAAGGGCTGAGCTGGTACGCATCTCTTGGAGATCGTGTTTTGTTTTCAATGCGTTCTGGTGAATGCCTTGCCGGAGAAATCGTGTCGCTGCAAGCCGAGCGAGTCGCGATTCTGCCCGAAGGCGCGATGGATGGGCTGTCGATCGGCATGCGGGTCGAGCTGATCTTTGCGCCCTCGCTGGCGCCGGCCAACTCGTGGATCGGGCGAATCATCGATCCTTTCGGGCAACCGCTGGATGGCCGGCCGCTGCTGGCCGGCGGGGATGAGCGCGGCTTTCGTCCGCCGCCGCCGCCGGCCGCCGGGCGCAACCGGCTGGGCGGGCGGCTGGATACGGGGCTGGCGGTTTTTGATACGCTGCTGCCTTTGGTGCGCGGTCAGCGAATGGGGCTGTTCGCGGGCTCGGGGGTCGGCAAGTCGACATTGCTGTCATCGCTCGCGCGCGGGGTGTCGGCGGATGTCGTGGTGATCGGGTTGATTGGCGAGCGCGGGCGCGAACTGCGTGAATTCGTCGAGGAGGTGCTGGGCGAAGAAGGCATGGCGCGGTCGGTCGTGATCGCGGCGACCTCGGACCAGTCGCCTTTGACGCGCCGCCGCTGTGCTTGGGCGGCAATGACCGTGGCCGAGCATTTCCGCGATCAGGGCAAGCACGTGCTGTTTCTGGCCGATTCGATCACCCGTTTCGCCGAGGCGCATCGTGAGATCGCCCTAGCGGCGGGCGAAAGCCCCAGCTATCGCGGCTTTCCGCCCTCGACCTCGCAGATGATTATGTCCTTGGCCGAAAGGTCCGGGCCGGGGCCGGTCGGTTCGGGCGATATCACCGCGATCTTCAGCGTGTTGGTTGCCGGCTCGGACATGGAGGAGCCGGTCGCCGATATCCTGCGCGGGGTGCTGGACGGGCATGTGGTGCTGGACCGCGCCATTGCCGAGCGGGGGCGGTTCCCGGCGGTCGATGTGCTGCGCTCGGTCTCGCGGTCGCTGCCACAGGCGGCCAGCGCGCATGAGAATGCGCTGATCGCCCGGGCGCGGTCGCTTTTGGGGACCTATGCCGAATCCGAACTGATGATCCGCGCCGGGCTTTATGCGCCGGGGTCGGACGCAAGGCTGGACGAGGCGGTGCGGATCTTTCCCGGGCTGGACACATTCTTTACCCGCAAGAGCCCGAACGCGAAGCAGAGCTTTGCCCAACTGGCCGAGGTTCTGGGGCCGGTGTCGGCGCGGCCGGGCTAAGTCGCATCGAAGGCCATCCTGGTCGTCGGATCATTGCATCAGAGGCGACGGGTTGGCCTTCATCTGTGGTCGGGCCGGGGAGTGCCTTAGCGGTTACTGGATATTTCATCCGCGTCCCGGATCGCGCGCGGTTGCCCGAATCGGGCATTGCCCGGCTGCGCGCGATTCAGGCCATGCGATTGGCCGGCTTTCGTCAGTGCTGCCCGGCAAAATCTTCGCTGCCATGATATCTGCCATGTCGTGGCTTGGGCAAAGGAGAATACCTATAGGGCGGCTACTGGCACAGCCGCCAGTCGCCGCGACGCGGCTTGATATCCAGATGCAGATGGTTGTCATGCGCGGCGTTCGTGCCGGGGCCAAGCACGGTGGTGAAATGCAGGCAGGCCGTGCCGCGCACCGCGCGCTGAAAGGCTTCGATCATGTCGCCGCTGTCCTGACGCGGCGTGATCTGGATGCGGGTAGCGTCCGAAAAACGGAATGCGGCGATGTCGAAAGCATTGCCGAAGGCGTGTTCCGAGAGGTTTTCGCCGCCGGTTCCAACCGTGGCGCGGCATTGATAGGTTGTCCCCGGCTCCAGCGCCACCAATCGGGGTTGGCCGGGCAGCAGCGCGGCGGCGGGGCGGACGAAGTCGCGCAGCCAATATGCCAGATGGCGTGCGGTATCGCAGCGCATCACGGCGCCGCCGGGGATCTCGATGCCGGGCAGGGGGCGGCGTAGCAGGATCGGGCGGGCAATGCCGCAATCGCGATGTGCGGGATCGGTCAGCGGGGCCTGTTCGCTGAAATCCGCGCCCAGCAAGGTCAGCTCAAGCCGGCAGGCGGCATGGTCGAAATCGCTTTCGCGCTGCGTCGCATGCCTGGGCGTCGCGGCGGGGTCTGTCGCGGCCGTGGCCATATCCGGCGAGCTGTCCGGTATCTGAGGACGCGGCGCGGGACGTGTTTCCTGCGCGGGGGATGGCTGCGCGATCGCCAATGCAAGCAGCACTGCCGGCAGCAGCCATCGCATGTTCAGGGCTGCCCGCCTTGCGGGGGCAGGGTCACCACACCGACCTGTTGATCCGGCAGACTGCCGGGCAATCCGGCGTCGGAAGGGTATTCCGGCTCATCCGTCATTGCGGCAGGCGCGGCATGGGCGGGCGCGAGCGGTTCGGATGACGCAGGCGTCGCGGGCGTGATGACCGCGGCGGGCGCGACCTCTGCCCCTGCCTTGGCGAGCGAGGCGGCCAGCGCGTCGACGGGCGGGGTCGCGGCAGGTGCCGCCGCGGCGGGCAGCACCGTGGATTGTGCTGTCGGCTGCGCTGCGGGTTGTGCCGCAGGGATCGGCGCGGCGCCGGCCAGTTGCGGCGGCACCCGGTTCCCGCGCGCCAGGGGCCGGGTCGCGCTGATCGCCGTCACGGCAGTCGTTCGCGTCGCGGCGGCGGCGGGCGAGGCCCCGGTCACATCGGCGATGCTCACGCCAGGATCCAGGAACTCGACCGTGGTCTGCTTGGCCTTGACCATATGCGCGAGCTCCCATGCGTCCCAGTTCGTCAGCCGCACACAGCCATGGGACTGGCTGACGAACAGCTTTGAGGGGGTGGCGGTGCCATGGATGCCATAGGTCGGCTCGCTGAGGTCGATCCAGACATTGCCGACCGGGGCGTTCGGGCCGGCGGGCACGATCAGCACGCGGTCATTCTCGCCCTGCTTGAAGTTGCGCTTGGGGTTATAGGTATAGGTCGGGTTCAGCGCGACCGCATCGACGACATGGTTGCCATGCGGCGAGGGAGTCTCGGTCGAGCCGACGGTCGCTGGATAATCCGCCACCAGATTGCCGCGCCCGTCATAGGCGGCGACGCGGCGGGTTTCCTTGTCGACGATGA
Organism: Paracoccus lutimaris; assembly: GCF_003337565.1. Taxonomy (GTDB): domain Bacteria; phylum Pseudomonadota; class Alphaproteobacteria; order Rhodobacterales; family Rhodobacteraceae; genus Paracoccus; species Paracoccus lutimaris. Next base: position 22,741 of record NZ_QPJL01000013.1, read on the forward strand.
TACGGGTGACGGTGGCGCGGATCGGCTTGGCGGGGACGGTCGCCTGGATGATGGCGCCGGGTAGGAATTCGACGCCCGGATTCAGCTTGATCATGAACTTTTCGTCCATGTGAAAGCGCTCGGACAGCTTTTCCAGGATGCTGGTATAGCCTTGCGAGCTCATCTTGGCCTTTTCGGCGTAATCGGCGGGGATCTGGTCCACCAGCCCATAGGCGTCATCCTCGGTGATCGTATAGGCCATGGTGACGGGCGCCGCCGCATAGGCTTGCAGCAGATCCCAGACCGCGTGATCCATCCGGCCGGTCATTGGCAGCCCGGCGCGGCGCTGGAAGGCCTTGACCGCGCTTTCGCTCATGCCGCCGCGCCAGCCGTCGACCACGCCCGGCGAGATGCCTGAACGGTCCAGCAGCACCTGTACCTTGGCGGTCAGGGCCGACTGGCCGGCGGGCAGGTCGCCGCCGCCATAGGTGGCGGCCTCGATCTGGGCCGGGGTGATCACGGCCGGCGCCCTTGCGACCGAGGCGGCGGCGGTGCTGGTCGTGGCCGTGGAATCGGCCTGCGGCCAGGCCGGGGCCAGCGACAGGAAAAGGGCGACGGTCGCCAGCGAAAGGCGAGAAGCCGCACCAGCGGCGGTGACGGTCGGAAGCATGCTCGGGTGCCTGTAGTTTTTTCGGTTTTGCTGGCGATTCTGGCGATTTTCGCCGCCCAAGGCAAGCGATCAGGGGTCAACTCGTGTTGATCTTGTCCTAGATCGTTGCCGAGAAGCGATGCCCGCGCGGAAAGTGACGCCGTGTCAATGAGATCGGCATGTTGTCCAGCCAGTCCAGCCGCTCGACCAGCAGAACCGGATCGGCCGGTGCGACCCTGAGCGCCTCGGCCACGAAACCCTCGTTGGCCATCGTTGCCCCCATCGACATATTGGCACGGTTGATGGGGATATGGCCCAGCAGCCATTCGCAGGGGCTGATCTTTTGCAATGCCTCTTTGGTCAGGCCGGGCGTTGCATGAAAGTTGATCCAGCGCTCTTCGCAGCAATAGGGCTGATCGCTGGCGGTAAAGCTGCTTTTGGTCCAGAGCAGCTTGTCCTCGGGGCGCAGCAGCATGGCCTGGGCGACCTCGGTCGGCGGCGAGGCTTTCTCGATATGGACCAGCTGATAGCCATAGGTCTTGCCCACTGCCTCGATCTCGCGCCGCAGCAGGAAGCGCACGGTCTGCACATTGGGATGAGCCACGACTCGGGTACCAACCTTGCGGCGACGCTCAAGCACGCCGCTGTCGGCCAAAACCTGCAATGCCCGGTTGACGGTGGCGCGCGCGCAGCCGAATTCGGCGGCCAGTTCGGTCTCGGTCGGGATCAGCTCGCCCGGGGCCCAGGTGCCGTCGTGAATACGGCCAAGCACATCCTCCTGGACAGATTGCTAGGTCATGTTGCGGCGCTTGCGCACCTGTTCCTGTGCAGAAAGGGCCTGCATGACGTGGGTGTTGAATTCCATGATTTTATGGCGATTAACTCAGTCGGTTAAGCGGACGGGCTGCTTCCGGATGCCTGGTACGGGGCGCAATGGCGAATATGCCCCAACGGAGCACAAAAGTAAACTTAACGGTTCAGTTAGGAGCCGTCCAGTGGGCGAGCGCAGTCGCGAGAAACGGCCCTTGGTCGTGATCCGCCAGGGTCGGTTGACTTTCCGGCGATGCGGAACCAGAAAACGGGCATTAACACATGAGGTGAGTCCGTGACGGAGACTGCGACTTTCCGCGGGCCGGGCGCGTCTGCCACGGCCTGGACCGTGCTGATCGCCATCAGCCTGTGCCACATGATCAACGACATTATGCAATCCATGCTGGCGGCGATCTATCCGTTGCTGCGGCAGGAATTCACGCTGTCCTATTGGCAGATCGGGTTGATGACTTTCTCCTTTCAGGTCACCGCCTCGCTGTTGCAGCCGGTGGTGGGGCTGATCACCGACAAGAAGCCGATGCCGCGATCGCTGGCGGTGGGGATGGGCTCGACCTTTTTCGGGGTGCTGCTGCTGGCGCTCGCGCATGAATATTGGGTGCTGCTGACTGGCGCGATGCTGATCGGCATCGGCTCGGCGGTGTTTCACCCCGAAAGTTCGCGCGTGGCGCGCATCGCCTCGGGCGGGCGGTTCGGGACGGCGCAGTCGCTGTTCCAGCTGGGCGGGAATTTCGGCACCGCGCTGGGGCCGTTGCTGGCGGCCTTTATCGTGGTGCCGCTGGGGCGGCCTTCGGTCGCGATCTTTTCCGTGGCGGCGATGCTGGGTTCGGCCATCCTGTGGCGGGTCGGAACCTGGGCCGAGGGGCGGCGTCGCGCCGCGGCGCACAAGCCCGCAGCCCCTTCGCCCTTTTCGCGGCGGCGTGTGGCCATGGCCATCGTGGTGCTGGCGCTGCTGACCTTTACCAAGAATATCTATACGGCCAGCATTTCCAGCTATTACACCTTTTTCCTGATCGAGAAGTTCGACCTGACCACCCAGCAGGCGCAGTTGATGCTGTTCCTGTTCCTGGGCGGCATGGCCGGGGGCGTCATGCTGGGCGGGCTGGTCGGTGACAAGATCGGGCCGTTGAAGGTGATCTGGTTCTCGATTCTGGGAATTCTGCCCTTCACGCTGGCGCTGCCGCATGTCGGGCTGGCGGCGACCGGGGCGCTGACGGTGGTGATCGGGTTGATCCTCGCCTCGGCCTTTCCGGCGATCGTGGTGTTCGCGCAGGAGCTGGTGCCGGGGCGGACCGGGCTGATTGCCGGCATCTTCTTTGGCTTTGCCTTTGGCATGGGCGGGATTGCTGCCGCCGTGCTGGGGGTGATCGCCGATGCGCGCGGGATCGAGTATGTCTATCAGATCTGCGCCTATCTGCCGCTGATGGGGCTGTTGACGATCTTTTTGCCGCGTATGGAACGGTTGTGATCCGGGCACCGGGGGCGCTGCCCCCGGACCCCCGGGATATTTGGACATGAAAGAAGATGAAGAAAATCAGGATCAGGCCGATCTCGGCCGAGGAATTCGCGCCCTTTGGTGAGCTGTTGGCGGTGCGGGCGCAGGCAAGCAAGATGATCAATGCCGGGCGCTGCGAGCGCCATCACGCGCTGGCCACTGTCGAGCGTGGCGGGGGCGAGGCGATCATTTCGATTTTCCGGTCCGAGCCGGTGAGCCTGCCCTATGACTGCGCGCTGCTGGAGCGGCATCCGCTGGGTTCGCAAGCCTTCATGCCGCTGGGGCCGGATCCATGGCTGTCGGTCGTGGCGCCGGATGAGGGCGGGCGTCCGGGGGCGCTGATTGCGTTTCTGGTGCCGGCGGGCATGGGCGTGAACCTGCGTGCTGGGGTCTGGCACGGGGTGCTGACGCCGCTGGACCGGGCCGCTGATTTTCTGGTCGTGGACCGTGAAGGCACCGGCGTGAACCTGGAAGAGGTCGTCATTCCTTCGGTCACCATTGAGGCATGAGCGCGCCGGATTACGCGCTGGAAGAGGCGGCGCTGCGGGCGGGCGCGCGGGTCATCGCCGGGGTCGATGAGGTCGGGCGCGGGCCTTTGGCCGGGCCGGTGACGGCGGCGGCGGTCATTCTGGAGATCGACCGGATTCCTGAAGGGATCAACGATTCCAAGAAATTATCGCCGAAACATCGGGAAGTTCTGGCAGAGGAGATCATGACCGGCTGCGACTGGGCGGTCGGTCATGCCAGCGTCGAGGAAATTGACGCGCTGAATATCCTGCGCGCCTCGCATCTGGCGATGTGCCGGGCGCTGGCCGGTCTGCGCCAGCGTCCCGATCTGGCGCTGGTCGACGGCAACCTGCTGCCCCGCGATCTGCCCATGCCGGGGCAGGCCGTGGTCAAGGGCGATGCGCGGTCGCTGTCGATTGCGGCGGCCTCGCTGGTGGCTAAGCTGTTGCGTGACCGCATCATGGTGGATTTGGCGCAACAGCATCCCGGCTATGGCTGGGAGGTGAATGCCGGATACCCGACCAAGGCGCATAAGCAGGCGCTGCTAGATTTGGGGGTGACCCCATATCATAGGCGCAGCTTCAAGCCCGTCCACAATATCTTGTGTAAAGAGTGAACAGCAAGGCATTGATTCAAAAAAGAATTTGACGGCGAATCGGGTCTGAATCATCATTGGGCAAATCAAATCGGCAACAAAATAGCCGAAACCCGAGGCAGTGATGACGAAGCTTGACACCAAATCCCGCGCGATTGCGCGAACGCTACCGCTTAACCAGATCCTTGCGGGCGACTGCATCGAGATCATGAACGCGCTGCCCGAAAACAGCGTCGACCTGATCTTTGCCGACCCGCCCTATAACCTGCAGCTGAAAGGTGAGCTGCATCGGCCGGACAATTCCAAGGTCGATGCGGTGGACGATCACTGGGACCAGTTTTCCGGTTTCGCCGCCTATGACCGCTTTACCCGCGACTGGATGTCGGCGGCGCGCCGTATCCTCAAGCCGGACGGGGCGATCTGGGTCATCGGCAGCTATCACAACATCTTCCGCGTCGGTGCCGAGCTGCAGAATCAGGGCTTCTGGATCCTGAATGACGTCGTTTGGCGCAAGGCGAACCCTATGCCGAATTTCCGCGGCAAGCGCCTGACCAATGCCCATGAGACGATGATCTGGGCCAGCAAGTCCGAAGGTGCGAAATACACCTTTAACTATGAGGCGCTGAAATCGCTGAATGAGGGCGTGCAGATGCGCTCGGACTGGGTGCTGCCGATCTGCACCGGGGGCGAGCGGCTGAAGGATGAGGGCGGCGCCAAGGCCCATCCGACCCAGAAACCCGAGGCGTTGCTGCATCGCGTCCTTGTCGGCTCGACCAATCCCGGCGATGTGGTGCTGGACCCGTTCTTTGGCACCGGCACCACCGGCGCGGTGGCCAAGATGCTGGGCCGCGACTTCATCGGCATCGAGCGTGAGGCGGCTTACCGCGAGGTTGCCGAAAAGCGCATCGCGCGCATCCGCAAGTTCGACAGCGAGGCGATCTCGACCACCAAGGCCAAGCGGGCCGAGCCGCGCGTGCCCTTTGGCCAGGTGATCGAGCGCGGCATGCTGCGCCCGGGCGAAGAACTGTTCTCGATGAACAGCCGCCACAAGGCCAAGGTGCGCGCCGATGGCAGCCTGATCGGCAATGACGTCAAGGGTTCGATCCATCAGGTCGGCGCGGCGCTGGAAGGCGCGCCCAGCTGCAATGGCTGGACCTATTGGCACTTCCGGCGCGAGGGGCGGATGGTGCCCATCGACATCCTGCGCCAGCAGATCCGCGCCGAGATGGAGGCCGACGAGGGCCGACCGAACTGAGTTTCGCCAGGTTCCGGCGCGAAGCGAGCTCTGGCGCTGCCGGAACTGCCTTGCCCCGCCCCGCGGTTTTCCTGCCGGGCGGGGCCTTTTCATGGCTTGGGCGATGTGAAATCACTACGCCATGAGCCATCCCTATTCGGATCTTCCAGAAACAGCTTTTTGGCGCAGCGGCGTGGCCGAGGCGGATCCTGCGGCGCCTTTGGGGCTTTACCGTCCGAAGTTCCCGCTGGACCGCGAGGCCGGGATCGCCACCGCCGGAAGCTGCTTTGCCCAGCATGTCGGGCGCGCCTTGCGCGATGCCGGCATGACCGTACTTGATGCCGAGCCGAGCCCGCCGAAATGCCCCTATCCGGTGGCGCGGGCCTATGGCTATGGCATCTATTCCGCGCGCTACGGCAATATCTACACGGTGCGGCAGCTGGTGCAGCTGATCGAGGATGCGCGCGCCGGCCATGTCGACCCCGACGCGATCTGGCCGCGCGCGGGGCGCTTTCACGACGCCTTGCGCCCGACGATCGAGCCCGACGGCTTTGTCTCGGCCGAGGAGGTGTCGGCGCTGCGGCTTGAGCATCTGGCGGCGCTTAGGGGGCTGTTTGCCGCGACCTCATGCTTCATCTTTACGCTTGGGCTGACCGAATGCTGGGCCGACCGGCAGGGCGGGCGGGTCTATCCGACCTGTCCGGGCGTCGTTGCGGGGCGTTTCGATCCGACACGTCACGCGTTCCTGAATCTGCGCCATGCCGAAGTGCTGGCCGATCTTGAACGGGCGCGGGCGCTGCTGCAGGGCTTCAATCCCGGGATGCGGATGATCCTGACGGTTTCGCCGGTGCCGCTGACGGCGACGGCGGCGGGCGGGCATGTCCTGACCGCGACCATGCGCTCTAAGGCGGTGCTGCGCTCGGCGGCAGATGAATTCGCCGCCACCCATCCCGATGTCGATTACTTTCCTGCCTATGAGATCGTGACCAATCCGGCCGCGCGGGGGCGGTTCATGCACGGCAACCTGCGCGATGTCACCGCAGCGGGGGTGCAGGCGGTCATGAGCACCTTTCTGTCCGCCCATGAACTGGCCGCCGATGATCTGGCCGCGCAAGTGCGGCCGCGACATCCTGCCGCCGGCCGCAATGCCGCCGAAGTGGCCGAGGACCTGATCTGCGAAGAAATCCTGCTGCAGGCGATGCGCAAATGACCCCGCGCAAGGTGCTTTTGCTGGGCAATTCTTATTCCGCCGCGCCCCGCGTCGCGCTGCGCAATGATCCGGGGCGCTGGCCGGGTCTGCAGGTCACGGTTCTGGCCATGCCCGGAAACATGCTGGCGGCGCTGGCGCTTGAGGAAGGCCGTCTGGTCCCCCGTGGCGACGATGCCCGCTACAGCATGGGCTATTACAACGACATGACCGAGTTGGCTCTGGCGGGGTTTGACGCATTCGCGGTGATCGGCGGTCTGAGCTTTTATACACTCCTGCCCCTGCAAAACACCCATCGCAGCCCGGATTTTCCCTCGGTCATGCGCGGCGAGGCCTGTCAGCTGATCTCGACCGGGCTCATGGATGCGATGATCCGCCAGCACATGACGATCTCGGCGGCGCTTTGCACGATCCGGCTGCTTGCCGGGCTTGGGCAGGGGCCGGTGCTGTTCATGGATTCGCTCTTTCCTTCGGCGGATTGCTGGCAGGATGGCGAAAGGTTCGATCCCTATATCGCCATGGCCGAACGCGGCGATGCGGCGGCCTTTCACGCGCGCTACCTGCGCATTCTGCATGAGGCGCTGGGATCGGACGCGACCTATCTGCCGCAACCCGTGCAGACCATCGTCGAAGAGGTCTTTACCGCGCCGGAATGGATCCGCGGCTCGCTCCGCATGCAGCCGCGCCGCGATGTGCCGCATGAGAAAACCGATTTCGGCCATGCCAATCCGGCCTATGGCGCATTGCAGGTGGATCTGATCGCGTCGGCGCTGGCGGGGCTATAGTGCCCCGCGCGGCATCGGGTTCTCGCCTTTGTTATAGGGGCCCCAATCCTTGATCTCGGGATAGAATTTCCGCCGCCATGCCCGCACGCGTGGATTCATCCAGCGCCGCCAGACCGAGGGCACCAAGGCCGCCGTCGCCATCAGCGGATAGCCGGCGGGAAGTTGCGGAGCCTCGTCCTCGTCATAGGTCTGCAGCAAGGGAAAGCGCCGGTCGGGCTTGTAGTGATGGTCGGAATGGCGCTGCAGGTTGATCATCAGCCAGTTGGTGATCCGGTGGCTTGAGTTCCAGCTGTGGCGGGGCTGGACATGTTCATAGCGGCCATCGCCCAGATATTTGCGGGTCAGGCCGTAATGCTCGACGTAATTGGTCAGCTCAAGCTGCCAGACGGCGACCAGCGCCTGCCACAGAAACAAGAGCATTCCCAGCCAGCCGCCAAGCGCGAAGGCCAGCAACAGCATCGCCAGTTGCAGCGCCGCATAGCGCCAGAACGGGTTGCTGCGGTCCCAGGGGCTGCGGTTGGCGCGCGCCAGCTTGCGCGTCTCGGCCTGCCAGGCGCTGCGCGGCCCGTGCATCAGCACGCGCAGGAAATAATGCCAGAAACCCTGGCCATAGCGCGCCGAGACCAGATCGCGCGGCGTGGCGACCCAGCTGTGATGGACCAGCAGATGCTCGGACCGGAAATGGCCATAGAATGTCGAGGTCATCAAAAGATCGCCCATCCAGCGCTCGACCGGGTGTTTCTGGTGCATCAGCTCATGGGCATAGACGATGCCGATGGTGCCCGAGACGATGCCAAGGCCCCAGAACAGGCCCAGCAATTCCAGGCCCGAATGATCGCTGCGGGTGACATACCAGATCGCCCAGAAGATCGTCGCCGCCTGCACGGGGAACCAGATCACGGTGATGGCGCGATACCAGAAAAGCTGGCTTTCCGGTGTCTCGGTATCGGGGTTTTCCTTGTTCAGCCCGATCAGGGCATCAAGGATGGTGGTCATGTACCAGGCATAGCTGGGCAGCAGCATGAACCAGTAGCCGCCCTTGATCACCGCGATGGCGGCCAGGGGGATCATGCCCAGCGACAGCCAGAATGGCAAAGCGTTTATCAGACGAGAGCGAAAGGCAGTTTTCATCGGGGAACGGGCCGGACTGTTTCAATGGGAACAACTATGGCGTGTTTGATCAGGGCTGGCTATAGCGACTTGATGTCGCGATGAATGGCCGCAGCGGCAGTTTTCTCACGCGCGAGCGCCCAGGCCTTGCGCATCAGCCCGGGCAGGGCGTCAGGCTGAAACCCGGCCAGCGGCACCAGCCGGCCACGTTCAGGCGCGCGTTGCAGCCGGGCAGTATATACCGTCAGATCCAGTGCGAAATGCGTGAAGACATGGCGCACAAGGCCAAGCTCCTGCCAGTCGGCCGGCGCTGGGGGCGGCAGGTCCGATCCGTCCCAACCGGCCGAGGGAAAGGCCAGCGTGGCCCCCAAAAGACCCTTTTCGGCGCGGGTCTCGACCAGCACGGCGTTATCCGTGAAACCGATCCAGACCTGCCCCTGCCGCAGCGGCTTGGGTTTTTTCGGGGCCTTGCGCGGCAGTTCGGGTGCGATACCCTGCGCGCGGGCGGCGCAGTCCTCGATCAGCGGGCAGATGCCGCAGGCCGGGCTGCGCGGGGTGCAGATCGTCGCGCCCAGATCCATCATGGCCTGGGCGAAATCTCCGGGGCGGCGCGCGGGTGTCAGCCGCGAGGCCAGCGCCACCAGTTCCGGCTTGGCGGCGGGCAAGGCTGTCTCGATGGCGAAAAGCCGGGCGACGACCCGCTCGACATTGCCGTCGACCACGGTTTCCGCGCGGTCAAAGGCGATGGCGGCGATCGCGGCCGAGGTATAGGGGCCGATGCCGGGCAGGGCAGAAAGCCCCTCGCGCGTGTCGGGGAATGCGCCCATGGCCGCGACCGCGCGAGCGCAGGCGATCAGGTTGCGGGCGCGGGCGTAATAGCCAAGCCCTGCCCATTCGGCCATGACCTGCGCGTCCTCGGCGCGGGCAAGGTCGTGGACGGTCGGCCACAGGCTGGTGAAGCGCTCGAAATAGGCTTTTACCGCCGCGACGGTGGTCTGCTGCAGCATCACCTCGGACAGCCAGACGCGATAGGGATCGGTCGGGCCATGGCCGGGCGGGGCGCGCCAGGGCAAAACCCGGGCATGGCGGTCATACCAGCCCAGAAGTTTTGCCTCGATCACCTGCGGGTCACGCAATTTTCAGCCCTCTCGCTCTGGCGTCCGGGCGCGGAGCGGTCCAGACTGCGGGCACAGTAAACAGGTCGGACAGGATGGCCCAGAACAAAGCCGATGCTCAACCCCGGCGCCGGATGCGCGGTTTTGAGACCGCCGCGCAGCTTTTGGCGCAACGGGTGCGCGTTGCCGGCGAAAGCCGGGGCTTTGCGGTGGCGCGGCTGCTGACCCATTGGGACGAGGTCGTCGGCCCCGAGATCGCCGCCCATGCCCGCCCGGTCAAGATCAGCCATGGCAAGGGTTTTGGCGCCACGCTGACGCTGCTGGTTCCCGGCTCCCGTGCGCCCATGATCGAGATGCAGCTGCCAAAGATCCGCGACAAGGTGAACGCCTGCTACGGCTTCAACGCCGTGGCGCGGGTGGTGCTGACCCAGACCGCGCCTGTGGGCTTTGCCGAGGGGCAGACCCCTTTTACCGGCGGCCCGCGCCGGGCGCCGCCCCCGCCCGATCCGGCCCGGATCTCCCAGGCCGAGGACATCGCCCGGGGCTTTGACAATCCCGCGCTATCGGCCGCCATGCGGCAGCTGGCGCTGAACATTCTGTCCCGAGGGGACATCAACGACCGAAAGGCCACTCCATGATCCTGCCCCGCCGTTCCCTGATCGCTGCCGCCATGGCCGCGCTGACTCTCTCGACGCTGCCGGCTCTTGCGCAAGAGGCCGCTCCGGCCGAGCAGATGCCCGAAGGCAAGGTGCTGCCCGATATCGTTTTGGGCAAGGATGATGCGCCGGTCACCGTCATCGAATATGCCAGCTTTACCTGCAGCCATTGCGCGGCTTTCCACACCGAAAACTGGCCCAAGCTCAAGGCGGAATATGTCGATACCGGCAAGGTCAAGTTCATCCAGCGCGATGTCTATTTCGACGCGGTCGGGCTGTGGGCCGGGATTCTGGCGCGCTGCGGGGGCGACGACAAATATTACGCCGTCTCGGACATGATCTTTGACGAGCAGAAGACCTGGCTTGCGGCCAGCGACGGCGAGGGGATCGCCGCCAACCTGCGCAAGATCGGCGCCAAGGCCGGCATGATGCCCGAGCAGATGGACGCCTGCTGGGCCGACAAGCAGAAGGTGGCTGATCTGGTCGCGACCTTCCAGAAAAACGCCACCGCGGATGCGATCGAAGGCACTCCGACCTTTCTCATTGCCGGCGAAAAGGTACAGAACCAGCCTTGGGACGATCTGAAAAAGATCATCGATGCCAAGCTGGCTGAGGCTGAAAAGAACGGCTGATCCCATCGGGACAACCCAGCGAAACCCCGGAATGGCCGGGGTTTTTGCGTTCAAAGCCCCAGCGCTGCCAGCCGCGTCTCAAGCGGTGCGGGATCGTCCAGCTGCAGCCGGACGGGCAGGGCCAGCACCTTGGGCCGAAAGCTGCGCGGCATCCGGGCCGCGTCCTTTTCCGTCGTCACCAGCTGCGCGCCGGCCAGTCGCGCCTCGGTTTCCAGCCGGGTCAGCAGCTGCGGGGTAAAGGGCTGGTGATCCTCAAGCGCTTCGGCGCGCACGAGTTCGGCGCCAAGACCGCGCAGCGTGGTGAAGAATTTCTCGGGATGGCCGATCCCGGCAAAGGCCATGACGCGCAGGCCCTGCCAGTCCATGCCGGTCTGCAAGGGCGCCAGCCGCCCGCTCAGATGCGGCAGCGGCAGGCCGGGGTTCTGCGCCGCGAACTGCGCCTGCGCTTGGGCCTCGCCGATCGAGAGCAGCAGGTCGGCGCGGGCAAGCCCGGTCGCGACCGGCTCGCGCAGGGGGCCGGCGGGCAGGCAAAGCCCGTTGCCAAATCCCCGCGCCGCATCGACCACGACCAGCGACAAATCATGGGCCAGTGCCGGGTCCTGAAAGCCGTCATCCAGCAGGATCGCCTGCGCACCGGCCTGCACGGCGGCCCTTGCCCCGGTCAAGCGGTCATCCGCGACCCAGACCGGGGCAAAGGCCGCCATCAGCAGGGGCTCATCGCCGACCTGATCGGCGCTGTGGCGCGATTCCTGAACCTGCAATGGCCCCTTTTCGCTGCCGCCATAGCCGCGCGAGACGATCTGCACGGCGACGCCGCGCGCTTGCAGCATCTGCGCCAGCATGATGACGGTGGGGGTCTTGCCGGTGCCGCCGGCATTGATATTGCCGACGCAGATCACCGGCACGCCGACGCGGGCGCGCCCGCCCTTGGCCAGACGGCGGGCGGTGGCCCCGGCGTAAAGCGTGCCCAGGAGCGCCAGCAGCCGCGCCTTGAGGCCCGGCGGGCGGAACCAGAAGGCGGGGGCGTGGCGGCTCATGCGGGGTTCTCCATCGCGTCGATCACCGTGTCGGCGATGCGGCGCAGGACGGCGGCGCCGCCGGTGCTGACCGCCCAGGCATTGCCGGCCAGCATCGCCGCCTGATCGGCGGCCGAAAGATCGGCCACCGCCTTGGTCAGCCCGGCCGCGTCGGCCACCATGCGCGCGGCATTGGCGCCGTCCAGCTGGGTCCATTCGGGGGAATGGGTCTCGGTCAGCGGGCCGTGGATGATCGCCGATCCCAGCGCCGCCGCCTCGAACGGGTGGCGCGGTTTCGCGCCGTCCCCGGCCAGAAGCGTGCCGCCCATGAAGCAGACCGGCGCCAGACGGTACCACAGGCCCATTTCATAGCCATCCTCGGCGATCAGGACATGGTCGTCGGGCTCGGGGTCATGATCCTCGGAGCGCAGGACGGCAGCCAGGCCCAGTGTCTCGACCTCGGCCAGGATGCCGGGGATGATCTCGTCGGGCAGGTCAGCGAGGATCAGCAGCGCGCGATGGTTGTGATGCAGCGCCGCCGCATGTGCGGCCAGCGCGGCGCAGGCCTCGGGCAGGGTCGGTGCGGCGGCAAGCCAGATGTGACGCCCGGCCATGATCTGCGCCAGCGCGCGGCGCTCGGCCTCATTGGCGTGCAGGGGGGGGAGGGTCTCGGTCACCGGGCCGGTCAATTCGACCCGTTCGGGGGCGGCGCCCAATTGGCGGGCGGCGGCGCCGGCGGTCAGGTCGGGGGCAAGCACATGGGTGATACGCCCCATCAGCCCGCGATTGACCGCGCCGCGCCACGAGCTGCTTCGCGTATAGGCGCTGAGCCGCGCCTCGGACAGGATGATCGGCAGGCCCCGCTCGGCCATGCCGGTGATCAGCGCCGAGGGCAGCTGATCGCCCATAAGCAGCAGCGCGCGCGGCGCCAATCTGTCGATCACCTCGCGCACCGCGTTGGAATCGCGGGGCAGCGGCATGTGGATGGCGCGCAGATCCGCCGGCAGCTGGTCGGCGGCAGGCACCGCGCCGCTGAAGGCAAAGCGCAGCCCCGGCCGGCGCACCAGCATCGCCCGGATCAGCGCCCCCACGGGCGGCGGGTCATCGGCGCGTTCGGACAGATGGACCAGAATCAGCGGCCCCTCGCCCGGCGGCGGGGCAGGGGATTCGGCCCTGTCGCCGCCAAAGGCCGCGCGGCGGCGCAGATGCAGCCACAGGGCCAGCGATGAGGTCGCGTCGGCAAATGCCATCAGCGCGCGGGCACTCAGCCGCCGAGTTCTTCGGTCGGGCTGACCTCGCGTTCCTCGTCGCGCAGCCGGTGCAGATGGGCGATGAAATAGCGGGTATGGGCGCTGTCCACGGTGCGCTGCGCCTCGGCTTTCCAGGCGGCATGGGCGGATTGGTAATCGGGAAAAATGCCGACGACATGGATATTGTCGGTGTCACGGAACTCGGTGCGCGAGGGGTCGATCAGTTCGCCACCGAAGACGAGGTGAAGGCGCTGTGCCATCTTGCTCTCCTGCATTCGGAATTCGCGGCGAAGTTAGCCGTCCCGGCGCAGGAAACAAGGCGAATTGTTTAAAAACAGGGTCGGTTGAGGTTTGCGGCGAATCGTCAGGCAGGGTAATCAATAAGGGCCGACAGAAAAGATAAACCCGGACAGGCCGAGCGTGGTGGTTAGGTCTGTCCGGGCGGCAAGGGAAGACGAACCGGTGCGTCCTCTCTTGCCCTTTTTCTGCGATCGTGGGCGGCTCACTTTCCCGTGGTCGCCCACGGTCCCGGCGATCCGAATACGGATCTGGCGCCGCTGTCCAGTTGGACGTGGCGTCAACTTGATTAATTCAAGTATTTGATCAAATTGTCTGAATTATGGTGCGGGCGGCGGGACTCGAACCCGCACAGGCTTGCGCCCCAGGGAGTTTAAGTCCCATGCGTCTACCATTCCGCCACGCCCGCGCCATGGATTGGCTAGCGGGCGGAGGGGGGAATGGCAAGCCTTGGCCGTGCGGGCGCGGGCCTAGCTGCGGATGCCCTTGAACCGCTCTTGCCATTCGTCGCGGGCCTCGTCGCTGATCTTGGCAAACAGGACTTCGGGGACGGTAAAGGCGTGGCCGGCGGGCAGAACCTCAAGCGCGGTGCGCGCATCCGCGGGCCAGTCGCGGTTCTCGGACTGCATCGCGGCCAGCATCGTATCCGCGGCAAAGGGAATGAAGGGCGCCGACAATACCGCATAAAGCCGGATCAGGTTCAGCCCCAGCCGGACCTGCATCGCAGCCTTTTCCGGGTCGGTCTTGAAGGTGGACCAGGGCGCGGCCGATTGCAGATATTCGTTGCCCAGAACCCAGATCGCGCGCAGTTCGGCGGCGGATTTGCGCACCTCGGTATGGTCCATGAAGCCTTCATAGGCGCGGATCTTCTGGTCCAGCGTGGCGATCAGCTCCAGCTCTTCGGGGCCGTATGCGCCGCCCTCGGGGATCACCTCGCCGAATTTCGAGCGGCAGAACTTGGTGATGCGGCTGACGAAATTGCCCAGAACGTCCGCCAGATCCTTGTTCACGGATTGCTGGAAATTGTCCCAGGTGAATTCGCTGTCCCCCGATTCGGGGGCGTGGGACAAAAGCCACCAGCGCCAGTAATCGGCCGGCAGGATCGACAGCGCCTGATCCATGAACACGCCGCGCCCCTGGCTGGTCGAGAACTGCCCGCCGTCATAGGTCAGGTAGTTGAAGGACTTGATGTAATCGACCATCTTCCACGGCTCGCCCGAGCCGATGATGGTGGCCGGAAAGCCCAGCGTGTGGAAGGGCACGTTATCCTTGCCCATGAACTGGGTGTAGGTCACGTCCGCCGCGCCCTCGTCCAGACGCCACCAGCGGCGCCATGCGCTGTCGGGCAGGCCCTTGGCATCGGCGCCCTCGGCGGTGCCGGCGATATATTCGATGGGGGCGTCGAACCAGACGTAGAAGACCTTGCCCTCCATCCCCGGCCAGGGCGCGTCACCTTTCTTGACCGGAATGCCCCAGTCCAGATCGCGGGTGATGCCGCGGTCCTGCAAGCCGTCGCCGTCATTGAGCCATTTGCGCGCGATCGAGGTGGTCAGGATCGGCCAGTCGGTCTTGCTGTCGATCCAGGCCGAAATCTGGTCCTTCAACGCCCGCTGGCGCAGGTAAAGATGCTTGGTCGCCCGCACCTCAAGGTTGGTCGAGCCGCTGATGGCGCTGCGCGGGTCGATCAGGTCGGTCGGGTCCAGCTGCTTGGTGCAATTCTCGCACTGGTCGCCCCGCGCCTTGTCATAGCCGCAATTCGGGCAGGTGCCCTCGATATAGCGGTCGGGCAGGAAGCGGCCGTCGTCGATGGAATAGACCTGGCTTTCCTCGACCTCGGAAATCCAGCCGTTCTCGTCCAGCTTGCCGGCGAAATGCTGGGTCAGGACGTGGTTGCGCTCGCTGGACGAGCGGCCGAAATGGTCGAAGGACAGGCCGAAATTGCGGGCGATCTCGGCCTGAATGCCGTGCATTTCGGCGCAATAGACCGGGACCGGCTTGCCGGCTTTCTTGGCGGCCAGCTCGGCCGGGGTGCCATGCTCGTCGGTGGCGCAGATGAACATCACCTCATGGCCGCGTTGGCGCAGATAGCGGGCGTATAGATCCGCCGGAAGCTGCGAGCCGACCAGATTGCCGAGGTGCTTGATCCCGTTGATATAGGGGATCGCCGAGGTGATGAGATGCCGCGCCATGTCCGGGTCCTGAAAACTGCTTCTGCGCTGTTTACCGGCGGCACGGCGCGAAGGCCAGTGTCTCGCGACGCGCCGTCACGGTTCCGTCATGTCTTGTCACACGGGGGTGGGGTTCCTAACTGTGACCCAGCGGCAGGTTAACCTAGCGTTGTGTCTTTGCGGTTGTCGCGCCCTCAGGATCCATCAGCGAGAGAACCCAGCGCCCCATGACAGGGAACGACCCCCTACACCCCGCCTTCACCCTTGCCGCCATGCTTGCCGCCACGCTGATGTTTCTGGGCGTCGATCTTGCGCTGCACGAATCCGTCGCGGTCATCTTCAAGGAAGGGCACACGATCGAGCTGATGTCGGCGGCGCTTTTGGCGTTCGCGGCGGGGCTGTGGTGGGTGACGGGCGCCGATGACATGCGGGGGCGGCAGTGGCATATCCCGGTCATTCTGACGCTGATGACGCTGCGCGAGCTGGATTTCGACAAGCGTTTCACCTCGGAAGGGGTGCTGCAATTGCGGCTTTACTCGGGGCCGTCGTCGCTTTGGGAAAAGTTGCTCGGGCTGGCGGTGATCGCGCTGATCCTGGTCTGCGGCTGGCGGTTACTGACAATCACGATGCCGCGCTGGTGGGCCGGGCTGCGGGCGGGCCTGCCGGCAAGCTGGCTTGCCGGGCTGGCGGCGCTGCTGGTGGTGGTGGCGAAATCGCTGGACGGGCTGGACCGCAAGCTGGCGGATTTCGGCGTCATCCTCGCGCCCGAATACGGCACGCTGGCCGGGCGGGGCGAGGAGCTGCTGGAACTGGCCGCCTTCATGATGCTGGTGCAGGCGCTGGTCTATTTCCTGCGCTGCCGCAGGATCACCGCGATCCGTCTTGTGCCAGCGCCTTACGCAGCGTTCCTGCCACACTGGCACTGAGGGGCAGGCGCCCCTCAAGCACATCGGCGACCGCGATCCATGCCGCGTCCCGCGCGTCATCGGCGGCCACCGGGTCGCCCGAGACATGCTCGCACAGCACCACCGCCAGCAGGAAATGGAACCGCAGGGCGCCATCGGCCCCGCGTTCGATCACGTCGATATTGTCCAGATAGGCGCGGGGGCGGGCGATGACGCCGGTTTCCTCGGCCAGTTCGCGGGCGGCGGCATCCAGTGCCGTCTCGCCCGGCTCGACATGGCCGCCGGGAAAACCCCACAGCCCGGCATCGGGCGGGTTGCGGCGCTGGACCAGCAGAACCCGGTCGCCGTCCAGCACCACCGCCAGCGCGGCAAGGCGGGGGAAATGCATCCCCCGACCCTTAGCGGCGACGGTCGCGGCGCGAGCTCATCGGTTGGAAGGCCACGCCGACATGCGCCTCGCAATAGGGTTTGCCGGCGACCGAGGGCAGGCCGCAGAACCAGAACTTGTCGGTTGCCGGGTCGCCGATCGGCCATTTGCAGGTGCGCTCGGTCAGCTCCATCAGGCTAAGCTTGCGGGCGCGCTTTTCGACCTCGCGGACCGAGGCCAGCGCCTCGGGGCTGATCTCATTGGCCGAGGGCTGCGGCGGCAGCGGCTGACCGGCGGGCACGATGGGCCGGCGGTTGAAGTTGCTGGCGGCGGGGGCGGCTGCCTCGGGTTCAGGCTCGGGCTGCGGCGCGGGAGCGGCGGCCGCTGCGGCGGCGGGCTTGGGTTCGGGGGCCGGCTCGGGCGCGGGCTTTGGGGCTGCGGCCGCAGGTGCGGGCTTGGCCTCGGGCGCGGCGGCGGGGGCTGCCTCGGGGGTGTCGTCATTGCGGTTCGACAGGCCCAGCCGGTGGACCTTGCCGATCACGGCATTGCGGGTCACACCGCCCAGTTCCTTGGCGATCTGGCTGGCCGATTGCCCTTCGGCCCACATGCGTTTCAGCGTCTCGACGCGCTCATCGGTCCAGGACATCGTTTGCCTTTCCTGCACCGGGGACGAACCCGGTGCCCTTCACTCTAGTGGCTTCAATTCCGCGGAACCCGGCCTTAAATCCGGGGATAGCCAGATTTACCCGTCCGAAGCCGCAAATTCAAGGAGCGCCGATGCAACCTTTCCAGCCTGACCGCAGATTCCCCCAGATGGGCGTGCGGCGTTTCGGGCGCGTGAACTGGCTGGGGCTTTACACATTGGCCCGGCGCGAGGTGATGCGCTTTCTGAATGTCTGGCAGCAGACGGTGCTGGCGCCGCTGATGACGGCGGGGCTGTTCGTCGTGGTCTTTGCGCTGGCGCTTGGCAAGGGCCGGGGCGAGATCATGGGTCTGCCCTATCTGGCCTTTCTGGGGCCGGGCATCCTGATGATGACGGTGATCCAGAACGCCTTCGCCAATACCTCCTCCAGCCTGATTTCGGCCAAGATGCAGGGCAATATCGTCGATACGCTGATGCCGCCCCTGTCGGCGGGCGAGATCCTGACCGGCTATCTGACCGGCGCGCTGGCGCGGTCGCTGATCGTGGCAGTGGTGATCGCCGCTGGCATGGCGCTGGTGCTTGGCCAAGGCATCGCGCATCCCATCTGGGCGCTCGCCTTCGTGGTTCTGGGCGCACTGCTGATGGGCGGGCTCGGCCTGATCGGCGGCATCGTCGCGCAGAAATTCGACCAGATGGCGGCGATTACCAATTTCATCGTGACGCCGCTGTCCTTTCTGTCGGGCACCTTCTATTCGGTCGAGGCCCTGCCCGAACCCTTTCGCACGCTGGCGCATTGGAACCCGATCTTTTACCTGATCGACGGCGCGCGCTATGGCATCGCCGGCGTCTCGGATGCGCCGCCGCTACTGGGGCTGGCGGTCTGTGCGCTGGCGGTGGTGCTGGTTCTGGGGCTGGCCTGGCGCTGGCTTTCCACCGGCTATCGGATGAAGGCGTAAAATTCGTTGCGCGGCCATCTGTTTGCCGTTATTTCAGACCGCATGATCGTTCGGACCGCCCATATCGCCCGTCCCCGACGTTGATTTTTTCAGCGTCCGATCCCGCCTGCCTTTCCCATACCTGTCGCCACCTGAAGGTGGCCCTGTCTGCAAAAGGACAATCCCATGATTCCGCACGTCCTGCCGACCTATAACCGCGCCGACCTTGCCTTTGAGCGGGGC
Organism: Paracoccus lutimaris; assembly: GCF_003337565.1. Classification (GTDB taxonomy): domain Bacteria; phylum Pseudomonadota; class Alphaproteobacteria; order Rhodobacterales; family Rhodobacteraceae; genus Paracoccus; species Paracoccus lutimaris. The sequence goes on from NZ_QPJL01000013.1 coordinate 41,357, forward strand.
GAGGGCACCTGGGCCATCACTGCGGACGGGACACGATATCTGGATCTGGGCGCGGGCATCGCTGTCAACGCGCTGGGGCATGCCAATCCCGATCTGGTCGCCGCGCTGACCGAGCAGGCCGGCAAGATCTGGCATGTCTCGAACCTTTACCACATCCCCCAACAGGAAAAGCTCGCCGATCTGCTGGTCGAAAACACCTTTGCCGATACCGCCTTCATCACCAATTCAGGCACCGAGGCGGCGGAACTGGCGATCAAGATGGTGCGCAAATACTGGGACCATAAGGGCGATCCCGACCGCCACGAGATCCTGACCTTTGAGGGGGCGTTTCATGGCCGCTCGACCGGGGCGATTGCCGCTTCGGGGGCGGAAAAGATGGTCAAGGGCTTTGGCCCGCTGATGCCCGGCTTCAGGCACCTGCCCTGGGGCGACATGGAGGCGCTGAAAGCCGCGATCACGAATCGCACCGCCGCCGTCATGCTGGAACCGGTGCAGGGCGAGGGCGGCATCCGCCCGCTGCCCGACGCCGATCTGCGGCTGATCCGGGCGCTGTGCGACCAGACCGGCGCGCTTCTGGTGCTGGACGAGGTGCAATCGGGCATGGGCCGGACCGGCAAGCTGTTTGCGCATGAATATGCCGGCATCGCGCCCGATATCATGATGGTCGCCAAGGGCATCGGCGGGGGCTTTCCGCTGGGCGCGGTGCTGGCCACGGAACAGGCCGCGGCGGGGATGGTCGCGGGCACGCATGGCTCGACCTATGGCGGCAACCCGCTGGCCTGCGCGGTCGGCGCGCGGGTGATGGAGATTGTCACCCAGCCCGAGTTTCTCTCCGAGGTGAACCGCAAGGCGGGCCTGTTCCGTCAAAAGCTGGAAGGTCTGGTCGCCGCCCATCCCGAGGTCTTCGAGCTGGTGCGCGGGCAGGGCCTGATGCTGGGGCTGAAATGCAAGGTCGCGCCTGCCGATCTGGTCAGGGCCGGCTATGCCGAACAGGTCCTGACCGTGGCGGCGGCCGACAATACCCTGCGCCTGCTGCCGCCGCTGACCATCAGCGACGCGGAAATCTCTGAGGCGGTGGCGCGGCTTGACCGTGCGGCGGGGCGGCTTGATGTCTGATGTCGGCGCGCCCGGGTTTGCGCTGAACCGGCACCGATGACGGCGGTGCCGATCCCCGCAAGTGAATTCAGCCTGAGGCCTTGACCTCGTGCCGGCAAAGCGGCTTGCTTGCCGGAACCATTCGAAAGACCGTCACAAATGAACAGCTTCCTTGATATCCACACCACCGCGAAATCCGATCTGCGGGGCATGATCGACGCCGCGCGCCGGATGAAGGATGCCCGCAATGGCCAGCCCAAGGGCGCGCCCGATACCGAGCAGCCGCTGGCGAACCGCATGGTGGCGCTGATCTTTGAAAAGCCCTCGACGCGGACGCGGGTCAGTTTCGATCTGGGTGTGCGCCAGATGGGCGGGCAGACCATGGTGCTGTCGGGCAAGGAAATGCAGCTGGGCCATGGCGAGACCATCGCCGACACGGCGCGGGTGCTGTCGCGCTATGTCGATCTGATCATGATCCGCACCTTTGAAGAGGCGACGCTGCTGGAAATGGCCGAATATGCCAGTGTGCCGGTGATCAATGGCCTGACGAACCGCACCCATCCCTGCCAGATCATGGCCGATGTTATGACATTTGAGGAACATCGCGGCCCGATCGCCGGGCGCAAGGTGGTCTGGTCGGGCGACGGCAACAATGTCTGCGCGAGCATGGTGCATGCTGCCGGTCAGTTCGGTTTCGACTTCACCTTTACCGGCCCTCCGCCCCTGGACCCCGAGCACGAGGCGATGGAATTCGCCCGTGCGCAAGGCGTTCAGGCGCTGATCGAGCGCGACCCGGCGAAAGCGGTCGAGGGTGCCGATCTGGTGGTGACCGATACCTGGGTCTCGATGCATGATCCGCAATCGGCGCGCGAGCGGCGCCACAACCAGCTGCGCGGCTATCAGGTCAATGAGGCGCTGATGGCGCAGGCCAAGCCTGACGCGCTGTTCATGCATTGCCTGCCGGCGCATCGCGACGACGAGGTGACGAGCGCGGTCATGGATGGGCCGAATTCGGTGATCTTTGACGAGGCTGAGAACCGGCTGCATGCGCAGAAGGCGGTCATGCGCTGGTGTCTGGGGGTCTAGGGGGCGCTGCCCCCGTCGCGCGTCGCGCGACTCCCCCGGGATATTTTGACATGAAAGAAGGGGCGTGGTCCTGGCCGCGCCCCTTTTTGTTGAGATCAGTTCTCGCGGAAGGCGCGGATGAAATAGTCGCTGAGCGGCTTCACCAGATAGGCCATCGGGCTGCGCTCGCCGGTCTGGATATAGACCTCGACCGGCATGCCGGGGATGAGGTCCAGCCCTTTGAGCTTTTCGAGTTCAGTGGCCGGAATGGTCACCTCGGCGCGGTAATAGGGGATCTGGGTCGCCTGATCGACCAGCGTATCGGGCGAGACGCGGCTGAGCACGCCGTCGATTTCCGGGGTCGTCCGCGACGAGAACGAGGAGAAACGCAGCACGACCTGCTGGCCGGGATGGACCTCGTCGACATTGATCGTGGCGACACGGGCGACGACGACCAGCGGCCGATCCTGCGGAATGATATAGAGGATCGGATCGGCAGGGCGGATGACCGAACGCGGCGTCGTCACCTGCAATTCCTGGACCACACCCGAGACCGGCGCACGGATTTCCAGCCGTGAGACCTGTTCGATCAGCGACCGGCGGCGCTCGGCCAGTTCGAGTTCGCGATAGCCGAGGTCGCGCAGCTCGGTTTCGGCCGCTTCACGATAGCTGGCTGATTTTTCCAGTCTGGACAGATCGATCTCTGCAAGCTGGGTTACCGCACGGGCGCGGGTTGCGGTCATTTCGCCAAGCTGGCCGTCAAGACGCGCCGCCTCGCGTTCCAGCGCGAGCACACGTGGAGCCTGCGCCAGCCCCTTTTCCAGCAGCGCGCGCTGATCGCGCAATTCCTGGGAAATGAAGTCGCGCTGCTGCTGTAAGGCCCGTGTCTGGGCATCGATACCGCCGATCTGCGAATCGATCTGCTCGGATTGCTTGGCCAGTTGGCCGAGCGATTGCTTGAGCGTGTCGAGGCGCGCGGCAAACAGGCTTTTCTGCCCTGCCATCAGCGCGGCAAGTTCAGGACGGTGCGTGGCGGCCTTGACCAGATCTTCGGGGAAGGTGATTTCGGTTCCGTCGGCACGTTCGGCCTCGAGCCGGCCGCGGCGGGCGAGGATCTCGAAATACTGGCCCTCGACGATGGCAAGCTCGGTATTCAGAAGCGCGCCGTCCAGCCGGATCAGCGGCTGACCGGCGGTGACCGTCTCGCCGTCATGGATGAGGATTTCGGCGACGACGCCGCCATCGGGATGCTGGACGATCTGGCGGCGCTGCTCCACCTCGACCTGGCCGCCGGCGACGACGGCGCCGGCGATGCGTGCCGTCCAGGACCAGATGCCGAAGCCGCCCACGAGCAGCGCCAGCGCGAAGATCCCAAGCAGAACCGGCCCGCGCGCCGACCAGGTCGGGCGGTGGCGGGGCGGCGGTGGCGGCGGCGGGGCCTCGGCCCGCTGGGCGCGAAAACGCGGCGGTGCCTCGGGCGTGCCGGCCTCGTCCAGTTTCGCGACCGGGGCGCGGCCAAGGTGGTCGGGATCGGTCATGTCACGCCTCCGCCATGTCCCTGTCCTTGCGCGCGGGCGATCTGATCGGCGTTCTTGACCATGGTTTTCAGTACCTCGTCGCGCGGCCCGAAGGCACGGCGCATGCCCTGATCCATGACCAGCAGCAATTCGCATTCGGTTATCGCAGCCGGACGGTGAGCCATGATGATGACCGCACCGCCACGCGCCTTGATGTTGCGGATGGCAAGATTGAGCGCGGCAGAGCCCTCGTTGTCGAGGTTCGAGTTCGGTTCGTCCAGAACGAAGATGGCCGGGTCCGCATAAAGCGCACGGGCCAGGCCGATGCGCTGGATCTGCCCGCCCGACAGGCGTCCGCCGCCTTGCGTCAGTCGCGTATCATAGCCCTGGGGCAGATCGAGGATCATCCGATGGGCGGCGGCGGCGCTTGCGGCGGCCACCACGCGCTGCGGATCAGGGTTGGGCGAGAGGCGGGCGATATTCTCGGCGATGGTGCCATCGAACAGCGTCACCTGCTGCGGCAGATAGCCGATGAGCCCACCCAGCACATCGGGGTCGTATTGTTCCAGCGTGGCGCCGGCCAGACGGATCGAGCCTCCGGAAACCGGCCAGGCGCTGATCAGCGCGCGTGCGAGCGTGGTCTTGCCGGCCCCGGAGGGACCGATGACGCCGAGCGCCTGTCCCGGCGCCAGATCGAAACTGACCCCGCGCAGCGTGGGGACGGACTGACCCGGCGGCACCACGGTAAGATTTCGCACCTCGAGCTGCGCCGGGGGATGGGGCAGGGGGGTGCGGGGCGGCAGGGGCGGGCGGCGCGACAACAATTCGGACAGTCGGTTCCAGCCATCCTGGGCGCGCTGCACCATGGACCAGCCGCCCACAACCTGCTCGACCGGCGCCAGAGCGCGGCCCATCAGGATCGACGAGGCGATCATCGCGCCCGGCGTGACCTCATGGCGCAGCACCAGCCAGGCACCGGCGGCCAGCAATGCGCTTTGCAAAAACAGCCGGAAGGTGCGCGAAAAGACCGTGAAGCTGGTGGCACGGTCGGCGCCGCGGATCGTCGCCTCGGTGGCGCGGTCGCGGGCTTCCTGCCAGCGATGGAAGGTGGCGCCGCGCATGCCCAGCGAACCGATCAACTCGCCCTCGTCGCGGTAAAGGTCGGACATGCGCTCTGCGGCCGCGCTGGCGATCGCCGCCTGCTGCAGCGAATCGCGGCTGAGCCATTGGTTCAGCAGCGTCGAGATCACCAGGATCACCAGACCCGCCGTGGCGACCGCGCCAAGGATGGGGTGGAAAAGGAAGACCGCCGCCAGGAAGAACGGCGCCCAGGGCAAGTCGAACAGCGCCATCAGGACCGGTGATCCGATCAAACGTTGCACGGCCTCGAGGTCGCGCATGCCGCCGCGCAGGATCACGTCCGAGCCGGCGGCGTTCCCGTCCTGAAGCGCGGCGGTGAAGACCCGCCCCTCCATCCGTTCCTGGAAACGGGCGGCGATTCGCGCCATGACGCGGTTGCGGGCCAGATCCAGAAGCCCCATCATCGCGAACAGGAACACGACCAGAAGAAACAGCGCCGTCAGCGTCTCGACCGAGCGGCTGGCAAGGACGCGGTCATAGACCTGCATCATGAAGAGCGGGCCGGTCAGCATCAGCAGGTTCACCGCAAAGGAAAATATCCCTACGCCGGTGTAAAGCTGCCAGGCGCTGCTGCGCGCGGATCGCAGCTCGCGCCGGCCGTCATGTCGCATCGGCGGCAAGGCCATGCCGGTTCCTTCCTCATCAACCCGCCGGGCCTTGCCCGGAATCGCCACAGCGCATATCCCAAAGCGCGGCCGCACAACAGCCCGGTCGCCCGGATGCGGTTCCGATCCTTGTCCCGAATCAGCGTGGACAAGGCAAGTCATAGCGAGAGAAGGTTATCACAAGCTTGCCAGCAAAGATTTTTCCGACTGCAGTTTGCGCCACTTTCCTGCTGGCGGCCTGTGCAAGCGATCAGGATGGCGACGGGATCAACGACCGCTATGAGCCGATGAACCGCCGCGTGCATGATTTCAATCGCGGCGTCGACGCCAATCTGGTCAAGCCACTCAGTTCGGGCATGTCGGGCGGTGACGGTAAAGGGGAGGGCGTGGGCAGCCGCGCGGTCGAGGTTGTCGGAAATTTCGGCGAAAACCTTGCCCTGCCCGGCAAGGCGGTAAACCATCTTTTGCAGGGAAAACCCGCGCCGGCGGTGCGCACCACCTTCCGTTTTCTTGTCAACTCGTCGCTGGGTTTGGCGGGTTTTCTGGACCCGGCCGGCAAGGATTTTGCCCTGCCCGAAGAGGATACCGATTTCGGCCAGACGCTGGCGGTCTGGGGCGTGGGCGAGGGGGCCTATCTTGAGCTGCCGCTGATCGGCCCCTCGACCGAGCGGGACGCTGTCGGCCGGCTGGTCGATCTGGTCATCGACCCGACCCGGCAATGGCTCAACCGTGACGAATATCTGATCAGCCTTGGCACGCGCGTCGTCTCAAAAGCCGGTGAGCGCGGGCGTTTCAGCGATTCCGTCGATTCCATCCTGCATGAAAGTGCCGATAGTTATGCCCAGACGCGGCTGATCTGGATGCAGCATCGCCGCCATGAACTGGGCGAAGAAGGAGATTACATTGACCCTTATGCCGAATGAGACCCGGCGCGGCTTTCTGGGCCTGATCGGGGCCGGGCTGGTCGCCGTGACCGCCGCCCCCGCCTGGGCGCTGAACACCGACGAGGCGCGCGCTCTGATCCAGAAGTCGCTGGACGAGGTCTATGCCGTCATCAATTCCGGCCAGCCCCCGGCGCAGATGTTCAAGACTTTCGAGGCGATTTTTGCGCGCTATGCCGATGTCGACATCATCGCCCGTTCGGCCTTGGGGCCGGCGGCGCGGCAGGCCGGTGCGGCCGAGTTCGCGGCCTATAAACAGGCGTTTCAGGGCTATATCGGGCGCAAATACGGCAAGCGGTTCCGCGAATTCATCGGCTCGAAAATCGAGGTGACGGGGGCAAAAAAGGTCAAATCCTTCTATGCCGTGACTTCGGTTGCCTATCTCAAGGGGCGCAGCCCGATGGAGGTGGAATGGCATGTCTCGGACAAGTCCGGGCAAAGCCGTTATTTCAACATCATCATCGAGGGCGTGAACATGTTGGCCTCGGAGCGGGCCGAGGTGGGTGCCATGCTGGCCAAGCGTGGCGGTGATATCGCGGCGCTGACCGCCGATCTGGAAAAGGCTGGCTGAGACGGCAAGCCGCAGACGACAAAGGAAAAGGCCAGGCCCGAGGGGCCGGCCTTTTGCCGTTATTCCTGATAGACGCCGCTGATGCCGCGCAGGGCCTGGGTCAGCGCATCCTCGGCCCCCGGATCCGTGGGGGTGATGCCGTCGCTGGTCGTGGTTTCTGCCGGGAAGGTGGGCGGGCCGCCCACGGTCTCTTCCGTCGCGACCTCATCTGCGGGGGCGGGTTGGGGCGCGTCGGGTGTCAGGACCTGTTCCTGCCCCTCGACTGGGGCGGGGGCCTGCGGAGACGGCTGGCCAAGCGCCTGCGACAACGCATCCGCCAGCGGGTCGGCGGCGCCATCGGTGCCCGTGTTGACCACCTGCGGCACCGCGCCCGAGGCATCAAAGGCGAAATTCCCCAAGGATTCGACCGGCAGACCCTCGTGGATTTCCTCCATCACCGCCTGCCAGATCTCGGCAGGCAGGCCACCGCCGGTCACGCCTTTCAAGGGCGTGTTATCGTCATAACCCATCCAGACGCCGGCGACATACTGGCCGGTAAAGCCGATGAACCACGCGTCCTTGTAGCTTGAGGTGGTGCCGGTCTTGCCCGCCGCCGGGCGGCCCGACAGCTTGGCGCGGCCGCCGGTGCCGTTCTGGATCACCTGCTCCATCATGCCGATCAACTCGCCCGCCGCCTTTTGCGAGATGACGCGCTTGCCCATGCCGCCGGCCTGACCGATCAGCGCCTGATCGTCGCCCTTGATGCGCAACTCGACCAGACCATAGGGGCTGACGGCGGTGCCGCCATTGCGGATGCCGGCATAGGCGCCGGTCATCGCCAGCAGCGTCGATTCCGAGGCCCCAAGCCCCAGCGACGGCCCGCGCGCCAGATCATTGGCAAAGCCGAAATCGGTGGCGACGCGGCGCACGGCGTCGCGCCCGGCGGTTTCCTGCAGGCGGACGGTGGCGGTGTTCAGCGATTGCGCCAGGGCGCGGGTCAGCGTGACCTCGCCCAGATAGCGGCGGGTGTAGTTCTGCGGCGACCACGGGCCGGAACCACGCACATTGATCGTCAGCGGCGCGTCCAGCACCAGACTGTCGGGGCTGTAGCCCTGATCCAGCGCGGCGGCAAAGACGAAGGGCTTGAAGCTCGAGCCGGTCTGCCGCTTGGCCTGCGTCGCGCGGTTGAAGGTGCCGACGGCGGTATTGTCGCGACCGCCGATCATCGCCCGCACGGCGCCATCGGGTGACATGATCACCACCGCCGCCTGCGCCTTGGAGCCATCCGCGACCTTTTCGTCAAAGATGCGCTTCAACGCCCGTTCGGCCGCGCGCTGCACGCGCTGGTCGAAGGTGGTGGTGATGGTGACGTCCTCGGTCGTTTCGCTGGTCAGGAAGCCGGGGCCGGATTCCATCACCCAATCGGCGAAATAGCCGCCCGCGCGTGCCGCCGCCGCCTTGGAGAGCACCGCCGGATTGGCCTTGGCATCCGCGAATTGCGCGTCATCCAGATAGCCCTGATCGTGCATCAGCCCCAGAATGACGCTGGCGCGGTCCTGCGCGCGTTCCAGGTTCGAGGTGGGCGCGAAATAGCTGGGCGCCTTCAGCAGGCCCGCCAGCATCGCCGCCTCGGCCGCGTTCACCTGATCGGCCGACTTGTCGAAATAGCGCTGCGAGGCCGCCTCGAAGCCGCGCGCGCCCGCGCCCAGATACGAGCGGTTCATATAGATGTTGAGGATGTCCTCTTTCGAATATTTGGCCTCCATGGCCAGCGAATAGGGGACTTCCTTGACCTTGCGCCAGATCGAGGACTTGCGGCATTCGGCCTCGAAATCTGCTTCGGATTTCCAGCGCGTGGGGTCGAAGGTTTCGCCCAAACACAGCAGTTTCGCCACCTGCTGGGTGATGGTCGAGCCGCCATTGCCCTCCAGCGGGCCACGGCCCTCGGCCATGTTGATCTTGACGGCGCTGGCGATGCCGCGCGGGCTGATGCCCATATGGCCGTAAAAGCGCTTGTCCTCGGTCGCGACCACGGCGTTTTTCAGCACCGGCGCGATCTTGTCGGCGCTGACCATGCCGAAGGTCTCACCCCGCCAGGCAAAGACCCGGCCTTCGGTGTCCTGCATGGTGACCGAGCCGCGCGCGCGGCCGTCAAACAGCGCCGAAGCCTCGGGCAGGGTGGTATAGAAATAGAAGGTCGCGGCCAGAACGATGGCGGTGACGGTCAGCCCCAGCCGCCAGAACGAGCTCCAGACCACGCGCCAGACAAGCGAGATCAGCCCGGTGATTCCCCGAGTCACGACATTGCCCCGGCGCGGCTGGCGCGGCGGCTTGCCCGAAGGGGCGGCCTGCTGTTTCTGCTTTTTCTGAGGAGCTTGGTCGAAATTGCGTTTGTCGGCGACAACGCTGCCCCTGCCGGTCGGTTTCTTCATGCCTGATATCCTGCCCGACCGGGTCGCCCGGCCTGTTTGCGCAGAACATACAGGAAAGACGAGGGTTTGAGAACCGCGATGACCTATCAGTGATCTGCTGAAAATACGGGCAAATTTCACCGTTGCAGCCCGAAACGCAGGCAGTCGCATCGCCGCACCGGCGAAGGGCTGCACAAACCTTGTGCCGGGCGAAGGCTGCCGGGTCTTCTGGCCGGGACAGGAACTGCTGCAACGCAGAAAGAAGGTGCTGGAAAGATGACAAGACCAACCGCGATCTATCCCGTGATCCCGGCGCTGGCCCTCCCGCTGATCGGGTGGGCGGCGCCGTCGCTGGCGCAAGAGGCGGCACCCGCCGTCGCTGCTGCCGCTGAAACCGTGGCGCCCATCGTGGACAAGGGCGACACCACATGGATGATGCTGTCGGCCATTCTGGTCATGGCCATGTCGATCCCGGGGCTGGCACTGTTCTATGGCGGGCTGGTCCGGGCCAAGAACATGCTGTCGGTGCTGATGCAGGTGCTGACGCTGTTTTGCGTGATCGCGCTGCTATGGGTCGTCTTTGGCTATTCGCTGGCCTTTACCGGCGCCGGTTCGGCCGAGGATGCGACCGCGCTGACCCCCTTCATCGGCGGGCTCTCCAAGGCGTTTCTGGCCGGCGTCGGCACCGCGTCGCTGTCCGAGACCTTCACCGCCAATGTCTATGTGCCGGAATATGTCTTTGTCGTCTTCCAGATGGCCTTCGCCTGCATCGCCTCGGCGCTGATCGTCGGCGCCACGGTCGAGCGGATGAAATTCCCCGCCGTGCTGGCCTTTGTGGTGATCTGGTTCGTCTTTTCCTACCTGCCCATGGCCCATATGGTCTGGTGGTGGGGCGGCCCCAGCGCCTTTGACGCGCCGGCGGGATATCTGTTCGGCCATGGCGATCTGGATTTCGCCGGCGGCACCGTCATCCATATCAACGCAGGCGTCGCGGGCCTTGTCGCCGCCATCGTCGTCGGCCCCCGCCTTGGCTATGGGCGCGAGCTGATCGCCCCCCACAACCTGACCTTTACCTTTATCGGCGGCTGTCTGCTGTGGATCGGCTGGTTCGGCTTCAACGCCGGCTCGAACATGGAGGCCACCGGCATCGCCGCCATGGCGATCCTGAACACGGTCGTCGCCACCGCCGCCGCAGCACTTGCCTGGGCCTTTGGCGAATGGGTGTTTCGCGGCCATCCCTCGCTGCTGGGCGGGGTCTCGGGGGCCATTGCCGGGCTGGTCGGCATCACCCCGGCGGCCGGTTTTGTCGGCCCCATGGGCGCCATCGCCATCGGGCTGATCGCGGGCTTCCTGTGCATGTGGTTCGTCATCAAGCTGAAATCGAAACTGGGCATCGACGAAAGCCTTGATGTCTTTGGCATCCATGGCGTCGGCGGCATCATCGGCGCCATCCTGACCGGGGTCTTTGCGTCGCCGTCTTTGGGTGGCTCGGGCATCTATGACTATGCCGCCGGAGCCGTGGCCGAGAATTACAGCATCGCCGATCAGGTGATGACCCAGACGCTGGGCGTGATCGTGGCGGTGATCTGGTCGGGCGTGGTGTCCTTTGTCGCGCTGATGATCGTCAAGGCGGTGATCGGGCTGCGCGTCCCGGCCAATGACGAGCGTCAGGGCCTTGACGTCACCACCCACGGCGAGAACGCCTATAACAGCTAAGGGGGCCGCCCCCGAAAACGCAAAAAGCCCGGCGCAAGCCGGGCTTTTTCGCATCTGCCCCGCCGCTCAGGAAATGCGCGAGACGACGTAATCCGCCAGATCCGACAGTTCCTTGCGCAGCTCATGCGCGGGGGCGGCGGCCAGCGCGGATTTGGCGCGCTCGGCCCAGGCGATGGCGTCGGTGCGGGCGGCATCCAGCGCGCCGCGTGCCTTGAGGATCGTCAGCGCCCGGTCCAGATCGCCCGCGTCCTGCTTGCCCTGACCGATGCAACGTTCCCAGAAGGCGCGCTCGTCGGCGTCTGCGGCGGCAATCGCCTTGATCACCGGCAGGGTCAGCTTGCGCTCGCGGAAGTCGTCGCCGATATTCTTGCCGATGGTCGCGGTCGAGCCGCCGTAATCCAGCAGATCGTCGACGATCTGAAAGGCGATCCCCAACGCGTCGCCATATTCGAACAGCGCCTGCCGCACGGTGTCATCGGCGCCGGCCACGACGCTGCCCGACTCGGTCGCGGCGGAAAACAGCGCCGCCGTCTTGCCGCGCACGATCTGGATATAGATGTCCTCGGTGGTGGTGATGTCCTGTGCGGCGGTCAATTGCAGCACCTCGCCCTCGGCGATGGTGGCGCTGGCATTGGCCAGAATGCGCATGACCTGCATGCTGCCGGTATCGGCCATCAGCTGAAAGCTGCGGGCGAAAAGATAGTCGCCGACCAGCACGCTGGACTTGTTGTCCCACAGCAGGTTCGCCGTTGGACGGCCGCGCCGCTGCTGGCTTTCATCGACCACATCGTCATGCAAAAGCGTCGCGGTATGGATGAACTCGACCGCGGCGGCCAGCAGCAGATGCTTGTCGCCCGCGTAGCCGCACAGCCGCGCTGCCGCCAGCACCAAGAGCGGACGCAGGCGCTTGCCGCCCGCCTCGACCAGATGTGCGGTGACCTCGGGAATGCGGGGCGCATGGCGGCTGGCCATGCGCTCACGGATCAGCGCATTGACGTCGCCCATGTCCCCGGCAAGCTCTGCGGCAAGCCGATCCAGCGGCTTCGAGACGTTTTCGTTCATGCCCATCAGCCATCCCCTTTCGCCGCATGGCATTGCCATGCCATGGACACATGCGCAACCGCCACGTAACTTTCTTATGAAATGAAACAGCTTTTACGCACCACAGACCCGCTATTGATCACCCGCGCGGCGGATATCCTGGCTGCCGAGGGGATCGTCTCATTCCCGCTGGACCAGCATATGAGCGTGCTCGAAGGCTCGATCGGGATTTTGCCGCGCCGGCTGATGGTCGCGGATCGCGACCTGTTCATGGCCCGCGCGATTCTGCGCGACCACCTTATCGACCATGACTGACCCGGCGGCTGACCCGCTGCGCGAGGACGGCTTTCTGGGCGGAAGGCTGCGCATCGCCCAGCCCGCGCGGGGCTATCGCGCCGGGGCGGATGCGGTGATGCTGGCCGCCGCCTGCCCGGCGCGGCCGGGGCAAAGCGTGCTGGAACTGGGTTGCGGGGCAGGGGTGGCGCTGCTGTGCCTGGGCGCGCGGGTGCCGGATCTGGCGCTGACCGGGCTCGAGCTGCAACCCGCCTATGCCGCGTTGGCGCGGCACAATGCACAGGAAAACGGCATCCCCGCCCGCGTCCTCGAGGGCGATCTGGCCCGGATGCCGGCGGCATTGCGCGCCGAAAGCTTCGACCATGTCATCGCCAACCCGCCCTATTTCCTGGACGGAACCCCGGCGCGCGATACCGGGCGCGGCACCGCCCGGCACGAGGACACGCCGCTTGAGGACTGGATTGGCGCCGGTCTGCGCCGCCTGCGCCAGGGCGGAACGCTGACACTGATCCAGCGCGCCGACCGTTTGGGCGCGATTCTGTCGGCGCTGGCGGAGAAGGCCGGAGCGATTAAAATCCTGCCCATTTCCGCGCGCGAAGGACGCGAGGCCGGGCGCGTCATCGTCACGGCGCGCAAGGGCGCGCGCACGCCGCTGCGCCTGCTTTCCCCCTTCATCTTGCACGCAAATCCGTCACATTCCACTGACGCCGAGGACCTGACCGAGGCCGCGCAGGCGGTTTTGCGCGCGGGTGCGGCACTTGCGCCGGTAGGCCCCGATTTTCGGTGACAATGTGACAATTCTGTGCTGCAATCCCCTTGTTCGAGCAATCCCAGAGGAGGACGGAATGTCGGTTGAATCCCATGTGCAGGAGCTCCGCCGCAAACACCAGTCATTGTCCAATGCCATTGAGGCCGCGCATCGCAGCCCGGGCACGGATGACCTCGCCATCGCGCAGATGAAAAAGGAAAAACTTCGCCTCAAGGAAGAGATCACCCGCCTGTCGCATTGACGGGCCGCAGGGGCGGAATTGACCGCCCCGGAACTGCCAGAACGGAATAGGAAACGGCCCGCGAATTTCGCGGGCCGTTGCGTTTGGGGTCAGTGCGATCAGATCAAGTCCAGATCAGACGAAATACTGGCCGCCATTGGCGCTGATGGTCGATCCGGTGATGAAGCCGGCATCGTCCGAGGCCAGGAATACCACGGCGCGGGCGATCTCTTCGGGCTCGCCAAGGCGGCCGACCGGGATCTGGGGGATGATGCGCTCGTTCAGGACCTTTTCGTCGATGGCGCGGACCATCTCGGTGCCGATATAGCCCGGGCAGATCGCGTTCACGGTGATGCCGGCGCGGGCGCCTTCTTGGGCCAGGGCCTTGGTAAAGCCCAGATCACCCGCCTTGGCCGCCGAATAGTTGGCCTGTCCGGCCTGACCCTTCTGGCCGTTGATCGAGCTGATATTGATGATGCGGCCGAACTTGCGGTCGCGCATGCCGCCCCAGGTGGGGTGGGTCATGTTGAACAACCCGGTCAGGTTGGTGTCGATGACCTCTTTCCACTGTTGCGGGGTCATCTTGTGGAACATCGAGTCGCGGGTAATGCCGGCATTGTTGACCAGAACCGCGATCGGACCCAGTTCGTCCTCGACCTGCTTGATGCCGGCGGCGCAGGCATCGTAATCGGCGACCGACCATTTATAGGTCTTGATGCCGGTTTCCGCGGTGAACGCTTTTGCGGCGTCGTCATTGCCGGCATAGTTGGCCGCGACCGTATAGCCGGCGTCCTTCAATGCCTTCGAGATGGCTGCGCCAATACCGCGCGAGCCACCAGTTACCAGGGCCACTTTCGCCATTTCTTCCCCCTTTAGAAGATGGTGCTTGAAATTATGCTATCCAGCCGGTCCGGCGCGCGCAAGATCATTGCGCGCGCCTTTTCCGTCTTAGCGCTCGACGCAGAGCGCGACGCCCATGCCGCCGCCGATGCACAGCGTGGCGAGGCCTTTCTTGGCGTCGCGGCGGGCCATTTCGAACAGCAGCGTGTTCAGGATGCGCGCGCCCGAGGCGCCGATCGGGTGGCCAATGGCGATGGCGCCGCCGTTCACGTTGACGATGGCCGGATCCCAGCCCATGTCGCGGTTGACCGCGATGGCCTGGGCGGCAAAGGCCTCGTTCGCCTCGACCAGATCCAGATCGCCGACCTTCCAGCCGGCCTTGTCGAGCGCCCGGCGGCTGGCCGGGATCGGGCCCGAACCCATGATCGCCGGATCGACGCCGGCGGTGGCGTATGAGGCGATGCGGGCAAGCGGGGTCAACCCGCGGCGGGCAGCCTCGTCCTCGGTCATGACCAGAACGGCGGCGGCGCCGTCATTCAGGCCCGAGGCGTTGCCGGCGGTCACGGTGCCGTCCTTCGAGAAGGCGGGCTTGAGCTTCTGCATCGCGTCCAGCGTGGCGCCGTGGCGGATATATTCGTCGGAATCGACCACGACATCGCCCTTGCGGGTCTTGACGGTGACGGGGGTGATCTCATCGGCGAAGCGGCCGGCCTTCTGTGCGGCCTCGGCCTTGTTCTGCGAGGCTACGGCGAATTCGTCCTGTTCCTCGCGGGTGATGCCCCATTTCGTGGCGACGTTCTCGGCGGTCGTGCCCATGTGGTAGTTGTTGAACGCGTCCCAAAGCCCGTCCTTGATCATGGTGTCGAGCATCTTCATGTCGCCCATCTTCTGGCCGGCGCGGATATAGGCGGCATGGGTCGAAAGCGACATCGATTCCTGACCGCCGGCAGCGACCACGGTGGCGTCGCCCAGCAGCACTTGCTGCGCGGCCAGCCCGACCGCGCGCAGGCCCGAGCCGCAGACCTGGTTGATCAGCCAGGCGGCGGATTCGCGCGGATAGCCGGCATGGATATGGGCCTGGCGGCCGGGGTTCTGGCCTTGGGCGGCGGTCAGGACCTGGCCCAGGATGGTTTCAGAGATTTCGCTCGGGTCGATGCCGGCGCGTTCGACGATCGCCTTCAGAACGGTGGCGCCAAGGTCATGCGCGGGAACATTTGCATAGGATCCGAGGAAACTGCCCACGGGCGTGCGTGCGGCGGATACGATTACGGCTTTGGTCATGACAGGCTCCTTAACTGAAGGCCGAGAAATTCGGAGACACGGAACTGTTTGCCGTTTCGCTCCGTAAGGTCAAGGCACCTTGCCCGCAGACCTCACCTGTCTTTGCCCGGCCTTTGTGCGATTCCGGATCGGTTCCTCCCCTGCGCCGGTAAGGTCTTTGCGCGCTCGCAGGGCTGCCACCACATTCCGCCCCGGCATTGCGACAAGACCACCTGCCGGCCCCCGGGCAATCCGGCGCCGCGCCGCCTTGCCGAGCCGGGGTCTTGCAGCCGGGCGAGCGGCGCCCCGCGCTAAGCCTTGGCCGTGTCTGGGGTTTTGTCGAGAGAAACGGGCGTGGCTTTGGGGCCGCGACCCGACAGGACGCTGCTGACTGTTTCGCGGCCAACGTCCTTGCCGTCACCGCCGCCGGCAGTAGCGGCAGCAGTGGGTACGGACCGGGCCGGGCAGCTTGCCTGGCCTAGCTGCGCTTTGCGGCGGTATTCGGCGACCGCCACGGAGGCACGATGGTCGGCGCGCCGAAATAATATCCCTGCAGACAGTCGATACCCATCTCGATCAGGAAGGCCGCGTCGTCGGCGGTCTCGACTGATTCCGCCACCGTGAACATGTCAAAGTGATGGGCTATGGCCTGCAAGGCCCGGGTCAGCACCTGATTGTCGCGTTTTTGCGCGATGTCGCGGATGAACTGCCCATCGATCTTGATCATGTCGAAGCAGAAATCGCGCAGATAGCGGAACGAGGTATAGCCGGCGCCGAAATCGTCCAGCGCGAAGCTGACGCCATGAGCCTGCAATTCCTGCATGAAGCGGCCGACCAGTTCGGGCATGCCCATGGCCGAGCTTTCGGTGATCTCAAGGATCAGCCGTTCGGCCACGCGCTCATCCTCGGCGATGCCGGCGCGCAGGGTCTGCAGCCAGGCCGGATAGCCGATCGAGCGCGCGGACATGTTGATCGACAGCCGGATCGAGGGCTCTTCGGCCAGCGCTTTCAGGCCCAGCGACAGCGACAGGCAGTCGATCTGCCGCCCCAGTTCGGTGGTTTCGGCCAGCGGCATGAAATCGCGCAGGGGCACGATGCGGCCGGTTTCGTCGATGATTCGGATCAGCCCTTCGTGAAAGGCCGGGGTTTCGGTGCGGTCCGCCTGCACCACGGGCTGATAGGCCAGAACGGCATCGCCGCGCGACACCGCGCGCCGCACCGTGGCCATTGTCACTCGCGCCTGCTGGTCCACCGCGAAATCCAGCGGAGAGCCGAATTCCGGGCGCGAATCGATTTTATCGGTCATGCCTAGACTCCTGTCGTCCGTCGCAGTCTGGTCATCATCCCCTAAGATCGGGTAAACCCAACGGGGTTTCTGGACTCGAGGTTAATGAAACATGACCGATGCCACTGGCCGCTGCACATGGTGCGGAACCGACCCGCTTTATGTCGCCTATCACGACAATGAATGGGGCGTGCCGGAATACGATCCGCGCGCGCTGTGGGAAAAGCTGGTTCTCGACGGGTTTCAGGCCGGGCTGAGCTGGATCACCATCCTGCGCAAGCGTGACAGCTTTCGCGAATGTTTCGAGGGTTTTGATCCCGAGCGCGTCGCCCGCTGGGGCGAGCCCGAGATCGCCCGCGCCCTGCAAAACCCCGGCATCATTCGTCATCGCGGCAAGATCGAGGCCACGGTGACCGGCGCCCGCATCTATCTTGAAATCGAGGGCAGCGAGGGCTTTTCACCCTTTATCTGGTCCTTTGTCGGCGGCCGCCCGATCCAGAACAGCCTGACCTCGATGAAAGAGGTCCAGGCCAAGACCCCGGAATCCGAGGCCATGGCCAAGGCGCTGAAAAAGCGTGGTTTCAAGTTCTGCGGCCCGGTCATCACCTATGCCTTCATGCAGGCCTGCGGGCTGGTCAACGATCACATGATCCAGTGCCCGCAGCATGCGCGCGTCAAGGCGCTGTCGCCTGCCGGATAAGGGTTTTTGATGCCTCGGACGCCCAGTCGGCGCCACCGATCAGGCGGGCGATCTCATTTCCGTCGCGGTCGATCAGCACCGTGACCGGCATGCCCATGACGCCCATCTCGCGCGCTAAGCCCTGACGCGGGTCCAGACGCACCGGCAGGTTCGCGATTTCGGCCTCGGTCAGGAATTTCTGGATGGCGGCGGGCGGGTTATGGCCGGCGGCAATGGCCACGACCTGAAAATCATCGCCCCCCAGCTCAGCCTGCAGCGCGTCGAGCGAGGGCATTTCCTCGCGGCAGGGCGCGCACCATGTCGCCCAGAAATTCAACAGCACCACCTTGCCGCGATAATCCGCCAGCGAATGCGTGCCGCCCTCGGGGTCGGTGAAGGGGGTCTCGGGCACCGGGGTCGGCTCGGTCCGGGCCAGTTTCGCAAGGCCGCCGTCATGGGCGGCCTGCCAGTCGATTTCCCCGGCCAGCGCGGCATTTGCACCGATCCCCAGTGCCGTATAAAGAACCAGCCAACGCAGCATTTCATTCCCCTCGAAGGATACGTCATGACCGAGCAGCCCGCCAACACCGCCAACACGATGTGGGGTGGACGTTTCGCCGCCGGCCCGGACGCGATCATGGAGGCGATCAACGCCTCGATCGGCTTCGACCAGCGGCTCTATGCCCAGGATATCCGGGGCAGCCGCGCCCATGCCGCGATGCTTGCGGCACAAGGCATCATCAGCACTAGCGATGCCGAGGCCATCGGGAAAGGGCTTCTCACGGTCTTGTCAGAGATCGAGAAAGGGGATTTCGCCTTTTCCACCGCGCTGGAAGACATCCACATGAACGTGGAATCGCGGCTGAAAGAGGTGATCGGCGAGCCGGCGGGCCGGCTGCACACGGCGCGGTCCAGAAACGATCAGGTGGCGACCGATTTCCGGCTTTGGGTGCGTGACCAGTGCGACGCCGCGATTGCGGGGCTGGACGCGCTGATCCGCGCGGCGCTGGCGCAGGCCGAGGCGGGCACCGATTGGGTGATGCCCGGTTTCACCCATTTGCAGACCGCCCAGCCGGTGACCTGGGGCCATCACATGATGGCCTATGTCGAGATGTTCGGCCGTGACCTGTCGCGCTTTCAGGACGCGCGCCGGCGCATGAACGAATCGCCCCTTGGCGCAGCGGCGCTGGCCGGGACCGGTTTCCCCATCGACCGCCATGCGACGGCTGCGGCGCTGGGTTTTGACCGGCCGATGGCGAACAGCCTTGATGCGGTCAGCGACCGGGATTTCGCGCTGGAATACCTGTCTACGGCGGCGATCTGCGCCGTGCATCTGTCGCGGCTGGCCGAAGAGCTGGTGATCTGGTCCTCGGCCCAGTTCCGGTTCGTCACCATGTCGGATCGTTTTTCGACCGGCTCGTCGATCATGCCGCAAAAGAAAAACCCCGACGCGGCCGAGCTGATCCGGGCCAAGATCGGGCGCATCCTTGGTGCCGCCGTGGCGCTGTTCGTGGTGATGAAGGGCCTGCCCTTGGCCTATTCCAAGGACATGCAAGAGGACAAGGAACAGGTCTTTGACGCAAGCGACAACCTGATGCTGGCCTTGGCGGCGATGACCGGGATGCTGTCGGACCTGCATGCCAATCGCGACCGGCTTGAGGCCGCCGCGGGGTCCGGTTTCTCCACCGCGACCGACCTTGCCGACTGGCTGGTGCGCGAGGCGGGGCTGCCCTTCCGCGACGCCCATCACGTCACCGGCGCGCTGGTCGCCATGGCCGAGAAACAGGGCAGCGACCTGCCGGACCTGACGCTTGCGCAGATGCAATCCGTTCACCCGGCGCTAACCGATGATGTCTATAACGTCCTGGGCGTGCACAATTCCGTCGCTTCGCGGACCAGCTATGGCGGCACCGCCCCGGCGCAGGTTCGCGCCCAGATCGCCCGCTGGAAGGAGAAACTGGCATGACCCGTTCCCTGCGCCTGACCGCGCTTGCCGCATTGCTGGCGCTGAGTGCCGCCTGCGGTGTCGATGGCCCGCCAACCCGCCCGGAGCCCGCACCTGAACCCGGCTTGACCGTTAGCGGAGAGGCGCGGGTCGGTGTCGTCTCGACGCTCTGATCTGACGCCCTTGCGGCTGGTCTGGGCCGGACTGGCGCTGCTGGGCGCCGGGCTGGCGCTGTGGCGGGGCGAATGGCTTTGGCAGGGCACCCGCGCCTCCGAGATCGTGGCGCAGATCGTCTTGGTGCTGTGGTGCCTGATCGAGACCATGGTGCGCCGCAACTGGGCCGCGCTGCTGACCCTGCCCGCGCTGGGGCTTGGCATCGGCGCAGCACTGCCGCTTTATCTTTTCATCCGCTCTCGCAGGATCGTCTGATGGACCATTTCAACTATGTGGACGGCTGGCTTCATGCCGAGGACGTGCCGCTGACCCGCATCGCCGAGGCCGTGGGCACGCCCGTCTATGTCTATTCCGCCGCCACGCTGACCCGGCATTTCAAGCTGTTCCAGCAGGCGCTGGACTGGACCGATCATCTGGTCTGTTTCGCGGTCAAATCGAACTCGAACCTGGCGGTGCTGAAACTGCTGGGCGATCTGGGTGCGGGCATGGATATCGTCTCGGGCGGGGAATATGCGCGGGCGCGGGCCGCCGGCGTGCCGGGCGAGCGGATCGTCTTTTCCGGCGTCGGCAAGCTGGAATCCGAGATGCGTCTGGCGCTGACGGGCGGCATCCGCCAGTTCAACGTCGAATCCGAGCCCGAGCTGGAATTGCTGTCGCGCGTCGCCCATTCCATGGGCCTGCGCGCGCCTATCGCCATCCGCGTGAACCCGGATGTGGACGCGAAAACCCATGAAAAGATCGCGACCGGGAAGTCCGAAAACAAGTTTGGCATCCCCATCGCCCGCGCGCACGAGGTTTATGCCCGTGCCGCCCGGCTGCCGGGGATCGAGGTGGTCGGCATCGACATGCATATCGGCAGCCAGCTGACCGATCTGGACCCGTTCCGCCAAGCCTATGCCAAGATGGCCGATCTGACCCGTGCTCTGCGCGCGGACGGGCATGACATCCGCCGTCTGGACATGGGCGGCGGGCTTGGCATTCCCTATCGGCGCGACAACAGCGCCCCGCCCTTGCCGCTTGAATACGGGCAGGTGATCCGCGACGCCGTGGGCGATCTGGGCTGCGAGATCGAGATCGAGCCGGGGCGCAATATCTCGGGCAATGGCGGGATATTGCTGAGCTCGGTGGTTTATCTGAAAGAGGGCGAGGGGCGCGATTTCCTGATCCTTGATGCGGCGATGAACGACCTGATCCGCCCGGCCATGTACGGCGCGCATCACGATATCGTCCCGGTGCGCGAGGCCGCTCTGGGTGCCGAAGTTGGCCGCTTCGACGTGGTCGGCCCGGTCTGCGAGACCGGCGATACATTCGCCAAGGGCGTGGACCTGCCGGGGCTGGCGCCGGGGGATCTGGTCGCTTTCCGCTCGGCCGGGGCATATGGGGCGGTGATGGCCTCGGAGTACAACTCGCGGCCGCTGGTGCCCGAGGTGCTGGTGCAGGGCGATCACTTCGCCGTCATTCGTGCAAGACCGACGCTTGAGGAAATGCTGGGACGCGATACCATCCCGGAATGGCTTTGATCGGATCCCATTGCAGCGTGACCGCCGGGGGTTTCACACCCCCGCCGTCCGCCGGTCCTCGGACCGGTGGCGGACTCGTCGGCCAGCCCCCGTGGGATATTTTCACATGAAAGAAGGGCGGGGCCATTCTGCGGCGGCGCGTGCGGTCGGGCTGACCCGCGCCGGCATGTGGTGGGAGGCCCTTGCCCGCGCCTTCTGGGCCCTTGGCGTCGTGCTGGCACTGGTGCTGGCGGCGCTGGCCTTTGGCGCGACCGAGTTGTTTTCCAATGCCGCGCTGATCTGGGCCATGGGGCTGGTGGCACTGGCGATCCTGCTGGCGGCTGGCTGGGGGATTTGGCGGTTCCGCTCGCCAACGCTGGAACATGCGCGGGCGCGGGTCGATGAGACCCTGCCGGGGCGGCCGCTTTCGGCCCTGCGCGACCGGGTCGCGGTGGGGGCGGGCGATGAGGGGGCGGGCGCGCTTTGGAATGCGCATCTGGCGCGGATGGAGCGGCTTGCGGCCAGCGCGCGGCCGATTGCGCCCGATGCGCGTCTGCGCTGGCGCGATCCGGTCGGGCTGCGGCTGATCGGGCTGGTGGCGCTGGTCATGGCGCTGATCTTTGCGCCCACGGGCCGGCTGGGGCAGAGCCTTGCCGCGCTTGGCACGAGCTTTCGCCCGGTGCCGGAGCTTCGTCCCGACGTTCCCGCCGCCCCGACATGGGAGGGCTGGGCCGAGCCCCCCGCCTATACCCGCCGCCCGACCATCTATCTGAACGGCTTGCCCGAGGGGCAGCGGCTGGAATTGCCGAAAGGCGCCAAGCTGAGCTTTCGCTTTTACGGCGAGGGTGTCGCACTGGCGCAGGATGTCGGCCCGGCGGTGGCCGAGGCTGACCCTTTGGCGCCGGAGTTTCTGGCCGAGCGGGACGGCGTGGTCGAGATCGCCGGCCGCCGTTTTGAGATCACCGTCCTGCCCGATGCCGCGCCGGTCGTTGCGCCGGGCGTCGCACCCGAGCGCCGCGTCGATGGTCGCTTGGTGCAGGATTTTACCGCCTCGGACGACAATGGCATTGCCGCTGGCACGGCGGTGATCGCGCTGGATCTGGCGGCGGTGGACCGCCGCTTCGGTCTGGCCATCGCGCCCGAGCCGCGCGAAGCCATCGCGCTGGAACTGCCGCTGCCGGCCTCGGGGTCGCGCAAGGATATTCGCGGGCGGCTGGCCGAGGATCTGTCGCGCCATCCTTGGGCCAACCTGCCGGTCACCGTCTCGCTGAAGGTCAGCGACGGCATCGGGCAGGAGGGGGTGGCCCCACCCATGGCCATGGTGCTGCCGGGGCGGCGGTTCTTTGACCCTCTGGCCGCCGCGCTGATCGAGCTGCGCCGCGATCTGTTGTGGTCGCGCCAGAATGCGGCCCGCAGCGCGCAGGTTCTGCGTGCCGTCAGCTGGCAGCCCGAGGGCTTTATCGAGGAAGATCTGTATAACGGTCTGCACGGCGCCATCGGCACGCTGGAATCGGGCAATCTGTCCGAAGAGGCGCGCAACAAGCTGGCGCAGGTGCTGTGGGACGCCGCCGTTGCGCTGGAGGATGGCGGGCTGGCCGATGCGCTGGAACGCATGCAGCAGGCGCAGGAGCGGCTGTCCGAAGCGATCCGCAACGGCGCCAGCCCCGAGGAAATCCAGCGCCTGATGGACGAGCTGCAAAAGGCCACCGACGAATATATCGCCATGCTGGGCGAGCAGCAGGGCGAGGACCCGTCCGAGCGCTTTGACCGCTCGCCCAAGGACGGGAACCAGCAGATCACCGGCGACCAGATCCAGCAGATGATGGACGAGATCCAGCGCCTGATGAACGAGGGCCGCATGGCCGAGGCGCAGGAGCTCTTGGAGCAGTTCAACCGCATGATGCAGAACCTGCGCGTCACGCAAAGCGATGATCCCTCATCCTCGGCGCGCTCGGGGCGGATGGGCAAGCTCGCTGAGACGCTGCGCGACCAGCAAAAGCTGGCGGACGAGGCGATGCGCCAGATGCAGGACCAATACGGCCAGTGGCAGCAGGGCGAGGACGGCGCTGAGGGCAATCAGGGCAATCAGGATCTGGCCGACCGCCAGCGCGAGCTGCGCGAAAGCCTTGGCCGCCAGCGGGGCCTGCTGCCCGGACGCGGCACCGATCAGGGCGAGGCCGCGCGGCGCGATCTGGACGAGGCGGGCCGCGCCATGGAAGAGGCCGAGGAGGCGTTGCGGCAGGGCGACCCCTCGGGCGCGATGGAGCGGCAGGCGCAGGCGATCCAGTCCATGCGCGAGGGGATGCGGGCGCTTGGCGACATGCTGTCGCAAAACCAGCCCGAGGGACAGGAAGGCCAACAGGGCCAGCAAGGCCAGCAGGGGGACGGGGCGCAGGATCCGGCGGGCGACGGGCGCGGCCAGCGCGGGCTGGCGCAGCCTTGGTCGCAGCAGCCGCAGACCGATCCTTTGGGGCGGACGCTTTCGGGCGATGGCGGTTCGATCACCGGTGGCGATCCCCTGGCCGAGGGAGGCGACCCGGCCCGCAAGGCCCGCGACCTGCAAGACGAGATCCGCCGCCGCGAGGCCGAGCGCGACCGTTCCCGCGATGAGCGCGACTATCTGGGCCGCTTGCTGGAAAACTTCTGATTATTCGCCAATGATGCGGTCGTGCAGCCACAGCCGGCCGCGGTCGATTTCCTGGCGCCATTCGGCCAGCAGCCCGCCATCCTCGTCGGCGGCAACGCGCGGCGCCAGCGCATAGACCGCGACGATCCCCAGCGCCAGCATGGCCGCCAGCCCGAAGCCCGAGGCATAGCCCGAGCCGCGCTTTGCCGCCGCAGCCACCGGCAGCGCAGCGGCTGCAACGGCCTCGGCCTCGGCTTGCCGAGTATCGGCGCTGGCCGGGGCCGGTTCAGGTGCGATTGGTGCCGCGCTGGTCGGCACGGGACTGCTGCGGGTCAGCGTCGCGGCCAGCTCGGCGGCATCGGGCAGGGCGGCGACGACCGGCTCGGGGCGCATGTCTTCGGGCTCGGGTTCGGGCCGTGGGGGTTCCGGAGCCTCGAAGGGGGCGGGCTCGGGGTCCGATGCCTGTTCAACGATCTCAGATGCGGCCTCGACCACGGTTTCGGTCATGGGGGCAGCCGGTTCCGGCTCAGGGGCCAGTGGCGGCTGCGCCATCGGTTCCGGCGCATCCCCGGTCGGGGGCACGGTGACGGTGGTTGCCGGCCAGTCGCCATCGGGCATCGCGGGGGGCGGCGTTTCGGCATATGCCTCGGCCTGCGCGTCGGGGGCGGCGAATTCGACGGCCTCGGCATGGGCCGTCGCAGCATGGGCCTCGGCTGCGGCGTTCGCGATATTTTGATCCGCCTCGGGGACGGGCGTGCCGGTATCGCCTTGGCGGGCCTGCAATTCGCGGGCGGTTTCCTCGCGCAGGATCGCCAGGATCGACTCGTTCAGGGGGCGGTTCAGGGCTGGCCGGGCCTGCGGATCATAGGGCGTGCTGTCGGATTGGGCGGCCTTGGCTTGACCCGGCTGGAACCAGACATGGCTGCAGGCCGAGCATTCGACCTCGCGTCCAGCCGCCGGAATGGCCGCAGCCGCGATCTCGTATTGGGCGCCGCAGCGGGGGCAGGTCAGACGCATGGACAGATCTCTCACCTTTTCGATACGGACGGTTTCGGTCGCGCGGGCGTCTCGCATTCGCCGCAGGACTGTTCTATCAAGCCCGGAACCGCACGCCAAGCAGGCCGCAGTGCAAGGAGTGAACCCGTGATCGAGATGCAGAACCTGTCCTTCGGCTATAGTGGCGGCGACCCGCTGCTGGCCGATATGACGCTTAGCCTGCAGCCGGGGTCCTTTCACTTTCTGACCGGGCCTTCGGGGGCGGGCAAGACCACCTTTCTGCGCCTGTGCTATGCCGAGCTGCTGCCGACCTCGGGGCGGATGACGGCCTTTGGGCAGGACGTGACCGGGCTGACGCGCGACGGCATTGCCGGCCTGCGCCGCCGCGTCGGCGTGGTCCATCAGGACACGCAATTCCTGGACCATCTGCCGGTGGCCGAGAACCTGGCCCTGCCCTTGATGGTCTCGGGCGCGACGATCGACATGGCCGCGCTTGGCGATCTGCTGGCCTGGGTGCAGCTGGGCAACCACGCCCGCGCCATGCCGCCCGAATTGTCGGGGGGCGAGCGGCAGCGTGCCGCGCTGGCCCGCGCCGTCATCATGTCGCCCGACCTGATTTTGGCCGACGAGCCGACGGGCAATCTGGACTGGGACATGTCCATGCGCCTGTTGCAATTGCTGATCGAGCTGAACCGCTCGGGCAAGGCGGTGGTCATTGCCACCCATGACCTGAACCTGATCCGCGCCGCCAAGCAGCAGGTGCAGGCGCGGGTGCTGCGCATCGCCGGCAAGCGGCTGCAACTGGCAGGAGCGGATCTGTGAAAAAGGCTGGCCTGAAATCGCTCGACTTCGCGGCGCTGTGGCGCGGACTGACCCGTCCCGATCCGGCGGGGACCGACCGCGTGGTGCCGCCCACCGGCTTTACCGCGCAGTTGACGGTGTTTTCCGCCGGGGCCATGGCCTTTCTGGCGGTCTTCGCGCTGGCTTTGGCGCTGGCCACCGGCCGGCTGGCCGAGCGCTGGTCCACCGAACTGGCGCAGACCGTGACCGTGCGCGTCTCAGCCCCCGCCGATCAGCTGGATGAGCAGACCGCCGCGGTGATGGAGGCGCTCAAGACCACGCCCGGCATCGCCGAGGCGAAAATCCTGCCCGACGATCAGGTCGAAAAGCTGCTTGAGCCGTGGTTCGGCCCCGATGTCCCGGTCGAGGCGCTGCCCGTCCCGCGCCTGATCGAGGTGGTCGAGGGCGACGAGGGCTTTGACGCCGAGGCCCTGCGCCTGCGCCTGCAAGGCGAGGCGCCCGGCGCGGTGCTGGACGACCACACCCGCTGGCGCCAGCCGCTGGTCAGCGCCGCGAACCGGCTGCGGGTGCTGGGGCTGTTCTCGCTTTTGCTGATCGCGGCCACGGCGGGGGCGATGATCACGCTGGCCGCCAAGGCGGCGCTGGCCGCGAATGGGCAGGTGATCCGGGTCCTGCGCCTGATCGGGGCGCGCGACATCACCATCGCCACCGCCTTCGTGCGCCGCTTTACCCGCCGCGCCGCGATGGGGGCGGCGGGCGGCACCGTGCTGGGCCTGCTGGCGGTCTGGGCGCTGCCCTCGGTCGATCAGGCGGGGGGATTTCTGACCGGCCTTGGCTTTCAGGGCTGGGGCTGGCTTTGGCCGCTGCTGATCCCGGTCGCCGCCGCCGCCATCGGCTTTGGCGCGACCCGCTGGGCGGCGCTGCGGATGCTGCGCGAGGTGCGTTGATGAAGCTGATGAAGGATTATCGCCCGCGTCGGCCCTCGGTCTTGGATTGGGTCCGGACGGTGCTTTATTACCTCTATATCGCCGGGGCGACCATCGTTCTGGGGCTTTGGGGCCTGCCGCAGGGGTTGCGCGGTCGCGCCTCGGCCAATCGCGTGGCGACCCTCTGGCTGGGCCAGATGATGGGCGCCGCGCGGGTCATCCTTGGCCTGCGGGTCGAGGTGCGCGGCACGCCCCCGGCCGGCGATTGCCTGATCGCCGCCAAGCATCAGAGCTTTCTGGACATTCTGGCGCTGGCGCATGTCTGCCCGCGCCGCGCCTTCGTGATGAAACGCGCGGTCCTGAACGTGCCGATCATGGGCTGGTTCGCGCGCAAGGTCGGCTGCATTCCGATCGACCGCGCCAAGGGCAAGGACGCGCTGAAACAGATCATCGCCGAGGTCGAGGGCGCCATGGCCAGCCCCGATGGCCTTGGCCAGCTGGTCTTCTACCCCGAGGGCACCCGCACCAAGCCCGGCACAAGCCTGCCCTACAAGCACGGGGTCGGCTCGATCCAGCGCGCGACCGGGCTGCCCATCGTGCCGGTGGCGGTCAATTGCGGCATGTTCTGGCCCAAGCGCGGCTTTCCGATCCGGGGTGGCACGGCGGTGATCGAATTCCTGCCGGTCCTGCCCGCGGGCGAACGCGCCGGTGCGGTCATGGAGATCCTGTTCCAGCAGATCGAGCCCGCCAGCCTGCGGCTTTACGCCGAGGCCGGCGGCCAGCCCATCGCAGTCCAGCCCGTGGATGGGGCGTGATCCTGAAACGTGGCGCCCGGGGCTAGGGCTTGGGTTTCTTCTGGCTGGTCTCTGCGCAGGATTGGCCGTGCTGGCTGCTTATGGCTGGCTGTGTTCAGTGCCGCGGACCGAATTGTTGGTGTTTCTGGAAAAGCGAGGCTGCGTGATCGGCCCGGCCAAACGGCAGGCGGCGCGCGAAGCCGGTTTTCCCGATGCAATGATCGAGGCTTTCGCGCAACATGCCAGCCGTGCCGGCAAGGCCGAGATGCAGGGCGAATAGCCGTGCGCCGTCGCTTCTGGACATTCCCTGCGCCGGCGGGGAAGCTGCCGGCGATAAACGGGGGCGGGGTGCATTGGCTCATGCGGGACGATCTACCCCTGCCAGCCCGGTGCCGTGCCCGGATGGGGCGAAAATCTTCGGCGGGCGGATTGTGCTTCGCGGACCCGGGGCTTACGTCCAATGCGCCCGGCCCACGACCCCAGGCCCCCGGCCCAAGCCAAAGTCAAGGAGGGCGCATGCGTCCGATCATCGATATCGACCACCTCTCGAAACGCTATGACAGCGGCACGGTGGCGCTGAACGACGTCTCGTTGCAGATCAACGAGGGCGAGATCCTCGCGCTGCTGGGGCCGAACGGCGCCGGCAAGACCACGATGATCTCGATCATCTGCGGGCTTGTGGTGCCCACGGGCGGCACCGTGCGCGTGGGCGGGCATGACATCCGCACCGACTGGCGCGGCGCGCGCAAGCTGATCGGCCTCGTGCCGCAGGAAATCCTGCTGGAGCCGTTCGAGAAGGTCATCGACTGCGTGCGCTTTACCCGCGGCCTTTACGGCGAGCCCCCGGACGAGGCCTATGTCGAACAATTGCTGCGCAGTCTGGCGCTGTGGGACAAGCGCGATGCCCGCACGCGCGAGCTGTCTGGCGGCATGAAGCGCCGGGTCTTGATCGCAAAGGCGCTGTCGCACCGGCCCAAGGTGCTGTTTCTGGACGAACCCACGGCGGGCGTCGACGTGGCGCTGCGGCGCGAGATGTGGGCGGTGGTGCGCGATCTGCGGGCGCAGGGCGTGACCATCATCCTGACCACGCATTACCTGGAAGAGGCCGAGGACATGGCCGACCGCATCGGCGTCATCAATCGCGGCCAGTTGTTGCTGTGCCAGC
Organism: Paracoccus lutimaris; assembly: GCF_003337565.1. Taxonomy (GTDB): domain Bacteria; phylum Pseudomonadota; class Alphaproteobacteria; order Rhodobacterales; family Rhodobacteraceae; genus Paracoccus; species Paracoccus lutimaris. Next base: position 69,711 of record NZ_QPJL01000013.1, read on the forward strand.
CCAAGGCCGAGCTGATGGGCGAATTCGGCAAAAAGCATCTGACCATCCTGCTGGACCAGCCGCTGATCGCGCTGCCTCCGATACTCAAGGGGCGCGGGCTGACGCTGTCGCCCAGCGGAAACGCGCTGGGTTACGACTATGACACGCGGGCCGAACGCACCGGCATCGCCCGTCTGCTGGCCGATCTGGCGGAAGCGGGCATCGCCGTGCGCGACGTCTCGACCAAGCAAAGCAGCCTTGAGGAAATCTTCATCTCTCTGGTCGAGGAGCCGCAAGCATGAACTGGCGTTCCGTCCGCGCGATCTTTGGCCATGAAATGGCGCGGTTCTTCCGCACCGTCTGGCAATCTCTGGCCTCGCCCGTCCTCAGCACGGTCCTGTATTTCGTGGTCTTCGGCGCGGCCATCGGCGGCCGCATCCAGTCGGTCGAGGGCGTGCCTTACGGCGCTTTCATCGTGCCGGGCCTGATGATGCTGACCGTGTTGCAGCAATCGGTCAGCAATGCCAGTTTCGGCATCTATTTCCCGAAATTCTCGGGCACGATCTATGAGTATCTGGTCGCGCCCACCGGCTGGATCGAGGTCACGCTGGGCTTTGTCGGCGCAGCGGCGGGCAAGGCGGTGCTGATCGCCATGGTGATCCTGCTGACCAGCTTCTGGTTCAACGGCGTCCATATCGCGCATCCGTTCTGGATGCTGGCCTTCCTGATCCTGACCGCGACGGCGTTTTCGCTGCTGGGCTTCATCATCGGGCTATGGGCCAAGAATTTCGAGCAGTTGCAGATTGTGCCGATGATGGTGATCACGCCCTTGGTGTTTCTGGGCGGGGCGTTCTACTCGGCCAACATGCTGCCCCCCTTCTGGGAGGGCGTGGCCAAGCTGAACCCGGTCCTTTATCTGATTTCCGGCTTTCGCTGGGCATTCTTCGATCTGGCCGACGTGCCGGTGGGGCTGTCGCTGTTCGCGGTCGGGCTGATGATCGTTGCCTGCATGGTCGCGATCCGCTGGATCTTCCTGACCGGCTGGCGGCTGCGGGAATAACTTGCGGGAATGATGGGACCAGAGGCGGGCGCCCGCATCAGGCAGTCAGCGGCGCCCCCTCCTCGGATGGCCCCTGGTCCCGGCCGCGCTCAGGCCCCTGCGGGGTCCGGCGTGGCAACGGCTAGGCCGGTCGCCTGGCTGGTGACGGTGACGACATTGCCATTGCGGGCAAAGCGATAAAGCGTTTCGGGATGGCCGGGCAGGCCGAACTGCACCTTGTCGCCATCGGACAGCGCCATGAACATCTGCAGGGGCTGCGGCGCGCTGTCGCTGACATAGGTCGCGACCACCTCAAGGGTCTTGTCCTTGCCTTGCGTGTAATAGACCGACATGTCGGCCTGATCGCTATTGAGCGTTGCGCCGGCCAGCGGCGCGGCCAGACGGATCGTTGTTTCGGCGCCCATCCCCGCCGAGGCAGGCAGGGTGGCGGCGAAAAGCGCGGTGGCAAGGGTGGTGGCGGCAGCGGCGGACAGGGTTTTCATCTCGGCTCCTCGGGGGAAGTTTACATTGGAAACTTTGTTGAGTCCGAGATGGGAATGAAAGTGATCGCTGTCAACATGTGGCGGGCCGGATCGACCGGCAGGCGGCAATGACGTTGCGTAATGGCTGCGGCGTCCTGCCAAAGGGCCCGTCATGACCGAAAACGGCCCGCCTCCCTTGCGGGAGCGGGCCGTCCTGTCGGTTTCTGGCCGTGTTTGCCCCGTGCTTATTCGGCGGGGGCGCAGTCCATAGCGGGGTCTTCGGTCATGGTGTCATCCAGCGTGGCGCTGTCGCCCTTGCTCCACCATTCATGCGCGCCCGAGACATAGCGCGCCCCCGAGGCCGAGACGGTGGCCACAAAGACCCGCTCGCTGCCATCGACGGGGATCAGCGCCAGGCTGTTCTCGCCCGCGTTGATGTATTGCACCGCAAAGGGCGCGCCGCCGGCGCAGGAATAGCGCGCGGTGGTGATGTTCGCCTCCGCGCCGGTCTCCAGCGGGATCGTCAGGCTGGCGCCGGCGAAAGCCGGGGTGCAAAGGGCGATGAACAGGGCAGGGGCCCAGCGGAAAGCGGTCATTCTCATGCTCCGGTGATAAAATGCGGCCTTACTTGCGGCAGAGCCGCGTTTGCGGATCCAGCCGGACATATTCCTTGGCCGAGATCTTCTGGATCTTTAACGAATGTTTCCAGGTCGAGTTCCAGCGATCCAGAATGCCGTTGCGATAAAATCTGGCCATGATCTCATCGACCAGCGGCGGGATGATGGTGGTGTTGGGGATGCGCGGCGCGTGGAAGCCGACCGTTCCGTCAGGGGCAAGGCAGGCATTGGGCATGGTGATCAGGATCGTGCAGGCCGAACCGCAATAGCCCCGAATCTCGACCGGGCGGCCGCTGGCGGCCAGTTTGTTGCGATACTGGACCATCTCGATCACGTTGCCGCCGCGATTGTTGGCGATCACGATCGGCTTGCCGCGCGGGGCGGCCTCGACCGGCGGGGCGGTGGTGGTCGCGACACAGGCGGCAAGCGTCAGGGTCAGGCCGATAAGGGCCGGGATTCGGGCGATATGGCGGAGCGTTTTCATGGCGCGCAGATTGCCATATCGCGGCAAAGCGCGCCAAATGACGTTCCGGTGTATGCGCCGCCCGCGCTTCGTGCTTAACAACGGCCGCGCCGCGCATTATATGCCGGCCATGAGCCAGAACCCGCCCCAGCTACGCCCCGACCTTGCCCCCGCGCCGATCTTTGACAGCGCGCGCCGCGAAGGCCAGCCGACCATCGGCATGGTCAGCCTTGGCTGCCCCAAGGCGCTGGTGGACAGCGAACGCATCCTGACCCGCCTGCGGGCCGAGGGCTATGCGATCAGCCCCGATTACAAGGGCGCGGGCGCGGTGATCGTGAACACCTGCGGCTTTCTGGACAGCGCCAAGGCCGAAAGCCTGCAGGCCATCGGCGAGGCTCTGGCCGAAAACGGCAAGGTGATCGTCACCGGCTGCCTTGGGGCGGAACCCGAATACATCACCGGCGCGCATCCGTCAGTTCTGGCCGTGACCGGCCCGCAGCAATATGAACAGGTGCTGGACGCGGTGCATGGCGCCGTGCCACCCAGCCCGGACCCGTTCATCGACCTGCTGCCCGCCTCGGGCGTCAGCCTGACGCCGCGCCATTACAGCTATCTCAAGATTTCCGAGGGCTGCAATCACGCCTGCAAGTTCTGCATCATCCCCGACATGCGCGGGCGTCTGGTCAGCCGTCCCGCCCATGCGGTGATGCGCGAGGCCGAAAAGCTGGTCGAGGCAGGGGTGCGCGAATTGCTGGTGATTTCGCAAGATACCAGCGCTTACGGGCTGGACCGCAAATACGCCACCGAACGCGGCCACCGCGCCCATATCACTGACCTTGCGCGCGATCTTGGTTCGTTGGGGGCATGGGTGCGGCTGCATTACGTCTATCCCTATCCGCATGTGCGCGACCTGATCCCGCTGATGGCTGACGGGCTGGTGCTGCCCTATCTGGACATCCCCTTCCAGCACGCCCATCCCGACACGCTCAAGCGCATGGCGCGGCCGGCGGCTGCGGCAAAGACGCTGGACGAGATCGCCGCATGGCGCGCGGCCTGCCCCGACATCACCCTGCGCTCGACCTTCATCGTCGGCTATCCCGGCGAGACCGAAGCCGAGTTCCAGACCTTGCTGGACTGGCTGGACGAGGCGCAACTGGATCGCGTCGGCTGTTTCCAATACGAAAACGTCAAGGGCGCGCGGGCCAACGACCTGCCCGATCACGTCCCCGACGAGGTCAAGCAGGACCGCTGGGACCGCTTCATGGAAAAGGCGCAGGCGATTTCCGAGGCCAAGCTGGCCGCCAAGGTCGGAAGCCGGATCGAGGTGATCGTGGATGCCGTGGATCAGGACGGCGCCACCTGCCGCACCAAGGCCGACGCCCCCGAGATTGACGGCAACCTGTTCATCGACGAAGGTTTCGAGGCGCTGAGCCCCGGCGATATCGTCCCGGTGACCGTGGACGAGGCCGGCGAATACGACCTTTGGGGACGGCTCTGATCCCCGGCAAGCAACGGAAGGGATGGGCATGACCCGTGCGCTGATCGTCATTGACGTGCAGAAGGAATATTTTCCCGGCGGCAAGGCGCCGCTGTTTCAGGCCGAGGAAACCGAGGCCCGGATTCTGGACGCCATGGCGCGGGCGCGGGCGGCGGGCGACCGGATCATCCTGATCCGCCACGAGTTTCCCGCCGATCAGCCGATCTTTGCCGCCGGAACCCCCGGCACCGAGATCCGCGACGGCATTCTGGCGGCGGCGGGCGATGCGCCGGTGGTGACCAAGAACTATGCCGATTCCTTTCAGGGCACTGACCTGATGACGCATCTTGAGGGCGTCGACAGCCTGCTGATCTGCGGGATGATGACCCAGAACTGCGTCGTCTTCACCGCCATGTCGGAACATGCCGCGCCGTTTCAGGTGACGGTGCTGGGCGATCTCTGCGCCGCGCCCTCGCAACTGGTGCATGGCGTGGCGCTGAATGCGCTGCGGTCCAAGCGGGCCATGGCCGAAACCGCAACTGTCTGGCCCTGAGACCGGCCCTGAGACCGGTCCCGCGGCGCAGGACCGCGCCTAAAGGCAACCCTCCAGCAGCTTTTCCAGTTCGGCCGCATCGCGGCGATAGCGCGCCATGGCGCGTTGCAAGGTCGCCTGCATGGTGGCCTTGGTCGCCATCAGGTTTCCCGAGGTCTCAAGTCGCCGGTTGAAGGCGCCCTCAAGCTCGCGGTTATAGCTGGCCATGGCCTTGGCGATCTGGGCGACGGCGCTGATATGCTTGGCATCGAGGCTGCCACCGGGCGTTCCGGCATCCAGCGTGTCGGCGCTGCGCTGGATCAGGCCGGCGGCCAGCTCGATCCCGGCCTCGCCGGTACGGGCCCCCGATGAGGGGCCGCCCTGCGCATTCACGATATTGTCGAGGCTGGACCAGCCCCCCAGCGCGATATCAGCGCTGCCCTTGGCCATCGCCCCGCCCGCGCCCTTGGGCTGGGTATGGGTCAGCAACCGCTGGCCGGCGGTGCGGAAGAATTCGGTCTTGGAGACGCTGCCATTGGCCAGCCCCACCGCCGCGCCGCCAATATCGCTGGTCGTCTGCACGCCATCGGCGATCTTGCGCGCCAGATCGCCCTGCTTCATCCCCATGGACTGCATCAGCGCTGCCGCCAGATCCAGCGATGCCAGCGAAGTCTTGTGGATGATGTCGACCACCAGCCACAAGCGGCCGTCGTCGTTCAGCCGGTCCAGTTCGGCCGACATGACGCGGTATTCGCGCTCGGCGCCGGCGATCAGGTGGCGCAGATTGGTCAGCTTGGCGCGGTTGTCGCGGCATTGCGCGGGCGGCACCACCCGGTTGCGGCGCATGGCGTCGTCGATGGAATGCGTGGACTTGCGCTGGCGCGGCAGGGCATAGGGCACGCCCTTCCAGCCGTTGTTTTGCAGGAAACTCGTCATCGTGAACCTCTCCGTCTGGACCGCAGGTTAGCGGCATCGGCCAATCCTGTCGATGCGCCGCAAAGGGCTTTTGCGGCATTCGCGCCAGTGTTGCCGAATTTCGCAGACGCGGCGCTTTCGCCGCTGATGCGGCTGCCCTAGTTAGGACGGGACTGGTGATGACAAGGGCGATACGGATGGACTGGGACCCCGAAGGCAAACCCCGCAAGCCCGACATTCTGGGCATCGGCGCGCAGAAGGCGGGCACGACCTGGATGTCGCAGATGCTGGGCCAGCACCCCGACATCTGGACCCCGCCCTTCAAGGAGGCGCAGTTCTTCAATCACCGCTATATCGAAGAGCATCGCAAATGGCTGCCCTGGCACTTCCGCCGTGGCCGGATCAACATCCAGAAACGCTGGGATGCGCGCGGGCAGGAGATGCCCAAGGAAATGCAGCGCTATCTTGACCGCATCGCGCGCGAGCCGATGTTCACGAACCACTGGTACAAGCTGGTTTTCGCCCCCGCGCCCGCCCATGCCAAGGCCATGGACGTGACGCCTGAATATTCGACCCTGCCCGCCGAAGGGGTCGAGTTCGTGGCGAAATTCCTGCCGCAGGCCAAGTTCATCTATATCATCCGCCATCCGGTCGATCGCGCGATTTCGCAGCTCAAGATGAATCTCATGCGCGCCCGCCGCCGTCCCCAGACCGTCGAGGACTGGCTGAATGAGGTCGAGGACCCGGTGCTGATGGATCGCGGCGACTATCTCAGCTATGTGCCGCGCTGGAATGCGTGTTTCGGGCCGGACCGGCTGCTTTACCTGCCCTTCGGCATGATCGCGCATGATCCTTTGGGCTTTCTGCGCCGGATCGAGGGCTTTCTTGACCTCAAGCCCTTCGATTATCGCGATGTCGGGCGCAAGGTGTTTGCATCCGACGCGGCGCTGACCGTTCCCGACAAGGCGCGAGCCCGGCTGCGCGAGAAGCTTGAGCCGCAGTTCGGATTTCTTGACCGGACCTTCGGCCCGGAATTCGTCGGCCAGCTTCGCTGAGCCTTTTCCTTTTGCCGCCGCTCGACTACATATCCGCGACAATCACGGATTCAGCAGACGGGGAAAGATCATGGCCTCCTACCAGTATGTCTATCACATGGACGGGGTGTCCAAGACCTATCCCGGCGGCAAGAAGACCTTTGAAAATATCCGCCTGAACTTCCTGCCCGGCGTCAAGATCGGCGTCGTGGGGGTGAACGGCGCCGGTAAATCGACGCTGCTGCGCATCATGGCCGGTATCGACAAGGATTTTACCGGTGAAGCCTGGGCCGCCAAGGGCGCGACCGTGGGCTATCTGCCGCAGGAACCGCATCTGGATCCGGCGCTGAACGTGCGTGAAAACGTCATGCTGGGCGTCGCCGCGAAAAAGGCCAAGCTGGACCGCTATAACGAGCTGGCGATGAACTACTCGGACGAAACCGCCGAGGAAATGGCCAAGCTGCAAGACGAAATCGACGCGGAAAACCTGTGGGATCTGGACAGCCAGATCGACGTCGCGATGGAGGCCCTGCGCTGCCCGCCCGACGATGCCGATGTCGAATCGCTGTCGGGTGGTGAACGCCGCCGGGTGGCGCTGTGTAAGCTTTTGCTGGAAGCGCCCGACATGCTGCTTCTGGACGAACCGACCAACCACCTTGACGCCGAAACCATCGCCTGGCTGCAAAAGCACCTGATCGAATATCCCGGCACCATCCTGATCGTCACCCACGACCGCTACTTCCTTGACGACATCACCGGCTGGATTCTGGAACTGGATCGCGGTCGCGGCATCCCTTACGAAGGCAATTACTCGGCCTGGCTGGAACAAAAGGCCAAGCGGCTGGAACAGGAAGCGCGCGAAGACAAGGCCAAGCAAAAGACCCTTGAGCGCGAGCTGGAATGGATCCGCGCCGGTGCAAAGGCCCGTCAGGCCAAGCAAAAGGCCCGGATCAACGCCTATAACGAACTGGCCGGCCAGTCCGAGCGTGAAAAACTGTCCAATGCCCAGATCATCATCCCCAATGGCGAACGTCTGGGCAACAAGGTGATCGAGGTCGAGGGCCTGAAAAAGGCCATGGGCGACAAGCTTCTGATCGAGGACCTGACCTTCTCGCTGCCGCCGGGCGGCATTGTCGGCGTGATCGGCCCGAACGGCGCCGGCAAGTCGACGCTGTTTCGCATGCTGACCGGCAATGAGGCCCCCGATGCCGGTGCCATCACCTTTGGCGATACGGTCAAGCTGAGCTATGTCGATCAGTCGCGCGATGCGCTGGATGCCAACAAGACCGTGTGGGAGGAAATCTCGGGCGGGGCAGAGCAGATCGTTCTGGGCGACGCGACGATGAACAGCCGCGCCTATGCCTCCGCCTTCAACTTCAAGGGCGGCGACCAGCAGAAGAAAGTCGGCCTGCTGTCGGGCGGTGAACGCAACCGCGTCCACATGGCCAAGCTGTTGAAATCGGGCGGGAACGTCCTGCTGCTGGACGAACCGACCAACGATCTGGACGTCGAAACCCTGCAGGCGCTGGAGGCCGCGCTTGAGGATTTCGCCGGTTGCGCGGTCATCATCAGCCACGACCGTTTCTTCCTTGACCGGCTTTGTACGCATATCCTCGCCTTCGAGGGCGACGCCCGTGTCGAATGGTTCGAAGGCAATTTCGAGGATTACGAGGCCGACAAGGTCCGCCGCCTCGGCCCGGATTCGATCGAGCCCAAGCGGGTGAAATACAAGAAGTTCACCCGTTAATCCGATGTGGCCATGGCGCAGACCGCCTGAGGATGCCCAGGCCGCGCTGCCGTCCGGCGATGCCTTGCTGGACGGTGGCGCCGTGGCCCGCCTGCTTGCCCGCGCGATCAGCCGCGGCGAGGGGGCCAGTCTGCTGCGATTTGGCGATACCGGCGGGCGCATCCTGGCGCGGCCAAGGCCGGACACGCCGGCATGGGCCTATCTTCAGGCCTTTCTGGGGCGCGACATCACGCCCGATCAGGTGGAATGGCTGGGCCAGCGTATCGAGGATGCGGCGATGAAAGCCGATATCGTCGGCCTGCGCAGCGACCTTCTGGGACCGCCATTGCCAGATGACGTTCTGTCGCTGCCCGATGACCAGATCGTGCCGCGTCTGATCAGCCTTTACCCGATCCGCAATTACGAGCGGGGCGCGCTGAACCCCGATGATGCCCGCCGTCTGGCCGAGACCCGCCTTGCGATGCAGCGCTTTCGCTTCAACAAACACGCGGCGCTGACGAATGCCTGGGCGCATGTCGATCTGGCGGAAAACGGCTTCATCGCGGCGCTGCTGAAAGAGTCGCGCTCGGTCGCGCTGATCACCTCGTCCACCCGCAAGGGCGTGGTCACCCGGCTGAACCAGAAGATGAACGGGCGTCTGCGCTATTACGAATGCCCGGCCTATCCGAACCGTGAGCGCCTTTGCGGCGGCGATCACGGCTTTATCTGGGACCGGTGGCGGCTGCTGCTGGACAAGGTCGCCCCCGCCTATCCGGGCGAGCCCCTGCTGATCAGCGCCGGGATCTGGACCAAGCCGATTGCCATTTCCAGCGCGCAGCGCGGCAGCGTGGCGCTGGATTTCGGCTCGGTGCTGGACTATTTCGACGATGCCGCGACCCGGCCCGCTGTTCTGGCCGACCGCTATGGCGATGCGAAGGCGGTTCCAAGGGAACTGACGCTGGACGGCCAGTTTTCCCGCGGCGAAACGCTGGCCGATTTCACCTGAAAGGCCGCGAGGCGGATCCCGCCGCGACCTTCCTTGCCTTGCAGGCATGGCTGGACTGCGCCTGCCGGGCCGTTAAACTTGGTCCTCGGGATGAAACAGCACCAAATGGACGCCGCCATGACCAGCAAGACCGTCTTGATCACCGGGGCAGGCTCGGGCTTTGGGCGCGGGGTCGCGCTGGGGCTGGCGCGGGCCGGCCACAAGGTCATTGCCGCCTGTCATATCTGGCCGCAGGTGACCGATCTGCGCGCCGAGGCTGCGCGCGACGGGCTGGAACTGCGGGTCATCAAGCTGGACGTGCTGTCTGAGATCGACCGCAGCCACGCGCTGGCGCTGGATTTCGACGTGCTCTTCAACAATGCCGGGATCATGGAATCCGGTCCCGTCGCCGAATTGCCGCCCGAGATCGTCCGCCGCATCTTTGACACCAATGTCTTTGCCGCGCTGGAAATGGCGCAGGGCGCGGCGAAAAAATTCATCAGGGCGGGTGGCGGGCGGATTGTCTGGACATCTTCGGTCGCCGGGCTGGTCAAGGTGCCCTGGGACGGCGCCTATTCGGCCAGCAAATACGCGGTCGAGGGCTTCTGCGCCGCCCTGCGCGAGGAACTGGCCCCTTACGGCGTTCAGGTCTGCACGGTCAATCCCGGCGCCTATCGCACCGGCTTCAACGATACCGGCATGGAATCGCAGGACCAGTGGTGGGGGCAGGGCGAACGGGTCATGGCGCATTGGCCCGTGCGCGAACTGACCCGGCAGGCCGATCCCGCCGAGATGATCACCGCCATGATCGGGGTCATCACCGCCGAACATCCGCCCTATCGCACCGTCCTGCCCAAGGCGGCCGAGGACATGGCCCGGCGCGAGCAGGCCGAGGAATGGGATAAGCGCCTGTGATCTGGGTCACCGCCCGTTTCCGCGCCCGCTCCGGTCAGGCCGAGGCGCTGGTCGCCCTGCTGCGCGATCTGGCCGGGCACAGCCGGACCGAGCCGGGCTGCGTCGAATACGGCTATTACCAAAGCGGCGACGAGTTCACCTCGATCGAGGTCTGGGACAGCCCCGAGGCCGAGCGCGCCCATGACAACACCGATTTTCTGGCGGGGATCCTGCCCCGGATCCTGCCGCTTCTGGACGGGCGCCCGCAGGTCACGCGCTGGTCGCGCATCGCCTGAAGCTTAGGCTAGGTTCTCGACGCCCTGGCTTTGCTGGCGCCACAGGTCGGGGGTGATCCCCTCGCTTTCGCGAAAGACCCGGATCAGATGCGAGGCGTCGCAAAAGCCGGTTTCCTCGGCGATGCGCGTCACCGTGCGGTCCGAGCGGGTCAGCAGCATCCGCGCCTGCGCCAGACGGATGCGGATCGAGGCATCTGCCGGCGGGATGCCCAGATCGGCGTTGAAGTGACGCTCCAGCTTGCGCCGGCCGACGCCCAGATCGCGGGCGATGCGGGCAATCGGCAGCGGCGCTTGCAGGTTCTGCTGCATCGCCAGCAGGGCGCGGCGCACCAGCGGGTCGCGTGCATTCAGCTCCAGCGGCAGGCCGGGCTGGGGGCGGTCGCCCTGCATCGGCTCGTCGATCATCAGGATCGACAGGCTCTTGCGCGCGACGGCACCGCCGATATGGCGGTCGACCAGAAAGGCCGCCAGATGCGCGGCGCTGACGCCGCCCGAACAACTGAGCCGGTCGCGATCGACGACAAAGATCTGGTCCGAGACCGGGCGCATCTTTTCAAATTCGGCCAGAAAATCCTGATGGTGGAACCAACTGACGCAGCAGCGATAGTCGTCCATCAGCCCCAGCCGCGCCAGCGCGAATACCCCGGTGCACAGCCCGCCCAGAGGCACGCGCGCCTGCGCCGCGCGGCGCAAAAATGTCGCATGTTCCGAAGAGAGGCCCGGCCCCCCCTCGATCAGCCCGCCGACCACGAAGATATAGTCAAAGCGCGCCGGGTCGCCCAGCCGCTCGTCCGGCTCGATCCTTGCGCAGCACGAGGCCTGAACCGGTGCCATGTCGGTCGACAGCACCTTCCAGCGGCAACGGATCGGGCGCGAGCCATCGCCGTCATCTGCCGCCAGCCGCAGCACGTCGACAAAGGTCGCAAAGGCCGACAGCGTGAAGCGCGGGGCCAGCAGAAAGCCGATGCGCAGCCGGGGCTGGCTCTGGTCGGGTGGGGGGGATGTGTCCGGCATGCGTCGCGAATCGCCCATTGGCTATGTCGCGATCATGCCATGTTTGCGCCACTTATCCAGTGAATCGTATCAGGCCCTGCCGGCCGCCTGATCGGGGGCCTCGTCCTCGTCGTCATCCTCAAGCGCGGGGGGCGCCTCGCCGGCCAGGAAGTTGCCGAACTTGTTCAGACCGGGAATATGCTCGGCCAGCACGCGGATCACCACAAGGACCGGCACGGCGACGATCATGCCCAGAACCGACCACAGCCATGCCCAAAGCGCGACGGTCAGGAACACCACCACCGTATTGAGCTGCAACCGGCGCGAGACGAAGAACGGCGTGATCAGCTGCCCCTCCAGCGACGTCAGCGCCAGATAGGTCAGCCCGACCATCAGCGGCGTGAACAGATCGTCATAGACGAAAAGCGCGATCAGCGCCGCGATGATGACCCCGGTGACCGAGCCCAGATAGGGCACATAGTTCAAAAGAAAGGCCATCAGCCCGAACAGGAACGGGCTGGGCATGCCCCAGACCCACATCGCCAGACCGACCGTGACGCCCAGACAGGCATTGATCAGGGTGATGGCGCCCAGATAGGTGCCAAGACTGTCCTCGATCTCGCGCAGGGCCATATAGGCGGCGCGCTTTTCGCGCATCGTGTCAAAGCTTTGCACGATTTTCAGATAGATCAGGTCGCCCGAGGAAATCAGGAAGAACAGCAAGAACAGCGTGAAGATGATCTGGCCGACAAAGGCCGGGCCAAGGTTCAGCACACTGGCCAGGGTCGAGGTCTCGGGCGTGGTCTGGACCTGAACCTCGATCTTCTGGTCCGGCTGGGCGGGCTGGCCCGGAGAGGCGGGGCTGCTCAGCGTGCCGGTCAGCGTGGCATCGGGGGCCAGCGTGCCGGGCGGGGCCTCGGGGCTGTCGCCGCCGCCGGTGATCTCATCGAGCTTTTCGGCGGCGCGTTCGATGCCGCGGAAGTTCTGGCGAATCTCGGTCAGGCGCTGTTCCAGCCGGGTCGAGATCTGGGGGGCGTTCTCGATCAGCCGGTTCACCGGGCCCGAGACCAGAAACCCGATCACCACCACCGACACGACCAGCCCCAGCGAGACGATGGCGGCGGTGACGGTGGCACTGACGCCCAGCCGCTCCATCAGCCGGCGAAAGGGGATGAAGACAAAGAACAGAAGGATCGCCAGCGTCACCGGCATCAGAAAGTTGCGGGCCTGCGCGAAAAACCCGAAGAGCAGGATCAGGAAAATGCCGATCACCGCCCAGTTGGCGACGGTGCCGACGCTGGGCCGGGCCGCGCCGTCCGAGCTTGGGAACATATGCGGGCGGCGGTTTTCGTCAGGCGTCATGCACCGTTTCCTCCTGTTCGCAGGTTGGAAACGACAAGGCCCGCGCCGAGGTTCCCCGGCGCGGACCTGTCGATTGGGTCAGGTCGGATCAGATCGGGTGATCGCCAGTCGCGTCAATGACGCGGGTGGGCAGGCCCAGATCGCCCAGCAGTTCAAGGAAGGGGCGGGCGGGCAGGTCCTCGACATTGACCATCTTCCTGACGTCCCAGGTGCCGCGCGCGACCAGAATGGCGGCGGCGACCGGGGGCACGCCGGCGGTATAGCTGATGCCTTGGCTGCCGACCTCGTTCCAGGCGTCCTTGTGATCGGCGACGTTATAGATGAAGACCTCGCCCGGTTGGCCGTTCTGGGTGCCCTTGACCAGATCGCCGATGCAGGTCTTGCCCTCATAGTCGGGGGCAAGGCTGGCGGGATCGGGCAGCACGGCCTTGACCAGCTTCAGCGGCACCACCTCAAGCCCTTCGGCGGTTCTGACCGGCTGTTCCGACAGCAGGCCAAGGTTCTGAAGCACGGTGAAGACGTTGATGTAATGCTCGCCAAAGCCCATCCAGAAGCGCACATCGGCGTCCTTGTAGCGGGCGGAAAGGCTGTGGACCTCGTCATGGCCGGACAGATAGGCGGTGCGCTTGCCGACGACGGGCAGGTCCCATTCGCGCCCGACCTCGAACATCTTGTTCGAGCGCCATTCGCCGCCCTGCCAGCTATAGACGGTGCCGGTGAATTCGCGGAAGTTGATTTCCGGGTCGAAATTGGTCGCGAACCAGCGGCCATGGCTGCCGGCGTTGATGTCGACGATGTCGATCGAGTCGATCTTGTCGAAATATTCATCCTCGGCCAGACGGGCATAGGCGTTGACCACGCCGGGATCGAAGCCCGCGCCCAGAATGGCGGTGATGCCGGCTTTCGCGACGGCCTCGCGCCGTTTCCATTCGTAGTTTGCATACCACGGCGGGGTTTCGCAGACCTTGGCCGGGTCCTCGTGGATGGCGGTGTCCAGATAGGCGGCGCCGGCCTCGATGCAGCCATCCAGCACGGTCATGTTCACGAAGGACGAGCCGACGTTGATGACGATATGGGCGTCGATCCTGCGGATCAGCGCGGCCACGGCCTTGCTGTCCATCGCATCCAGCGGATGCGCGCTGAATTCGACCTGATGACCCTTTTCACGAATGCTCGCGATGATCTTGTCCGCTTTGGCGACGGTTCGGCTGGCGATATGCAGCGTGCCGAATTCCTGCGCGTTTTGCGCCACCTTATGCGCGACCACCTGGGCGACGCCACCGGCGCCGATGATGAGCACGTTCTTGGCCAATTCAGTCTCCTTTTCAGGGCAGAGGAATGGGTTGGCTAGGTCTGAGGGAAGCCCTCAGGACAGGCTGGATTTGTAGTCGTCATAGGAAAACCGGCGGACCTCGCGGATCGTTCCGTCTTCCTCGCGCAGTGCGATGGCGGGCATGGCCACGCCGTTGAACCAGTTCTTCTTGACCATGGTATAGCCGGCGGCATCGGCAATGCTGATGCGGTCGCCGACCTTAAGGGGCTGCGGGAAGCGCCCCTCGCCAAAGATATCGCCCGCAAGGCAGGTCTTGCCGGCGATCTGATAGGCATGATCGCCCGATTGCGGCAGCTTGGCGGTTTCGCGATAGATCAGAAGATCCAGCATATGCGCCTCGATGCTTGAATCGACGATGGCCACGTCCTTGCCATTGTGGATCAGGTCCAGAACGGTGACCTCAAGCGAGGAGGATCTGGTGATGCTGGCCTCGCCCGGTTCCAGAAAGACCTGGACGCCGAATTTCTCCGAGAATGCCTTCAGGCGGTCGGCAAGGCGGTCCAGCGGATAGCCCTCGCCGGTGAAATGGATGCCGCCGCCAAGGCTGACCCAGTCCAGTTTGGCAAGGAAGCCGCCGAATTCGGCCTCGATCCGCGAAAGCTGGGCGTCGAACAGGTCGAAATCGCCGTTCTCGCAATTGTAGTGGATCATCACCCCGGAAATGCGGTCCAAGGCCGATTCCAGCCGCGGCAGGTCCCATTCGCCAAGGCGCGAGAAGGGGCGGGCCGGGTCGGCCAGATCAAAGCCGCTGGTCGAAAAACGCGGGTTCAGGCGCAGGCCCATGGCAATGCCGCGTTCCGCCGCCCTGGCGCCAAAGCGGTCCAGCTGGCCAAGGCTGTTGAAGATGATCTTGTCGGCGTAACCCAGCGCCTCGTCGATTTCATGATCCGCCCAAGCCACGGAATAGGCATGGGTTTCCTTGCCGAATTCCTCATGCCCCAGCCGCAGCTCGAACAGCGAGGACGAGGTGGTGCCGTCCATGAAGGGCCGCATGAAGTCAAAGGCCGACCATGTCGCAAAGCATTTCAGCGCGAGCAGGCATTTCACGCCCGAGCGTTCGCGCAGATACTGGATGCGCTCCATGTTTACCCGCAGCTTCGCAAGGTCGATCAGGTAGTAAGGCGTCTGCAGATCGGACATGGTGCGGGTCCCCCGGTGGCGAAACCGTTGAAGGTCAAAAGGAATGGCTCATTTAGGGCCACGCGGGCGGTTTCGCAAGGAAGGGTGACGCTTGCGTGACGGATCAGACGCGCAGTCGTACCGGCTGGCCCGAGCGCACGGATTCGTCCGCCGCAAGGCAGACCGCCAGCGAGGCGACCGCATCCTGCATGTGCCGCGTCAGGTCGGTATCATTCGCGATGGCGCGGGCCATGAAGGCGGCTTCGGCATCGCAGAGGTCCTGATGGCCCGGCTCTCCGTCCATCGACAGGTCCTGATCGGGCTGGCCGACCCGGTGCAGCCGCAGCTTCGAGGTCTGCGTATGGGTGTCGATATCGTCCGAGCGCGCGTCAGCCGGCATGCGGATGCTGACGGCGCCATTCGGGCTGACCACGTCTTTGACGAAAAACGCCGTATCCGACATCATCGGACCCCAGCCCGCCTCATACCAGCCCAGCGAGCCGTCGTCGAAGATCACCTGGAAATGGCCGTAATTATACATGTCCCCGGCGATCTCGTCCGACAGGCGCAGGCCCATGCCGCGCACCTCGACCGGGGCGGCGTCGGTGATCTGGCACATGACATCGACGTAATGGACGCCGCAATCGACTATGGGGGGCGTGGTCTGCATCAGCGCCTTGTGGACCGCCCATGTCGGACCCGAGCTTTGCTGGTTCAGGTTCAGCCGGAACACATAGGGGCCGCCAAGGGCGCGGGCTTCAGTGATCAGGCGTTGCCAGCTTGGGTGGTGGCGCAGGATGTAGCCCACGACCAGCTTGCGGCCGGTTTCCCGCGCCGTCTCGACCACGCGGCGGGCATCCGCGACCGTGGTGGCAAGGGGTTTCTCGACAAAGACATGCGCGCCGGCCCGCAAGGCGGCGATGGCATATTCGGCATGGCTGTCGGAATAGGTGGCGATGACCACGATATCGGGGCGCAGGCGCTCCAGCGCCTCGTGAAAGTCGTGGCTGAAGGGGATACCCGCCAGTTCCGGCGGCAGCGCGATGCGCGAGCGGTTTACCAGCCCGACCAGTTCCGCGCCCGGCTGCCTTGCCCATGCCAGCGCATGGCTGCGCCCCATATTGCCAAGGCCGGCGACCATGACCCGCATGGATCAGTCGTCCACGATCGACAGAAGCTTGGGCAGGGCGGGGCAGGGCAGCAACTGGTTGCGCGCCACGTCCGCCAGCGTGTGATTGTGCAAGAACACATAAACATGCGCCGACAGGCTTTCCCAGAGCCGGTTCGAGAGCGTCTGCGCCCGCGACCCCGAGACCCCGCCCGAGGCACCGGCGCCGACATGCATGGCGCTGACGGTTTCATCCACCGCCTCGAGGATCTCGGCGATACGGATCGTCTCGGGGGCCTTGGCCAGCCGGTAGCCGCCGCCCGGCCCGCGCACGGAATCGACCAGTCCGGCGCGGCGCAGGCGCACGAAAAGCTGTTCCAGATAGGGCAGCGAGATGTCCTGCCGTTTCGAGATCTCGGCCAGCGAGGTCAGGTCATCGCCCTTGGCAATGGCCAGATCGACCAGCGCGATGACCGCATAGCGGCCCTTGGTTGACAGTTTCATCTTGCCTCTCCTCTGCCCGCGACGCATAGACAAAACGCGCCACGGGGCCCAAACCCCGGGGCCGTCCTTGAATGCGTCTTGCCTTGGCCGGGCGCGCTTCCCAGATAACGATCTAGAGCCGCGCCGCCACAGGGTCAAGAAACCCGAGTTTCAAAGGAAGCCCATGCCCGAACTGATTTTCCCCGGCCCCGAAGGTCGTCTGGAAGGCCGTTATCACGCCCAGCCCAATCCCGACGCCCCCATCGCCATCATCCTGCACCCGCATCCGCAATATGGCGGCACGATGAACAACCGGGTCGTCTATAACCTGCATTACGCCTTTCACCGCATGGGTTTTACCGTCATGCGGTTCAACTTTCGCGGCGTGGGCCGCAGCCAGGGCGAGTTCGATCAGGGCATCGGTGAATTGAGCGATGCCGCCTCGGCGCTGGATTACCTGCAGGCGATGAACCCCAACTCCAAGCATTGCTGGGTCGCGGGTTTCAGCTTTGGGGCCTGGATCGGGATGCAGCTTTTGATGCGCCGGCCGGAAATTACCGGCTTTATCAGCGTGGCGCCGCCGGCGAACTTGTATGATTTCTCGTTCCTGGCACCTTGCCCGGCCTCGGGGCTGATCATCAACGGTACTGCCGACCGCGTGGCGCCGCCCAAGGACACGCATGCCCTGGTGGGCAAGCTGCGCGAGCAAAAGGGCATCACCATCACCCATGAGGAAATCGAAGGCGCGGACCATTTCTTCCGCGATGACGAGATCTACATGAAGCCGATGATCGACACGGTGCAGACCTATGTCCGCCGCCGCCTGACCGAGACGACGCGGTGAGTGATGAACGGACCGGGGCTCTGCCCCGGACCCCGGGATATTTGAGTGAAGAAGAAACGGCGCTGGAGCGGCGTTTTACGTTTCTGAACGAGGCGGACCGGCTGAAATCCGTCGACCGCGCCAATGTGCTGATGGACCTGTCGCGTCCCGAAAACAGTGCCGAGCACAGCTGGCACGTGGCGCTTTATGCGATGGTGTTCGGGGCTTCGGACCGGGCCATCGCCATGATCCTGATCCATGATCTGGTCGAGATCGACTGCGGCGATCACCCGATCCATCTGGCCCATGACATGGCGGCGCTGGCCGCTGCTGAAAGTGCGGCCGCCGAGCGGCTGTTTGGCCTGCTGCCCGAGGGCGCGGCGCTGATGGCGCTTTGGCGCGAATTCGAGGTCGGCGAAAGCGCGGATGCGCGCATGGCCAAGCGGATGGATCACGTCCAGCCGCTGTTTCAGGTGCTTTGCGCGGCCTCGCCGCTGCCCGATCATATTGCCATTGTGCAAGGCAATATGCATGGCGGTCGCGCCGCGCGGCTTTGGTCGGAATGGCCCGAGGCGATGGCGGCCGCGACGGATTTGCTGGAGGGCCGGGCGCCCGTGGGCGAGTTGGCGCAGCGGCTGGCCTTTCTGGCCGAGGCCGACCGGTTGAAGTCCGTCTATCGCGCCAGCACGCTGGGCGATGCCTCGCGCCATGAAAACAGCGCCGAACACAGCTGGCACCTGGCGCTTTATGCGCTGGTCATGGCCCCCCATGCCGGGGCAGGCACAGATATCGGCCGCGTCATCCGCATGCTGATCCTGCATGATCTGGTCGAGATCGACGCCGGCGACGTGCCGATCCACGCTGCGAATGGCGCCGCCCATCACGGTGCTGCGCAGGCTGCCGCCGAAGAGGCCGCCGCCAGGCGCATCTTCGGGCTTTTGCCTGCGGCGCAGGGGCAGGAATTCCACGCGCTTTGGGCCGAGTTCGAGAAGAATGAGAGCCCGGATGCGGTATTTGCCAAATCGCTGGACCGGGCACAGCCGGTGATGCAGAACATTGTCTCGGGTGGCGGAAGCTGGATCGAATATGAGGTGACTTATGCCCAGCTGGTAGAGCGGGTGGGTGTGCGCATCGAACGCGGGGCGCCGCATCTGTGGCGCTGGCTGGACGCGCGGGCGCAGGGGTTTTTCAACCGCCCGCAATAGGCCTGCGACAGAATGTTTCGAATGGTATGCAATCGCATACCGGCCTTTCCTTTTACGGCGAATGCCGCTATAGCGCGGGCGAGCCGAATCTAACCAAAGGGACCACCCATGTCGAAGATCAAGGTAGCGAACCCTGTCGTCGAGCTCGACGGCGACGAGATGACCCGGATCATCTGGGATTTCATCAAGCAAAAGCTGATCCTGCCCTATCTCGACGTGAACCTGAAATATTACGATCTGGGCATCGAGGAGCGTGACCGCACCGACGACCAGGTTACCGTGGACTCGGCCGAGGCGATCAAGAAATACGGCGTCGGCGTGAAATGCGCCACCATCACTCCCGACGAGGCCCGCGTCGAGGAATTCGGCCTGAAGAAGATGTGGAAATCGCCCAACGGCACCATCCGCAACATTCTGGGCGGGGTGATCTTTCGCGAGCCGATCATCGCCAAGAACGTGCCGCGTCTGGTGCCACATTGGACGAAACCGATCATCGTCGGCCGCCACGCATTCGGCGACCAGTACAAGGCCACCGATTTCCGCTATCCGGGCAAGGGCACGCTGTCGATCAAGTTCGTCGGCGAGGATGGTGAGGTGATCGAGCACGAGGTCTATCAGGCCCCCGGCTCGGGCGTCGCCATGGCGATGTACAACCTTGACCAGTCGATCATCGATTTCGCCCGCGCCTCGCTGAACTATGGTCTGAGCCGTGGCTATCCGGTCTATCTCTCGACCAAGAACACCATCCTGAAAGCCTATGACGGCCGCTTCAAGGACCTGTTCGCCAAGGTCTATGCCGAGGAATTCGAAGAGCAGTTCAAGAAAAAGGGCATCCATTACGAGCATCGCCTGATCGACGACATGGTGGCCTCGGCGCTGAAATGGTCGGGCGGCTATGTCTGGGCCTGCAAGAACTACGATGGCGACGTGGAATCCGACATCGTGGCGCAGGGCTTTGGTTCGCTGGGGCTGATGACCTCGGTTCTGATGACGCCCGATGGCAAGATCGTGGAATCCGAAGCCGCGCATGGCACCGTGACGCGCCATTACCGCGAGCATCAGAAGGGTAACCAGACCTCGACCAACTCGATCGCCTCGATCTTTGCCTGGACCGGCGGGCTGAAGCATCGCGCGAAGCTCGATGACAACGCCGCGCTGATGAACTTTGCCGAGACGCTGGAGAAGGTCACCGTGAAGGCGGTCGAGGGTGGTTACATGACCAAGGACCTCGCGCTGCTGGTCGGGCCGGACCAGAAATGGATGACCACCATGGGTTATCTGGAAAAGGTCGACGAATATCTGAACAACGCGCTGATCGGCTGATCGGGCGACAGGCAGGTTGCGAGGGGCCGGGGGGAATCCCGGCCCTTTTCGCTTACGGCGCTGTCCGATGGATATTTGGACATGGAAGAAGTCAAAGCGGCTTAACAGCGGGCGCGCTCTGGGCTAAAGGGGCGGCAGGGTCAAAACCGGAGTCGTGCCATGAAAGCTGCCGTCATTACCTTTCCCGGATCGAATTGCGACCGCGATCTTGCCGTGGCGCTGGATGCTGCCGGGGCAGATGTGGTGCGGCTGTGGCACAAGGACGAGGCGCTGCCGGCGGGCATCGATCTGGTCGCGGTGCCGGGCGGGTTTTCATTCGGCGACTATCTGCGCTGCGGCGCCATCGCCGCGCATTCGCCGATTGCGCGAGCGGTGCGCGAGCATGCGGCACGCGGCGGCTATGTGCTGGGGATCTGCAACGGCTTTCAGGTTCTGACCGAGTTGGGCCTGCTGCCCGGCGCCTTGATGCGCAACTCCGGTCTGACATTCATCTGCCGCGAGGTCGGTCTGCGGGTCGCGACCTCGGCCAGCCCCTATACCAGCGCTTACGCCCCGGGCGATGTCATCACCGTGCCGGTTGCGCATCATGACGGGAATTACCAGATCGATGCCGAAGGTCTTGCCGCGCTGAAGGATCAGGACCGCATCGCCTTTACCTATGCCGCGCCGGTCAATGGCTCGGTCGAGGATATCGCCGGGGTTCTGTCGGAAAACCGCCGCGTGCTGGGGATGATGCCCCATCCCGAACGCGCCGCCGAGACTGTCCATGGCGGCACTGATGGCGCGAAGCTTTTCGTGTCGCTGATGCGGGATCTGGTCGCCGCCTGACCGGGGCGGGCCGATCCCAGCCGCCTGACTTGAGCGACGCCCCGTCGCGCATTAGACTGCGAAGGCCCCCGTCGGGGATGGTGCCGGAGGCTCATGCAAGAGGATGATCACGCAGCCACGAATGGCGATCAGCGGACTGGCCGGGCCAGCCGCTGGGGGCTGCGCGGTGCCATCGCGCTGCTGCTGGTCGCGGCGGCGGCGACGATCTGGTTCACCAATGCCTGGCTGACCACGCGCTTTTCGGAAACCACGCGGGTGCGGACCGAGCTGCGCTCGGCGCTGTATACCGGGAACCTGTTGTCGGAATTGCAGCGCACCTCGGTCGTGCCCCTGTTGCTGGCGCGCGATCCGTCGCTGATTCTGGCGCTGTCGGGGAACAATTTCTCGGGCAGTTCGGCGCGGCTGATCTCGGCCCAGAAGGAAATCGGCGCGGCTTCGATCCGGCTTCTGGATGCTTCCGGGCGGCTGGTCGGATCGACCGACCGCAATCTGCTGGGCAAGAACTACGTGCAGGAGCCGTTCTTTGTCGAGCCGCTGCGCTCGAAGGACACCGTGTTCAACGTCACCACCAATCCGCAGGGCGGCTATGAGTTCACCTATTCCCGGGCGGTGGTCTCGGACGGGCGCACGCTGGGGGTGGTCGTCGTCGGCACCGATCTGACGCCTCTGGTGCGGTCCTGGGCGGGAATTTCGGACGCTATCGCGGTCACCGACAGCGAGGGCAACATCATCCTGTCCACCGAGCCGCGCTGGCGCGGGCTGACCTTGCCCGAGGCGCTGGCGGTGCGCTCGGCGCCCTCGGCCATCTCGCGGGCGTTTCAGGTGACGGCGGACTGGACCTCGCCCGCCGCCGACGCCTATCTGCAGGGCAAGGCGGTGATGCAGGCCGAGACGCGGATCCCCTTCCGCGGCTGGAAGATGATCTCGTTCACCACCTATGATTCGGTGCGTGAGCGGGTGAATGCGGTTCTGGCATTGGTCATCATGGGCTTTGCCATCCTGCTGGCGGCGGCGTTCTATCTGCTGTCACGGCGGGCGCGGGTCGAATCGGCGGCCTATATGCGCGAATCGGCCGATCTGCGGGCGCTGAACATGCGCCTGACCCGCGAGATCGCCGAACGCGAGCGCGTGCAGAAGGAATTGCGCGTGGCCGAGCAGACCGTGCAGCAATCCTCGAAACTGGCGGCCCTGGGCGAGATGTCGGCGGGCGTCAGCCATGAGCTGAACCAGCCCCTTGCCGCGATGAAGACCTATCTGGCCGGCGCACGTCTGCTGCTGCAGCGCGGGCGCGGCGAGGAGGCGCTGTCCAGTTTCCAGCGCATCGACGATCTGGTCGAGCGCATGGGCGCCATCACCCGGCAGCTGAAATCCTATGCCCGCAAGGGCGGCGAGGCCTTTGAGCCGGTCGACCTGCGCGCGGCGCTCTCCAGCGCGCTGGTGATGATGGAGCCGCAATTGCGCAGCCGCACCATCCGTTTGCAGCGCAATGCGCCGCGTTTTCCGGTGATGGTCTATTGCGACCGTATCCGGCTTGAACAGATCATCATCAACCTGCTGCGCAATGCCGTCGATGCGATCAAGGGCATCCGCGACCCCGCCATCGAGATCACTGTCAGCGCCGGTTCTCACGCTTTCTTGTCCGTCCGCGACAACGGGCCGGGTGTCTCGGACCTGGAAAATCTGTTTGAACCTTTTTTCACGACCAAGACCCCCGGTGAGGGCACCGGGCTTGGGCTTGCGATCTCGTCGGGGATCGCGGCAGATTTCGGAGGTCGGCTGACCGCGCATAATGCATCTGATGAAGGCGGCAAGGGCGCCGTCTTTGAACTTGAACTGCCGCTTCTGGATCCGGGCCGCAAGACGGGCCCCCGGATGGCCGCAGAGTAAAATGAGGTAATGGCCCATGAGCCGCACGTTAAAGATAGCCGTTGTCGACGATGAACCGGATATGCGCGAATCGATCAGCCAGTGGCTGGTGCTTTCGGGCTTTGATACGGAAACCTTTGCCAGCGCCGATGAGGCGTTGAAGGTGATAGGCGCCGATTGGCCGGGCGTCGTCGTCTCGGATATCCGCATGCCGGGCATGGACGGGATGGCTTTCCTCAAGCGGTTGATGGGTATCGATTCGGGCCTGCCGGTCATCATGATCACCGGTCATGGAGACGTGCCGATGGCGGTCGAAGCGATGCGCATCGGTGCCATGGACTTCATGGAAAAGCCTTTCAACCCTGAGCGCCTGACCGAGCTGGTGAAAAAGGCCAGTCAGGCCCGGCGGATGACGCTGGACAACCGTGCCCTGCGCCGCGACCTGTCCGAGGGCCAGCAGGTCATGTCCAAGCTGATCGGCGCCAGCCCGGTCATGGACCGCCTGCGCGAGGACATCCTTGATCTGGGGCAGGCCGATGGCCACGTGCTGATCGATGGCGAAACCGGCACCGGCAAGACGCTGGTTGCCCATGCCCTGCATGCCGTGGGGCCGCGCGCCAGCAAGAAATTCGTGCCGATCTCCTGCGCTGCCTATAATGACGAGGTGCTGGCCGCCAAGCTCTTCGGCCCGGTCGAAAACGGTCTGCCCGCTGTCGAGGAAGCGCGCGGCGGTACGCTGTGCCTTGAGGATATCGAGGCACTGTCCGACCCCCTGCAGGCGCGGCTGCTGGCCTTTATCAGCGATCAGGGCAGCCCGGCCGAGACGCGGATCATCGCCATTTCGAATGCCCGCGGCGAAGGCCGCAAGGCCGAGGATTCGCTGCGGCCCGACCTGTTCTATCGCCTGACCGCGCTCAAGATCACCCTGCCGCCCTTGCGTTCGCGCGGCGAGGATATCCTGGCGCTGTTCAACCGCATGACCGAGCAATTCGCCGAGGAATATGGCTGCGAGCCGCCGCAGGTCACCGCGCAAGAGGCCGCCCAGCTGTTGCAGGCGCCCTGGCCCGGCAACGTGCGCCAGCTGATCAACGTGGCCGAACGCGCTGTCCTGCAGAACCGTCGCGGCTCGGGCTCGATCGCGTCGCTGTTGATGGCGGATGGCGAGGAAACCCAGCAGGCCACCACCACCGAGGGCAAGCCGCTGAAAGAATATGTCGAAAGCTTCGAAAAAATGCTGATCGACAATACCATGCGCCGCCACAAGGGCAGCATCGCCGCCGTCATGGACGAACTGTGCCTGCCGCGCCGGACCCTGAACGAAAAGATGGCCAAATACGGGCTGAGCCGGGGCGACTATCTGTAACGTCCCGGGGGTGGGCATGCGTTTTCGCACCGAAGCCGTCGGCGGCTACAATCTGGACGGCCTGATCCAGCTTGCTCTGCTTTTGCTGGCGGTGTCGGTCGGCGGGGTGATCATGCTGGCCGTCGCCGCCTGCCGCTATGCGGCCGGGCGGCCCTTTGTGGCGCTGCTGATTGCCGGGCTGGTGATGGCCGCGCCGCTTGCGGCCTTGGCCGTGTTCCTGCTGGGCTGAGCGTCCCGCCGGGCCGGCAGGCGGACCCGCGCCGAGGGGGCGCCCGCCCTTACGCTCTTGAACAAATGGCAGGCGGCTTGCGAAAAACCGATTGTATCGGCGGCGCCTTCGCCGCTATCTTGCCAGTCATGGGGATGTTTGCGCAACTTTGGGTTGCCAACCCCTGCCAGTTTCGCAGCGCGTCCGTCAGCCGCGACACCCGAAAAGTGCCGGTGTACGACGCGCGGAAAATCAAGCCCATGCCCCTTGGGGCCTCTGGGTCACGTCATCGCCGCCCGGCCCGCATCCGCGGAAAGGGCCAAGAAAGGTAACAGACGCGATGGTTCGCGCAGCGCAGCTAGATCGGCAACGGCGGCAGGGGGAAGCCCTTTCCGCCGCGATTGCTGTTGCGCGCGCGTCCGTTGTCGTCCTCATACATGACAGTCGTATCTTGCCCCCGCCCACGGGCGGGCCGATGCGGCTGCCCGAAAGACGGAAACATGTCAAAGAAAATGCTGATCGACGCCACCCATTCCGAGGAAACTCGGGTGGTCGTGGTCGACGGAACCAAAGTCGAGGAATTTGATTTCGAGACAGTCAACAAGCGGCAGCTTGCTGGCAATATCTATCTGGCCAAGGTGACGCGGGTCGAACCCTCGCTGCAGGCCGCCTTCGTGGATTACGGCGGCAACCGCCACGGCTTTCTGGCATTCGCCGAAATCCATCCCGATTATTACCAGATCCCCGCTGCCGACCGCCGCGCCCTGATCGAGGAAGAGCGTCAGGCCGCCGCCGCCGAAAGCGAAGAGGCCGAAAAGCCCAAGCGCAATGGCCGCCGCCGCAAGGCGCCCAAGGCCGCCGCCGCCGACAATGGCGATGCGGTTGCCGTCTCGGACGATATTCCGGGCATGACCATCGTCGATACCGAGGCTGCCGATACGCTGCTGGAGGATGAGACCGCCGGCAACGAGCCCGCCGAACTTGCGGTGCAAGAGGCTGCCCCCATCGAATGCACGCCCGAAGAGGCCGCCGCAGCTGCCGAGGCCGCAGCGGACGACCATGCCGAGGACGCGGGTGAGGATGACGGCATCGAATCCATCGCCGAAGAGGACGTGACCGAAGAGATTCGCGCCCCCAAGCGTCCGCGCGCGCGCCGCTACAAGATCCAGGAAGTCATCAAGGTCCGGCAGATCATGCTGGTTCAGGTCGTCAAGGAAGAGCGCGGCAACAAGGGCGCGGCGCTGACCACCTATCTGTCGCTGGCGGGCCGCTATTGCGTGCTGATGCCGAACACCGCGCGGGGCGGCGGGATTTCCCGCAAGATCACCAATGCCGCGGACCGCAAGAAGCTGAAGGAAATCGCCTCTGAACTGGAGGTGCCGGAAGGCGCCGGTCTGATCATCCGCACCGCCGGCAGCCAGCGCACCCGGACCGAGATCCGCCGCGACTATGAATATCTGATGCGGCTGTGGGAACAGATCCGCGAACTGACCTTCAAATCCATCGCGCCGGCGCCGGTCTATGAGGAAGGCGACCTGATCAAGCGCACGATCCGCGACATCTACAGCAAGGAAATCGACGAGGTTCTGGTCGAGGGCGAGCGCGGCTACCGCACCGCCAAGGACTTCATGAAGATGATCATGCCGTCCCACGCCAAGAACGTGAAGCATTACACCGACCAGATGCCGCTTTACGCGCGCTTCCAGGTGGAAAGCTATCTGGGCGGGATGTTCAACCCGACCGTGCAGCTGAAATCCGGCGGCTATATCGTCATCGGCGTGACCGAGGCGCTGGTCGCCATCGACGTGAACTCGGGCCGGGCCACCAAGGAAGGCTCGATCGAGGACACGGCGCTAAAGACCAACCTTGAGGCCGCCGAGGAGATTGCCCGCCAGCTGCGGCTGCGCGACCTTGCCGGTCTGATCGTCGTCGACTTTATCGACATGGAAGAGCGCAAGAACAACGCCGCTGTCGAGAAACGCTTCAAGGACAAGCTGAAAACCGACCGGGCGCGGATTCAGGTCGGGCGCATCTCGGGCTTTGGTTTGCTGGAAATGAGCCGCCAGCGCCTGCGTCCGGGGATGCTGGAATCGACCACGCAGCCCTGCCCGCATTGCCATGGCACCGGGCTGATCCGTTCGGACGACAGTCTGGCGCTGACCATCCTGCGCGCCATCGAGGAAGAGGGCACCCGCAAACGCTCGCGCGAAGTGCTGGTCAAGGCGCCGATCGCCGTCGCCAACTTCCTGATGAACGCCAAGCGCGAGCATATCGCCGGGATCGAGGCGCGTTACGGCATGTCGGTGCGGGTTGAGGCCGATCCGACGCTGATCTCGCCCGATTTCGCCATCGAGAAGTTCAAGACCGCGACCCGCAACGTGCCCGAAGTGGTTTCGCCGGTGGTCTCGGTCGATGCGCGGCTGATGGCGCAGATCGACGATGAGGAAGTCGCCGAGGAAGAGGACGACATCGAAGAGGCGGTCGAGGCCGAGGCCGAGGACAGCAGCGACGAGGCCCGCAGCGAAGCTGGCGAGCAGGGCGAGAATGGCGGCAAGACCCGCCGCCGCCGTCGCCGCCGTCGCCGTGGCGGCAAGAATGGCGAAGGCGAGGGCGAGAACGGCGACGAGGCGCAGGCCGATGCAGGGGACGCCGCCGAGGTCGAAGTCGTGGCCGAGATCACCGAGGCGGCTCCGGCCGAGGTTGCCGCAGTTGACGCTGGCGAGGAAGACGCCAAGCCGCGCCGCCGCACCCGCTCGCGCCGCCGCAAGTCGGATGATGCCGAGGCCGCTGCCGAATCGGTCGCAGAACCCGTTGCCATCGAAGCCGTTGCCGAAACCAGCGTCGAGACCGCCGAGATCGTCGATCTGAGCGCGCTGCCCGTGAGTGAGCCTGCGCAGATTGTCGCAGAGGAACCGGCTGAGGAAACTGCTGTCGCAGAGGCTGCGCCCGAGGTCGTGGCCGAGATTGCCGCCGAGGTCGTGGTGGCCGAGGTTCAGCCCGAACCCGCCGTGGCGCCGGAAATTCCGGCCTCTGCCGCCCCGGCGCAGATACCCGAACCGGAACTGGCCGAGGCCGAAGATACGCGTCCCAAGCGTCGCGGCTGGTGGTCCTTGGGGTAACGCCCTGTCGGCCATGACAAAAGAGTGAGGGGCGCGGGGCTTTCCCGCGCCTTTTTCATGGCGCAATCTGCCGCTCATGTTTGGAATCGAGCTTGCAGACGCCGCCTTCCTGCCCGCCGCGATGGTCGCGTTGCTGGCCGGGATCCTGTCATTCCTGTCGCCCTGCGTGCTGCCGATCGTGCCGCCCTATCTGGCCTATATGACCGGGGTGGGGGTCGGCGGGCTGAAATCGGGCGAACGCAGCGCGGTCGTGCCGGCGCTGTTCTTCGTGCTGGGCCTGTCGACGGTCTTTCTGCTGATGGGCATGGCGGCCTCGGCCTTTGGGCGGCTGTTCCTGCAGTATCAGGAATATCTGGTCAAAGCCTCGGGCGTGGTGATCGTCATCATGGGCCTGCATTTCCTGCGCCTGTTCCGCATCCCCTTTCTGGATACCGAGGCGCGGATGGATGTCGGTGACCGGGGCGGCAGCGCGCTGGGGGCCTATGTGCTGGGGCTGGCCTTCGCCTTTGGCTGGACACCCTGCATCGGCCCGCAACTGGGCATGATCCTGTCGCTGGCTGCCGGCGGCGCGGCGGTCGAGCGGGGCATGGCGCTGCTTGCGATCTATGCGCTCGGGCTGGGGGTGCCGTTCCTGCTGTCGGCGATCTTCATCAACCGCGCCATGGGGCTGATGAACCGCATCAAGCCGCATCTGCGGCTGATCGAGCGCGTCATGGGCGCGTTGCTGGTCATCGTCGGGGTCGCGCTCTATCGCGGCGATTTCGCCCGATTTGCCTATTGGCTGCTTGAGGCCTTTCCGGGGCTGGCGCTGGTCGGCTAGTCCCAGTCCGGCGGGCGCTTTTCCAGAAATGCCTGAATGCCCTCGGCGGTGTCAGTGCGCATCAGGTTCTCGCACATGACCGGGCCGGTCGCGGCATAGGCATCACCCAAGCCCATGCGGGATTGCTGGTGAAAGGCGCGCTTACCCAGCCGCACGGCGGCGGGCAGCTTCGCGGCGATCACCTCGGCCAGCGCCATGGTTTGGGCGGCCAGTTGCTCGGGCGGGGCAATGCGGTTGATCAGGCCCAGTTCACGGGCGCGGGAGGCATCCATGAACTCGCCGGTGACCAGATATTCAAAGGCCGCGCGGGGCGGGATGGCGCGGGACAGCGCCACCATGGGGGTGGCGCAGAACAGCCCGATATTGACGCCGTTCACGCCAAAGCGCACGCCCTCGGCCGCGACGGCCATGTCGCAGCTTGCGACCAGCTGGCAGCCGGCGGCGGTGGCGATGCCCTGCACCTCGGCGATGACCGGCTGGGGCAGGGCGGGGATTTTCTGCATCATCGCCGCGCAACGCGAAAACAGCTGCTCATAGGCGGCGCGGCCGCCGTCGCCATCCTCGCGCGCGGCCTGCATCTCGCGCAGGTCATGGCCGGCGGAAAAGGCCTTGCCCGAGGCCGCCAGAATCACCACGCGGATATCGTCATTCGCGGCGATCTCGTCCAGCTCCGCCTCAAGCGCATCGATCATGGCCAGGGACAGGGCGTTGAAGTTTCCGGGGCTGTTGAGAACCAGCCGCGCGACCGGCCCCTGATCCTGACGCAGCACCAGCGGCTGCGGGTTGCCGTCCTTCATCCTCGTCTCCCTCGCTGACGTTACGATGCGGCTTGCCATCGCCGGGTCCCGCGATTCAGTCTAGCCGCGTGCGGGGCAGGGGGAAAGCATGGCACTTGCAATGGATTGCGCGACGCTGAACGGGTTTCTGGACCGGGTGTTCCCGCAGATCTCGGATCAGGTCCGGGTCGAATCGGTGGATGCGCAGATGCTGGTGGCGCGGCTCAGGGTCGATGACCGCCACCTGCGCCCCGGCGGCACGGTCAGCGGTCCCGCCATGTTCGCGCTGGCCGATGTCACCATCTATCTGGCGATCCTGGCCCGGATCGGAGAGGTGGCGCTGGCCGTGACAACCAATGCCTCGGTCGATTTCATGCGCAAGCCCGAGGCGGGGCGCGATCTGCTGGCGGAGTGCCGCATCCTCAAGCTGGGCCGCGTGCTGGCGGTGGGCGATGTCCTGATCCGCTCGGACGGGGTGGATCAGCCGGTGGCGCGTTGCTCGATGACCTATTCGATCCCGCCCAAGGGATAGGCGGCGCCGAATCGGCTTGTCGCGACGAAGTTCAGCGGGGCTAATGGATTTCTTCGCAGTTTCATCCCGGAGGAATCGCCATGACGTCCCAGAACCGCCTGCTTGCCTGTCTCATGTCCTCGGCCGCGCTTGGTGTCGCGTTGACCGGCGCTGCCGCCGCGCAGGGTGTCGAGATCGTCGCCGACAAGTTCCAGTCTCGGGTGGTCGCGGCCGATCTGGGCTCGCCTTGGGAAATCACCTATGGCGCCGACGGCCATCTGTGGGTGACCGAGCGCAAGGCCGCGCAGATCACCCGCATCGACCCGACCAGCGGCGAAAAGGCGGTGCTTTACAAGTTCGAGGACGCCTATACCGGCGAAACCGCGCATGAGGGGCTGCTGGGCATGGCGCTGGATCCGGCGCAGAACCTTGTCTATGCCGCCTATGTCTATGATGGCGACGCGGGCGAGGCGCTGGACCGCCGCATGCGGGTGGTGCGCCTGACCCATGATCCGGCGTCGAATACGCTGGGCCAGCCGCAAACGGTGATCGAGGGGCTGATCGCGGGCGACGATCATAATGCCGGGCGGCTGAAGCTGGGGCCGGACGGGATGCTCTATCTGACCCAGGGCGATCATGGCGCGAACCAGTTCGGCAATTTCTGCAAGCATGTCGCTGCGCAGGATCTGCCCACCGCCGAGCAGGTCGCGGCGGGCGATGTCTCGGCCTATCAGGGCAAGACCCTGCGGATCGCGCCCGATGGCGGGATCCCTGCTGACAACCCGGAAATCGCCGGTGTGCGCAGCCATGTCTATACCTATGGCCATCGCAATCCGCAGGGCATCGTCTTTGGTCCGGACGGATCGCTGTTTCAGTCCGAACAGGGCCCCAAGACCGATGACGAGGTTAACCTGCTGCAAGCTAGCGGCAATTACGGCTGGCCCTTTGTCGCCGGTTTCCGCGACGATCAGGCCTATGTCTATGGCGCCTGGGCCGATGCGCCCGATTGCGCCAGCCTGACCTTCAGCGACTATGAGATCCCCGACTCGGTGCCCAAGCATGTCGAGACCGACTGGGCCGAGGATTTCGTCGAGCCGATGAAGACCTTCTTCACCGTCAGGAACGGCTATACCTTCCATTATGAGAAATGCGGCGACATGGCCTTCATCTGCTGGCCGACCATATCGCCCGCCAGCATCGACTATTACGCCGCCGACGCGGTGCCGGGCTGGAAGAATTCGCTTCTGGTGACCAGCCTCAAGAATGGCGCGGTCTATCGGCTGGGACTGAACGCGGATGGCAAGTCGGTGCAGGGCGATATTGAAAAGCTCTTCGACAGCCAGAACCGCTATCGCGATCTGGCGATCAGCCCGGATGGCAAGACCATCTTTGTCGCCACCGACGCGGGCGGCATCACCCGCGCGACAGATGGCGGCACCAGCAACCAGATGGCCAATCCCGGGGCGATTCTGGCCTTTACCTTCGGCGAGTGATCATTCCGCCGGGCGCGGCCGAAAAGCGGCGCCCGGCCCGGATTTTCGCCCCGTTTTCGGGGCTTGCAATGTGGTGTTTAGATACCTATTTCGCAACGAATTGTTTTTGCTTGTATAATCGTCGCTCGACGCACTTGACCGGAAAGCGGCTTTCGCCGATACACCCACATCTCGAATTACACCCCAAAAGGGACGACCGATGAAAACCTATACCGCGAAACCGGCGGATATCGAGAAGAAGTGGATCCTGATCGACGCAGAGGGCGTCGTTCTGGGCCGTCTTGCCTCGATCGTTGCGATGCGCCTGCGTGGCAAGCACAAGCCGACCTTCACCCCCCACATGGACATGGGCGACAACGTCATCATCATCAACGCCGACAAGGTGCAGATGACCGGCGACAAGCGCGATGCCAAGAAATACTACTGGCACACCGGCCACCCGGGCGGCATCAAGCACCGCACCGCGCGTCAGGTTCTGGAAGGCGCCCATCCCGAGCGCGTCGTGATCAAGGCCGTTGAGCGCATGATCTCGCGCAACAAGCTGGGCAAGCAGCAGATGACCAATCTGCGCGTCTATGCCGGCGGCGAGCACCCGCATGAGGCACAGCAGCCCGAAGTTCTGGACGTCAAGTCCATGAACGCCAAGAATACCCGGAGCGCATGAACATGGCCGAAGACATCAAGACCCTGGACGACCTGAAATCGGTCACCACCGGCACTGTCGTTGCCGAAGCTCCGATCCGCGAAGCGCAGCGCGACTCGCTGGGCCGCGCCTATGCCACCGGCAAGCGTAAAGACGCTGTTGCCCGCGTCTGGGTGAAGCCCGGTTCGGGCAAGGTCGTCGTGAACGGCAAGGACATTGCCGCCTACTTCGCGCGTCCCGTGCTGCAGATGATCCTGCGCCAGCCCTTCGAGGTTGCCGGCGTCGTCGGTCAGTATGACGTCTATGCTACCGTTGCTGGTGGCGGCCTTTCGGGTCAGGCCGGTGCGGTCAAGCACGGCATCTCGAAAGCCCTGCAGCTGCACGAGCCGAGCCTGCGCGCCGCGCTGAAAGCCGCGGGCTTCCTGACCCGCGACTCGCGCGTCGTCGAGCGGAAGAAATATGGCAAGGCGAAAGCCCGTCGTTCGTTCCAGTTCTCGAAGCGCTGATTGGCTCTTCTCTATACGATACGAAAACGCGGTCCCTCGGGGCCGCGTTTTTCATTTCCGCCGCCGGTTTCTTTCGCATGGCGGGGCAGGGGGTGATTCCGCGGCCGGGAATCGCCGCAGGCGCCGATTCTGCGCCTGCCGGCGCGGCCATGGCGCGAATCCCGATGGCTCGGCAGGGGATTCTCGCCCGGCGACTCGCCACTTTGCGGTGAATCGGGGCTGGAAAAGGACGAAAACCGCCCCGGATGAGTCGTGCTTTCCAGGATTGCCTTCATGGTGTCAGCTAAGACGGCATGGGCCTACGACTTTAATCTTTATTAAGATCAGCAAGTTAAAACTTTTCTTCGTGGAATCTGCATTTTTCGGCTTGCGGCCCTGATCGTCTGACCCTAGATACCCGCTCACCGAAACGGCGACGCCGGATCGGACGGGGCCCAGCGGGGCGCGACGAAAAAAGTTGAGACACGCTCTTGACGGCATCGAAGCGGATCGCTAAATAGGGTTTCTGCCTCGGAAACGGGGAAAAATCGGGAAGTTGATGGCTTGACGGCGCCACGAAGGAAATGGCGCGGTTCAGGTTGTTTTGTTTCCCCTGCTTTTTGACATTGCGAGATATCTGAAGAGATATGT
>NZ_QPJL01000014.1 GCF_003337565.1 Paracoccus lutimaris
CGCCACCCGCTACGACAAGACCGCCGAAAGCTTCCTTGGCTTCATCGATATCACGTCGATCCGCCTCTGGCTCCGCCATTTGTCAACATGACCTAGGGTAAAGGACGAATGCGCAAAGCATGGCGTTGGGCTTGTTTTGATCGAAGATATATATAATTCCCCTAGAGCGCTGCATGTTATTAAAGCAAAAAAACATGAGATAGATCATGAGCGCTGTAGTGCGTTTCTTGGTGCTGTCATTTCAAGAGACGGTCTGCAAAAAATTTCAATGTGGAAATAATCAGACTCGTAAGAGCGGAATAAACCATAGCTATACAAGATGGTGAACAGCAATGGAGGATGAGGCGAGGTATAGCCCGCCTCATTCAGTCCTTACATCGCGGCCTCGAACAGCGCGCGCGTATTCTCGCGCGTCATCTCGACCGGGTTGCCGCCGCAGGACGGATCCTCCAGCGCCATTTCGGTCATCTCGTCCAGCCGCGCGGCCTCGACCCCCATGGCGGTCAGGTTGGCGGGAATGCCCAGCTCGGCGCGCAGGTCCATGACCCGGGCACGGAAGCCGTCGAAGCCGCCCTTGATGCCCAGATAATCGGCGGCGCGGGTCAAACGCTCTTCGATCGCGGGACGGTTGAAATCCAGCACCATCGGCATGACCACGGCATTGGTGGTGCCGTGATGGGTGCCATAGATCGCGCCGACCGGGTGGCTCAGCGAATGGATCGCGCCCAGACCCTTCTGGAAGGCGACGGCGCCCATGGCGGCGGCGGCCATCATCTGCGCCCGCGCCTCAAGATCGGTGGGCACCGCATAGGCGCGGGGCAGGTATTCATTGACCAGCCGCAGCCCCTCCAGCGCGATGCCCTGGCTCATCGGGTGGAAGAAGGG
Organism: Paracoccus lutimaris; assembly: GCF_003337565.1. Lineage (GTDB taxonomy): Bacteria > Pseudomonadota > Alphaproteobacteria > Rhodobacterales > Rhodobacteraceae > Paracoccus > Paracoccus lutimaris. The sequence continues at coordinate 886 of NZ_QPJL01000014.1, forward strand.
GCTGCAATATGCCTCGAGGCAATGGGCGAATGCGTCCATGCCGGTGCCGGCGGTGATGAATTTCGGCATCCCCACGGTCAGTTCCGGGTCGCAGATGGTGACGGCGGGCATCAGCCTGGGGTGGAAGATGATCTTTTTCTTATGCGTCGCCGAATTGGTCAGAACCCCCGCGCGCCCGACCTCGGAGCCGGTGCCGGCGGTGGTCGGCACGGCGATGATCGGGGCGATCTTGCTTGCGTCGGCGCGGGTCCACCAGTCGCCGATATCCTCAAGATCCCAGACGGACACGGTCTGCCCGACCATCAGCGCGATCATCTTGCCCAGATCCAGCGCAGAACCGCCGCCAAAGCAGACCACCCCGTCATGACCGCCGGCCTTATAGACGGCGATGCCGGCCGCCATGTTGTGCTCGTTCGGGTTCGGGTCGACCTCGGAAAACACTGCGCGGCCAAGACCCGCAGCTTCCAGAATGTCCAGCGCCTGCGCGGTGATCGGCAGGCCGGCCAAGGCCTTGTCGGTGACCAGCAGCGGGCGGCTGATGCCCACGGCCTTGCAATGCTCGGCCAGTTCGGTGATGCGTCCGGCCCCGAATTTGATCGCGGTCGGATAGGACCAGTTTGCGCGCAGGCTCATTTCGTCACCTTCTTGAGATGGTAGGATTTGGGCCGGGTCACGGCCAGATAACCCAGATTGGACAGCGCGGCGCCGCGCCCGGTATCCTTGCAGCCGGTCCAGCACAGCGCCGGGTCCAGATAATCGCAGCGGTTCATGAAGACGGTGCCGGTTTCCAGACGCGCGCCCAGCTCGGCCGCCGCATCCGCATCCGCCGTCCAGACCGACACCGTCAGCCCGTAATCGCAATCGTTCATCAGCGCCACGGCCTCATCGTCATCCTTGACCGGCATGATGCCGACCACGGGGCCAAAGCTTTCCTCGCGCATCACCCGCATGTCATGGGTCACGTCGACAAGGACCTGCGGGGCCAGATAGGCGCCGCCGTCATCGGCGGGGAAGGCGGCGGGGTCGATCAGCGCGCGCGCGCCCTCGGCCACGGCATCGGCGATCTGGCCGCGCACGACTTCGGCAAAGCGGCGATTGGCCATCGGACCCATGGTGGTGTCGGCGTGATAGGGATTACCCAGTTTCTGCGCCATCACCCAGGCCACGGATTTTTCGACGAATGCGTCATAGAGGCTTTCATGGACATAGATCCGCTCGATCCCGCAGCAGCACTGGCCGCTGTTGAACATCGCCCCGTCCATCAGCCCGTCCACGGCGGCATCCAGATCGGCATCGGCGCGGACATAGCCGGGGTCCTTGCCGCCCAGTTCCAGCCCCGTGGCGGTGAATGTGCCCGCCGCCGCGCGCTCGATCGCCTGCCCGCCCTTGACCGAGCCGGTGAAGTTCACAAAACCGAAGCTGCGCTCGGCGATCAGCTCCTCGGTCGTCTGGTGGTCAAGGACGACATTCTGGAACACATCCGCCGGCACGCCGCCCTGATGCAGGGCCTCGGCCAGCCGCTCGCCGGCCAGAAGGGTCTGGCTGGCATGTTTCAGCACCACCGCATTGCCGGCGATCAGCGCGGGCACGATGGTGTTGACGGCGGTCAGGAACGGATAGTTCCACGGCGCGACGACAAAGACCACGCCCACCGGCTCGCGCCGGATCTCGCGCTGGAAACGGTCGCTGTCCTCGACCACGGTCGGGGCCAGCGCCTCGGCGGCGATGGCGGCCATATAGGCGGTGCGGTCGTTCACGCCGCCGAATTCGCCGCCATAGCGCACCGGGCGGCCCATCTGGCCGGCCAGTTCCTGCACGATCTCGTCCTTCATCGCGTTCAGCGCGGTGATGCCCGCCTGAACCCGGGCGATGCGTTCATTCAGGGGCAGGGCGGCCCATGCCGGCTGGGCGGCGCGGGCGCGGGCGACCGAGGCGCGGGCCTCGGCGCCGGTCAGGGGGGTCCGCTCGGCATAGACTTCGCCATCCGCCGGCGAGATCAGTCTGATCGTCTTGGTCATGTCGTCCTCATCTGGCCGGGTTCTCCGGCGAAATCCGTTCAGGCGCGTTCAAATCCGCGGGCAAGTTCCCAGTCGGTGACGACGCGGTTCTGCTCCTCAAGCTCCCATTCGGCTGCGCGCAGGTAATGGTCAATGACCTGATCGCCCATCGCGGCGCGCAACATGCTGGATGCGTCCAGCGCCTTTGCCGCCTCGCCCAGCGTCGCCGGGATCTGGCGCACGCTGGCCGCCGCATAGGCGTCGCCCGAAAACTCCGCTTCAAGCGCCAGTTTCTGTTCGATCCCGTCAAGGCCCGCGGCCAGCAGCGCGGCGCAGGCCAGATAGGGGTTCAGGTCGGCGCCGCCGATGCGGCATTCGACGCGGATGCCGCGCGTGTCCTCGCCGCAGACGCGGAAGCCTGCGGTGCGGTTGTCGACCGACCAGATCGCCTTGGTCGGCGCGAAAAGCCCGGTCACGAAACGTTTGTAGCTGTTGACGTAAGGCGCAAGGAAATAGGTCAGCGCCTGCGCATGGGCCAGTTGCCCGGCCAGATAATGCTGCATCACCTCGGACATGCCGCGCCCGCTGCCCGTGTCGTGAAAGGCGTTGCGCCCGTCCTTGAACAGCGACTGGTGGACATGGCTGGACGAGCCCGCCTTGCCATGGCGGTACTTGGCCATGAAGGTCGCGGACTGGCCATGCGCCTGCGCGATGTCCTTGGTCGCGGCCTTGATCAGCACATGCATGTCGGCCGTGTCCAGCGCGTCCGAATATTTGGCGTTGATTTCATGCTGCCCGGCCTCGGCCTCACCCTTGGAGCTTTCGACCGGGATGCCGGCGGCGTAAAGCCCGTTGCGCAGGGCCCGCATCACCGGCTCATCCGCCGAGGTGCCGGTCAGGGCGTAATCGACATTATAGCGCGCGGTCGGCACCAGCCCTTGATAGCCGTTGTCGAAAAGTTCCTTGTAGCCGGGCGAGAACAGGAAGAATTCCAGTTCCGTCGCCATCATCGGGGTATAGCCCATGGCCTCGGCCCGGGCGATCTGGCGGCGCAGCACAGAGCGCGGCGCATGGGGGACCAGCTCATGCGTGTGGTGGTCGCAAAGATCGACCATGCAGAAGGCCGTGCCCGGCGCCCATGGCATGCGGCGCAGCGTCGACAGGTCCGGCTTCATCACATAATCGCCGTAACCCGCCGCCCAGCTTGTCGACCGATAGCCCTGCACGGTGTTCATCTCGATATCCGTGGCCAGCAGATAGTTGCAGCAATGCGTTTCCTCGTGGTTCTCAAGGAAATGCGCGGCATGGAAACGCTTTCCCATCAGGCGGCCCTGCATGTCGACAAGGGCGACCATGACGGTGTCGATTTCGCCCGCCTGGACGGCGGCCTTCAGGGCGTCGAAAGTCAGATTGGCAGGCATGGGGTCACTCCGGGGAAAGGGGCGCGCCGGGAATGGCACGCCCCGCAATCAGCACATATGAGGATCAGGAATAGCGATAGGGCGGGCCGGCCTTTTCCATCGCGTCGTTATATTCCTTGATCTTGGCGACGACCTTGGCCTTGACCTCGGATTCGGCGGCGATCTCGTCCCAGAACTCCTTGGCGGCGGCCTCGACCGTGCCCCATTCCTCGGCCGGGATGGTGGTCAGTTTCATCTTGTCGCCGGTCACGCGCAGCTTGGCCTCGCCCGACCAGTACCAGTGCTGGCGATAGTAATGGGACTGGTCAAAGACGGTCTTCATCAGCTCGCGCAGATGTTCGGGCACTTCCTCCCAGCGTTTCTGGTTGGCAAAGAAATGCCCGATCCACGCGCCCGAGATGCTGTTCGTCAGGAAATGCCCGGTCGCGCCGGCCCAGCCGACGGTATAATCCTCGGTGATGCCGGACCATGCGACGCCGTCCAGCTCGCCGGTCTGCAGGGCGACCTCGATATCCTCCCATGGCAGGGTGACCGGGACGACGCCGAATTTCGTCAGGAAGCGCCCGGCGGTCGGGAAGGTGAAGACGCGCTTGCCCTGCAGGTCGGCAAGGCTGTTGATCGGCTGCTTGGTGGCAAAGTTGCACGGGTCCCACGACCCGGCAGAGATGTGCTGGATGCCCTGCGCGGCGTATTGTTCCTTCCAGATCTCATCCAGGCCGTAATGGTTGAACAGCGCCGGCACATCCAGAGAATAGCGCAGCGCAAAGGGGAAATAGCCGCCGAACACGGTCACTTCGGTCGGGCTGGCCATGCTGTCATCGTCGGATTGCACCGCGTCGATGGTGCCGTTCTGCATGGCGCGGAACAGCTCGGCCGTGGGCACAAGCTGGTCGGCATAGAACAGCTCGATCTCCATCTGGCCATTGGCGATCTTGTTGAAGGCCTCGATGGCGGGCTTGCAGACATGCTCGCCCAGTGCCGCGCCGGCATAGGTCTGCATGCGCCATTTCAAGGGTGCGCCCTGCGCGATGGCCGGGCTGGCCAGCGCCCCCGCACCGGCGGCAAGGGCGCCGTGGGTGATGAACTTGCGTCTGGTGGTCATTTTTTCATTCTCCCTGTTGGTGTTATTGTCCGTAGATCGAATGGGGCAGCCACATGGCGATGCCCGGGAATGCGATCACAAGCCCCAAGGTCAGCACCATGATCAGCACGAAGGGCAGGACCGAACGGTAGATGACGCCCAGCGTGAAATCCCGTGGCGCCATGGCGCGCATCAGGAACAGGTTGTAGCCAAAGGGCGGCGTCAGATAGGCGATCTGGCAGGTGATCGTGTAAAGGATGCCGTACCAGACCAGATCAAAGCCCAGGGACCGCGCCATGGTCACATAGATCGGCGCGACGATGACCAGCATCGCGGTGTCGTCCAGAAACATCCCCATGATCAGGAACGAGGCCTGCATCAGCAGCAGCACTTGCAGGGGCGTCAGGTGCATTTCCTGCAGGAACAGGTTCTCGATCGCGCGGCCCGCGCCCAGCCCGTCAAAGACCGCGCCAAAGCTCAGCGCCGCCATGATGATCAGCATGAACATGCAGGTGATGGCCAGCGTCTGGCGGGTCGCGACCTCAAAGACCTGACGGGTGAAACGGCCCTTGATGATGGCGGCGGCGACGGCGGCCAGCGCCCCCACGACGCTGCTTTCCGTCAGCGAGGTCCAGCCCTTGATAAAGGGGATCATCATCGCCGCAAAGATGACCAGCGGCAGCACGCCCGCGCGCAGCAGGCGGAAACGTTCGGCCCAGGTGATCTGGGCGCGTTCCTCGGCGGGCATGGGGGGCGCAAGGGCGGGGTTCATCCAGGTGCGGATCAGGATATAGACGATGAACAGCGCCGCCATCAGCAGGCCCGGCCCGATCCCCGCCAGCCACAACTGGCTGACCGGCTGGCGCGCGATCAGCGAATACAGCACCAGAACGACCGAGGGCGGGATCAGGATGCCAAGGCTTGAGCCGGCCTGAATGACGCCCGAAATCATCGGCTTGTCATAGCGGTGCTTGACCAGTTCGGGCAGCGCGATGGTGGCGCCGATGGCCATGCCCGCGACGGAAAGCCCGTTCATCGCCGAAATCAGCACCATCAGCAGGATCGTCCCGATGGCCAGCCCTCCGGGCAATGGCCCGAACCAGACATGGAACATGCGGTAAAGGTCCTCGGCCAGCCGGGATTCCGACATGACATAGCCCATGAAGACGAACATCGGCAGCGTCAGCAGCGCGTTCCACTTCATCACCTTCATCACGGCGGAAAAGCCCATGTCGGTGCCGCCCGGCCCCCAAAGCGCCAGTGCCGCGACCACGGCGACAAAGCCGATGGCGCCAAAGACCCGCTGCCCGGTGACCATCATCAACAGCATGGTCGAGAACATCAGGACCGCGATCCATTCGTAGCTCATCTGTCAACGTCTCCGGTGAAGGGGCGGTCGATCTCGATGCCGCGAATGATGGCGATGTCCCGGATCAGATGGGCAATGGCCTGCAGGATCATCAGCGCAAAGCTGACGGTGATGATGACCTTGATCGGCCATAGGGGCGGTCGCCAGGCGCTGGGGGCGCGTTCCCCGATCTGGAAGCTGTAGGCGGTGCTGTCCACCGCCCCCCACAGCATCACGCCCAGATAGAACAGCAGGCAGAAGATGGTGAAGATGTCCCATGCCGCCTGCCGCTTGATCGGCAGGCGCGCGTAAAGCAGGTCCATGCGCACATTGGCGCCCAGCTGCATCGAATAGGGCGCGCCCAGCAGGTAATAGGCGACCAGCGTGAACTGCGCCATTTCCAGCGTCCACAGCGCCGGGATCTTGGCGATCTTGGTGACCGAGGACCACAGCAGGATCGCCATGATCGCGAACAGCAGATACATCGCAAAGCGGCCCAGACGGTAATTCACCGCCTCGACGCCTTTCACATAGGAAATCGCCCAGTTCGGCATCATCCGACCTCATCCATGGCTGCCTTGATCGCGGGGGCAAGGCGGGCAGCCATGGCGGCCTGTGCCTTGGGCGTGGCGATCAGATCGTTGCGAATCTCCAGCATGGCATGGGGCAGGCCCAAGGGCGTCGCATGCCGTGCCAGCATATGCGCGACGCCGTCGGCGGCGCTGTAGGGTTCATTGAGCCGCGTCAGAAGCCCGGTCTTCTGCGCGCAGATGGCGCGGGCCAGCCGGTCGTCGGCATCGTGGATCAGCCCGAATTCGACCGCGCGCGGCTGGCCGAAATAGATGGGCGTAAAGCTGTGAACGGTGATCAGCACCGGGCTCAGCCCCTGCGCCAGGCGGCAGGCCAGCAGATCCGCCAGCGCGGCATGAAAGGGCAGGTAATGCGTCCGCGTGCGGGCCAGCCGCTCGGCCGCGTCCAGATCGACATTGCCGGGAATGTCGTGGATCTCGCTGCGCGCGGGCATGGCGCCGGGCGCATGGGGCGGGCGGTTCAGGTCATAGATCAGCCGCGAGGCCCGCGCATGGATCAGCGCCCCGTCCAGCGCCTGCGCCAGCCCCCGCGCCACACCCAGCGCGCCGGGATCCCAGGCGATATGGGCGCGGCGCTGGTCCTCGCTCAGCCCCAGCCCGTCATCCCATGGCGCCGGAAACGCGTTCGAGGCATGTTCGCAGACCAGAACCACGGCGCCGGCGGCGTCGCTGTTCTCGATCCCGAAGAATGGCGCGTCATCAGTCATTCCGGCCTCCTGCAAGAACAGGCTGGATCAAGCGGACCATGTCTGTCAATTATTTTTCAGTATAGGTTTTTCTGTTACGATCTTTACGGGGCCGACTCCGGCGCATCCCGATTTTCTGGCCAAAGGATCAGCACATGTCCGATGCCCCCACGCCCTCGGGCATGATCGAGGACCGGCTTGCCCAGCGGTTCGAGGCGCTGACCCCGGCCGAGCGCCTGCTGGCCGGGCACCTGACGCGGCACTATCCGGTGGCGGGGCTTGGCTCGATGCCGCAGCTTGCGCGCGAGGCCGGGGTCAGCACGCCCACGGTGTTGCGGCTGGTGCAAAAGCTGGGCTTTCGCGGCTATCCCGAGTTCCAGACCCAGTTGCGCGCCGAGGTCGAGGCGCGGCTGGAATCGCCCTTGTCCAAGCATGCGCGCTGGACCCATGGCGTGCCGCAGACCCATATCCTGAACCGCTTTGCCGATGCGGTGCTGACCAATCTGTCGGTGACGCTGGGTCGGATCGACCATGCCGAATTCGATGCCTGCGCGGCGATGCTGGCCGATCCGGCGCGGCGCATTTTCGTCACCGGCGGACGAATCACCCATGCGCTGGCCGATTATCTGGTCACCCAGCTTGGCATCGTGCGGGCGGGGGTGTCGCTGATGCAGGGGGTCTCGAACGCCTGGCCGCCGGCGCTGCTGGATCTGCGGCCGGGCGATGTGCTGATCGTCTTTGACATCCGCCGCTATGAAAGCACGATCCTGCAACTGACCGAACTGGCGGTCGAGCGCGGCGCCGAAATCGTGCTGATCACCGATCCATGGGTCAGCCCCATCGCGGCCCATGCCCGGTTCCGCTTTTCCGCGCAGATCGAGGTGCCCTCGGCCTGGGACAGTTCGGTGGCGCTGCTGGTGCTGGTGGAGACGCTGCTGGCGGCGGTGCAGGAACGCGACTGGCCCGAGACCGAGGCCCGCATGAAGCGTCTTGAGGAACTATACGACCGCGCCAGCCTGTTTCGGCGCGGCAAACCGGGCGACGGCCGCCGCCCGGCGGATTAACGCGTCCCGCCCTTAGTGGCAGCGGGCGGCATTCGCGCCCACGGCCTTCAGCCCCCAGGCGGTCATCTGCCGCACCAGTTCCTGCCCGGCGGCGTCAAAGGCCGGGATCAGGTCGGCGGTCTTGGTCGAAGGCGCCTCGGCCGTGGTGGCGAAATGCCCGCGCGAGACCACGGTCGCGTCCTCTTCACGCACCATCTGCGCATCCAAGGTCATCTTGATGACGGCGCCCTTGCCGACGACCTCGGCGTTGAAGTCGTTGACCTCGCTGAGGATGGCGTAATCGCCTGCGGTGCCCAGCGGCACCCGACCGACATGGGTGAAAACGTCATAGACGCCAAAGCCGCGCACCAGCAGCGTTTGCAGCGTCGTCGGCACGGTATCGCCCCAGCGCGCATCGGGCAGGTATTGGGTCTGCAACTCATTGGGGCGGACCATGATCCGGTCCGTGTCCAGCGTGCCGCGGGTCTTGGGCGGCTCGATCACCAACTCGGCCACGCGGCCCCGGCCGCATTTCAAGGGCGCGTCCGAGGGCGGGCGCAGTTCAAAGACATCGCGGTCGGGTTCGCCCTCAAGCGCCCTGAGGGCGCCGCAACCGGGCAGGGCCGCGGTCAGGCTCAGGGCAAGAAGGGCGGCGATGGGAAAACGCATCTTGGTCTCCTTGGGCATGGGGTCAGCGGCGGAATTCAGGGGCTTTCGGCCCCGAGAGGATGCGCGACGGGTTGCGCCGCAGCGAAGTCACCAGCGCGTCGATATTCTCGGCCACGCTGCGCAGGTCGCCCGCCAGCCGCGAATATTGCGGCAGCCCGTCGCGGGTAAAGGCGACGACATGGCTGCGGGCGCCGTCCAGCATGCCTTGCAGGCTGCCAAAGGCGCTGTCGGCGGATTCGGCGGCGCCCCGGATGTTGTCGATGATGCCGGGGATGTCGGTCACGACGGTGTCGATGGCGTCATTGGCCTTGCCCAGCGTCACCCGCAGATCAGAGGCGACGGGGCCGATCTCTTCGTTGATGATGCGGTCGGCGCCGTCAAAGGTGCGCGCGGCCGAACCCATCGTCTCCTTGGTGATCTCGATCAGCGGATCAGCATTGTCCAGCGTGGTGCGCAGGCGCGCGGCCAGCGGCGGCAGTTCCTCGCGCAGCGTGGCGGCGGAGTCATTGAGGTTGCCGGTCAGGGTTTTCAGGTCGCCGGCGATATAGCCGCGCGCCTCGTCCATTGTCGCGGTGGCCGAGGCCAGTGTGGTATCGGCATTGGTCGCGGTCTCGGTGAATTTGTTCAGCGTGGTTTCCGCGGTCTCCGACAGCGTGCCCAGCTTGTCGCCGAAGGCCTTGAAATCGCCCGCCGCATCGGCGATCGCCGTGGTCGCGCCGCTGACATCGTCCAGCGCCTTGTCCAGATTGGCGCTGGAATGCTCGACATTGGCGAGGATGTTGCGCACGCGGGTCTGGTTGTCGTCGCCCAGCAGGACCGTCAGCTGCTCGGCCACGGTATTCAGCCGCGAGATCATCTGCGGCCCCTCGTTGCTGAGCGTCTCAAGCACCGAGGCATTGCCCACGATCACCGGCGGGCGGCCATCCTCGCGCTTGAGCAGGGGGACGTTCGGCGTCCCCGAGGTGATGGCGACATTGGCCACGCCGGTCACGCCCTGAATTTCCAGCGCGGCGGTCGAGTTCTCGCGCACAGGGGTGTCCTCGTTCACCTCGACGCGGACGCGCACGACGCCGTTGTCGTCATCGGTCAGCACCATGTCGACGACCTTGCCCACGCTCAGGCCGGCAAAGGTCACCTCGGACGAGACGCCAAGCCCCGACACCTCGTTGAAATAGATGTCGTAATAGGCGAACTGGCGGTCCATCTCGAGCTTGGCGAACCACATCAGGAACGCCAGCAGGCCCAGAAAGCCAAGGATGGTAAAGGCGCCGATCAGGGCGAAATTGGCCTTGGTTTCCATATGCTACTCCTTGCCTTCGCGATCCGAGGCGGTCGCGGCACGGGCGCGGGGCCCGTGGAAATATTCATGCACCCAAGGATGATCGACCTCGAGCATCTCGGCCATGGTGCCGGTGGTCAAGACGCGCTTTTCGGCCAAGACCGCGATCCGGTCGCAACATGTGTGCAGCGTGTCCAGATCGTGGGTGACCATGAAAACCGACAGGTTCAGGGAATCGCGCAGCTCAAGGATCAGCCGGTCAAAGGCATCGGCTCCGATCGGGTCCAGCCCGGCGGTCGGCTCGTCCAGAAAGACAATCTCGGGGTCCAGCGCCAGCGCCCGCGCCAGACCGGCGCGCTTTTTCATCCCCCCCGAAAGGTCCGAAGGGTATTTGTCATTGGCAATCCACGGCAGCCCCGCCATCGAGACCTTCAGCTCGGCCAGTGCCGAACGCGTCTCGGGCGGCAGGTCGGGGACGGCGCGCAGCGGCACCTCGACATTTTCGCGCACATTGAGCGAGGAAAACAGCGCCCCGTTCTGAAACAGCACGCCCCAGCGTCGTTCCAGCGCCTCGCGCGCAGGGCCGGCCAGCTTGCTGACATCCTGTCCCAGAACCCGCACGGTGCCGGCGACGGGCCGGTTCAGCCCGACGATGGTGCGCAAGAGCACCGATTTCCCGGTGCCCGAGCCGCCGACCACGCCCAGAATCTCGCCCCGGCGCAGGTCCAGGTCCAGATTTTCATGCACCACATGGCGGCCGAACTGGTTCTTGATGCCGCGTACCTCGATGACGTTTTCGGTCATATCCCGATCTCCGAGAAAAAGATCGAGAAGAGCGCGTCCGCGACGATGACCGCGAAAATGGCGTTCACGACCGCGGTTGAGGTCTGCGCGCCCAGCGATTCCGCATCATTGCCGACCTTCATCCCGGCATGGCAGCCGATGATGCCGATGATCAGCGCGAAGACCGGCGCCTTGCTCAGCCCGACGATGACGTGGTTGACGTTGGTGTCGGCCAGCAGGCGGTATTTGAACATCGAGGGCGAGATGCCCAGCTCGATCCAGGACATCAGCGCGCCGCCCGCCAGACCGGCGATATCCGAGATCAGCCCCAGGATCGGCAGCGTGATCACCAGCGCCAGCACGCGCGGCAGGATCAGCACCATGTCCGGGTCCAGACCCAGCGTGCGCATGGCGTCGATTTCCTCGTTCATCTTCATCGAGCCGATCGAGGCGGTCAGCGCCGAGGCCGTGCGCCCGGCGACGATGATCGCGGTCAACAGGATCCCCAGCTCGCGCAGGACGGCGATGGCGATCAGATCGACGACAAAGATCTCGGCCCCGAAGCGCTGGAGTTGCGAGGCGCCCTGAAATGCCAGCACCACCCCGATCAGAAAGGACATCAGCGCCACGATGGGCACGGCGCGCAGCCCGGTTTCCTGACAGTGATAGACCAGCGAGGTAAAGCGGAAATCGCGCGGATGCCGGATCGAGCGCAGGATCGCCGACAGGAAGCGGCCCAGATATTCGGCCAGCTCGCGCAGGAAGCTCAGGCTGGAAAAGACCTTTCGCCCGGTATTTTCGCAGATCGCGCGCCAGCCGGTCGGCTCGGGCGGGATGGTTTCGGGCTGGGGGCGGGCGGCGCGGACCGTGTCCAGAAACCCGGCCTGCGCCGTGCTCAGCCCCTGCAGGGTGACCCCGTCCCGCTCGCGCCCGGTCAGATAGGCGGCGGCGGCGGTGTCCAGCCGGCCGACGCCCGACAGGTCGATGGTCTTGGCGCTGGCGGCCTCGGCGGGCAGCTTGTCCAATGTCCAGATGATGAAGTCGCCGCTGAGCCGCAGCGCGCCGTCGGTGACGGTCGCGGTCAGTTCAGGCGGGGCGGGCGGACTGGCCATGAATATCCTGACAATGATTACAGGTGTTTTGTCTGGAGAATGCTCAGACTTGTCAAATACGTTATGTGACCGCCCTAGCCGGGCGGGCCGCGCATCAGCCGCACCGGCTCGGTCCGGGCCAGACGCAGGACATGGGACATATAGGGCTGGTGCAGGTCCTCGGTGCGTAGGGCGGCGTAGAGGCGGCGCAGCACCCCGTTCCGGCCCAGGGGCAACAGCGCCAGTTCGGAATTGGCCGCCTGTGCGCGCAAGACCCAGTCGGGCATCACCGCCACCCCGCGCCCCGAGGCGATCAGCATCAGCGCGATGGCGGTCTGTTCGACCTGCCGGACATGCGCGGGCTCGACCCCGGCCTGGTCCAGAAACTGCGAGAACACGTCCAGCCGCGCCCGCTCCATCGGATAGGTGATCAGCGTCTCGCCGGCCAGATCGGTGGGCTCGGCATAGCCCTTGGCGGCCAAGGGGTGATTTGCTGCGACCACCATGGTCGGGGCATAGTCGAACAGCGGCTGAAAGGTGACGCCGGCGATTTCCTCGGGGTCCGAGGAGATCACCATATCGACCTGACCGCGTTGCAGCGCCGGCAGCGCCTTCAGCGCGAGGCTGGAGCGGATGTCCAGATCGACCTCGGGCCAGGCGCGGCGGAACTGGTCCAGCACCGGCAAAAGCCAGTCATAGCAGTGATGGCATTCCATCGCGACATGCAGCCGCCCGGCGCGGCCCAGCTCGACGGCGCGGAACTCGGCCTCGGCGGCATCGATCAGCGGCAGCACCTGCGTGGCGGTGCGCAACAGCCGCATTCCCGCCGCCGACAGTCGCAAGGGCTTGGTCTTGCGCAGGAAAAGCTCGACCCCGGCCTGTTCCTCAAGCGCCTTGATCTGATGGGACAGCGCCGATTGGGTCAGGTTCAACACCTCGGCGGCGCGCGCCAGCCCGCCCTGATCATGGATGGCGCGCAGGCTGCGCAGATGGCGAAGTTCGAGGTGCATCTTGAGGGATCCTCATGACGATCTTGAAGATTATGAATTTGTCTCACGTCGCGGGACATGTCACAAGCGGCTCGCGAAAGGACTTAGTCATGACCATTGCCGTTACCACCCCCGCCGTCAGCTTTGAATTTTTTCCGCCGCGTAACCTGGACCAGTCCTTCCGCCTGTGGGAGACGGCCCGCGCGCTGGCGCCGCTGGGCCCGGATTTCGTCTCGGTCACCTATGGCGCGGGCGGCACCACGCGCCAGCTGACCCATGAGGCGGTCACCGCGCTGGCCAGCCATTACGGGCTGAACGTCGCCGCACATCTGACCTGCGTCGATGCCACGCGCGAGGAAACCCTGCAGATCGTCGCCGATTACGCCGCCGCCGGCGTCAATGAGATCGTCGCCCTGCGCGGGGACGCGCCGCAGGGGCAGGAGCGTTTCACCGCCCATCCCGACGGCTTCGCCAATTCGGTCGAGCTGATCGAGGCCATTGCCGCGCGCGGTGACATGACCATCCGCTGCGGCGCCTATCCCGAGCCGCATCCCGATAGCGCCGATACCGCCGCCGATGTGGCCTGGCTGAAACGCAAGGTCGATGCCGGTGCCTCGAGCGCGATCACGCAGTTCTTTTTCGACCCCGAGACCTATTTCCGGTTCCGCGATTCCTGCGTGGCGGCGGGGATCAATGCGCCGATCCTGCCGGGCATCCTGCCGATCCAAAGCTGGGCCGGCACCCGCCGTTTCGCCGAGCGCTGCGGCACCGCGGTTCCGCAATGGGCCGAGGACGCCTTTGCCGCCGCCGGCAAGGAGGGCGAGGCGCAGCTGGCGCTGGATGTCTGCGTCAAGCTGTGCGAGCGGCTGGTCGCCGAGGGCGTGGACCGGCTGCATTTCTATACGCTGAACAAGCCCGAGCTGGTTCTGAAGGTCTGCGCCGCGCTGGGGATCGCCCCCAAGGGCGACATTTCGCAGGTCGCCTGAGCGATTGCTGGCTGCGGCAGATCTTGACAAAGACCGGTTCTGACGGCGGCCCCTTGGGTCGCCGTTGTTGCGTTTACGGCGCGCCGGTTCGGGGCAGTGATATCTCACTGCTCACTGCTCACTGCTCACTGCTCACTGCTCACTGCTCACTGCTCACTGCTCACTGCTCACTGCTCACCGCTCACCGCTCACAGGCTATTGTCGTCGTCTGGCCCGGCGCTGGTCCGGGTGTTCACTGGCGAGGCGGGATGCGTCCTGTGACCGGTCATCCTCGGGTGACGGGGCCATGATGATATCGGGGTCCAGCGGATCGGCCTCCGGCGCCGGGGGGGTGTCGGGTCTGTCTGCGGCAAGTGGCGCAGCCGATGCGGCGGGGGCGGACTCGGCCGGGGTCTTTGCAGGCTTGCCCTTGCGCGGAATGCGCGCTCGGCGGTGCGGACGCTCGGGGGCGGCATCGGCCAATGCGCCGGCCAGAAGCGCGGGACCGGTATAGGGGCGCGGGACCGAGGGGTGCAGCACCTCGGACGGATCGGCCCCGGCAAGGCGGGGCGCGCGGGCCAGGAATGCCTTGCCCCAGTTCCGCCATGAGCCGACCGAGGGCGCGGTGGCATCGCGCGGGAAATGCGCGGCCCAGCCCGCCGGCAGCGGCAGGCCAAAGCTTTCGGCCCGCGACATCATCCAGACCAGCGGGATATTGGCCAGCGGCCGGGCATATTCCAGCCCGGTCAACTGGCCGCCCACATCGGGGTGGCAACCGCGAAACCACATCTGTTCGACCCGCCCGCCCGAGGTGTCGCTGTCCCACAGAAGTGGCCGAAAGGCCGCGCGGGTCTCGTCCAGCGCCAGCGCCTGTACGCCATGCTCGACCTCGGCCCCCAGATGGCTGTCGTGAAAGCGAAAGCGCGGCTCGGTCAGCATCCACAATAGCGGCAGCCGCAGCCCCAGCGCCGTCACCGTGTCAAAAACCCCGATCATGCGGATCGGCACGCTGGCATGGCACAAGGCCGGGTCCAGCCGCTGCTTGCGGCCATGCTTTCGGCCGCCCATGCGATAGAGTTCCCACGCTTTCTGGATATTGGCGCGGCTGGCATGGGCGGGTTTCAGCAGCCCGACATGGCCGATCATCCCCGCCAGCGAGCGCACGCCAAATGCGCCGCGCGAATAGCCGAAAAAGAACAGCGGATTGCCCGGCCGCCATTCGCGCGCCAGCCACGCATAGGCGGCGCAGATCGCGCGTTCCAGCCCCACACCCATGGCAAGCTGGGGCAGCTCGCGCCACGCATCCCATTGCTGGCCGGGTTCATAGTAAAGCCGGACCGGCGCGGGCAATGCCCCATATTCCCCCGAAAGCAGCGCCCGGATGCGCGCAATCGAAGACCTTCGCCCCTCGGTCAGCGATGCGAAGGTTCCATCCAGCAAAACGGCCTGGCAAATAGGCGGCGGTAGCGATTCCATGCCTCACGCTAGCATGGAATAGCGAACGGTCGATTAATGCCTAGTCAAGTGCGTTCACGGTCAGGTGTGCCATCTGGCCAAAGCCGTTGAAGCGGGTATTCGTCACCGTCGAATAGGCCCCGGCGCCGTGGAAGATGACGTAATCGCCTTCCTGGATATTGGCGGGCAGGGCCAGTTCGCCCGGCAGGCGGTCCACGGAATCGCAGGTCGGGCCAAAGATGACGCGGGGCATGGCCTCGTCCTCGCGCGGGGTGCCTTCGGGGGTCAGCACCTCCAGTCGGTCGAGATTGCCGATCATCGGCAATTCGAACAGCCCGCCATAGACGCCGTCATTCAGGAAGATCCCGGCGCCATCGCGCACGGCCTTGACCCGGGTGATCAGCGCGAAAGCGTCGCCACAGATGCCCCGGCCCGGCTCGCAGACCAGTTCCGGCGCGTCGTCGCCAAAGGTCGCGGCGGTGGTGCGGCCGATCAGTTCAAAGATCGCGGTCAGGTCCGGTTCGACCCCGGCCACGCGATGCGAGGGGAAGCCGCCGCCCACGTTCAGCCGCCGGGCGCGCACGCCGGCCATGTCGCAGATATCCCTGGCTGCGGCGATATAGGCCTCCCATGCATGGGGGTCGACGCATTGCGTGCCGGGGTGGAAGGTCAGCGACGGGATATAGCCGCGATCCGCGACTGCGCGCAGCAGTTCCGCCGCCAGTTCCGGCGAGGCGCCGAATTTCGAGCCGAAATCATAGGCCGCGCCCAGAACCGGCAGCTTGAAGCGGGGCGAGATCTCGCAGCCTTCGGCGGGGACGCGGGCGAAGAGCTTTTCCAGTTCCGAATGGCTGTCCACCGACCATGCCTTGATGCCGGCCTCGACCGCATGGGCGATCTCGGCGCGCGAGCGCACGGGGTTGTGGTAATGGCGCGCGGCATCGGGGGCGAGACGGCTGATCAGGTCGATCTCATAGGGTGAGGCCACGTCGAAGCCCCTGACGCCGGCGGCGGCCAGCGTGCGGATCACCGCCTCGTCGGGGTTCGACTTGACGGCATAGGTCACAAGACCGGGGAAACCTTGCAAAAACCGCTGCGCGGTGGCGCGCAGGACAGAGGGGGCGAAAACCATCACCGGATTCTCCGGCGCAAGGCTGCGGATGATTTCGGCGGGGTTGGCCCAGACGGTCTTGGGGCCGCGGCCCTCGGTCAGTCCCATCGGCATTATGTCCTTTCAGTTCGGGGGTCGGAGAATGAAAACGAGTCTGCGCCCTATGAGTTCCGATTGAAGCAATGAAAAGGGTGGAAATGGCCGTGGCGCTGGTTAATATGACGAATATCTCGTCGATATGACAGGTGAACGGGTGGACGAACTTGACCGGGGCATTCTGGCCCATCTGGCGCAGGATGCGCGCATGTCGGTGGCGGTTCTGGCGCGGCGGCTGAAGGTTGCGCGATCCACCGTGCAGGCCCGGCTGGAGCGGCTCGAAACCTCGGGCGCCATTGCCGGATATACCTTGCGGCTGGGCGATTCGGCGCGTGAGCATCGCATCCGCGCCACCTGCCTTTTGACCATCGAGCCACGCGCCCAGGCGGCCATCCTGACCCGGCTGCGCAGCCTGCCCGAGGTCGAGCGCATCCATACGACCAGTGGCCGTGTCGATCTTTTGCTGCAATTGGCCGCCACTTCGACCAGTCAGCTTGACGATGTGCTGGATCAGATTGGCGGTCTGACCGGCGTCAAGTCCAGCGAAAGCCTGATCCACCTGTCGACCAAGCTGGACCGCGCCACCTAGGCGTTGTCGGCGCGCAACAGCGTGACCAGCGTGTCGCCATATTTGCGCTGGTCGATCCGGGTCGTGCCGGCGACGGGGGCGGGGGGCGTCGATTCCTCCCAGACCACGATGCCGCCGGGGGCAAGCCAGCCGCCCGAGATGACATCGGCCATGGCCTTTTCGCCCAAGCCCTTGCCATAGGGCGGGTCCAGAAACACCAGCCCGTAGCCCGCGCCGCGATTTTCGCCCAGCCGGGTGGCGTCGCGGCGCCAGACATCGGTGACGCCCATGGCGCGGGCTTTCTCGATATTGGTGCGCAAAAGCGCCCGCGCCGCCACGCCGTCATCGACAAAGGCCACGCGGGCGGCGCCGCGCGACAGCGCCTCAAGCCCCAGCGCGCCGGTGCCGGCAAACAGGTCCAGAACCCTTGCGCCGGGGACCGGATTGCCATGGGTGCCGTTGATCAGCAGGTTGAAGATCGCCTCGCGCACGCGGTCGGTGGTCGGGCGCAGATGCGCCGCGGGATCGCCCGCGCCGACATCCGCCAGCTTCAGCCCGCGCAGATTGCCGCCAACGATACGCATCACATCAGCGCCTTGAGGTCGGCGGCCCCGGCGACGGCCTCGGGCGATGGGGATTTGCCGCCCTCGATCAGGCGCTTGCCGATCATATAGGCGCGGGCGTCGTTCAGCGCGTCGACCGCGATCAGCCGCCCCTTGCGGAAATACCAGACCGAGCCGGAATGCGCCCCCGTCCCCGGTCGCATGACGACCTGATCATAGCCGGCATTCAGCCCGGCGATCTGCAGCTTGGCGTCGAACTGATCCGACCAGAACCACGGCTTTGGGATGTAGTCGGCCCCGGTGCCAAGGATATTGGCGGCGACGGCCTCGGCCATGTCGATGGCATTGCCGACACTTTCCAGCCGCATCCGCCCGCCCGGAACAGTGAAACTGGCGCAATCCCCCGCCGCCCAGATCGCCGGGTCCGAGGTCCGGCCCTGCGCATCGGTGGCGATGCCGTTCTCGATCGCCAGCCCTGCCGCCTCGGCCAGCGCGGTCTCGGGGCTGATGCCGATGCCGCAGGCGACCAGATCGGCGGGCAGGTGGCGGCCATCGGTCAGTTCGACCCCGTCGGCGGCATCGGTGCCGGTGATGCGGGCGATGCCGGCGCCTTCGATGATTTCAACGCCGTGATCGCGGTGCAGATCGCGGATCATGTCGGCGGTCTCGGGCGCGGCGACGCGGCCAAGGATGCGGGGCGCGGCCTCGACCAGCGTGACCTCAAGGCCCAGCTTGCGGGCGACGGCGGCGGCTTCAAGCCCGATATAGCCGCCGCCGATCACCACCAGACGGCGACCGGGCAGCAGCATGGGTTTCGCGGTCTGGATATCGGCGATGTTGCGCACCACGTTGACGCCGTGCAGGTGCCCGCCCATGGCGGCGGGCAGGCGGCGGGGCGCCGCGCCCAGGGTCAGCGCCAGCGCGTCATAGGCATGGCTGCCCTTGTCGGTGGTGACTGTCCGGCGCGCGCGGTCGATCCCGGTCACACGCTCGCCCAGCCGCAGGTCGATGCCGTTCTCCGCCCACCATTCCGGGGCACGCAGCGTCAGCCGCTCTTCGTCCATCTCGCCCAGCAGATAGGCCTTGGACAAAGGCGGGCGCTGATAGGGGGCAAGGGGTTCCTCGCCGATCACGGTGATCCCGCCCTTGTGCCCCAGCGCGCGCAGTTTTGCCGCCAGCGAGGCCGCCGCCTGTCCCGCGCCCAGGATCACGATGTTCATTTTCTGCCCTCGCTGGTCTGCCTGCGCGCCGCAGCCTATAGTCCCCCCCGGAACGATGCAATTCACGGAGGAACGCGCATGTCCATTTCGAAAGGCGACAAGCTGCCGGCGGGCCAGTTGCTGAAACCCGGCGCGAGCGGCCCCGCGCCGCTGGATGCGGCCGATCTGGCGCAGGGTCGCGTGGCGATCTTTGCCGTGCCGGGCGCCTATACGCCGACCTGCTCGAACGCGCATATGCCCAGCTTCGTGAAGAATGCCGACAAGTTCCGCGAACGGGGCGTCTCGCGCGTGGTCTGCATCACCGTGAACGACCCCTTCGTGGCCGGCGCATGGGCCAGCGATACCGGCGCCACGGCGGCGGGGATCGAGGTTCTGGCCGATGCCGATGGCAGCTATACCAAGGCGCTTGGCATGAACATCGTCGGCGAGGGCTGGGTCAATGGCCGCTCGAAACGCTATGCGATGCTGGTCACGGACGGCGTGGTCACCGAGCTTCAGGTCGAGGAATCGCCGGGCGCCTGCTCGATTTCCTCGGGCGATTCGCTGCTGGATCTGATCTGAGGCTTCAGGCTGAAGAGATCGGTGAATTCCTGCGCGGCGGCCACGTCGCCGTGCAGGGCGATCTTGCCCAATGAGGCCAGCGCCCGCGGGCCCGGGCCATAGATCGCGGCGGCCAGCGCATTGCCGCTGCCTTCCAGCAGGAAATCCCCGCGCGGGGCGCGCGCGGCCCTGACCTGCGGCGCGCCAAGGCGCGACAGCGTGACCTCGAACCCCTCATGCCCCGACAGGAAGGCGGCGCGCAGCGGCGATCCGGCCGCGCGGCCCGCATCCACCGTCGCCGAGATCGAGATCATCAGCGCCGCAATACTGATGAATTTCATCGGGTCGTGCCCCGGCATCATCAGCGCCCAGCGGCACAGTTCCGTCAGCACCGGATGCAGGGCGCGGCCCTGATCGGTCAGCGCATAGATCCCCAGCACCGCGTCATGGCTGACCACGCCCACCTGCACCAGTTGCGCCAGCCTTTGCGTCAGCACGCTGGCGGTGATGCCCGGCAGGCCGGCGCGCAGCATCTGGAAGCGCTTGGGCTCAAACATCAGCTCGCGCACCACCAGAAGCGCCCAGCGGTCGCCGATGAGGTTCAGGGCATGGGCGCCCAGACAGCCCTCGTCATAGCGAGGGCGCGAGATGTTGCCGCTATCAGTCATGTTTCAGGATTATCAGTTGCTTTTTAATACTGCAAGTGTCACGCTGAGTCGCGTGGTGCTTTTCGCGTCTTACCAGCGGAGGAAAAGACATGACCTATTATTCCGGCTTTCTCTTGGCGGTTCCGGCCGTGAACAAGCAGGCTTATGCCGACCACGCCACCAAGGCCTGGCCGATGTTTGAAAAACGCGGTGCTCTGCGTATGGTTGAAACGTGGGGTGCCGATGTGCCCCATGGTAAGGTGACCGACTTCTACATGGCGACCAAGGCCAAGGAGGATGAGACCATCGTTTTCTCATGGATCGAATGGCCCGATCGCGCCACCGCCGACGCCGCCTTCGCGACGATGATGGAGGACCCCGACATGCAGAGCATGGGCGAGATGCCCTTTGATGGCATCCGCATGATGTGGGGCGGATTCGAACCGGTCGTGGATGTCAAAGCCCGAACAACAAGAACCTGAATAACAGGAGTGCCTTGATGCCTTTCATCCCCTATCTTTCGTTTCAGGGCCAATGCGCCGAAGCCTTTGCCTTCTATGGCACGGTTTTTGGCGCCACGCCCCTGACCAGCCCCTATACCGAGGCGCCGCCCGATTCCGACCTGCCCGAGCTGCCGCCCGAGCAGAGGAACTGGTTGATGCATGCCCAGCTGGACACGTCGGACGGGATGCTGATGGGGGCCGACATGCCGCCGCAACTTGGCGGCGTGGCGCAGGCCGGGGTCTCGCTGGCGGTGTCGCGGGCGGATGAGGCCACGGCACGGGCGCTGTTCGAGACGCTGGCCCAGGGCGGCGAGGTGATCCTGCCCTATGGCCCGACCTTTTATGCCAAGGGCTTTGGCATGTGCACCGACCGTTTCGGCACCAGCTGGATGGTCAGCCACGGTCTGAAGGACAGCTAGAAAGGACAGAACGATGTATCAGGGCAAGCCCTGCTGGTTCGAACTTGCCACCAATCCCGGCACCCTTCCTGCCGCCGAGGCCTTTTACAGCAAGGTCTTTGGCTGGGACTTCGCCGATGCCGGGATGGAGGGCATGAACTATCATCTGGCGGAATATGGCGACGACATGATCGCCGGCACGATGGAGATGCCGGCGGATGTCGTCGGCATGCCCCCCGCATGGATGATCTATCTGGACGTGGACGATGCCGACGCGGCGGCGGCCCGGATCAGGTCGCTGGGCGGCCGGATCTTTCGTGAACCAGCCGACATTCCAGGCACCGGGCGCTTTGCCATCGCGAGCGATCCGCAGGGCGCGGCCTTTGGCCTGCTGGCGCCGCTGCCGATGGACCCTGAACCTCCGGTCGAATCGGGGGCGTGGAACCAGCGCAAGGAAAGCCACGGCAACTGGATCGAGCTGATGAGCACCGACCCGGATGCCGGCTTTGACTTCTATGCCGCGCTGTTTGGCTGGACGAAATCCATGGCCGTCGAGATGGGCGAGATGGGGACCTATCAGGTCTTTGCCTGGCGGGGCGCCGATATCGGCGGCATGATGGGGCTGGGCAATGCGCCGCAGTCTTGCTGGCTGCCCTATTTCGGCGTGAACGGGGTCAAGGACGCGATCACCCGCATCTCTGATGCCGGTGGCGCGGTGCTGCATGGTCCCGTCGAGGTGCCCGGCCCGGCCTATATCGCCATGGCCCGCGACCCGCAGGGCGCGCATTTCGCCATTGTCGGCCCGCTGGAGCAAGCCGAATGATCCGGCGGCCCTGACGCCGCCCGCATTTCGCAATCGGAGACTGTCATGAGCCTTGTGATCACCACCTATGACTGGGTGCCGGATTTCGCCATTGGCTATGTCCGCGACCTGCGCCCCCGCTGGGCCTGCGAAGAGGCGGGTCTGCATTATGCGATCGACACCACCAGCGTGCGCGAAAAGACCCCCGCCCATTTCGCGCGCCAGCCCTTTGGGCAGGTGCCGATCCTGCGCGACGGCGATCTGTCGGTCTTTGAAAGCGGCGCCATTCTTCTGTATCTGGGCGAACGCTCTGATGCGCTTTTGCCGCGCGAACCTGGCCCCCGCGCGGAAACCCAGCAATGGCTGATCGCCAGCCTGAACACGCTGGAGCCGGTGGTGATGGCGCTGGCGCTGGCGCGGATATTCGACAAGGACGCGCAGGCTGCGGAACGCGCGCTGCCGCGCCTTCAGGAACGGCTGCGCCAGCTTGAGGGGGTGATGGCCGGGCGCGACTTCATCGCCGCTGGCCGCTTTACCATTGCCGATATCATGCTGACAGAGGTGCTGCGGATTGCAGCCAGCCTTGGGGTGCTGGCTGACTATCCGGCGCTGACAGCTTATGTGGCGCGGATGATGGCGCGTCCGGCCTTTCAGCGCGCCCATGCCGCGCAGATCGCGCATTTCGCCAAGGCGGCGTAAGGGGGCATTGGGCGGGGGGACGTTTCCCGCCTCTTGGCCTTTTGCCCGGATTTCGCTATCCCCCTTGCAATTCAAGGGGTGACCGGAATGGCCATGGAAAAGAACTTCGACGCGCAGACCGCCGAGGCGCGGATTGCGGGTGAATGGGCGGCGACCAATGCTTTCGCGGCGGGCGCCAATGCAAAGCCGGGGGCTGACAGCTTTTCGGTGGTGATCCCGCCCCCGAACGTCACCGGCAGCCTGCATATCGGCCACGCGCTGAACAATACGCTGCAGGACATTCTGGTGCGCTGGCACCGGATGCGCGGCTTTGATACGCTGTGGCAGCCCGGTCAGGACCATGCCGGCATCGCGACGCAGATGGTCGTGGAACGCAAGCTTGCCGCCGAGGGCAAGCCGCCACGCCGGGAATGGGACCGCAAGGACTTCACCGATGAGATCTGGCGCTGGAAACAGGAATCCGGCGGCACCATCATCAACCAGTTGAAGCGTCTGGGGGCGTCCTGCGACTGGTCGCGCAACGCCTTCACCATGTCCGGCGCCCCCGGTGCCCCCGCGGGCGAGGAAGGCAATTTCCACGATGCGGTGATCCGGGTCTTTGTCGATCTTTATGACAAGGGCATCATCTATCGCGGCAAGCGGCTGGTGAACTGGGACCCGCATTTTGAAACCGCGATTTCCGATCTTGAGGTCGAGAACCGCGAGGTTCCCGGCCATATGTGGCATTTCAAATACCCGCTGGCCGGCGGCGCGACCTATGAATATGTGGAACGCGACGAGGACGGCAACGTCACCCTGCGCGAAACCCGCGACTATATCAGTATCGCCACCACCCGGCCCGAAACCATGCTGGGCGACGGTGCGGTCGCGGTTCATCCCGATGATGCCCGCTATGCGCCCATCGTCGGCAAGCTGGTCGAAATTCCGGTCGGCCCGAAAGAGCATCGCCGCCTGATCCCGATCATCACCGACGAATATCCCGACCCGGATTTCGGCTCGGGTGCGGTCAAGATCACCGGCGCGCATGACTTCAACGACTATGCCGTTGCGATGCGCGCCGGCATCCCGCTTTACGCGCTGATGGACAGCAAGGGCGCGATGCGCGAGGACGGGCTGTCCTATGAGGAAAGCGCCGAAATCGCCTCTCGCGCCGCGCGCGGCGAGGATGTGGGCGATGTCTCGAACGTCAACCTTGTCCCTGAGGATCTGCGCGGGCTGGACCGTTACGACGCCCGCAAGCTGGTGATCGACCAGATCGGCGCCGAGGGGCTGGCCGTCACCTATCTGCACAAGGAAATCGACCGCGAAACCGGCGCCGAGCATCTGGAGCGCCGCGCGCTGGTCGATGCAAAACCGATCATGCAGCCCTTTGGCGACCGCTCGGGCGTGGTGATCGAGCCGATGCTGACCGATCAATGGTTCGTCGATACCCAGCGCATCGTCGGCCCGGCGCTGGACGCGGTGCGCGACGGCCGCACCCAGATCCTGCCCGAGCAGCATAAAAAGGTCTATTTCAACTGGCTGGAAAATATCGAGCCCTGGACCATCTCGCGCCAGCTTTGGTGGGGGCACCAGATTCCGGTCTGGTACGGGCTTGATCTTGCGCTGGAGGGTCAGGTCGAGGACGACCATGACGGCGCCTTGGATGAGGTGGAAATCTTTGCGCTGCTCGAGGAAGGTCTGGTCCATCGCGACGAGATCCATCATGCCGCGCCCGCATTCGACGGTGTGCTCGAAAAGTTCCGCGACAGCATCGCCGGCCTGCCGCAGCCCCTGGAAATTGCCCGCGTGATCGAGGTTGCCGACCGTGCCACGGCCATTGACGCATTCGCGCAGGGCCTCGCCGAATACAACCTGACGCAGGACCCGACCAAGCTGGTCTATCCGGTCTGGCGCGATCCCGACGTGCTGGATACCTGGTTCAGCTCGGGCCTCTGGCCTATCGGAACGCTGGGCTGGCCCGAGAATACGCCGGAAATGCAGCGGCATTTCCCGACCGATGTGCTGGTCACGGGCTTTGACATCATCTTCTTCTGGGTGGCCCGGATGATGATGATGCAGCTTGAGGTCGTCGGCGATATTCCCTTCCACACCGTCTATGTCCATGGCCTCGTGCGCGACGAAAAGGGCGCGAAGATGTCGAAGTCGAAAGGCAACGTCATCGACCCGCTGACCCTGATCGACGATTTCGGTGCCGATGCGCTGCGCTTCACCCTGACCAGCATGGCCGCCATGGGCCGCGATCCCAAGCTGGGGCCAAAGCATGTCGAGGCGAACCGCAATTTTGTCACCAAGATCTGGAACGCCACCCGCTTCGCCGAAATGAACGGGGTGCGGGGCGGTGTCCTGCGGCCCGCGCCGAAGCACGTCGTCAACCGCTGGATCATTGGCGAGGTCGCCCGCATCCGTCAGGCCACGGATGATGCGCTGGCCAGCTATCGTTTCAACGATGCCGCGACCGGGCTTTACGCCTTTGTCTGGGGCAAGGTCTGCGACTGGTATGTCGAGCTGTCAAAACCGCTGTTTGATGGCGAATATCGGGACGAGACCCGGGCCACGATGGGCTGGGTGCTGGATCAGTGCTACATCATGCTGCATCCGATCATGCCCTTCGTCACCGAAGAGCTTTGGGCACTGACCGGGGACCGGGCCGGGATGCTGGTCCATGGCGACTGGCCCGAATACGGGCCTGAGCTGATCGATGCGGATGCCGACCGGCAGATGAACTGGGTGATCGCGCTGATCGAAGCCATCCGCTCGGCCCGGGCGCAGATCGGCGTTCCTGCCGGTGCGCGTCCGGACCTGATCGTGACCGAGGCGGATGCCGTCGCACGCGCCGCGCTGGCGGGGAATGCCCCGCTGATCGAGCGGCTGGCGCGGGTGAACGCGCCCGTGGACGGGGCGATGGGGCCGGGCATGATCGCGGTCGCAGCGCTTGGCGCGAGCTTTGCCTTGCCGGTTGGTGATGTGATCGACGTGCAGGCGGAAACCGCGCGGCTGGAAAAGGCGGCGGCCAAGACCGAGAAAGATGCCGGCGGGCTGCGCGGGCGTCTGGGCAATCCGAAATTCGTCGAGCATGCCGAGCCGGAAGTCATCGAGGAAACCCGCGAGAAGCTGGCGGCGCTGGAGGATGATCTGGCGCGGATCAGGGCAGCTTTGGCGCAGCTGGCCGCGATGTAGGCGCGGGCCGCGCCGGTGGCGCGGCCGCATGGATATTTGAGTGAAGAAGAAAGTCAGGGCCGCTCGTTCAGGGCGGCCCTGATGCTTTCGGCGATCAGGGCGGGGACCGCATCGGCCAGGCCGACCGGGGGCAGGGTGATGCCCTGAAAGCCGGCATTGGTCAGGGCATTCGGCAGGTCCTCGGTCACGTGATCGGCGTTGGTGGCGAAAAGTGGCAGGCAGATCGTTCTTGCGGGCAGGTCCCGGGCGGCATCGGTGATGAAGGGGGCTTCCTCGATGAAGCCGCAATGGGTTGTGGCGACATGCGGGGCAAGGCGGTCCGCCATGGTGCGGGCGGCGGTCGAGGGCGCGCGCGAGCGGCCCGAGCCATGGGCGGCGATCAGCAGATCCGTGTCCGCAAGTGGCCAGCCCTGTCCGGCGGCGGCATCGGTGATCAGGCGCAGGCACAGGGCCGGCAGGCCGGGATGGCTGCCGAAAGGTTCCAGCACGCGGGCGCCCTCGGCCCCGGCCAGCGCGAGGCGGCGGGGCAGCTCGCTGCGGGTGAACCAGCCCGAGGCCATGAACATCGGATAGATCAGCGTATCGGCCGTCGCGATGTTCAGCGCGCCGGGCATGGCAAGCGTCGCGCCCTGAACCTGCGCTTGCGGCAGGTGGGGGGCAATGCGGGCGGCAAGCGCCTCGACCGCCTGTTGCTGGGGTTCGGGGTCGCCCGGCTGGCCATGGGCGACGATCAGGACCCTAGTCACGGAAGGCGCTGGCGAAGGGCTCGGGGATGGCGAATTCGCCAAGCGCCCGGGCGCGGGCCATGGGCGACATCTTGCGGGCGGTCTTTTCGACGATGCGCAGCATCTCATCGGGGTCGCGGGTCTGCGAGAAGGGGCCCATATACCAGCGGATGAAGGTGAAGCAGGCCACGTCCTCAAGCGCCTGCACATCGCCGTCGCGCTTGATGCCCTGTTTCATCAGCATCTTTTCGGCATGCTGGATGTCCGTGTCGCCATAGCCAGCCGCGCGCATGATTTCGGCTACGCGGGCGGCGTGGCGGCGGCCCTGTTCGGTGCGCCATGCCAGATAGCCGGGGCGGTCCATCGGGAAATCGTGGCGCGGCAGTTTCCAGCGTTCGATATGCTGGCCGCGGCAGGCGATGCGCAGCGGCTCGGACGCGTCGGGGTAAAGCGCAAGCTGTTCCTCGGTCATGCGCTGGCCGTAAAGCAGCTCGACCGGCTGGCCGTCGCTTTGGTTCGGGTCGGCGGAATTGGCCTGATCGATGGCTGCGAAAGCTGTCTGAAGGCGGGTCATGGTCGGTCCTTTTGGTTTCGAAGACATCATGCCGCAGGGGCGCGCGGCGTCAACGCGGATTGCCGCCCCGGATGCCGCGGATTAGGGTCGCGGCCATGGAATGGGCTGAATTTTCAATCGCGCTGGCGGCGTTTCTGGGCTCGCATGTGATCCCGGTCCGGTTCCGCGCGCCGCTGATCGCGCGGCTGGGCAAGCGCGGCTATGTCGCGGCTTACAGCGCGCTGTCGCTGGGGTTGCTTTATTGGCTGATCGCTGCCTCGGGGCGGGCGCCCTATGTCGAGCTGTGGCCGCATGAGGGCTGGATGCGCTGGCTGGTTAATCTGGCCATGCCGCTGGCGGTGCTGGCCCCGGCGGTGGCGGGCATGGCCGGGCTGATGGCGGGATTCGCGCTTTGGGCGGGGGCGCATCTGGTCGCGAATGGCGATCTGGCGCATGGCATCCTGTTCGGGCTTTTGCTGGCCTATGCGCTGTTCGGGCTGGTGATCTCTCTGCGCCGGAGCGTGCGGCTGAATCTGGGCTGGCCGCGCATTCTGGGGGCGGTTCTGGTCTGGGCGGCGCTGTTTCACCTGCATCCGCTGGTGATCGGGGTCAGTCCGCTGCCATGACAGGCGGGCGAAAGCCCTCGGGGATGCGGTCCTGGCCCTCAAGGATCAGGTCGGCCAGCATGGCCGCGATGGCGGGCGCCATGGCCAGCCCGATCTTGAAGCCGCCATTGGCGACGTAATGCCCCGGCCGTCCCGGCCATGGCCCGACGATGGGCGCGCGGGAGCGTGCGCGCGGCCGGATCCCGGCCCAGCGGTCGATCACCGGCGCATCGGCAAGGGCCGGGCATAGCGCGCGGGCCTTGGCGATCAATGCCTCAAGCTGGTCGTCGGTGCCGGTCTCCATCACGTCGCGTTCCGAGGTCGAGCCGATGGCGACTGTTCCGTCGCCATGGGGCACGATATGCAGTCCGTCGGCAAAGACCTGCGGCTGGTCGGGGGCGGCGAATTCCATGAGCGCCGACTGGCCCTTGACCCCGCCGCCGCCAAAGGGCGCAAGGCCCGCGACGCCCGTGGCCCAGATCGCGGGGACGTCGGGGGCCGGGGTGCCCTCGACGATCTCGCCGCCCGAGGCGCGGATCGCGGCGGCCAGCGCGGCCCCGGCCCGGCGCGGGCTGATCCGCGCCGTCAGCCGGTCGATCAGCCACAGCCCCGAGGGCGAGGCGGGCACCAGATCGCCGGGCGGGCTGTCGGTCATCTCCATCCCCGCCCAATCGGGCCAGTTCCTGCGGGCGTCAGCAATCCGCCCGGCCATGCGGGATTCCGTCCCCGGCGGCACGGGCTGGATGCGGCCGGTGCGGGCATAGCCGGGATCGGCGCCGCCTGCCTGCGCCACCTCGGCCCACCAGCTTTCGGCACTGATCAGCGCCTCAAGCTGCACCTGTTTCTTGGCATTCCAGTTTTCGGGCGCATGCGGGGCCAGCGCGCCGACATGGCCGCCGGATGATCCCGCGCCGATCCGCACCGCCTCGTAAAGCCGGACGGGCTGGCCGCGCCGCAGCAGTTCCCATGCGCAAGCCAGCCCAAAGACGCCGCCCCCGGCGATTGTCAGTTTTTCCCTTGCCAAGCCGGTGCCCCTTGCCGCAACTGCCCCCGAAAGCAGGAGTTAGCGCGGATGGATCAGCAGGACCAGAGCGGCGCCGATCTGGACTGGCGCGAGGGGGCGATTCCGGTCTCGCGCCGCTTTGACGACCCCTATTTCAGCCTGAATGGCGGGCTGGATGAGACGCGGCATGTGTTTCTGGCCGGAAATGATCTGCCCGCGCGGCTGTATCCCGGCTTTCACGTCGCCGAGCTGGGTTTCGGTACTGGGCTGAACCTGCTGGCGCTGGCGCAGGTGGCGACCGTGCCGATCCGCTTTACCAGCTTCGAGGCCTATCCGATGTCCCTTGACGAGTTGGCCCGCGCCCATGCCGCCTTTCCCGAACTGGCGGATCTGGCGGCAGGCTTGCGCGCGGGCTGGCCGGCGCGCCGCTTCACCCTTGGCCATGTCAGTGCCGAGGTGATCGAGGCCGATGCCCGCGCGGCCCTGCCGGCATGGCCGGGGCGGGCGGATGCGTGGTTTCTGGACGGGTTCTCGCCTGCCAAGAACCCGGAACTCTGGGGCGAGGGGCTGATGGCCGAGGTCGCTGCCCATACCGCGCCGGGCGGCACGTTCGCGACCTATACGGCGGCGGGCCATGTGCGGCGCGCGCTGGCTGCGGCGGGCTTTGCCGTCACCCGCGCCCCCGGTTTCGCCGGCAAGCGGCACATGAGCCGGGGCCAGCTTTAGCGCCTGACCTGCGGGATGCGGCTGCGGGTATAATCGACGGGCGGATGCGGGGGCCGGCCATGGGTCTGGTCCCAGAACGCCGTCCCGCCCCGGCGCAGGAACAGGGGCACCGCCAGCACGATCCCGGCGATGAAGCCCGCGATATGGGCCATATAGGCCACGCCCCGATCCGCCCCAAGCAGGCTGGAGACGATCTGGATGCCGAACCAGACCGCCAGCAATACCCAGGCCGGAATGGTGAACCGCTTGATGATAATGATGATGATCGCGATCACATCGACGCGGGCGCGCGGGAACAGCAACAGATACCCCCCCATCACCCCGGCAATCGCCCCCGAGGCCCCGACCATGGGGATCGTGCTCATCGGGTCGGTGGCGATCTGCCCTGCCGCCGCCGCCAGCCCGCAGGCCAGATAAAAGACCAGAAAGCCCAGATGGCCCATCTGGTCCTCAAGATTGTCGCCAAAGACCCACAGGAACAGCATGTTGCCGGCGATATGCATCAGCCCCGCATGCAGGAACATATGCGTGACCAGCCCCCACAGCCATTCGCCATGCATGATGGCAACGGGATAGAGCGCCAGCCGGTCCCAAAGCCCGGTCGCACCCCCGGCCCAGGGTGCGGTGATCAGAAACATCGCGATGTTCAGGATGATCAGCGCATAAGTCACATAGGGCGTGCGCTCGGACGGGTTGTGGTCTCGGATCGGGAACATCGGCTTACCTTGAACGGGTCGCCACAAGGTGCCGCAAGCGTCCTGATAGCGCAAGCGGCCCTGTTCGCCGCACCGGCGCCCGTATAGCATCCGCGCCGAATCGTCCATCAGGGGGGCTGACATGACCAATATGACCGACCGCAAGAATGCCGCCATCTCGCGCGGCGTCGGCATGACCACGCAGATCTATGCCGATCGCGCCGAAAACGCCGAGATCTGGGACAAGGAAGGCAACCGCTATATCGACTTTGCCGCTGGCATCGCCGTGGTCAATACCGGCCACCGCCATCCGCGCGTCATTCAGGCGGTCAAGGACCAGCTGGACCGCTTTACCCATACCTGCCATCAGGTCGTGCCCTATGAAAACTATGTCGCGCTGGCCGAGCGCCTGAACGCGGCGCTGCCCGGCGACTTTCCGAAAAAGACTGCCTTCTACACGACCGGCGCCGAGGCGGTGGAAAACGCCATCAAGATCGCGCGCCACTATACCGGCCGCCCGGGCGTCGTCGCATTCGCCGGCGGCTTTCACGGCCGCACCTTCATGGGCATGTCGCTGACCGGCAAGGTCCAGCCCTACAAGGCGGGCTTCGGTCCGATGATGAACGATGTCTGGCACCTGCCTTTCCCCAACGATCTGCACGGCGTCAGCGCCGAGGACGCGCTGGCGGCACTGGACCGGCTCTTCAAGGCCGATATCGACCCGGCCCGCGTCGCCGCGATCATCGTCGAGCCGGTTCAGGGCGAGGGCGGCTTCTACGAGGTGCCGGCGGGCTTCATGCAGCGCCTGCGCGCGGTATGCGACCAGCACAAGATCCTGCTCATCGCCGATGAGGTGCAGACCGGCTTTGCCCGCACCGGCAAGCTGTTCGCGATGGAACATCACGGCGTCGCGGCCGACCTGACCACCATGGCCAAGGGGCTGGGCGGAGGCCTTCCGATCAGCGCCGTCACCGGCCGGGCCGAGGTCATGGACAGCCCCAATCCCGGCGGCCTTGGCGGCACCTATGCCGGCAACCCGCTGGCGGTGGCCGCCGCCCATGCCGTTCTTGACGTGATCGAGGACGAACAGCTTTGCGACCGCGCCACCCGCCTTGGCCAGCGGCTGAAACAGCGCCTTGCCGGTATCGCATCAGAGGTGCCCGAGATCACCGACATCCGTGGCCCCGGCTTCATGAACGCGGTCGAGTTCAACGTCGCCGGCAGCGACAAGCCCAACCCCGAGATGACCAACCGCATCCGCGAAGAGGCGCTCAAGCGCAACCTGATCCTGCTGACCTGCGGCGTCTATGGCAACGTCATCCGCTTCCTCGCGCCGCTGACCATCCAGGACGAGGTCTTCGACGAGGCGCTGGACAAGCTCGAGGATTCGATCCGCGCCGCCCGCGCCTGATCCACAAAGACCAAGGCCCGACCATATGGCCGGGCCTTCGCTTTCTTCTTCATTCAAATATCCATGCGACCGTGCAACCGGCGCAGGACTGGCCGGTTCAGGCCAGCGCCTTCGACCCCATGGCCAGAAACTTCTGCCGCCGGTCCTTGACGATCTCGGCGGGTTTCTTGCCCTCCAGCTCGCGCAGCATGGTCTGGATGGTGTCGCCCACGGCCTTGATCGTCTCGGCCGGTGCCCGCTGCGCGCCGCCCAGCGGCTCGGCGATGATCTGATCGATGATCCCCAGCTTTTTCAGGTCCTGCGCGGTCAGCTTCAGCGCCACGGCGGCCTCGCGCATCTTCTCGGCATCCTTCCACAGGATCGAGGCGCAGCCCTCGGGCGAGATCACCGAATAGATTGAATGTTCCAGCATGGCGATGCGGTTTGCCGTGGCGAACGCGACCGCCCCGCCCGAGCCACCCTCGCCGATGATGACCGAAACCAGCGGCACGCCGATTTCCAGGCATTTCTGGGTCGAGCGGGCGATGGCCTCGGACTGCCCGCGTTCCTCGGCGCCCTTGCCGGGATAGGCGCCGGGCGTGTCGACCAGCGTGATCACCGGCAGGCGGAAGCGGTCGGCCATGTCCATCAGCCGGATCGCCTTGCGATAGCCCTCGGGGCGGGCCATGCCGAAATTGTGGTGGATGCGCGACTTGGTGTCATTGCCCTTTTCATGGCCGATGATCACGCAGGGCTTGTCGCGAAAGCGCGCAAGACCGCCCATGACGGCGTGATCCTCGCCAAAGGCGCGGTCCCCGGCCAGGGGCATGTATTCGGTGAACAGCTCGTCGATATAGTCGCGGCAATGCGGCCGTTCGGGGTGGCGGGCGACCTGCGTCTTGCGCCAGGGATCCAGCTGCTTGTAGAGGTCGCGCAGCATGTCATCGGCTTTTTTGTCAAGCGCGGCGGCCTCTTTCTCCAGATCGACGCCTTCGCCCTTGCGGGCCATCACGCGCAGCTCCTCGGCCTTGCCCTCGATATCGGCAAGCGGCTTTTCGAACTCCAGGTAGGTCATGCAGGGCTCCGCTCTGTCATCGGTCTGGTCCGGGTCTATATGATGCCCGCAGGCCGGGAATGCAACGCCGCGTTACCAGCGCGTCAGCGCATCCTCGTCCCCGGATCTGGCCTCGACCCAGTTTCCGGGGCCATCGGGGCCGATTTCCCGCTTCCAGAAGGGGGCGCGGGATTTCAGCCAGTCCATGAGATATTCCGCCGCCTGAAAGGCCGCGACGCGATGCCGCGCCGCCGTGGCGACCATCATGATCTGCTCGCCGACCTCAAGCCGGCCGTAACGATGGATGATGCGCCAGTCCGAAAGCCCGAAGCGCGCGGCGGCGGCCTCGCCATAGGCGGTCAGCGCACGCTCGGTCATGCCGGGGTAATGTTCGATTTCCAGCGCGACCAGCCGGCCGTCCTCGTCCCGCACAAGGCCGGAAAACGTCACCACCGCGCCGGCGCCGGCACCAAAGCCGGCCAGTTCGGCGCCGATGTCGAAGGGCGCGCGCTGGACGCGGGCGGACATCTCAGCCCCCGGTCATCGGCGGGAAGAAGGCAACCTCGCGCGCGCCGGCCAAGGGCGCGTCCAGATCGCTCAGTTCCTGATCGATGGCGACGCGGACGGCGGACAGGTCGGAAAGTGCGAGCGCATGCCATTCGTCCATCGCGGCCAGCTGGGCGACCAGTTCGCGCACGGTTGCGGCCTGGGTCTCGATCCGTTCACGGGGCTGGCCGATGCGTTCGCGCAGCCAGGCGAAATACAAGACGTCAACGGCCATGGTGATCGCTCAGGTAGGGGCGGGCCTTGTCGAAATAGTCCCAGCCGGTGATCGCGGTCAGCAGCGCCGCGATCCAGATCAGCGCCAGCCCCAATTGCGTCGCCAGATCCGACCAGCTGTCGGACCAGGGCAGGCTGGTTTCACCGACCAGAGGCGGATGGCCGACCTCGTAATAATTCAGGCCGGTGCCCAGAAACAGCACGGCGATGGCGACCATCTGGGCGGTAGTTTTCCACTTGGCCAGCTTGGTCACCTTCAAGAGCTTGGCGTCGCTGCCCAGATATTCGCGCAAGCCCGCGACAAAAACCTCGCGGAACAGGATGATGGTCGAGGGCAGGATCAGCCAGGGGTTCATCCCCGAATAGCCGGTGATGACCACGACGGCGATGATGACCATGGCCTTGTCGGCGATCGGGTCCATGGCGGCGCCGAATCGGCTTTCCTGTCCCCAGAGCCGCGCGAGATAGCCGTCGAACCAGTCGGTGATGGCGGCGACCAGAAACAGCACCAGCGCCGCGAAATCCGCGAATGGCCGGCTAAGGAACAGAAACATCAGCGGCACAAGCGGCGCAGCTGCAAGGCGCAGCACAGTCAGGATGTTGGGCAAGGTCCAGCGCATGGCCGCAACTTATGCATTTGCGCGCCCGGGGGGAAGGGGGCGCATTCAGCCGCCGCGCCCTGTCCGAATGTGCTTGTCACGGGCGGGGGGCTGCGTTAAGTGGCGATTTGCTATGTGATAACATAACATATTTGAGTTGTTAACCGCCGGTACCGGCAAGCAGAAAGGACAAGGGACATGGAAAAGCGGATGGGACAGGGGCCTGGACTGGGGCTCGGACTGCGGTTCGGACCGGGGCTGATGGCACTGGCGCTGGGAACGGCGCTGCAGATCACGCCGGCCATGGCGCAGGCGGAGAGCGCCGCCACGGCCAAGGACAGCGCGCATGGCCACGATCACGCCCATGATCACGCCCATGACGCCAAGCCAGCTGAGGAAAAGACCGTCTATAAAGGCTATTTCGAGGACAGCCAGATCCAGGACCGCACGCTGGCCGATTGGCAGGGCGACTGGCAATCCGTCTATCCCTATCTGACCGATGGCACGCTGGACCCGGTCATGGCCCACAAGGCCGAAAAGGGCGACAAGACCGCGCAGGAATACCGCGACTATTACGATATCGGCTATCGCACCGATGTGAACCGCATCGTCATCAAGGGCGAGCAGGTCAGCTTCCACCGGGGCGAGGCCGTGGTTTCGGGCGAATATGCCAATGACGGCCACGAGACGCTGACCTACAAGAAGGGCAATCGCGGCGTGCGCTATATCTTCAAGAAAGTCTCGGGCGATGCCGGCGCGCCGCAATTCATCCAGTTCAGCGACCATGCCATTGCACCCGTCAAAGCAGGGCATTACCATCTTTATTGGGGTGAGGACCGCGCCGCCCTGCTTAACGAGATTACCAACTGGCCGACATATTACCCGGCTGGGCTGGATGGGTCGCAGATCGTCGCTGAAATGCTGGCGCATTGATTGCTGCGTGTTGACTGCGGTGTCGTGATCCGGCCTGCTGAGTGGCTTGTGGTGGGGCCGCCATAGACCGGATGAAGGACGAGGGGTGGCGAAAGCCACCCCTCAGCCGTTCTGGCGCTGCCCTCAGGCTTTCTGGAAATGGTCGACGATCTTTTGCGCCAGCTGCTCGCTGATGCCGTCCACGGCCATCAGATCGGCCAGCCCGGCGCGGCTGACCGCCTTGGCGCTGCCGAAATGCGCCAGAAGCGCGCGTTTGCGCGCCGCGCCGACGCCCGCGATCTCGTCCAGAGGGTTCGCCATCACCGATTTGGCGCGCTTGGCGCGGTGGGTGCCGATGGCCCAGCGATGCGCCTCGTCGCGCAGGCGCTGGACGAAATACAGCACCGGGTCGTTCATGCGCAGGGCAAAGGGGCGCCGGCCGGGGCGGTGGAATTCCTCTTTGCCGTGGTCGCGGTCCTGACCCTTGGCGACGCCGATCATCGGGATGTCCTCGACCCCCATCTCGACCATGATCTCATGCACCGCGCTGACCTGTCCGGCGCCGCCGTCGATCAGCAGCAGGTCGGGCCAGATATCGGTCTGGCGGTCCGGGTCGTCCTTCAGCAGGCGCGAAAAGCGGCGGGTCAGCACCTCTTTCATCATGCCGAAATCGTCGCCCGGGGTGATCTCGGTGCCCTTGATGTTGAACTTGCGATACTGGCTTTTGATCCAGCCCTCGGGGCCGGCGACGACCATGCCGCCGACCGCATTCGTGCCCTGAATGTGGCTGTTGTCATAGATCTCGATGCGCTGCGGCGCCTCGGGCAGGTCGAACGCCTCGGCCAGAGCTTCCAGCAGCCGGGCCTGTGCGGCGCTTTCCGACATGCGCCGGGCCAGGCTCTCGCGGGCATTGCGCAGGGCGTTTTCCACGAGTTCCGCCTTTTCGCCGCGCTGGGGCACGCCCAGCGTGACCTTGCGCCCGGCTTTCTCGGAGAGCGCCTCGGTCATCAGGTCGGGATCCTCGATCCCGTGCGACAGCAGGATCATGCGCGGCGGCACCTTGCCGTCATAGAACTGCACCAGAAAGGCCTGCATCACCTCATCGGCGGATTCGACGCCGTTCAGTTTCGGATAAAAGTCGCGGTTTCCCCAGCTTTGATTGCCGCGAATGAAAAAGACCTGCACACAGGCTTGCCCGCCCTCGAGATGCAGGGCGACCACGTCCGCCTCGGGGACGCCGCGCGGGTTGATGGCCTGCACCGATTGCACGGCGGTCAGCGCCTTGATGCGGTCCCGCAGCGCGGCGGCGCGCTCATATTCCATCGCCTCGCTGGCCGCTGACATTTCACGCGCAAGCTGCACCTGAATGGCGGTGGACTTGCCGCGCAGGAACAGTTCGGCATCCGCAACCAGCGCCTTGTAATCCTCAAGCCCGATGCGGCCGACGCAGGGGGCAGAGCAACGCTTGATCTGGTAAAGCAGGCAGGGCCGGCTGCGGCCGCTGAAGGTGGCATCCGTGCAGGACCGCAGCAGGAACACCCGCTGAAGGTGGTTCAGCGTCCGGTTCACCGCCCCGGCGCTGGCAAAGGGGCCGTAATAGTCGCCCTTTTCCGATTTCGCGCCGCGATGCTTCTTGATCTGGGCAAAGGGGTGAGATTTCGCGACCAGAATGTTCGGAAAGCTTTTATCGTCGCGCAAAAGCACGTTGTAGCGCGGCTTCAGCTGCTTGATGAGGTTCTGCTCCAAGAGCAGCGCCTCGGTCTCGGTGCGCGTGGTCAGAAACATCATCGAGCATGTCTCGCGGATCATCCGCGCGATCCGCGCCGAATGACCGCTGCCCCGCGCATAGTTCGAGACCCGCGCCTTGAGGTTGCGCGCCTTGCCGACGTAAAGCACCGCACCCTGAGCATCCAGCATCCGATAGACTCCCGGCGAGCCGTCGAGCGTCTTCAGATAGTCCTGAATCAGCGCCTGCCCGGTCTTGGCGGCCGGCGTTCCGGTGGGCGTTTCTGCGGGCTTTTCGGTGGGGGAATCGGTCATCTTGTTAACCAGGTGATTCTTTGCTGCGTCTGCAAAATTGAACCGTGGGGTTCAAGAAGAATCCTGTCCACGGAATCTGTGGATAAGTCTGTGGGTGTCCTTGGGGGAAGAGGGTATTCGCCAAGGCATTGTTGGGGATTCAAGGGTTTGCCTAAAAAATAGACAGTTTTGCAAGGTGTTGATATCAAACATATGTTTTTGTCCTTGGTGCAATGCTCTGAAATCCTTGCCAGAATCGTGAAGGTTTCGTGAATGCCATCCGAAAGGTGGACAACTTGTCGCGTCTGGCGCGAAATCCGGGTCTATTCTACCCCCAGAACGTCGGGGGTACGCCATCCCAGATGCTGGCCGCCATCCACGCAGATCAGCTGTCCGGTCACGGAATCGGCGTTCAGAAAGTATCCCAGAGCCGCCTGAATGTCTGCGGGACCTGCGCCCCGCTCAAGGATCGTGGCGGCGCGCTGGCGGGCGAAATGGTCGTCCGACTGGCGGCTGCCCTGCAGGGTCGGGCCGGGGCCGATGGCATTGACGCGGATATCTGGGGCCAGCGCCTGCGCCGAGGTCTGGGTCAGCCACCACAGCCCCGCCTTGGCCAGCGAATAGGTCATGAATTCGGGCGTGGGTTTCAGCACCCGCTGGTCGATCATGTTGACGACCAGCGCCTGCGCGCGTGGCTCGGCCCCGCTGCGGTCGGCCTTGGGCGCCTGCCGGGCAAAGGCCTGCGTCAGCACGAAGGGCGCCCGCAGGTTCGAGCCCATATGCCGGTCCCAGCTTTCCCGCGTGGCGCTGTCCAGATTGTCGTATTCAAAGATCGAGGCATTGTTGACCAGGACCGTCAGCGGCCCCAGCGCCTCATGGACGCGGCTCACCAGCGTTTCGGTCTGGTCAAGGTCCAGCAGGTCGGCCGCGAAAATCTCGGCCCGGACGCCATGGGCGCGGGCCTCGGTGGCGGTTGCCTCGGCCTCGGCGGCCGAGCTGTTGTAATGGATCGCCACGTCATGGCCGCGCCGCGCCAGATACAGCGCCATGGCCCGGCCCAGCCTGCGCGCCCCGGCTGTCACCAGCGCCGTCACAGCATCGACCCCACGTAAAGCCCATAGGCGGCCAGAAAGCCCGCCCCGGCCAGCCGGCCCAGCGGCCAGCGCAGGAACAGGAAGGGCGCCGGCAGCAGCGCGGTCGCCAGCATGATCCACAGATCGCGGTTCATCATCTGCTCGGGCACCGGCAGGGTGCCGATCAGCGCGGTGACGCCCAGAATCGACAGGATGTTGAAGATGTTCGAGCCGATGACATTCCCCAGCGCCAGATCGGCCCGCCCGCGCAGGGCGGCGATGACCGAGGTCGCCAGTTCCGGCAACGAGGTCCCGACCGCGACCAGCGTCAGGCCGATCACCGCCTCGCTGATCCCCAGCAGGCGGGCGATGTCGGTGGCGCCAGTGACCAGCACCTGACCGCCCACCGGCAGCGCCACCAGACCGATGCCCAGCCAGAGCAGGATCCTGCGCCAAGGGGCGAGCTCGGCCCCGCCGCCCAGTTCGGCCCCGATGCTGTCGCCGCTGGCGGGCGTCAGTGCGGCATCACGGCGCGCCGTGGTGATCTGGCGCCAGACCACCAGCACCAGAGCGCCCAGCATGATCAGGCCCTGCGGCCAGTGGATCGGCCCCAGATGCGCGAACAGGATGACCAGCAGCGTCGCTGCAACCATCAGCGCCCAGCTTTCGCGCAGGTCGGCCTGATC
The DNA here is from genome assembly GCF_003337565.1 of Paracoccus lutimaris. Classification (GTDB taxonomy): domain Bacteria; phylum Pseudomonadota; class Alphaproteobacteria; order Rhodobacterales; family Rhodobacteraceae; genus Paracoccus; species Paracoccus lutimaris. The sequence continues at coordinate 39,430 of NZ_QPJL01000014.1, forward strand.
GGTGCGGATGCCCGCGATCAGCGCCGGCAGGCCCAGCACGATCAGCACATTGGCGATATTCGAGCCGATGACATTTCCCAGCGCGATATCGGGCGAGCCGTTCAGCACCGCCGCGACCGAGACGATCATCTCGGGCGCCGAGGTGCCAAAGGCTACGACCGTCAGCCCGACGATCAGCGGCGGCAGGCCCAGCCGCAGCGACAGGGCGGTGGCGCCCCGCACCAGATATTCGCCGCCGATGACCAGGGCGATCAGACCGGCCAGCACAAGGGCGATATCGACGATCATTTATGCGGCAATCCAAGGATGCGGGCGATGACGCGGCGCACGCCCGGCCCGGCGGCCAGGGCCAGCGCGACAATGACAAGCAGGAAGATGAGAACGAGCTTGATCATCCGCGTCCGGCCCCGAAACGTGCAAAGGCCGCGCGTTCCTCGACGCTGTCGATCACCGCATCGGCGGAAATCCCAAAGCGGCGCAGCAGCGGCACGCGCTGGCCATAGGTCAGGAAACGCACGTCCTTGCCGTAAAGCTCGCGCATCTTGGGGACCAGATGGGCGATGCCATCGGCCAGACCCAGCTCGACCGCATCGCGGCCGGTCCAGATCTCGCCGGTGAAGAGGTCGCGATCGCTGGGCAGACGGTTGCCGCGCCGGGCGATGACCTGATCCTTGAAGGCCTGATGGATCGGGACCAGAAGGCGTTCCAGCCGCGCGACATCCTCGGGGGTTTCGGGGCGGAACGGGTCCAGCATGGATTTTGAGCGCCCGGCGGTATGCACGCGCCGTTCGATCCCGTGGCGCTGGATCAGCTCGGTAAAGCCGAAGCCGGCCGCGATCACCCCGATCGAGCCCAGGACCGAACTGTCATCGGCCCAGATGTAATCGGCGGCGCTGGCCAGCCAATAGCCGCCCGAGGCCGCCACATCCTCGACAAAGGCATGGACGGGGACGTCATGTTCTTGCGACAGGCGGCGGATGCGGGCGCCGATCAGGCTGGATTGCACCGGCGAGCCGCCGGGCGAATTGATCGCCAGCGCCACGGCCAGAGGTTTCTTGCGCTTGAAGGCGCGTTCCAGCAGCGGGGCCAGAGCGGCATCCGACAGCCCGGCGCCGCGCCCGGTCGCGCCGATGGTGCCTTGCAGGCGCAGGACGGCCACGCTGGCCGTGCGGGTCAGGAATGGGATTTTCATGCCCAAGCAGATAGGCGCGCCGGGGCCATCCGGCAAGCGGTCATCCGCGTTCTTTCAGGAAAGCCATGACTTCGGCCCGGTCGGGCATGGCGTCGCCCGCCCCCTTGCGGGTGACCTGAATGGCGGCGGCGGCCGAGGCGTGGCGCAAAGCGGTCTGTGGGTCCTCATTGCGCGACAGCCCGGCGGCGAACCAGCCGGCAAAGCAGTCGCCGGCGCCGGTCGTATCGACCGCCTGCACCTTGAAGGCCGGCTGGTGCCAGACCTGACCCGAGCGCAGATCGCGATATTCCGCCCCCTCGGCTCCGCGCGTGATCAGCATGCCCTCGACCGGCAGATCCTCGCCAAAGGCGGCGAAGGTGTCGCGGGCCTCGACCTCGTTGACGGCAAGGATGGTCACATGCGGCAGCACGGCGCGCAGCGGCTCAATCTCGAAGGGGGCGGCAGAATAGATCACCCGGGCACCTGCGGCATGGGCGCGGGCGGCCGCCTCGGCCTGCAGGTTGGTTTCGTTCTGCAGCATCAGGATGTCGCCGGGGCCGATGCCGGCAAGGTCGCGCTCCAGCAGGGTCGGGGGCAGGGCATGGTTCGCGCCGCCATGCAGGATGATCGAATTCTCGCCGCCCCCATCGACCAGAATGATGGCATGGCCCGTCGCAACCCCTTCAAGCCGCGCGATCGCGCCGGTCCCGGCCCCCGCCGCTGCAAGCTTGTCCAGAACCCAGCCATCGCCCGCGCCCATCGCGCCCAGATGCTGGACTTGGGCACCGGCGCGGGCGGCGGCCACCGACTGGTTCGCGCCCTTGCCGCCCAGCCCCAGCGCATAGCCCTGCGAGCTGATCGTCTCGCCGGCGCGCGGCAGGGCGGTCAGACGATAGACATGGTCGATATTGATCGAGCCGAGATTATAGATCGTCATGCGCCGCCCCCCATTGCTGGCGCAATGTGACCGGGAATCCGGGGCTTTGTCCATATGCCGGGGCAGAAACGAAAAACGCGCCCGCTGAGGGGCGCGTTTCGATTTTCAGGCCGCCCGGATCACTCGGGCTTGCGCGGATGCTTGACCGACCACCACAGCTTCTTGTTGGTCAGGTAAAGCAGCGCCGCCAGCACGATCAGGAAGATCACCGAGGCGAAGCCGACCTGCTTGCGGTCCATCATCTTCGGCTCGGCCGTCCACATCAGGAAGGCGGCGACGTCCTTGGCCATCTGGTCGACCGTGGCCGGGGTGCCGTCCTCATAGGTGACCTGATCGTCGGTCAGCGGCTGCGGCATCTGGATCCAGTTACCGGCAAAGGCCGCGTTGTGATAGAAGGTGCTGCCCGCCTCCTCCTTGGTCTCGCCGTCATAGCCGGTCAGGATGGCGTGGATATATTCCGGGCCACCCGTGCCGTTGAACAGCTGCGACACACCCGTGCCATAAGGCCCGTGGAAGGCGGCGCGCGCCTTGGCCATCAGCGACAGGTCCGGACCCATGCCCTCGCCCGAGACGGTCGGGAAATGGTCGGTGGGAACGCGCGGACGGTCCTCGCCGCTTTCGGCATCGGTGATGTCGAATTGCGCGGCATAGGCGCGGACCTGATCCTCGGGCAGCTCGGGGCCACCGGCATCGCCCAGCGTGCGCAGCGGGACATAGCGCAGGCCGTGGCAGCCGGCGCAGACCTCGGTATAGACCTGCAGGCCGCGCTGAAGCTGGAACTGGTCATAGGTGCCGAACGGGCCTTCGAAGCTGAAGGCGACGTCCTCGATATGCGCGGCCTCGTGGCTGGCAGCGGCTTCACCTTCGGCGGCGTGTCCTTCCGCCGCGGGCTCGGCAGCGGCATGCGCCGCGTCTTCGCCTTCCGCCGCCGGTTCTGCAGCAGCCTCGGCCGGAGCCTCGGCAGCCGGTTCCGCCGCGGCTTCTGCGGCGGGTGCTTCTTCGGCAGCAGGGGCCTCGGCAGGTGCGGCCTCAGCCGCCGGCGCTTCGGCCGGAGCCTCGGCCTCAGCCGCAGGAGCGGCCTCGGCCGGCGCTTCCGCCGCCGGCTCGGCTGCGGGTTCTGCTGCGGGTTCTGCGGCCGGTTCTGCGGCAGGCTGTTCCGCCGCAGGTTCAGCAGGTGCTTCCGCTGCCGGGGCAGCCTCAGTCGCGGCCTCGGCAGCGGCTGCGGGTGCAGCCTCGGCCGGAGCCTCGGTCACCGCCTCGGCGACCGGTGCCGCCTCGGCCGCCGGAGCGGGCGAAGCGTTGTTTTGATAGCTCGAACCGGCAGGCGCGGTGGTCGCGGTGCTGGCGTCCTGCGCGATCGCGCCCCCTGCCAAAGCAACCGTCAGGGCCGCAATAGCCGTGAGCGATGCGTTTCTCATGGTCATTGTTGCCTCTCCTTACTCGGCAGGATGGGTTTCGGGCCCGTAATGGGCATTGAAGTCTTCCTCGATCGTCTGTGGCATGGGCGCCGGCTTTTCGATGATGCCCAACAGCGGCATGATGATCAGGAAATAGGCGAACCAATAGGCCGCCCCGGCCAGCGCGATATAGGGGTAGATCCCCTCGGTCGGCATGGCGCCCACCCAGGTCAGCACGACGAAGTCGACCGCAAGGATCCAGAACCACCACTTGAACAGCGGACGATACTGGCCCGAACGGATGCGCGAGGTGTCCAGCCACGGCACCAGCGCCATGACGATGATCGCGCCGAACATGGCGACCACGCCGAAGAACTTGGCGTCAACGATGCCGAAGGTCAGCCATTCGACCAGCATCACCACCCAGACATCGGCGGTGAAGGCACGCAGGATCGCGTAGAAGGGCAGGAAATACCACTCCGGCACGATATGCGCGGGCGTCGCAAGCGGGTTCGCCTCGATATAGTTGTCGGGGTGGCCCAGATAGTTCGGCATGAAGCCGACGACGGCAAAGAACACCACCAGGATCACGGCCAGCGCGAACAGGTCCTTGATCACGAAATAGGGCCAGAAGGGCAGGGTGTCCTTTTCGGCCTCTTCCTTCGACGTGCGGCGCACCTCGATGCCGGTGGGGTTGTTGTTGCCGGTGGTGTGGAAGGCCCAGATATGGACGATCACCAGCGCCGCGATGACGAAGGGCAGCAGGTAATGCAGCGAGAAGAAGCGGTTCAGCGTCGGGTTGTCGACGGCCGGGCCGCCCAGCAACCAGGTCTGGATCGATTCGCCGATGCCCGGGATCGCGCCGAACAGGCCCGTGATCACGGTGGCGCCCCAGAAGGACATCTGGCCCCAGGGCAGAACATAGCCCATGAAGGCCGTGCCCATCATGCACAGATAGATCAGCATGCCGACGATCCAGGTCACTTCGCGCGGGGCCTTGTAGCTGCCGTAGTAGAGACCGCGGAAGATGTGGATATAGACGGCAAAGAAGAACAGCGAGGCGCCGTTCGCATGCAGGTAACGCAGCATGTAGCCGCCATTCACGTTGCGCATGATATGTTCGACCGAGGCAAAGGCCAGGTCGACATGCGGCGTGTAATGCATGACCAGCACGATGCCGGTGACGATCTGCAGCGCAAGGCAGAATGCAAGGACGATGCCCCAGATCCACCACCAGTTCAGGTTCTTGGGGGTGGGGATCATCAGGGTGTCATAGACCAGGCTGACGACGGGCAGGCGGCGGTGCAGCCAGCGCTCGATCGCCGTCTTGGGCTCGTAATGGTCGTGGGGAATTCCGGCCATCTGTGCCTCCTCAGCCCAGCTTGATGGTGGTTTCGTTGACGAATTCGGCAACGGGGACATGCAGGTTCTGCGGCGCCGGCCCTTTGCGGATGCGGCCCGAAGTGTCGTAATGCGAGCCGTGGCAGGGGCAGAACCAGCCACCGAAATCGCCGGCGCCGTCGCCGATCGGCACGCAGCCCAGATGGGTGCAGACGCCGATCATCACCAGCCATTCGCCGGCCTCGTCCAGCGTCCGGTTCTGGTCGCTGGCGTCCTCGCCGGGCTTGTTGGCGTTTTCGGCGCCCTTGTCGATCAGGTCGTGCAGCGGCACTTCACGGCCCTTGGTGATCTCGTCCTCGGTGCGGCGGCGGATGAACACGGGCTTGCCCAGCCATTTCACCGTCAGCTGGGTGCCGGTCTCGACGCCGCTGACATCGACCTGGATCGAGGCGAGCGCCTGCACATCGGCCGAGGGGTTCATCTGGTTGACAAGGGTCCAGGCCGCAGCTCCGGCCGCGACCGTGCCGGCACCGGCCGTCGCGAAATAGAGGAAATCTCTCCGGGTGCCGTGGTCGCCTGCGTGTTCGTCTGCGTGGGACACGGGTTTGCTCTCCATTCTTGCCCCTTCGCGGGGCGATACGACCGAACGGGCCGTGACAAAGCACAGCCCTCGCCTAGGCGGTTCTAGCGATCAAATTCCTGTCAGTCCAGAAGGCCAGACCAGGGGATGTGCCGCAAATCGACGCAGGTGTGGGATTTTGGCTGTCCGCATGCGGTCGAAAACCTGCGGTTGCGTCACAGCAAGCCTTCGCTGCGGAAGCTCAGCTCGCGGGATTTGCCGATGATCAGGTGGTCATGGACCGTGATTCCCATGACCTCGCCCGCAGCGACGATGCGCGCGGTCATCGAGATATCGGCCTGCGAGGGGGTCGGATCGCCCGAGGGGTGATTGTGGACCAGGATCAGGGCGCTGGCGGTCAGTTCCAGCGCGCGGCGCATGATCTCGCGCGGATAGACCGGGACGTGATCGACGGTGCCGCGGGCCTGTTCCTCATCGGCGATCAGCACGTTCTTGCGGTCCAGATAGAGGACGCGGAACTGCTCGATCTCGCGATGGGCCATGGCGGTGTGGCAATAGTCCAGCAGCGCGTCCCAGCTGGTCAGGACCGGGCGATGCATGACGCGCGAGCGCGCCAGCCGCTGTGCCGCTGCCTCGACGATCTTGAATTCCTGCACCACGGCAGGGCCGACGCCCGACACCTCGGCCAGCCGGGCGGGGGGCGCCGAGACCACGCGGTTGAAATCGCCGAAATGGTCCAGCAGCCGCCGGGCAAGGGGTTTGACGTCCTGACGTGGAATGGCACGAAACAGCACCAGTTCCAGCAACTCGTAATCGGGCAGGGCGTCCGCCCCGCCCTGCATGAAACGGTCGCGCAGCCGCGCGCGGTGATCGGCCAGATAGCTGGGCGGTTTTTCACCGCGCCCGGACCGGACGGTTCCCGCCGTCAGGGGGGTATCATCCTCTGCCGGGGCAGGGAAGAACAGCGGCAAGGGCGCTTCGTGAAAGGCGTGATTCGATCCCATGCCCGCAATCTGGCACGGGATCGGTGAAGGAAGGCTTAACGCTGCAGGGTCTGCGCGGGCGTCAGCCCTTCATCTCGTCCCAGAAGTCCTTGATCTTCTGGAAGAAGCCCTGTGTTTGCGGGCTGTTGTCGGCCTTGATGGTCTCGAATTCGCGCAACAGGTCCTTTTGCCGCGCGGTCAGGTTGACCGGGGTTTCGACCGAGAGTTCGATCAGCATGTCGCCGGATTCGCCGTTCAGACCGGGGCCGTGGCGCAGGGGGGGCATGCCCTTGCCGCGCAGGCGCAACTGCTTGCCCGATTGCGTCCCGGCCGGAACCTTGACGCGCGAGCGGCCGCCGTCGATCGTCGGCACCTCGATTTCGCCGCCCAAGGCGGCGGTCGACATGCTGACCGGCACCTGACAGGCCAGCATCCTGCCGTCGCGGATGAAGATCGGGTGGTCCTTGACCTCGATGAAGATGTAAAGATCGCCCGCCGGGCCGCCGCGCATGCCGGCCTCGCCCTCACCGGCAAGGCGGATGCGGGTGCCGGTCTCGACCCCTGCCGGGATGCTGACCGAGAGCGCGCGTTCCTTTTCGATACGGCCGGCGCCACGGCATTCCTTGCAGGGATTCTTGACGATCTGGCCCTGGCCGTTACAGGTCGGGCAAGTGCGCTCGACGGTGAAAAAGCCCTGTGTTGCCCGTACCTTGCCCATGCCCGAACAGGTCGGGCAGGTGGCCGGTTCCACCGCGCCCTCGGCGCCGGTGCCATTGCATGCCCCACAAGCGACCGAGCCGGGCACGTTGATGGTCTTTTGCACGCCGTGATAGGCGTCCTCCAGCGAGACGCGCAAGTTGTAGCGCAGGTCCTGACCGCGGCTGGCGCGCGAGCGTCCGCCACCGGCGCCGCCCTGACGGCGGCCCATCATGTCGCCGAACATATCCTCGAACACATCGGCAAAGGCCGAGCCGAAATCACCTTGGCCGCCACGTCCAAAGCCGCCGAAGCCGCCGCCACCGCCATTTTCAAAGGCGGCATGGCCAAAGCGGTCATAGGCGGCCTTTTTCTGGTCGTCCTTGAGGCATTCGTAAGCCTCGTTCACTTCCTTGAATTCGGCCTCCGAGACTTTGCAATCCTTGTTGCGGTCGGGGTGCAACTGCTTGGCCTTGCTGCGATAGGCCTTCTTGATCTCGTCGGCCGATGCGCTGCGTACAACGCCCAGCACATCGTAATAATCACGTTTCGCCATGTCGGTCGCGTCCGGGATCCTTAAAGGAATGGCCGGCCCGTGCGGGTTTGCAGCGGGCCGGCCGATACGTTTGCACCGCGCTTACTTGCGCTTGTCTTCGCCGAGATCCTCGAAATCGGCATCGACGATCTCGTCATCGACGTCGCGGGGACCGGCTTCGGGGTCGGCATCGGCCGATCCGCCCTCGGACTGGCTGGCCTTGTAGATGGCCTCACCCAGCTTCATCGAGGCATCCATCAGGTTCTGGATGCCGCCCTTGATCTTGCCGGCATCCTCGGACTTGAGCGAATCCTCAAGCGCGCCGATGGCCAGTTCGATCGCCTCGACGGTCGAGCCATCCACCTTGTCGCCATGCTCTTCCAGCGACTTCTTGGTGGTGTGGATCAGGCTTTCGGCCTGGTTCTTGGCCTCGACCAGTTCCTTGCGCTTCTTGTCCGCGTCGGCATTGGCCTCGGCGTCCTTGACCATCTGGTTGATCTCGTCATCCGACAGCCCGCCCGAGGCCTGGATGGTGATCTTTTGCTCCTTGCCGGTGCCCTTGTCCTTGGCGCTGACCGACACGATGCCGTTGGCGTCGATGTCGAAGGTCACCTCGATCTGCGGCATGCCGCGCGGCGCCGGCGGGATGTTTTCCAGATTGAACTGGCCCAGCAGCTTGTTGTCTGCGGCCATTTCGCGCTCACCCTGGAAGACCCGGATGGTCACGGCGTTCTGGTTGTCCTCGGCGGTCGAGAAGATCTGCGATTTCTTGGTCGGGATCGTGGTGTTGCGGTCGATCAGGCGGGTGAACACGCCACCCAGCGTCTCGATGCCCAGGGACAGCGGGGTCACGTCCAGCAGCACGACGTCTTTCACGTCGCCCTGCAGCACGCCGGCCTGAATGGCGGCGCCAAGGGCCACGACTTCGTCCGGGTTCACGCCCTTATGCGGTTCCTTGCCAAAGAAGGCGGTCACTTCCTCGATCACCTTGGGCATGCGGGTCATGCCGCCGACCAGAACGATCTCGTCGATGTCGCCTTTCGACATGCCGGCATCTTTCAGCGCGTCCTGAACCGGCTTCATCGTGCGTTTGATCAGGTCGCCGACCAGGCTTTCCAGCTTGGCGCGGGTCAGTTTCATGACCATGTGCAGCGGCGTGCCCGAGTTCCTGTCCATCGAGATGAACGGCTGGTTGATCTCGGTCTGGCTGGCCGAGGACAGTTCGATCTTGGCCTTTTCCGCCGCCTCTTTCAGACGCTGCAGGGCCATCTTGTCCTTGGTCAGGTCGACGCCGTGCTCTTTCTTGAACTCGTCGGCGAGGTAGTTGACGATGCGCATGTCGAAATCTTCGCCGCCCAGGAACGTGTCCCCGTTGGTCGATTTCACCTCGAACAACCCGTCGTCGATTTCCAGAATGGTGATGTCGAAGGTGCCGCCGCCAAGGTCATAGACCGCGATGGTTTTCGAATCCTTCTTGTCCAGACCGTAAGCCAGCGCGGCGGCGGTCGGCTCGTTGATGATGCGCAGCACCTCAAGCCCGGCGATCTTGCCGGCGTCCTTGGTCGCCTGACGCTGGGCGTCGTTGAAATAGGCGGGGACGGTGATGACGGCCTGGGTGACCGGCTCGCCCAGATAGCTTTCGGCGGTTTCCTTCATCTTCTGCAGGATGAAGGCGGAAATCTGGCTGGGGGAATACTTGTCGTCCCGGACCTCGACCCAGGCGTCGCCATTGCCGCCATCGACGATCTCATAGGGGACCAGTTTCTTGTCCTTTTCCACCTCGGGGTCGGTGGTGCGGCGGCCGATCAGGCGCTTGACGGCGAAAACGGTGTTCGAGGGGTTGGTGACGGCCTGACGCTTGGCCGGCTGGCCGACCAGACGCTCGCTGTCGGTGAAGCCGACGATCGAGGGCGTGGTGCGCGCGCCTTCCGCGTTCTCGATGACCTTGGGCTGGCTGCCATCCATGATGGCGACGCAGCTGTTCGTGGTCCCGAGGTCGATGCCGATGACTTTAGACATGCAATAACCTTTCTTGCGGCGATATAAATAGGCTTCGGGTCCCATGAGGCCCCCGGAACCTGGATCCCTTGATTGCCCCGAGCGGACTCTTCGGCGAGTCCCCCGGTATTCTTGGGCCTATATAGGAAGGGGTCCGGCGGCCTGCAAGCAGCGCCTGCGGCAGAAATTGCGCCTTTCTGGCGGCCGCGGCGCGACATTCCGGCCCGCCGGTCAGCGCCCGGCCGACCAGCTGACCGACACGGCCTTGCGGGTCACGAATTCGCCCATCAGCCCGATCATCAGCAACGCCAGCGTGGTATAGACGGGGTATTCCAGGTTCGAGTTGCGCGGCGCGTAATTGATGAAGGCATAGCCGCGCGTCTGGTCGATGATGTGAAACAGCGGGTTCCAGGAAAAGGCGTGCAGCAGCGCCGGGGACATGGTGTTGGCCACGAACATCTTGCCGGAAAACACCATGTTGACGCGCTGGAAGAACATGGTCAGCACCTGCGCCCCCTGCGGCCACCATGGCCGCAGCGACAGGAAGATCAGCCCGATGCAGCAGCCGCAGAACCACGACAGCAGCAACATCGCATAGCAGGCCAGCGGATCCTCGATATGGATCGGCTCGACGAAGTAATTATAGGCCGTCATCACCACGAAGGCCGCGAAGGTCTGCTTGTATAGCGAAGCCAGCGCCGCGGCCGAGATCACCACCGCCGTGTTCATCGGCCCGTGCTTCATGATCTGGCTGTTGGGCCCGCCAGAGCCCGAGACCGCGCCGATGGCCTGCGAAAAGGCCATGAACATGAAGATGCCGGTCATGATATAGACGATGAAATCGCCCCGGATCGGCGAATAGCGCACGCCGATGATGAAATATATCAGGTAGAACCCCAGGATCATGGCGACGGCCTGGACCACCGTCATCATCAGACCGACAATGGCGTTGCGCTGGCCCTTGCGCAGATTGTTCACGGTCACATGATAGATCAGCGCCAGCGTCGTGAACGCGGCCTCGACCATGTTGCGACTGCGGCGTTGCGTAAACATCGCTGATCGGTCTTTCACTGGGGCAGGGCGGGGCGCTTGCCCTGCGCGATCCGCCGCATCATAACAAACGGGAAAACCATATATATAATCAGCGCCGCATGCCGGTAAACCCGGGACCGAAAGGAAAACCTATGCAATTCGATCAAATGATTGCCGAGATGCGCCGCCTTGCCCTGCTTGCCGGTGACAGGATCATGCAGATCTATGGTGCCGAGGATTTTGAGGTCCGGTCAAAATCCGACGCATCCCCGGTGACCGAGGCCGATGAGGCCGCCGACGCGCTGATCTCTGCCGGTCTGCGCGCGGCCTTTCCCGATATTCCGCTGGTGACCGAGGAGCAGGCCGAGACCCATGGGCAAAGCCTGTCGACCTTCCTGATCGTCGATCCGCTGGACGGGACCAAGGAATTCGTCCAGCGGCGCGGTGATTTCACCGTCAATATCGCCTATGTCGAAAACGGCACGCCGCGCTTTGGCGTGGTCTATGCCCCGGCCAAGGGGCGGCTGTTCTATACCGCCGCGCATGGCGGCTCGGTCGAGGAAAAGGGCCCCTTTGGCGCGCAGCCGGGCGAGGTCACGCCCATCGGCGTCAATTCGATGCCCGACAATCGCGGGCTGATGGTGGTGGCCTCAAAATCGCATCGCGACGCCGCGACCGACGCCTATATCGACCATTACGCGGTGCGCGACATGACTTCGGCGGGCAGTTCGCTGAAATTCTGCCTTGTCGCGACGGGCGAGGCCGATCTTTATCCGCGCCTTGGCCGGACCATGGAATGGGACACGGCGGCGGGCGATGCGGTGCTGCGCGGCGCGGGTGGCGAGGTGGTGCGTTTCGACGACCACACCCCCTTGGCCTATGGCAAGCCCGGTTTCGACAATCCCTTCTTCATCGCCTATGCGCCCGGCGTGCTGCTGGTGCGGGAGTAAACCCATGTCTGTCGTCATCGTCATTCCCGCCCGCCATGCCTCGACCCGCTATCCCGGCAAGCCGCTGGTGGAATTGCGCGGCGCCTCGGGGCAGGGGCTCAGCCTGATCCGCCGCAGCTGGGAGGCGGCGCGGGCCGCGCAGGGCATCGACCGGGTGATCGTCGCCACCGATGACGACCGCATCCGCGAGCATGCCGAGGGCTTCGGGGCCGAGGTGGCGATGACCTCGACCAGCGCCCGAAACGGCACCGAACGCTGCGCCGAGGCCGTGGCCAATCTGGGCCTGACCCATGATATCGTGGTCAACCTGCAGGGCGACGCGCCGCTGACGCCCGCCTGGTTCGTCGAGGATCTGGTCGCGGGCCTGCGTGCCGATCCGGGCGCCGATGTGGCGACGCCGGTCCTGCGCTGCACCGGCGCCATGCGCTCCGAGCTGATCGCCGACCGCGTCGCGGGCCGCGTCGGCGGCACCACCGCCGTCTTCGGTCACGACCGGCGCGGGCTTTATTTCTCGAAAGAGGTGATCCCCTTTGCCGCCGGCGATTTCGGCCCCAGCGACCCGACCCCAGTCTATCACCATGTCGGCGTCTATGCCTATCGCCCCGCCGCGCTGGCCGAATACCCAAGCTGGGGCGAGGGGCGTCTTGAACAGCTTGAGGGGCTCGAGCAATTGCGTTTCCTTGAACGTGGCCGCCGCATCCTGTGCGTCGAGGTCGAGGCGCGGGGCCGTGAATTCTGGGAGCTGAACAACCCCTCGGATGTGGGCAAGCTGGAATCGATGATGCAGCGCATGGGCATCGCCTGATGCAGCCAGCGCCGGGGCGCGCGCCGCGATGCAGTGTCATCGTCGTCTCGCGTCACCGGCCGCAGCATCTGGCCCGCTGCCTGGCCGCCCTGGCCCGCCAGACCCATCCCGAATATGAAATCGTGCTGGTCGCCGACCCGGCCTCCGTGGGTATCTGCGCGGACCTGCCGCTGAAGCGCCGGGCCTTTGACATCCCGAACATCTCGCTGGCCCGGAACGAGGGCATCGCGCTGGCCGCCGCCCCGGTCGTGGCCTTCATCGACGATGACGCCATCGCCCTGCCCGGCTGGGCCGAGGCGCTGACCCGGCCTTTTGCCGATCCGCGCGTGCTGGCCGGGACCGGCTTTACCCGTGGCCCCGACGGGCTGAGCTGGCAGGCGCGGGCCGAGCGGATGACGGCCTCGGGTCAGGCCATCCCCTTTGATCTGGATGAGCCTGCCCTGCTCGCGCCCGAGGACGGCTGCCCGATCAGCACCATCGGCACCAATTGCGCCTTTCGCCGCGAGACGCTGCTGGAGATCGGCGGCTTTGATGGGGCATTTCCCTATCATCTGGACGAAAGCGATGTGAACATGCGCCTCTGCGCGCGGTTTCCGCAGGGGCTGACGGCGGTGGTGCCACAGGCGCAGGTGATCCATGGTATTGCGCCGGGTTCGGGCCGCGCCGGGGCGGGCGTGCCGCAGGATCTGACGCAGATCGGCCGCTCGTCCGCGATCTTTGCCGCGCGCCATGGTGGTGACGCGAGGTGGGTGCAGATTAGTCAGCGGCGGCGCTTGCTGCGTCATATGGTCGCGGGGCGGCTTGATCCTTTCGCGGTGGCGCCGCTGATGGCGACGCTGCGGGCAGGATTGGCCGAGGGGCGGGCGCTGTGCCCGCCGCCTCCAGTCGGAAAACCGGCCGTTGCGTCTGATTTCGCGTCTGATTTCCGTCCCATTTCGGGCCATGCGCCCCGCCATGTGTTTCTGGCGGGATGGCATTGGCGGGCGGGGTCCTTGCGCGAATCCGCCGCCCGCGCGGTCGCGGCGGGCGATCTGGCCACGATCCTGCTGATGACCCCCAGCGTCCTGCCGCATCGCATGGTGATGGGCGAGGGCGGCTGGTGGGAACAGCGCGGCGGGCTTTGGGGCCCCTCGCGGCCGGGAGATTCACCAGTCTTTCTGATGGGTTGGCACAATCGCTGCGCGCGCGAGCGGGGAAATTCGCTGGACCTGGGCGTGAAATCGGCGGAAACTGGCAACGGATAAAGAAAAAATTCGCCTGGTCTGAATTTAGACGGAACGGTTTGGCTCTTACCGCGCTTGTTGCGCAGTCGCGAACAAACGGGGATAACCCCCAAAAAGGTTGGCGCAGACGTCAGGAGACCTATTGATGAGTCGTAAAGTAACCAAGGCCATCTTCCCCGTGGCTGGCCTGGGCACCCGCTTTCTTCCCGCAACGAAGAGCATTCCCAAGGAAATCATGACCTTGGTGGACCGCCCGTTGATCCAATACGCGATCGACGAGGCCCGTGCTGCCGGGATCGAAGAGTTCATCTTCGTTACCTCGCGCGGCAAGGGTGCGCTTGAGGACTATTTCGACCATGCCCACGAACTGGAATCGAATCTGAAAAAGGCCAACAAGACCGACCTGCTGGACGTGCTGCGCGGCACCAACATGGATTCGGGCGCCATCGCCTATATCCGCCAGCACAAGGCACTGGGGCTGGGTCACGCGGTCTGGTGCGCCCGCCGTCTTGTCGGCGACGAGCCCTTTGCCGTCATCCTGACCGATGACGTCATCATGGGCGAGCCGCCCTGCCTTCAGCAGATGATCGAGGCCTATCAGGACACCGGCGGCAGCATGGTCGCGACCATGGAAGTGCCGCTGGACAAGACCAAGGCTTACGGCGTCCTTGACGTGGCCGAGGACATGGGCGCCATCGTCCGCGCCAAGGGCATGGTCGAAAAGCCCAAGGAAAACCCGCCCTCGAACCTGGCGGTGATCGGGCGCTATATCCTTGCCCCGACGGTGCTCAACAACCTCAACAAGCTCAAGCAGGGCTCGGGCGGGGAAATCCAGCTGACCGACGCCATTGCCGACGAGATCGCCGAAGGGCGCGGCGTCTATGGCCTGCGCTTCCGCGGCCAGCGCTTCGACTGCGGCTCGAAAGCCGGTTTCCTGCAGGCGACCGTGGCCTTTGGCCTTGCACGCGAAGATCTCAAGCACGAGTTCGCCGAATACCTTTCGGATATCAACTCGATCCTGAAGGCGGCGGAATAAGGCATGACGGCGACGGTATTGGTGACGGGCGGTGCGGGCTATATCGGCTCGCATGCCTGCAAGGCGTTGCGTGATGCGGGTTTCGTCCCGGTCACTTATGACAACCTCTGCACCGGCTGGCGCGAGGCGGTGAAATTCGGCCCCTTCGAACAGGGCGAATTGCTGGACCGCGCCCGGCTGGACGAGGTTTTCGCCCGCCACCGGCCGATTGCCGTCATGCATTTCGCCGCACTGAGCCAGGTCGGCGAAGCCATGGCCCAGCCGGGCAAATACTGGCGCGGCAATGTCAGCGCCTCGCTGAGCCTCATCGAGGCGACGCTGGCTGCGGGCGTGCGCAATTTCGTCTTTTCCTCGACCTGCGCCACTTACGGCGATCATGACGGGGTGGTGCTGGACGAAAACACCCCGCAACTGCCGCTGAACGCTTATGGCGCCAGCAAGCGCGCGATCGAGGACATGCTGAAGGACTTCGGCGCCTCGGACGGGCTCTCCAGCGTGATTTTCCGCTATTTCAACGTCGCCGGCGCCGATCCCGAGGGCGAGGTGGGCGAGTTCCACCAGCCCGAGACGCATCTGGTGCCGCTGATTCTGGACGCCATCGACGGCAAGCGCCCGGCGCTGACCATCCATGGCACCGATTATCCGACCCCGGATGGCACCTGCATCCGCGACTATGTCCATGTCATGGACCTGGTCGACGCCCATGTGTTGGGCCTGCGGCACCTGCTGGCCGGCAAGGTCGCCAAGGGCGGCCATGATGTCTTTTGCCTTGGCACCGGCAACGGCTTTTCGGTGCGCGAGGTGATCGACCATTCGAAATATGTCACCAACCGGCCCGTGCCGCTGACCGAAGGTCCGCGCCGGGGCGGTGATGCGGTCAAGCTTGTCTCGGGCAGCGAAAAGGCGATTGCGGTGCTGGGCTGGAACCCGGCCCGCTCGACCCTGCCGCAGATGATCGGCGACGCCTGGCGCTGGCATCAGAACGGTGGCTATGGCGCCTGAGCCGGCGATCCTGCTGGATGTTTCGCGGCTGATTTCCCGGCTTGGACAGGGGCCGGCGACCGGCATCGACCGGGTCGAGGCGGAATGGCTGGCCCATCTGCAGACCCGTCCGCATCTCTTGCTGTGCCGGGTGCCGCGCGGGCAGTTGCTGCTGCCCCCTGCCGCCGGTGCGGCGATCCTGCGCTGGGGCGCGGGCGACACCGCCGACCTGCCGCCGCCGGGGTTTCTGGACCGGCTGCGCGGCCGGCGGCACATCCGTGCCCGGGCCGAGGCGGCGCTGCGGCGCATGGCGCTGGCCCGCGCCGGGCGCGATGGGCAGGGCCTCGCGCGCCGGGTCATCCGGCGCATGGGGCCGACCAGCTATCTCAATACCGGCCACAGCAACCTTGAGGCGCGGCTGTGGCAAAACCTGCGGGGCTTGCGCCGCGTTGTGCTGATCCATGACACGATCCCGCTGGATCACCCCGAATTCACCCGCACCGGCCAGTCCGAGAAATTCCGCGCCCGCTTTGCCGCCGCGCTTGGCCATGCCGATCTGGTGCTGACCGTCTCGCAGGCGACGCGGGCAGATGTGCTGCGCTGGCGCGACCGGCTGGGCCTGCCCGACCGCGCGCCTGTCGAGGCCGTGCCCCTTGGCACAAGGCTGGCCGAGCCGGCCCTGCTGCCCAGCGATGCCGGTCCCATCCCGCTGGACCGGCCCTTTTTCGTCACGCTGGGCACGATCGAGCCGCGCAAGAACCACGCGCTGCTGCTGGACGCCTGGCAAGAACTGGCGCGGCGGATGCCCCCCGAACGCCTGCCACGGCTTTATATCATCGGCCGGCGCGGCTGGGAAAACCATCAGGTCTTTGCCCGGCTGGATGCGCTGCCCCGCGACGGCATGGTGCGCGAATTCGCGGGTCTGGATGATGGCGCTGTCGCCTATCTGCTGACCCATTGCCACGGCCTTCTGATGCCGAGCCGGGCCGAGGGCTTTGGCCTGCCTCTGACCGAGGCCGCCGCGCGCGGCATCCCGGTCCTGTCGGCGCCGCTGCCCGCCGCGCGCGAGATCCTGGGAAGCTATGCGCGCTGGCTGTCGCCGGACGATGCGCGCGGCTGGGCCGGCGCAGTGGCGCTTCTGGCGGCCGAGGCGCCGCTGCGCCTGCCGCCGCCGCAGTTGCGCGATTGGGACATGTATTTCGCGCAGGCCCATGACCTCCTGCACGAGCGATTGCGCAACCGGGCCATGGCCGCTATGCCCGGTCTGTCACAGGTGAAGTAGGTCCGTGCTGCGGCTATTCCGTTTCTATCGACGTCAATTCAGGCTGCGGGCCCGGCGGCAATGGCTGCTGGCGCGCGCGATCCGGCGTCGGCGCGCCCTGGCGGCGGTTGCGGACCGCACCGCCGCCATCCGGCCGGACGATATCCTGCTGTTCATGGTCATGCGCAATGAGGCCGTCCGCCTGCCGTATTTCCTGGACTATTACCGCAATATGGGGATCCGGCATTTCCTGGTCGTCGATAACGGCTCCGAGGATGGCGGGCGCGACTATCTGCGGACGCAGCCGGACGTGTCGCTGTGGCTGACCCGTGCGAGCTACAAGGAATCGCGCTTTGGCATGGACTGGCTGAACTGGCTTTTGCGCAAGCATGGCAGCGGGCATTGGTGCCTGACCGTCGATCCCGACGAATTTCTGATCTATCCGCATTGCGACACCCGGCCGCTGCTGGCGCTGACCGACTGGTTGGACGCCTCGGCGGCCAGGTCCTTTTCGGCCATGCTGCTGGACATGTATCCCAAGGGGTCGCTGCACGAGCAGCCCTATCGCTCTGGCCAGAACCCGTTCGAGATCGCGCGCTGGTTCGATCCGGCCAATTACTCGATCCGCAAGAACGGCGCCTATGGCAATCTGTGGATCCAGGGTGGCGTGCGCGGGCGGGTGTTCTTTCACGACGATCCCGAAAACGGCCCGGCCCTGAACAAGATCCCGCTGGTGCGCTGGGAACGCTGGTACGCCTATGCCAGTTCGACCCATATGCTGCTGCCGCGCTCGCTGAACCTCGTCTATGACGAGGATGGCGGCGAGAAGGCCTCGGGCTGCCTGTTGCACGCCAAGTTCCTCTCGACCTTCGTCGAGAAATCGGCCGAGGAGCTGACGCGCCGGCAGCACTATGCCGACAGCCACGAATACAAGGCCTATCACGACGCCTTGCAGGGCGGCCCGGAATTCTGGTGCGAGCATTCCTGCGAATTGCACGACTGGCACCAGCTTGAGGAGCTGGGCCTGATCTCGACGGGGAACTGGGCATGAACGCCGCTGTGCCGATCGAGGATATCAGGCTGGGCGTGGTCATGCTGTGCCACAATGAGCTGGCCATCGCCGCGCGCATGGCACGCATCTGGGTCGAGGGCGGCGCGGCGGTCGCGGTCCATGTCGACGCCAAGACGCGCGGCCCCGATGTCACCGAGATGCGCGATGGGCTGGCCGACCTGCCGCAGGTGGTGTTCAGCCGCCGCCATGTCTGCGAATGGGGCACCTTCAGCCTTGTGCGCGCGACCCAGGACGCGGCCGAGCTGCTGCTTGAGAAATTCCCGGACGTGACGCATGTCATCCTGGTGTCCGGCGCCTGCCTGACCTTGCGGCCGGTCAGCGACCTTTGCGCCTATCTTGCGCGGTATTCGCAGCGCGACTTCATCGAAAGCGTCACCGTCGAGGATGTGGGCTGGACCGTCGGCGGCCTGAACGAAGAGCGGTTCACGCTTCGCTTTCCCTTCTCGTTCCGTCGCCAGCGCAAGCTATTCGACCGCTATGTGGCGCTGCAACGCCGGGTCAAGTTCAAGCGCCGTATCCCCGCGGGGCTGGTGCCGCATCTGGGCTCGCAATGGTGGTGCCTGACGCGCCGGACGCTGGACGCCATCCTGAACGATCCGCGCCGGGCCGAGTTCGACCGCTATTTCCGGCGCGTCTGGATCCCCGACGAAAGCTATTTCCAGACGCTGGCGCGGCGCCATTCCCTGCAGATCGAAAGCCGGTCGCTGACGCTGTCCAAGTTCGACGATCAGGGCAAGCCCTATATCTTCTATGACGATCACCTGCTGTTGCTGCGCGAATCGGGCTGCTTTCTTGCCCGCAAGATCTGGCCGCGCGCCGGGCGGCTTTACGACCGCTTGCCGCCGCCGGCGCATGACGCGCCCTCGGCGGCTGAGCCGACGCCCGAACGGTTGGATCGCATCATCGCCCAGGCCGTCGCGCGCCGCCGGCTGGGGCGGCCGGGTCTTTACATGCAAAGCCGCTTTCCCCTCAAGGATCGCGAGAACGGCAAGACCTCGGCGCCCTATGCGGTGATGCTGGGCTTTGCCGACATCTTTCCCGATTTCGAGCCCTGGCTGGCCGAGCGCATCGATGCCGATGTGCATGGCCATCTGTTTGCCAGGCATGGCGTCGAATTCGCCGGCCGGGCGTTGACCGGCCCGGGGGCGCTGTCAAACAGCGCCGCCTTGCGCGATCTTGACCCGCGCAGCTTTCTGGCCAACCTCATCCGGATTTCCTGGCGCATGCAGGTCTGGCAGCACAGCCCGCGCGACGCGCAGCAGTTGAACTGGTTCATGGCCACCGACCGCAACGCGCGCATCTATGTGGTGACCGGCGCCTGGGCGGTGCCCCTGCTGCATTCGGGCATGCCCTTTGACGACATCCGCCGCGTGGCGGCGGATCTGCAGCGCATCGAACTGGCGCAGATCAACATCCTGCGCTCGGTCTGGCTCAAGGCGCGGACGCAGATCTGGGATCTTGGCGATTTCTGTGCCCGTCCGTCCGGCGTTCTGGGCGCGGTGCTGCGCGATCTGGGCGGCGATCCCGACGCCGCCGCCGACATGCCGCAGATGCGCGACCTGGCTGGCATGGGGCGGTTTCTGCAGCGGCTGCGCAATGCCGGCTTGCGGCCGCAATTGATGGGCGAATTCCCGGTGGTCGATCCGACCCGCAGCCATGAGGGATCATGACATGACCCAGGCCTTTACCAGCTTCGTCATCTTCGCCGAGATGCGCACCGGCTCGAACCTGCTTGAGGCGACGCTGAACGCCATCAAGCGCGTCACCTGTTTCGGCGAGGCGTTCAACCCCTACATGATGGGTTGGCCCGACAAGGACGAGCTCAGGGGCATCACCATGGCCGAGCGCGACGCCGATCCGCACCGGCTGCTGGCGACGATCTTCGACAAGCCCAACCACCTGCCGGGATTTCGCTATTTCCACGATCACGACCCGCGCGTCCTTGACGCCATCATCGAGAACCGCGCCTGCGCCAAGATCATCCTGACCCGCAATCCGGTGGACAGTTTCGTCTCGACCGCGCTGGCGCGCGCCACCAACCAGTGGAAGCTGAACGAGACCGAGACCGTCATCCCGGCCGCCATTCCCTTCGACCCCGCCGAGTTCCGGCAGGTCACCGGCGCCATCGAGGAATTTCAGCTGAACCTGATGCACCGGTTGCAGGTCAGCGGGCAAAGCGCCTTCTGGCTGGGCTATGAGGATCTGCGCGACGAAGGCGTCATGACCGGCCTTCTGCACTGGCTAGGCCGCACCGATCTGGAACGGGTCGAGCCGGCCAGCGATCAGGTGCCGCAAAACCCGCGCGAACTGGCCGAGAAGGTCACGAATTTCGACGAGATGCAGGCCGAGCTGGCGCAGCTTGATCCGTTCATGCTGCGCCGCATCCCGAATTTCGAGCCGCGCAAAGGGCCTGCCGTGCCCTCGTTCATCGGCGCCGAGGCGGGCAAGGGGCTGATCTTCATGCCGATCAAGGGCGGCCCGTCCCAGCAGATCGCCGACTGGCTGGCGAAAATGGGCGAGATCAAGGGCGATTTCAACCAAAGCAGCCTGCGGCAATGGAAGCGCGACCATGCCGGCCATCGCAGCTTTACCGTGCTGCGCCACCCGATCCTGCGGGCATGGACGGCTTTCGAATCGCTGCTGGCGGGCAAGAAGGCTGAGCTGCGCCAGCTGATGCGCGACATCTACCGCGTGGCCCTGCCGCCGGACGAGGCGCTTGCCGCGCTGGACGACGGCCGCAAGGCCGAACTCTTCGAGGCATTTCTGGATTTCCTGCGCCGCAATCTGAACGGCCAGACCTCGCTGCCGACCTTTCCCGGCTGGGCCAGCCAGTCCGAGATTCTGGCCGGCTTCTCGCGCTTCGGCGTCCCTGATCTGGTCCTGCGCGAGGCCGATCTGGTCCGCGATCTGGCCTGGCTTGCGGCCTGCACCAGGATCAAGGACCCGGTCACCGCGCCCGATCCGTCGGCATTCCCGGAATTCCTGAACGAACAGCCCCTGCGCGCGGCGGCGAAAAAGGCCTATCTGCGCGACTATGTCGCCTTCGGGTTCTCCGGCCAGCCCTGAGCATCGGCCGTGAACGTCAACCCTGCGGGGTCATGGCCTTGCGCTGGCGGGTGCGCTCCAGCCCCAGCTGGTGTTCGCGCCAGATGATCAGGATGCCGGCGGTGATGACCAGCGCGGCACCGGCCAGCATCACCAGCGTCGGCGCCTCGCCAAAGAAGAACCAGCCGATCAGCAGCGCCAGCAGCATCGAGACATATTCGAACGGCGCCACCAGCGAGGCATCGGCATAGCGATAGGCGGTGGTCATCAGGATCTGCGCGACCCCGCCCATCAGCCCGATCCCGACCAGCAGCGCGGCGGTGCGGGCATCGGGCATCACCCAGCCAAAGGGCAGCGTCAGCAGCCCCAGCAGCGTCGAGGTGACCGAGAACCAGAAGACGATGGCCGAGATGCTTTCCTCGCGCACCAGCTTGCGCACGAAGATCTGCGCCAGCGCCGTGCAGGCGGCGGCGCCCAGCGTGACCACGGCGCCAAGGGTTTCCCTGTAGCCGATCCCGGTGCCGGTGCTCAGATGCGGCGACAGCACGATGATGACGCCGACCATGCCCAGAACCACCATGGACAGCCGGAACAGCCGCACATCCTCGCCCAGAAACATGGCGGCAAAGATCACCACCATCAGCGGCGCGGCATAGCCGATCGCGGTGACCTCGGGGAATGGCAGCAGCGCCAGGGCCCAGAACCCCAGCCCCATCGAGGCGGTGCCGATGATGCCACGATAGAAATGCCCCATCGGCCGGTGCGTGCGCAGCCCGCTGCCCAGCTCGCCCCGCGCCGCCAGCCAGATCAGGATCACCGGGATCGCGAAAAGCGAGCGGAAAAACACCTGCTGGCCCGGCGGCACGCCAAGCCCCCCGTCCGAGGTCGCCTTGACCGCCGCGCCCATGAAGGTGAAGACGACGACGCTGAGGCATTTCAGCATGATGCCGCGCAGGGGGCTTTGCGGCGCGGTCTGGACGGGCCGGGTCATGGCAGCCGTCCGCAGGCCCAGCGGGCCGCATCGGCGACGGCGGGGTCGGGATCATGCAGCAACGCCTCGGCCGCCGGGCGCAGGTCGGGGCGGCCGGAATTGCCGATGGCGTAAAGGACGTTTCTGACCATGCGGTCGCGGCCGACGCGCTTGATCGGGCTGCCGGAAAAGCGCTCGCGGAAGGCGGCATCGTCCAGCGCCGCGAATTCGGCCAGCGCCGGGCCGCCATGGGGGCCGTGATAGCGCAGCTCGGTCGCGGCTTGTGCGAACTTGTTCCACGGGCAGGCGGCAAGGCAGTCGTCGCAGCCATAGATGCGGTTGCCCAGCAAGGGCCGCAATTCGGGGTCCACCGGGCCTTTGTGTTCGATGGTCAGATACGAGATGCAGCGCCGCGCATCCAGTTGATAGGGCGCGGGGAATGCGCCGGTCGGGCAGGCGTCCAGACAGGACCGGCACGAGCCGCAATGTTCACGCTCGGGTGCGTCTTTGGGCAGGTCCAGCGTGGTGAAGATGGCGCCCAGAAAGAACCAGCTTCCCAGTTCGCGCGACAAAAGATTGGTGTGCTTGCCCTGCCAGCCCAGCCCGGCGGCCTGCGCCAGGGGCTTTTCCATGACCGGGGCGGTATCGACAAAGACCTTGATCTCGCAGCCGGTCAGGCCGACCAGCCAGCCGCCCAGCCGTTTCAGGCGCTTCTTGACGATGTCGTGGTAATCCTTGCCCTGCGCATAGACGCTGACCGCGCCGCGATCGGGGTGGGTCAGGATTTCGACCGGGTCATGTTCGGGGGTGTAAAGCTCGGCCAGCATGATGACCGAGCGCGCTTCGGGCCAGAGCGCGTCGGGCGCGGCGCGCCATGCCGTGCGTTCGGCCATCCAGCCCATCTGGCCGTGGCGGTCGGCCTTGAGAAAGGCCGCCAGCCGTTCGGGCAGTTGCGGATTGGCGTCGGGTGCGCAGATGCCAAGCGCCGAAAACCCCTCGGCGCGGGCCTGTTCCTCAAGCCGGGCGCGGATATCAGTGGGGTCAGAAATCCAGGAGCGCATAATGCGGCGCCGGATGTACCCCCGGCAGGTGGTCGGCCAGCAGGCTGCGGAAGGCCGGGCGCGACTTGATCTTGGCATACCATTCCTGGACCTCGATCGAATGAGTCCAGTCCACGTCCGAGATATAGTCAAGGCAGGAAAGATGCGCGGCGGCGGTGAAATCGGCCAGCGTCATCGTATCGCCCGCCAGCCAGCGGCGATGTTCCAGCAGGCTGCGCATATAGTCCATATGCCGACGGATGGCGCTAAGGCCGGCCTTGACCGTGCGCGAATCCGGATAACCCTGCCGCATGACCTTTTTCCAGACCCGTTCATTCATCACGGGTTTGGTCACCTCGGCGTTGAACTTGTCATCGAACCAGGCGCAAAGCCGGCGCACCTCATAGCGGTCGATGGACTGCGCGGGCATCAGGGGCGGCTGCGGGTGGGTCTCGTCCAGATATTCGCAGATCGCCTGGCTTTCCGCCAGAAGCCGGCCGTCCATGCGAAGGACCGGCAGCTTGCCGGCCGGGTTGCGGCGGGTCAGTTCGGAATCCGGCTCCCAATAGCGGTCCTCGACCAGTTCGACCTCGATGCGTTTTTCGGCCAGCACCAGCCGGACCTTGCGGCAAAAGGGCGACAGCGAGACGTGGTAAAGACGGATGGTGGAATTGGGCGAGGATGTATTCATCAGCTGAAAACCGGTTCATGCGCGGGCTTGCAGGTTGATACGCGCTGAGGGGCCGCGTTTCAACCGGCTTGGGGCCGCGACCGGCGTCGAAATGCGCGTCAGCGGGGCAGGCGCAGGCAGGCGTCGCGCCCATCCGCCGCGATGGTCGCCGCGCCGTCCGCAATCGCGCGGCTGCGGCGTGAGCCGGTCTTGGGCTGGCGGTCCTTGGGCGCGGGCAGGATCGCGGCCAAGGCCGCCGCCTGCCGTGCCGTCAGCTTGTCGGGTGTAGTGCCGAAATGATGCTTCGCCGCCGCCGCGACGCCAAAGACGCCGGGGCCGAATTCGGCAAGGTTCAGATAGACCTCGACGATGCGGCGCTTGGACCAGAGCGCCTCGATCATCGGCGTGTACAGCGTTTCCAGCAGCTTGCGCGGCCAGCTTCGGCCTTGCCACAGAAACACGTTCTTGGCCGTCTGCTGGGTCAGGGTCGAGGCCCCGCGTGCCGAACCCGAGGCGATGACCTTGCGGATCTCGGCCATGTCAAAGCCCCAATGGGCGCAGAAATTGGCGTCCTCGGCCGCAACGACCGAGCGGACCATGACCGGGGCGATCTGGTCGATCGGGGTCCAGTCGCGGGGCGTGCCGGGATAGGTGCGGGTCTCGGTCAGGATGGTCCAGCTGGTCGGTGGGTTGATAAAGGAAAACAGAAACACCAGCACGAACATCAGGGCCAGCAGCCGGGCGCCGATCCAGCGCGCCCAGCCCCAGATCCGACCCCAGATCCGGCGCGCGAGCGCACTGAAAACGCCCCGGCGGGCGGGGCGTTCGGGCATCTCGGTCAGATCGTCCTGATGGCGGGGCATGGCAAGCGTCCTGTCATGGCCATGCCCCTTGCGTCAAGCCAAAGCCGGTCAGGCGGTCGGTTCGGTAGCCGCCGGTGCAGCATCCGCCGCCGGCACGCCAAGCGCGCTGCCCAGCTTGCCGCCATCAAAGGCCTCGCGCAGGCGGGCCTCTTCTGCCTCGGGCAGCGAGGTCTGCAGCACGCGCCCCTTCATGTGATAGCTTTCCAGCTTGGCCAGTACCTTGTCGGCGGTCATCTTGCGCACACGGATGAACACGCCCGAGCCGCCCGGCGGGATCGAGTTCCCCAGCTTGCGGATGAAATCGTCATTGATGCCGACATCGCTGAGCTTGCCCGCGATCGCGCCCGAGGCCGCGCCGACCGCCGCGCCCAGAAGCGGGTTCAGGAACAAAAGCCCGACCAGCGTGCCCCAGAAACCGCCGCCCACGGCGCCCGCCGCGGTCAGGTTCATGGCCTGATGCAGTTTGACCTCGCCCTTGGCGTCGCGGGTGACGACCACGGCGTCTTCAAGCTCGATCAGGTATTCCTGCTGCATCTTGACCAGTTCGGTGCGCAGCTCGAAGCCGTCGGCCTCGTTGTCGAATGCGATGACGAGAAGGTCGGACATGACAATCATCCTTTCATGAAGCGCCGGCGGAAAATGCGGCCGGCCGGAATCACCTGTCAGCTTTGCGCGCGCCTAGGCCGGGGGCAAGACCCCGGTGGCGGGGGCAAGCTGCATTCCGCCATCCCCCAACATCAGCCGGTGGCTGGCGACGCGGGTGGCAAAGTCCTGATCGTGGGTCACGATCAGCACCGCCGCACCGCGCGCGGCCAGAAAGCCGATCAGCGCCTCAAGCCGGGCCAGATGCGCGGCGTCCAGCCCGCGCTGGCTTTCATCCAGCATCAGCACATCCGGGCCATGGGCGACGGCGCCGGCCAGCGCCACCATGCGCCGGGCACCGGCATGCAGGTCCAGGGGATGGGCCTTGGCCAGATCCGCCATCCCCATCCAGGCCAGAACCTGCCCGGCGCGAAACCGCGCCTTGGCCGCCGCGATGCCCTGATAGCGCAGCGCAAGCGCCACCTCATCGACCACCCGCGCCTGCACGAAATGGCGGTCCGATGCCTGAAAGGTCACGCCGATATGGGCGGCCAGCGCCTTGGGATTGGCCCGCACCGGGTCATAGCCGGCAATGTCGATACGGCCCGCTGTCGGGCGCTCCAGCCCTGAGAGCAGCCGCAGGAGGCTGCTTTTGCCGGCGCCGTTCGGGCCCAGCACGGCGGTGACGCTGCCCTTGGGGATGTCCAGCGTCACGTCGCGAAACAGCGGAGGCGCGTCCTTGTAGCCAAAGCTCAGGCCGTTCAGCCGGATTGCCGGTCCGTCAAGATCATGATCGGGAACGGGCGGCACCGGGATTTCGGGCGGGGCCGGGTCGGGCTGCGGCGGCTGCAAGCCGCCGTCGCGGATCTCCAGCTGATCCCGCACCAGCCCCCGCATCCAGGGCTGGGCGGCCACGTCCAGAAACACCACCGCCATCTGCCAGGGCAGGTTGTTCAGATGGCCCGCCAGCGTTTCGCGGGTTTGCAGGTCCAGATCGATCATCGGCTCGTCCAGCACCAGCAATTGCGGGTGCATGGCCAGCGCGCCGGCCAGAACCAGCCGCTGCGTCTCGCCGCCCGAAAGGTGGCGGCAATTGCGCCGTGCCAGATGCGTCAGCCCCAGAAGCTCCATCGCCTCATCGGTGCGGCGCGCGATCTCGGAGCGGGGCAGGCACAGATTTTCGGGGCCAAAGGCGATTTCCTCGCGCACGGTAAAGGCCCGGCCCGACAGTTGCAGCCAGGGCTGCTGGCCGACGAATTGCACCATGCCGGCGCGCTCGGCGCGGCGGTGTTCGTACCAGGCGCGGTCATTCCACAGGATCTGACCTTGCATGGGCGCAATCAGCCCGGCCAGTGCCCGGCCCAGCGTCGTCTTGCCGGCGCCATTGCCGCCCAGAATCGCCAGCCGGTCGCCGGGGCGCAGATCCAGCGCCGCGCCGCGCAGGATCGGGGGCTGCCCCGGATGGGACAGCGTCAGGTCGCGGACCAGCAGGCTCATAGCGCCAGCACCAGAAGCTGCGCGCCCGAGGCCAGCAACAGGCCCATGCGCAACCGCACCTCGGCGGGGGTTTCGGTCAGCGGGTCCAGCAGGCTGCGATGGGGCAGGGCGCGAAAGCCGCGCGCCTCCAGCGCCTCGGCCCGCGTGCCCGCCTCTGAGATCATGCCGCGCACCAGGGGCATCAGCATCGCCCCCAAAAGCCGCACCCGCGCCCGCAGGCCCGAACGCGCCGCCAGCCCGCGCACCTGCAGGGAATCGCGGATGGCGGCGGCCTCGTCGGCGATGCCATCGACAAGGTTCAGGGGCGCGGTCAGCAGATAGGCGGCGGCGGGGGGCAGGCCCTTTTGGTCCAGGGCGCGGGCCAGATCATTGACGCGCGTGGTCATCACCATCAACAAGGACACCGTCAGCAACAGCGCGATGCGGGCGAAATAGGTCAGGGCGCGCGCCAGCCCTTGCGGGTAATAATCCAGCGGCCCCAGCGGGCGGGCGGGGCCGTTTTCCAGCATGAAGCCATGGACGACAAACAGCGCCAGCCCCACCGGCACCAGCAGCATGGCCAGCCGGCGCGCCATGGCCCAGCCGATCCGGCACAGCGCGCCCGCGGCCAAAGCCAAGCCGGCCGCCGCCAGCAGTACGGGCGCCGGCCAGATCGGCAGCATGGTTGCCGCCAGCAGCACAAGCGCAAGCTTGGTCAGAGGCCCCGTGCGATGCAGGGCCGAGACACCGGATCGGTACAGCATCAGTCCCGGCTATGTGCGAGGAAAGGCCAGTCGCTTGCCGTGCGCTGCGGCAGGCCCCGGATGATGCCCCAGACCAGCAGCGCGGTCACGATCTTGTCGGCGAGATTCGCGGTGATGACCGTCACGATGACCGAGCCGACCAGATCCTGCCCCACCTTGGTCAGATAGGCGATCAGGAAATCCGCGCCGCTGCCGGTCACGCCGCCAAACAGGTAGATGCGGATCGGCACGGCGATAAAGGCCAGCGTCACCGCGATGATCGCGCCCGAGGCCGCTGCGCCGATGGGCGTGCGGAACAGACCTGCGCGTGCCAGCAGCCCGGCGACAATGCCGATCACCGCCGCGACCGGTGCGAAGAATGCCACCGTCGGTCCCTGGATCAGCCCCCAAAGCAGGTTCGTCACCAGACCGGTCAGCCCGCCGATCCAAGGCCCGCACAGGACCGCGACCAGCATCGTGCCCAGCGAATCCAGAAACACCGGCAGTTTCAGCAGGCTTACCAGCTGTCCCAGCGCCATGTTCAACGCAATGCCGATGGCCATCAGGACCAGAACGCGGGTGGAAAAGATCGGTTGGCTCATGGCCGGATTCCCTGCGATGTCACGGCGGCTTCGCCGCCAGATTGTTTACGACCAATTCGTCATAACCGGAATAGGGGCAAGGCGCGCGGGCAAAGGCAAGATCCTCAAGGATCAGGACCACGATTTCCGCCGTGGTATAGACCGCCGATCCGGGCAGAAGATGGCCGCCAAAGGCCCGCCCCTCGCCATCCGCGATGCCCAGGTGCAGATGCTCGCCCGCCGGATCGATGGTCCCCGCCAGCGAGGTGATCTCGTAATGGCCCAGATATTCGCTGGGCTCATTGCGGTTCGCATGCCGGATCACGGCGCGGGTCAGGCTGCCGACGCAGGTGACCAGCGCCATGGCCTGCGCGCCGGTCTGGCGTTGCAGGGCGCGCAGGGCCGCGACCGGGTCCTCGCCCGGTTTCAGGCGCAGCGCGGCATAGCGGCCCGAGGACAGCGGGACCATTCACTCACCCCTTGGGAAGCGCTTGGAGTCCTCGAGCACGTTCAGGTCCATGTGGTTGCGCATATAGCGTTCCGAGGCCTTCATCAGCGGCTGGTGATCCCATGGGAAATAGGCGCCGTTCCGAAGCGCCTCATAGACGATCCAGCGCCGGGCCTGACTTTCGCGCACCTCGGCGTCATAGGCGGGCAGGTTCCAGCGTTCGGTGGCCATGGCGCGCATGCGCTCCAGCACCTCATCGGCGCCGGGGTGACCGACCAGATTTGTCCGCTCATCGGGGTCCAGCGCAAGGTTGAACAGCATCTCGGGATCGGCGTCGCAGGCGATGTATTTCCAGTCGCCATCGCGCAGGCAGACCAGCGGCGCAATGCTGCCCTCGGCCGCGTATTCCATGGCGACGGGGCCGCGCCTGTCCGCGCCCTGCGCCAGCGAGCGGCCATCGGTCCATGGCGCGATCTCCTCCAGCGAGATCCCGGCCAGATCGCACAGCGTCGGCAGCACGTCGATGGTGGAAACAGGCGTATCCACCCGTCCCGGCGCCATGCCGGGGGCTGCGATCATCAACGGCACGCGGGCCGAGCCCTCATGGAAGTTCATCTTGAACCACAAGCCGCGTTCGCCCAGCATTTCGCCATGGTCAGACAGAAAGACCACGATGGCCTCTTGCCGGGTGCGATCCAGCACATCCATCAGTTCGCCCAGCTTGTCGTCGATATAGCTGATATTGGCGAAGTAACCCTGACGGGCGCGGCGGACATGCTCGGGCGTGACCTCAAGCCCGCGCCAGTCGCAGGCATCCATCAGGCGCTGCGAATGCGGGTCCATCTGCGCGTAGGGGATCGGTTCGGGCGGGGTCAGTTCCGGCGCGCCGTCATACAGATCCCAGTATTTGCGCCGCGCGACAAAGGGGTCGTGGGGATGGGTAAAGCTGACCGTCAGGCACCATGGCCGATCGTCCCCGCCGCGCGCCAGATCGTAAAGCTTGCGGCAGGCGTGATAGGCAACCTCGTCGTCATATTCATACTGGTTGGTGATCTCGGCCACGCCCGCGCCGGTGACCGAGCCGAGGTTGTGATACCACCAGTCGATGCGCTCGCCCGGCTTGCGGTAATCCGGAGTCCAGCCGAAATCGGCAGGATAGATGTCGGTGGTCAGCCGTTCCTCGAACCCGTGCAGCTGGTCGGGGCCGACGAAATGCATCTTGCCCGACAGGCAGGTCTGATAGCCGGCGCGGCGCAGGTGATGGGCATAGGTCGGGATGTCAGAGGCAAATTCTGCGGCATTGTCATAGACTCGCGTCCGTCGCGGCAATTGCCCGGACATGAAGCTGGCGCGGGCCGGCGCGCAAAGCGGGCTGCCGGTATAGGCATTGGCATAGCGGACCGAGCGCGCGGCCAGGGCCCGCAGATGCGGGACATGCAGGAAATCGGCCGGGCCGTCGGGGAACAGGACCCCCGACAGCTGGTCGGCCATGACGATCAGGATATTCGGGCGTTCCAATCCGGTCCCCGTCAGTTCACAGAGGCCATGACCGCGTCCAGTCCGGGCTGGCCGTCCAGCGTCGTCACGCCATCAAGCCAGGCCTTGGCGGCATCCGGGTTGGCGGCGATCCAGCCCTTGGCGGCTTCTTCGGCGGACATGGCGTCGTCCAGGATATTGCCCATCAGCACGTTTTCCATATCGATACTGAAGGTCAGCTGCCGGAACAGCTTGGCCACGTTCGGGCATTCGGCCACCCAGTCCTTGCGGGCGACGGTATGGACGGTCGCGCCGCCGAAATTGGGGCCGAATTCCGCATCCCCGCCCGAGAGGTAGGTCAGCTTGTGCTTGACGTTCATCGGATGCGGCGCCCAGGCCAGAAACACCGAAGGCGTCCCCGCCCCGTCATTGCGCGCCACCTGCGCCAGCATCGCCTGTTCGCCGGATTCGACCAGTTCCCAATCGCCAAGACCGAACTTGTCGGCCTCGATCATCGCGGCGATGGACTGGTTGGCGGGCGCGCCCGGCTCGATGCCATAGATCTTGCCTTCAAACGCGTCCTTATGCGCGTCCAGATCGGCGAAATCCTTGACATTCAGGCTGGTGCCGGCGTCGGTCACGGCCAAGGTGAACTTGGCCCCGTCAAGGTTCTTGACCAGTTCCTCGGTCTTGCCCGAGGCATCGATATCGTCGCGGAATTTTTGCTGTGCGGGCATCCAGTTGCCCAGAAACACGTCGGTTTCGCCGTTTTTCAGTGCCTCATAGCCGATGGGCACCGACAGCGTGGTGATATCGGGCGCATAGCCGAGCCCGTTCAGCACGGCGGCGGCAACGCCATTCGTGGCGGTGATGTCGGTCCAGCCGGGATCGGACAGGCGCACCTTGGCGCAGCTTTGCGGATCGGCGGCATGGGCGCCGGTCGCGGCCAGCGCGGCGGCAAGGGCAAGCGAGGGCAGCAGGCTGCGACGGGTCATGGATATTCCTTTCAGTTGCTTGCGCCCGGTCCGGAACTGGCCGGTGCTTGTTTGCGCAATCAGCCCATAGCCGCGCCATCGGATCAAGAGCCGAGTTCGCTTCACCTGAAAAACCGGTTGCTGACGGATGGTGCCGGGGAGGGGGAGGGGTGGTAGGCCCGGAGGGACTTGAACCCCCAACCAAGGCGTTATGAGCGCCCTGCTCTGACCATTGAGCTACAGGCCCCCGAACGCGCGCAACATGCGGGGCTTTGGGCCGCGCGTCAAGGGTGTGCGGCCCCGCCGGATCCGACCCCGCAAGGAACGCAATGGTGTGCCCGCGCATTTCTGTTCCGACCGCAACAGGACAGGAGCATCCGGAAAATGACCAGCAAAACCCTTGATCCGAAATTCGTTCTGACGCTGGACCGCGTGCTTGCGGCGCCGGTCGCGAAGCTGTGGCGCTGCTGGACCGAGCCCGATCTCATCAGGCAATGGTTCTGCCCCAAGCCATGGCTAGTCTCCGAGGCGCGGATCGACCTGCGTCCGGGCGGCGAGTTCTATACCCTGATGAACGGCCCCGACGGCGAGCGCATTCCCAGTCTGGGCGTCTTTCTCGAGGTGCAGCCCGAGCGGCTGCTGGTGACGACCGACGCATTCCGGCCCGGCTGGCGGCCCAATGATCAGGCCTTCATGGTCGCCGAGGTCCGCTTCGCCCCCGAGGGTGAGGCCAGCACCCGCTATATCGCCCGCGCCATGCACTGGACCGAGGACGCCATGCGCCAGCACGAAGAGATGGGTTTTCACGAAGGCTGGAACGCGGCGGCGGATCAGCTTGAGGCGCTGGCGAAAACGCTGTGACCGCCAAGGCGACCGCGCGGGCGGTTAGTCGGCGAAATCGTTGGGGCGGACAAGGGCGATCATCTCGGTCAGGGATTTCACCCCCAGCTTTTCCAGAATGCGGGCGCGATGGTGATCGACGGTGCGCGGGCTGATGCCGAAATGCGCCGCCACCTCCTTGCTGGATGCGCCCGAGGGACGTTCGACGATCAGCCGGACGATCTCGAGTTCGCGCGCCGTCAGGCTTTCCAGCCTGACCTGGCGCTGCCGTTCGCTCGTCTTGGCCGAGATGCTGCGGCGGGCGATCTCGAAGGCGGCGTCGATCCGTTCGATCAGCGCGGATTGCGGAAAGGGCTTTTCAAGAAAGTCCAGGGCGCCGCCCTTCATCGCCTGCACCGATTCCGGCACGCCGCCATGCCCGGTAATGAAGATGATCGGCAGGAGCATGTTATTGGCGTTCAGGTGCTTTTGCAGCTCCAGCCCGTTCATGTCGGGCATGCCGTAATCCAGCACCAGACAGCCCGCCTTGCTGGAGTCGTGCGAATCCAGGAATGACCGGGCCGATGCATGGGTCTCGACCTTGTAGCCGCGCTTTTGCAATGCCCGCGACAGCGAGGTGCGGATTCCTTCATCATCATCGATCACGAAGACCGTTAGCGCAAGTTGGGGCATATTATCGGGCGTTCAATCTGATTCGCGTCACTTGAGGCAGTCATTCAATCGGTTTTTGGTCGGGACTCAACGCTGACGTTAACACTCATTATGTCTGCACTGTCTGGCGTATTGGAATCGTGAAATAAAATTTTGCGCCGGGCTGATCGCTGTCGGTGTGCCAGAGCGTGCCGCCATTGGCCTCGACCATCGAGCGGCAGATCGACAGGCCCAGCCCCATGCCGTCCGGCTTGGTCGTCTCGAACTGGGTGAACAGGTTCAGGCCGGGGGCGATTCCGGGGCCGGTATCCTCGACGCCGACCAGGACCATGCCATCGGCTTCCCGGGCGTTGACCGTGACCTGCCGCACGCCGTCGGGGCGGGTTGCCATCGCCTCGATCGCGTTGCGCAGCAGGTTGACCAGGACCTGGGCGATCTGGACGCGGTTGGCCACGACCAGCGGCAGATGCGGCGGCAGGTCGGTTTCGACGCTGACCTGCGCCTCGGTTGCGTCGGCATGCACCAGATGCAGCGTCTGCGCCAGAAGATCGGCGAAGTTGAAGTTCGTCCGGGCACCCTCGTCCTTGCGGATGAAGCTGCGCAAGGCACGGATGATTTCGCCCGCGCGCAGCGATTGGTGCTCGATCTCGGTCAGGATGTCGCGCAGCTCGGCATCGCTGTCCGGCATCTGGTCCAGCACCAGCAATGCGGTATCGGCGTTCTGCGCAATCGCCGTCAGCGGCTGGTTCAGTTCATGGGCCAGCCCTGAGGCCATCTGCCCCATGGTATTGCCGCGCGCCAGATGCGTCAGATCGCGGTTGAGCCGGTCGATTTCTTGCTCGCGATTGCGGCTTTGGGTGATGTCCTCCATCGTCAGCACGGCATGCAGCGCCTTGCCCTGACGGTCGCGGATGGTGATGCCGTTCAGTGTTACCCAGATCGTGCCGCCATCCTTGCGGATGCAGCGGATATCACGGTTGACGACGAAATCGTTGCTGCTCGGGCCGCCCTGGGTGGCGAAGCCGACCATATCGTCGGGATGGAGCAAATCTGGAAGATGCATGCCGACCAGCTCATCACGCCCGTATCCCACGATGTCGCTGAAGCGCTGGTTGACGCGCACGAACCCGCCATCTTCCGGGGCGATCTGTGCCATCCCGCGCGAGGACATGTTGAACGTCTGGCCGTATTCGCGTTCGGTTTCGCGGCGGGCGACGATCTGCTGGACCAGCGCGGCATTGGCGCGCTCCAATTCCTTGTAAGTCTTGGGCAGGGGCGCGTCGGGGTCGATCTCGCCCTGCGAAATCAGCGCGGTCCGCACCGCGAATGCGCGCACCGGCTTGTGGATGTAATCGGCCAGCGCCAGCCCGACCAGCGCGGTGACCGCCGCGACCAGCGCCGCAAGCCAGATGTTCATGGCGCGGTTCTTCTTGATGACCGCGGTGAAGTCGTCCTCGGGGGCGTAGACAGCGATGGTCCAGGGCAGCTTGTCGCTGATCACCGGCATCATGGTCGACACATAACGCGCCCCGCCATAGTCGAATTGCGACGGCGTTTCCTTGGCCACCGGGATCGAGCCGCTGTCGGCCAGAGGCCCGAACGCGGCCCGGGCGATCGGGTCGTCGATCTCGCGGATATCGGCGAAGCGCAGGGCGCCGTCCTCGCTTTCGGTCTTGATGAGGGCCTGATTGGGATGCGCGATCACATCGCCGTTGCGATGGATGATCAGCGCCTTGCCATTGGTGCCGATGTTCAGTCGCGACAGGAACTCCGAGATCATGCTGATCTCGATATCGACGCCGACGACGCCGCGGATGCTTTTGTCGGGCTTGAAGACCGGCGCGGCCAGCGTGATGCCGGGCTGCTGGGACGAGAAGAAGATATAGGGATCGGTCCAGATCGTCGTGCGTTCGGCGCGGGCCTTGACATACCATGGACGTTGACGCGGGTCGTAGGCATCGGCGGGGTCATCGCGCCGTTCGACGACCGAGAAATCGTCGCTGCGCCAGATCAGGCGGGTCCGGCGCTGGCCATTCGGATGGTCGATGATCTTCGACCGGAATTCGCCCGGCCCGTCGGGGCTGCGCATCACATAGACGAAGTCGCCGTTCTCGCTGCCGTAATAGACCCCGGCGAATTGCGGCGCAATCTGCAGCTGCTGAAACAGCAGCTGCTCCAGCCGCTGCGGGTCGTCGCTGGCCACGACACGGTTCTGCGCCAGCCGGGCGGCCAGTTCCGCCGCGCCCTGCGCCGGGCTGAGAAACCCCTTGGAGTGCTCCATCGTGTTGATGCCGACATCGCGCAGCAGGTCGCGGGCATGATTGATCAACGCCTGCTGCGAGGTGACATAGGACGAGAATACCACCGCCAGAACCGCCAGAAACTGAAGGCCGGCGAGTCCGATCGCCAGCAGGGCGCCAAGCGATTTGGTCATGACCGGCCGCCCCTTGCGGCCAGCCGGCGGCATGGATCGGGACAGGAGCGGGTGGTTGCGAGGGGCGTCATGTCCTGCTGTCTCGTCGGGCTGTGCGGCAGGTTGTACCGCGATCCGGCCCTGCGTGAGGATGTTCTAGCAAATCATCCGTAAAAAGACAGTGAATGCGTGTCGACATGACCCAAGGTAAAAAACCGTGGATATTCCTGAGTGGGCGCGGTTTGTAGAACAAAATAGGTAGAATTGCCTAGGTAATGACACGAATTTACTAGATATGCACAAATATGGGAAACGATCGCAATGCTTCTGCAACTCGGCTTCGTCCTGAATGAGCAGAACGGGTTGTGTAAGAGTGATAACGACCATTGTGGTCAGACGTTAATTTCGGGCCGGCGCGGTTGGTATTTCGCAAGCGCCGCCGGCCTGCTTTTCCTCCTTTGTCAGTTCACGGTTTCCCTCTCGATGAAAACGGACGAATCGCGCGGCTTGTGCCGCGCGATTTCCGTTTGTGCCGGTCGCATGACAGGGCAGAAGCCCCTCGGATCGATGCAGGCGGCTGAAGTCGCCTCGCGTGCGGGAAACTATCAATATATTGATATATAAAGATAAATAATCCAGAAAATGGCTCTGTGGATTGAGCATTTAACACGATGCGATGGGTCGTATTTTTTTCTTGAAAAACACGATTTATCCTGTCGTAATATGCGGAATAGAGCGGCCTCACCGGCCCAGACCAGAGGGAACGACCCGAATGACCAGCAGGACATTTTCGCAAGCTGCCTTTGCTTTCCATCTGCCGCCGCCGGCGCGGCTTGGCCTGTCGATCCTGGCGCTGCTGGGGCTCATGGCCGCGCCGATCCCGCTGCGGGCCGAGACGCTGCTGAATGTCAGCTATGACCCGACGCGCGAGCTGTATCGCGACGTGAACGCGGTATTCGCCCAGAAATGGCAGGCAGACGGGCACGAGGCCCCCCAGATCGAGACCAGCCATGGCGGGTCCGGCGCGCAGGCGCGGGCGGTGATCGACGGGCTGGGGGCGCAGGTGGTGACGCTGGCCTTGGCATCCGACATCGACAAGATCGCGGCGGCCGGCAAGCTGCCCGCCGACTGGCAGTCGAAGCTGCCGCACAATTCCAGCCCCTATACCTCGACCATCGTTTTTCTGGTGCGCAAGGGCAATCCCAAGGGCATTCAGGACTGGGGTGATCTGGTCAAGGAGGGCGTCGAGGTCATCACCCCGAACCCCAAGACCAGCGGCGGCGCGCGCTGGAACTATCTGGCGGCCTGGGCCTGGGCGGAAAAGGCCGGGCAGGACCCCAAGGCTTTCGTGGGCGAGCTGTTCCAGCATGTGCCGGTGCTGGACACCGGTGCGCGCGGCGCCACCACGACGTTCGCGCAGCGTGGCATCGGCGACGTGCTGCTGGCATGGGAAAACGAGGCCTATCTGGCGCTCAAGGAACTTGGCCCCGACCAGTTCGAGATCGTCGTCCCCTCGGTCAGCATTCTGGCCGAGCCGCCGGTGGCGCTGGTGGACAGCAATATCGCCAATGACGCGCAGCGCGAACTGGCCGATGCCTATCTGGCCTTCCTCTACAGCCCCGAAGGGCAGGCGCTGGCCTATAAGCACTTCTATCGCGCATGGGACAGCAGCGCCGCCAATCCCGAGGATGTCGCCCGTTTCCCCAAGCTTGAACTGGTCGATATCAGCCATTTCGGCGGCTGGGCCAAGGCGCAGCCCGAGCATTTCGGCGATGGCGGCATCTTTGACCAGATCTATACCGCGAAGTGATCGCCATGGCTGGAACCCCCTTCATCCAGAAAACCCCGATGCCCGGCCTGCGCCTGTCGGCCGGCATCACCCTGACGATGCTGTCCATCGTCGTGTTGCTGCCCATCGCCGCCCTGCTTTTGCAGGGCGCGAGCTTTGGCCCCGCCAATATCTGGGAGGTGGTGAACCGCGAACGGGTCTGGGCGGCACTGTTTCTGTCCTTTCGCCTGGCTTTCTTTGCGGCGCTGTTCAACCTGGTCTTTGGCCTGCTGCTGGCCTGGGTGCTGACGCGCTATGACTTTCCGGGGCGGCGCATCGTGGACGCGGCGGTGGACCTGCCTTTCGCGCTGCCGACGGCGGTTGCGGGCATCGCGCTGACCGCGCTTTACGCGCCGAACGGCACCTTTGGGCAACTGGCCGCGCAGTTCGGCTGGAAGATTGCCTATACGCAATGGGGCATCCTGCTGGCGCTGATCTTTGTCGGCCTGCCTTTCGTCACCCGCACCGTCCAGCCCGTCATTGCCGAGATCGACCGCGAGGTCGAAGAGGCCTCGGCCACGCTTGGCGCCTCGCGGCTGCATACGCTGATCCATGTGATCCTGCCGATGCTGGCGCCAGCGGCGCTGACCGGTTTCGCGCTGGCGCTGGCGCGGGCGGTGGGGGAATACGGCTCGGTCATCTTCATCGCCGGGAATATCCCGATGAAGACCGAGATCGCGCCCCTGCTGATCGTCATCCAGCTGGAAGAATTCCACTATCAGGCGGCGGGTGCCATCGGCATCGCCATGCTGCTGATTTCATTCGCGATGCTTCTGGTTATCAACCTGATCCAGATCCTGTCGCGCCGGAGGATGGGCCATGTCTGACATGATCACGGACACGATCGCGCAAACCGGCGCGCGGCCGCGGAAATTCCGCGCCGCCACCGCCGAAAGCACGCCGGTGCGGCTGGCGCTGACCCTGCTGGCGCTGGCCGGTGTCGGGGTGCTGGTGGTGGCGCCCTTGGCCACGGTCTTTGCCGAGGCGCTGGCCCAGGGCTGGGCGGCGGCGATCACCAGCCTTGGCAATCACGACGCGCAATCGGCGATCCGGCTGACGCTGTGGGTCACCGCCATCGCGCTGCCGCTGAACGCCGCCTTTGGCATCGCCGCCGCCTGGCTGATCACCAAGTTCGACTTTCGCGGCAAGGCGCTGCTGATCACGCTGATCGACCTGCCGTTCTCGGTCAGTCCGGTGGTGGCGGGGCTGTGCATCGTTCTGCTGTTCGGCGCGAACTCGCTGGTCGGCGGCTGGCTGGTCGCGCATGGCTTTCCCATCGTCTTCGCCATTCCGGGCATCGTTCTGGCCACGGTCTTTGTCACCTTCCCCTTTGTCGCGCGCGAACTGATCCCGGTGATGATCGAGCAGGGCCGCGCCGAGGAAGAGGCGGCGTTGACGCTGGGCGCCTCGGGCTGGCGGGTGTTCTGGACCGTGACCCTGCCCAATATCCGCTGGGCGCTGCTTTACGGCGCGCTGTTGTGCACGGCGCGGGCCATGGGCGAATTCGGCGCGGTCGCGGTGGTTTCGGGCAAGATCCGCGGCCAGACCGCCACCATGCCGATCACCATCGAGATGCTTTACAACGAATACCTGTCGGTCGCCGCCTTCAGCATGGCCGCCGCGCTGACCGCGCTGGCCTTGGTGACCCTGATCCTGAAAACCACGCTTGAGCTGCGCCATGCCGGCCAGCTTGCCGCCAACCGCCGCCATTGAGGAGCGTCGCGATGCATATCCAGATTGACGAGATCGCCAAAAGCTTCGGCAGCTCGGCCGCGCTGCATGGCGTGTCGCTGTCCATTCCCTCGGGGGCGCTGATCGCGCTGCTGGGGCCGTCCGGCTCGGGCAAGACGACGCTGCTGCGCATTCTGGGCGGGCTGGAGTTTCCGGCCTCGGGGCGGGTGCTGTTCGACGGGCAGGACGCGACCGGCATGAGTGTGCAGGAACGCCGCGCTGGCTTCGTGTTCCAAAGCTATGCGCTGTTTCGGCACATGACGGTGTTTGACAACATCGCCTATGGGCTGCGGGCGCGGCCGCGCGGCAAGCGTCCCGAAAAGGCGGAAATCGCCCGGCGGGTGACCAAGCTTCTGGAGCTGATCCAGCTTCCCGATATCGGCGGGCGCTATCCCAGCCAGCTTTCGGGCGGCCAGCGTCAGCGCGTGGCCCTGGCGAGGGCGCTGGCGATCGAGCCGCGGATGCTTTTGCTGGACGAGCCCTTTGGCGCGCTGGATGCCAAGGTGCGCAAGGAGTTGCGTCAGGGCCTGCGCGAGATCCATGACGAGACCGGGCTGACCACGATCTTCGTGACCCATGATCAGGACGAGGCGATGGAACTGGCCGATCTGGTGGTGGTCATGTCGATGGGCAAGATCGAACAGATCGGCCGGCCCCAGGATATCCGTGCCCGCCCGGCAACCGAATTCGTGCGTGAATTCGTCTGCGCCTAGGGGCGGGGTGGGGTCACGGAATGGACTGGCGGGCGTTCAGCCCGCCAGAACCCAGTCAGGCGCGTCAAAGCGCGTCAGGGCCACCAGCCGGTCGAAATCGCCCGGCGTGGCTGCCAGAACCGGGAAGGGCTTGCTTTGCAACGCGCCCTTGCCCAGTGCGGCGACCCGCCCGCCCGCGGCCTCGATCAGCGCATAGGCGGCAAGGCAGTCCCAGACCGACATGCGCGGCTCGCAATAGCCGACCAGCCGCCCGGCGGCGACATAGGCCAGCATCAAGGCGCCCGAGCCATAGCGGACATGGGCAACCCCGTCTGCGGCCAGATCGCCGTAAAGCTGGCCGACGCGGGCAGCGGGCGCGCGGTCATTGGTGCCGATGCCCAGAAGGCCGGTGGACAGATCGAAGCGATCCGTCACCCGCACCGGCTGGCCGTTCAGCGTCGTGCCCAGCCCGCGCCCGCCCAGGAACATCTCGTCCAGAACCGGCACATAGATCGCCCCCAGAAGCGGGCCGTCCCGGTCCATCAGCCCGATCGAGATGCACCAGCCCGGCAAGCCGTTCAGATAGGGCGCGGTGCCGTCGATCGGGTCGATGACCCAGGTCAGCGCGCTGCTGCCCGGCTCAAGCCCGTGTTCCTCGCCCAGAAAGGCATCCTCGGGATAGGCGGCCTTCATCTCGTCGCGGATCAGTTCCTCGACCTCGCGGTCGGCCTGCGAGACCATGTCGGTCAGCACGCGCTTGGTTTCGATGGCCAGCTGGTCGCGGTTGCGGAAATAGTGCAGCGCCAGTGCCCCGGCGCGGCGCGCGACCACCTCCATGATCGCCAGCCGACCGGCCAGATCGGTTTCGGCCTCCGTCATGCCCTTGACCCCCACGCTCATGCGATCAGCGCCACGCCGGTGCCGCTGAATTGCAGCCGCACCGAACTGCCCGGCGCCCGCGCGGTCGAGCTGGCGGCATCGACCACGAAAAGCGACCCGGCGGCGGTGTCGATTTCATATTCGATGTGATCGCCCAGATAGGCGGCGCTGGTCACGCGCCCCTCAAGCCCCGGACCGTCTGTACGGACGTGGAAGGCATTGGGACGCACGGCCAGCCGCGCCGCGCCCGGCCGGCCCTTGCGCGCCGGCAGGGTCAGCTCGGCCCCGCCGACGCCGATCCGCGCCTGACCCTCGGCCACGCTGAGGATCTGGCAGTCGATGACATTCGCCTCGCCGATGAAATCGGCGATGAACTCCGAGGCGGGGGCCTCGTAAAGCTCGCGCGGGGCGCCGTCCTGGGCGATATGGCCGTCCTTCATCACCACGATCCGGTCCGAAACGGCCAGCGCCTCGTCCTGATCATGGGTCACATAGACGGCGGTGAAGCCCAGCCGCTGCTGCAATTCGCGGATCTCGGTGCGGACCCGGCGGCGCAGGCGCGCATCAAGGTTCGACAGAGGTTCGTCCAGCAGCAGGACCTGCGGTTCCAGCACCAGCGCCCGGGCCACGGCCACGCGCTGCTGCTGGCCGCCCGACAACTCGGACGGCAGGCGGTCGCCGCGACCGGCCAGACCCACCAGATCCAGACCGCGCGCGGCATGGTCGCGCGCCTCGGCCGCCTTCATGCCCCCCGATTCAAGGCCGTAGGCGATGTTGTCCAGAACCGACATATGCGGAAACAGCGCATAGCTTTGAAACACCATGGTCACGTCGCGCCGGTTGGCGGGCAGGCGGGTCACGTCCTGACCGCCGATCAGGATCGCGCCTTCGGTCGGGGTTTCAAGCCCGGCCAGCATGCGCAGCGTCGTGGTCTTGCCGCAGCCCGAGGGCCCCAGCAGGGTCACAAGCTGGCCCGGCTCGATCTTCAGGTTCAGGTTCGGGACTGCGGTAAAGCCGCCGTAATCCTTGCGGACCGCGCGGAATTCGACCGCGCCTCTTTGCGGATTGCTCACGCTGTTGCCTCCTTTGCGGCGGGGGGATTGGAGCGGCGGCGCAGGCGGCGTTCGCCGACCAGCATCTGGAAACCGCCGATGACGATGATCATCACCACGATCAGGACCGAGGAATAGGCAATCGCCACGCCATATTGGCCGTTCTCGACCAGACCGACGATATAGGCGGTCGCCATGTTGTATTTCGCCGAGACCAGGAAGATCACCGCCGAGATGGACGTGATCGCCCGCACGAAGCTGTAGACCAGCGCCGCCGTGATGGCCGGCCGCAGCAGGGGCAGGATCACCCGGCGCAGCGTGCGGCCGGAATTGGCGCCCAGCGTCAGCGAGGCCTCGTCCAGACTGCCGTCCAGCTGCGCCATGGCCGCGATCGAGCCACGCACACCCACCGGCATGTTGCGGAAGACAAAGCACATGATCAGGATCAGTGCCGTGCCGGTCATCTGGATCGGCGGCAGGTTGAAGGCCATGATGTAGCTGATGCCGATAACCGTGCCGGGGATGGCAAAGCTCATCATCAGCACGAACTCGAACACGGCCTTGCCCGGGAATTTCTGCCGCGCGATCAGCCAGCCGGTCAAAAGACCGACCGCCGCCGTCAGAGGTGCCGCGATCAGGGCGATCAGCATCGTGGTCCAGAAGCTGTTCCACGCCACGCCTGTCCAGCGCAACCCATCCTCGCCCCAGGTGATGCCAAAGGCATGGGCGTAATGTTCCAGCGTCAGGCTGTTATCCAGCCCCCACAGCTTCACGAAGCCGCCGAACAGGATCATCGTATAGACGACCAGCGTGAAGATGCTCCAGACGGTGACAATCGTGATCACTGGCCAGGCCAGACGGCGCGGCAGGCCGGCATGCATGCCGCCGTCACCCTTGCCGCCCACGGTGGCGAAGTTCTTGCCCGAGAGCCACATCCGCTGCGCCAGGAACGCCGAAAGCGTGAAGCACAGCAAGATGGCCGCCAGCACCGCCGCACGCGACGGATCGTTCTGCGCACCCACGACCGAGAAGAAGATCTCGGTCGAGAGCACGCCCCCCGAGCCACCCAGAACCAGCGGGTTGCCGAAATCGGCCATGCTTTCGATGAAGCCGATCAGGAAGGCATTGGCCAGACCCGGCGCCATCAGCGGCAGCGAGACCATGCGGAAGGTGCGCCAGCGTCCGGCGCGCAGGGTCTGGCTGGCTTCCTCCATCGAGGGGCTGATGCCCTCGACCACGCCGATCAGCACAAGGAAGGAAATCGGCGTGAAGCTGAGGACCTGCGCCAGCCAGATGCCCGGCAGGCCATAGATCCAGCGTCCGAATTCAAGCCCGGTCGCGCCCTCGATCACCTGCGTCAGCGTGCCGGTGCGGCCCAGCAGCATGATCAGGGACAGGCCGACGACAAAGGGCGGCGTGATGATCGGCAGGATCGTCAGCAGCCGCAGGCTTTTCTTGAACGGAAACGCGGTGCGCGTGGCGACCAGCGCAAAGGCCAGCCCAAGGCCCGTCGTCGCGGTGGCGGTGCACAGCGCCAGGAACAGCGTGCGCCAGGCGACACCGCAGCTGGGTCCGCCGATCAGGCAGGACAGGCTCCAGATCTTGGGGTCGACGATGTTGCGCGCCACGCCCTCGGTCGTGAAGGCGCCGTCGATATCCTGAAACGCGCCGGTAAAGATCGACAGGATCGGATAAAAGACGAAGGTGGCGACCAGAAGGATCAGCATCGAGATCGAGGTCAGGATGAAGGCGTCGCCCTTGAGCGCGCCGCGCTCGGCCGCCCCGAATGAGATCAGGCAGGTAAAGGCCACCGCCAGGATCACCGCGCCGGCGCCAAAGGCGGGCTGCCCCGCCACCTCGCCGAACATGCTTTCCAGCAGACCCCAGTTCCAGCCGCGTGTGCCGATGGCCAGGCCCTCGGCGATCAGCCAGACCAGCCCGGCGGCACCCAGCCACACCAGCCAGCGCCCGCGATCCGCCCCCGAGGGACGGGCATGGCGCAGCCACAGCGCGCCCAGGATCAGTGCCAGCACCGGCCAAAGCTGCCAGCGCCCGATTGCGACCTGAACCGTCGCCGGCCACAGGTCTGATTTCGTGAAAAGGTCACCGATCCAGCCGAAACTGAAAAAGCCACCGCGAATCTTGTACCAAGGCAGGATCAGCAACGCCGCTATCGCGCCGCCCAGGATCCAGTCCAGGCGCCTGTTGTCAGCATTCATGAGGATGTTCCGTCCGGTTCGGGAATGGGCCGGGGCGGCATCATGCCGCCCCGGAGAACCGCGTTACTCGTTACTCGGCGGCGCGGCCGCCGACTTCGGCATCCCAGCGGGCCAGCAGGGCCTTGCGGGTTTCAGCCGAACCGTATTTGGCGAAATCATAGTCGATCAGCTTGAGCTTGCTGAAATCGGGCGTGTGCTCCGATGCCACCGCCGCCTTGTTCGACTGGACCTGATACGAGCCCGCTTCGGGCATCAGGTTCTGCGCATCGGTGGTCAGCGCCCAATCGTAGAAGACCTTCGCCTCGTCGGGATTCTGCGCGCCTTCGATGATCGACATCGAGCCGACCTCATAGCCGGTACCCTCGCAGGGGGCGACGACCTTGATCGGGAAGCCCTCGACGGTCTGGCCGATGGCGTCATGCATGAAGACGATGCCCAGGCCCGCCTCGCCGCGCGCCGCCGCCTTGACCGGCGCCGAGCCGGACTTGGTGTATTGCGCAACGTTGCTGCCCAGTTTCTTCAGGTAATCCATCGCCTCGTCCTCGCCCATCAGCTGGACCAGCGTGGCCAGCGCCGTATAGGCGGTGCCCGAGGAGTTCGGATCGGCGATCTGGATTTCGCCCTTCAGCGCGGGGTCCAGCAGGTCCGACCAGCAGGTCGGCTCTTTCAGGCCCTTCTTGGTGAAGATGTCGGTGTTGTAGCCCCAGCCAAGCGCGCCGCTATAGACGCCGACCGTGCGATAGCCCGAGGTTTCGGCCTGCTCGACCGCCCAGTCGTGCAATTCGGCCAGATGCTCGGACTTGTATTCCGCCGTCAGGCCCTCGGCCGCGGCTTGCAGCTGCGGATCGCCCGTGCCGCCCCACCACAGGTCGGTCTGCGGGTTGCGCCCCTCGGCGCGGACCTTGGCATAGGCCTCGCCCGAGGACAGGCGCACCATGTTGACGCTGATGTCGGAATGGCTGGCCTCGAAGGCGCCGACGAGCTTTTCGCAGATCGCCACTTCGGCCGAGCAGATCATGTTCAGCTCGGCTGCGTTTGCTGCAACGGCCGGCACGGCCAATGCGGCCCCTGCCGCGATGGCGGCGGTTCTGAATTTCATAGGTTCCCCTCCCTTGATCTGTGCGTGAGATTGATTGCACAGCTGTGCATGACAATTCAACACGAATCGGGTCCATGTCAACAAAGAATTTTCAAGATAATGCTTTCTATGTCGATTCATCTGGGATAATCTGATTGCAATGCTGTGCATCAAACCTGTCTGAGGTGGAGATATGTCCAGGACTGCAGTCAGCGCGAAGGATGTCGCCGAGCTTGCGGGCGTGTCGCGGGCGGCGGTTTCGCGATGTTTCACGCCCGGGGCCAGCATCTCGCCCGAGACGCGGGCGCGGATCGTCAAGGCGGCCGAGCAGCTGGGCTATCAGGTCAACCGCCTGGCCAGCGGCCTGATCCGCAACGAGACCGGGCTGGTGGCGCTGATCGTCTCGGATATGGCGACGCCCTATCGCTCGCATCTGCTGGCGGCGCTGACCGAGGCCGTGCAGCAGGCCGGCAAGGTGGCGCTTTTGATCAAGACTGACCGCAGTGATGGCAGCGCCGAACAGGCTTTGCGGCAGGCGATCAGCTATCGCACCGATGCGGCCATCTTCCTGTCGGGGATGCCGGCGCGTTCGCTGGCCGAGACCTGCATGCGCAACGGC
The DNA here is from genome assembly GCF_003337565.1 of Paracoccus lutimaris. Classification (GTDB taxonomy): domain Bacteria; phylum Pseudomonadota; class Alphaproteobacteria; order Rhodobacterales; family Rhodobacteraceae; genus Paracoccus; species Paracoccus lutimaris. Next base: position 84,298 of record NZ_QPJL01000014.1, read on the forward strand.
ATGCGTCTGGTGCTGATCAACCGCGACGAGGACCGGCCGGGCGCGTTGCAGGTGCGTCTGCATGATGCCGAGGCCGGGCGGCGCGCGGTCGCGGTCCTGCGGGCCGCGGGGTGCCGGCGGCTGGCGCTGGCCAGCTCCGGGGTCGGAACGCACAGCATTTCCGAACGGGAGCGCGGCTTTCGCGAGGCGGCGACGGCCGCCGGGATCGACTGGATCGAAGAGCGCTTCGGCTCGACCAGCTACCAGACCGGGCAGGATCTGGGCATGGCGCTGCTGTCGCGGCGCGACCGCCCGGACGGCGTGTTCTGTGCCACCGATCTGCTGGCCTGCGGGGTCATGGATGTGGCGCGCTGGCGTCTGGGCATCCGCGTCCCCGACGAGCTGTCGCTGATCGGCTATGACAATATCGCGCAGGCGGGTTGGGACAGCTATGGGCTGACCACCTTTTCCCAGCCTGTCGACGAGATGGCGGCGAAAAGTGTCGAATGGCTGTCGGCGATGGCGGCGAATGACGATGGCGATGACGGGGCCGGGACCGCAAGGGCCGAGATTCTCTTCATGCCGCGGCTGGTCTTGCGCGGATCGGTCGCGCAGGGCTTCGTGCCGGGGGTCGGGCGCTAGGGCCGGGCGCCGGGGCGGGCGGGAATGCGCCGTGGTTTCCCCGGTGCGGCTGCTCATCTGGCTTGCGCCTCTGGTCTGACGGCATGCCGTGATTTGGCCGATTGCGGCCTTTCGGGGCAAATTCCCTTGACCTTTGGCGGTCGCTTCTGTTGAAGCGGCCCGAACCCACAGGCCGGGTCACGACGAAGGGGCAGCGCCGGAATGGAAGACAACAACCGCAACCTCATTCTGGCGATGGTGCTTTCTGCCATCGTCATGCTTGTCTGGTCGATCTTCTTCGCCCCCGAACCGCCACCGCCCGCACCCGAGGCCCAGCAGGCGGCGCAGACGACCGAGGCCGGCGCGCCGGCAACGCCCGGCACCGCCGGGCAGGCGACGACCGCCCCGGCGCTGGACGCTGCGGCGGCTGCCAATGCCGATCCTTCGGCCAATGCGGCGCGGGTCAAGATCGAATCGCCCTCGCTCGCAGGGTCGATCTCGCTGGCGGGCGGCCGGATCGACGATCTGGAGCTGACCGGCTATCACGACACGCTGGACCCGAAATCGCCCTATGTCCGGCTGCTGTCACCGACCGCGCAAAGCGAACTGCGGGCCGTCGGCAGCGCCGTCGCGCCGGGCGGAGACCTGCAACAGGTCGTGCAAAAACCCTATTACGCGGTCTATGGCTGGATGCCCGCCGCTGGTACCGATCCGGCGCTGGTGCCCGGCCCGGCCACGATCTGGCAGGTCGAATCCGGCACCACGCTGGCCCCCGGCCAGCCGGTCACGCTGCGCTGGGACAATGGCGCCGGCCAGATTTTCCGCCGCATCTATGAGCTGGACGACAAGTTCCTGTTCACCGTGACCCAGACGCTGGAAAACACCGGCGCCGCGCCCTTCTCGGCCGCGCCCTATGGCATCCTTGCGCGTCACGGCAAGCCCGATACCCAGAACTTCTTCGTCCTGCACGAGGGCGTTGTCGGCATGACCGACGGCACCCTGCTGGAGGAAAAGTACAAGGATCTGCCCGACCTGTCCCCGCTGGCGGGCGAAGGCCCGGCCGAGCTGATCAATGTGCAGGAAAACGGCTGGATCGGCTTTACCGACAAATACTGGATGACGACGCTGGCGCCCGCGCCCGGCCAGTCCTTCACCGCCGTGGTGAAATACGCCCCCGGCGCCGATATCTACCAGACCGAGACCCGGATGCCGGCGCAGACCGTTGCCCCCGGCGCGACCGCGACCTCGTCGAGCTATCTTTTCGCCGGCGCCAAGGTCTGGGAAACCATCAACGGCTATCAGGAAGCGCCCGGCATCGACCGTTTCGTCGATTCGATCGACTGGGGCTGGTTCTATTTCCTGACCAAGCCGATCTTCCGCCTGCTGCACTGGCTGCATGGCATGATCGGCAATATGGGCTGGTCGATCATCGCGCTGACCTTCGTTCTCAAGCTGCTGGTCTTCCCGCTGGCGCGCAAATCCTATGTCTCGATGGCGCGCATGAAGGAACTCCAGCCCGAGATGGAGGCGATCAAGGAGCGCACCGGCGACGACCGGATGAAATACCAGAAAGAGGTGATGGAGCTTTACAAGCGCGAAAAGGTGAACCCCGCCGCGGGCTGTTTGCCGGTGCTGTTGCAGATCCCGATCTTCTTCTCGCTCTACAAGGTGATCTTCGTCACCATCGAGCTGCGCCACGCCCCCTGGGTCGGCTGGATCCGCGACCTTTCGGCGCCGGACCCGTCCAGCCTGTGGAACCTCTTTGGCATCCTGCCCTGGGCCGGGCCGGGGCAGGGGACTTTCCTGCACAGCTTCTCGCTGCCGATTCTGGCGATCATCCTGGGCATCTCGATGTGGATGCAGCAAAAGCTGAACCCGGCCCCCGCCGATCCGGCGCAGAAGATGATCTTTGCCTGGATGCCGTGGATCTTCATGCTGATGCTGGGCGGTTTTGCCTCGGGGCTGGTGCTCTACTGGATCACCAACAACGTCATCACCATCGCGCAGCAATACGCGATCATGTCGATGCACGGGCACCGGCCGGACCTGTTCGGCAATATCAAGTCGAGCCTGCCGGCGCGTGCCAAGTCGGATGAAAAGAAGGGCAAGAGCGGAAAATGACCGCTTGCGTCGCCCGGATCAGGCGCCACCCGATCAAGGCGATCGGGGGCGAGGACCTTGGTCGCGTCCGTCTGGACGCGGCGCGGCGTCTGCCGGGTGACCGCCAATGGGCCTTGCTGACCGAGGGCGGTGAACGCCATGCCGGCGACGGCCCGCGCCCCGAGCGCTGGCTGCCGAAATCCTGCTTTCTGCGCGGCGCGGCCTCGGCTGCGCTGCAGGCCGTTCAGGGTGGCTGGGGCGAGGGGGTCGTGGACGGCCCGATCCGCCTGACCCATCCCGACCTGCCCGACCTGAGTTTTGATCCGGCCCATGAGGGCGCGCGGCTGATCGACTGGGTCCGCCCGCTCTGGCCCGCCGACAAGCCGGCGCCGACGCGGCTGGTGCAGGGGCCGACCGGCTGGACCGATGTGGCGCAGCCCTGGATTTCGATCCTGTCGCTTTCCAGTCTGCGCGATCTTGAGGCCCGCTTGGGCCAGCCCCTGGGCATTGAGCGCTGGCGCGGCAATATCTGGCTGGATGGCTGGGACGCTTATGGCGAGCGCGATCTGGTTGGTCAGGTCCTGACTATCGGCGGAGTCGAGCTGCGCGTCACCCAGACCATTGGCCGCTGCCCGGCGACCAGTGCCGATACCACGACCGGGCGGATCGATATCGACATGCCCGAGGCGCTCAAGGCCCAGCTCGGGCATAGTGAATTCGGCATCTATGCCGAGGTGGTCACCGGCGGCGAGATCGCCCCGGGCGATGAGGTGCATGCATGAAGGTCGCTTTTCCCGTCGCCCCCGAGCCTGAACCCGAGGTGGCCGAGGCCGCGCGCCAGCTTTTCGCCGGGCCGGTCGATTTCGTGAAGGGCGTCGTGGCCATGGACGGCCTGCCCCCCGCCGACCGCCCCGAGGTCTGCTTTGCCGGGCGCAGCAATGTCGGCAAATCCAGCCTGATCAATGCGATCACCGGGCGAAAGTCGCTGGCGCGGGCCTCGAACACGCCGGGCCGCACGCAGGAAATCAACTATTTCACCCTGGGCGAGCAGGCCTATCTGGTCGATCTGCCGGGTTACGGCTTTGCCAAGGCGCCGGTCGCGGTGGTGGCCAAGTGGCAGGCTCTGCTGAAGAATTATCTGTCGGGGCGTCCGACCCTGCGCCGAGCCTTTGCGCTGATCGATTCGCGCCACGGCGTCAAGGATGTGGACCATGAGATCATGCGCCTGCTGGACCGCGCGGCGGTGCCGTTTCAGGTCGTCCTGACCAAGGGCGACAAGATCGGTTCGCAAGCGATGGAGGCGACCGTCGCGCAGGTGCAGGAGGCGCTGCAAAAGCATCCCGCTGCCTATCCCGAGTTGGTCATCACCAGTTCGGACAAGGGGCAGGGCATTGCGACCCTGCGCGCCATCATTGCCGGTCTGGACTGATCCCCTCCTGCGCCCTAGGGTCGGTTCCGACGAAACCGGGATCTCCTGATGAGAAAGCAAGACATGAACCGTGACTGGACCGCGACCGCCCGCACGCTCTCGGAGGCGCTGCCCTATATGCAGCGTTATTCGGGCGCGGTCGTGGTGGTGAAATTCGGCGGCAATGCCATGGGTGACGACGCGGCCATGGCCGAGTTCGCCCGCGACATCGTGCTGATGAAACAGGTCGGCATCCATCCGGTCGTGGTCCATGGCGGCGGCCCGATGATCAACGACCTGCTGGGCAAGCTGGGCATCGAAAGCCGTTTCGTGCGCGGCAAGCGCGTCACCACCCGCGAGACCGTCGAGGTGGTCGAGATGGTGCTGTCGGGCCTTGTGAACAAGCGCATCGTGCAGGCGATCAACGATGCCGGCGGGCGCGCGGTCGGGATCTCGGGCAAGGATGACGACCTGATGGTCTGCGAGGCCGACGACCCGGAGCTGGGCTTTGTCGGCCGCCCGGTCGAGATGAACGTCCAGATCATCCGCGATCTTTACAATGCCGGATTGATCCCGGTCATCGCCCCCGTCGCCACCGGGATGGAGGATAACGAGACCTTCAACGTCAATGGCGACACCGCCGCGGGCGCCATTGCCGGGGCGCTCAGGGCCGACCGGCTGCTTTTGCTGACCGATGTGTCGGGGGTCAAGGATGCCTCGGGCGAGGTGCTGACGGCGCTGAAGCCGCAGCAGGTGCGCGACATGATCGTTGCCGGAACCATCGCCGGCGGCATGATTCCCAAGACCGAAACCGCGCTCAAGGCGCTTGAGGAAGGCGTGCGCGCTGTCACCATCCTGGACGGTCGGGTTCCCAATGCCGTGCTGTTGGAACTGTTCACCGAGCATGGCGCCGGCAGCCAGATCCGCGCGACCAAGCCCAGCATCAAACCGCGGGGCTTGCGGCAGGGCGACAGCGAGCTTTGACAACCCGCAAGAGAGTGCTTGCCGGGGCAATGAAAGCTGTGGCAGGTTCGGCGGGCGGTGCAAAATTAACATGGTCAAAAAGGCAATTCGATGACCCCTCTGGGACACTGCCGGCTAATCCTGACACGACATGCGAAATCGTCCTGGGACGACCCGACTCAGGCGGATCATGACCGTCCGCTGAACGAGCGTGGCCGCCGTTCGGCCCGCGAGTTGGGCGACTGGCTGGCCAGCCGGGGCTATGAGCCTGAAGAGGTCCTGTGCTCGACCGCGCTGCGCACCCGCGAGACCTGGGAACGCGCCGCCGCCGCGCCGCTTGAGGTGCGCCCGCTGGTGCGTTTTGAGCCGGGGCTTTATCACGCCTCGCCCGAAAAGATGCTGCAGATGCTGCGCACGGCCTCGGCACCGACGGTGATGCTGCTGGGGCATAACCCGGGCATTGCCGAATTTGCCGCCATGCTGCCGGCGCGGGTGCCGCTGGACCCGGATTTCCGCCGCTATCCCACCGCCGCGACGCTGGTCGTGGATTTCCAGATCGACAACTGGTCCGAGCTGCACCCGGGCGAGGGCAGCGTGCTGGATTTCGTCCGCATCGATGGCCGGGGGTAAGGGCCGGGATTGCCGGCCCAAGGGCTCTAGACCCGCATTTCCGTGATCATGCGGGCGGCGAACAGCCGCTCGACATCCTCGGCGCGGCACAGTTCGGTCGCGGGCGTCTGCACGGTGGCCGAGGCCGCTGCCGCCGCCAGCCCCAGCGCATCGGCGACCGGCCAGCCCCGGGCATAGCCCAGCGTGAAGCCAGCCAGAAAGCTGTCGCCTGCGCCGACCTTGCTGACGATGGGCACGCGCGCGGCCTCGGCATGCCAGATGCCCTCATCTGTCGCGATGATATTGCCGTCGCGGCCCCGCGCCACGATCACCCCCCGCGCTGCGCCCGAGGCGACCAGGCTGGCGGCAAAACCGGCGGTGTCGGCGCGATAGGGCAGCGAACGCCCCGCCAGTCCCTCGGCCTCTTCGTCGTCCATGCGCAGGATCTCGACCCGGCGGTCGCGGGCGGTGGCGACGGTGGCCAGCGCCTCGCCAGAGGTATCGACGATCAGCCTTGCGCCATGGCCCTGCAGGCTTTCGGCCAGCATGGCGGCGAAGCTTGCCGGCACGCCGGGCGGGTTCGATCCCGACAGCACCACCAGCCCGCCCTTGGTGGCCGAGCGTGTCGCCAGTTCCAGCGCGCGGGCCACATCCGCATCCGACCATTCCGGCCCCGGCATGACGAAACGGAACTGCTGGCGCGCGGCGCGGTCGTCGGCGGTCAGGGATTGCCGCGTCTCGCCGGGTGCGGGCAGGGTCAGAAGCCTGATCCCCGCCGCCTCAAGCATCCCGGCCATGCGCTGGCCGGTGCTGCCGCCAAGCGCGACCAGCGCGGTGCTGTCGCCGCCCATGTTGCGGATGGCGCGGCTGACATTGATGCCGCCGCCGCCGGGATCGAAAGTGGGCGCCTCGCAGCGCAGCTTGACGTCCGGCACCACCCGCGCCGCCGAGGTCGAGATATCCAGCGCTGGGTTCAGCGTGATGGTCAGGATCGGGGCCTGATCCATCATTCCCACCATTTGTCGATGGTGGCGATGTCCTCGTCCGACCAGCCGAAATGATGGGCGAATTCGTGGATGACCACATGCGCGACCAGCGCCCCCAGCGTCACGTCGCCGCGCGCGGCCCATTCGTCCAGGATGGCGCGGCGAAACAGCCAGACCGTATCGGGGAAATGCTGCGGATCGCTGGACGATTTTTCCGTCATCGGCACGCCGTCATAAAGCCCGGTCAGCTCAAGCGGGTCGTCGATATCCAGCTCGTCCAGGAACTCGTCGCTGGCGAGTTCCTCGATGCGCAGCACCACCTGCGCGGCGGGGCCGGCGAATTCCGGGGGCAGGCCGGCGATGGCCTTGCGGGCCAGTTCCTCGATCACGCCGGTATCGGGGGCCGGGGCTTCTTTCCAGTCAACCATTTGCTTACCTCGTCTTTGGTCCCGATATGGACAAAAACCGGCGTTTGTGAAAGAGCGAAGCCGACAGGAGAACCTCCATGACCATCACCCGCTTCGCCCCTTCGCCCACCGGCCATATCCATGTCGGGAACCTGCGCACCGCGCTGATGAACTACCTGATCGCCCGCAAGTCGGGCGGCACTTTCATCCTGCGCCTTGACGACACGGATCGCGAGCGCTCCAAGCAGGAATATGCCGATGGCATCCAGCGCGATCTGGACTGGCTGGGCCTGCATTGGGACCGGATCGAGCGCCAGTCGGACCGTCTGGACCGCTATGCCGAGGCCGCCGAGGGGCTGCGCCAGTCCGGCCGCCTTTACGAGGTCTTCGAGACCCCGACCGAGCTGGACCTGAAGCGCAAGAAGCAGCTCAACATGGGCAAGCCGCCGGTCTATGACCGCGCTGGACTGAATCTCTCGGCCGAGGATGTCGCGAAACTGCGTGCCGAGGGCCGTGAGGGCTATTGGCGTTTCCTGCTGGATCAGGAGCGGATCGAATGGCCGGACGGGATTCTGGGCGATATCTCGATCGACGCGGCTTCGGTTTCCGACCCGGTGCTGATCCGCGCCGACGGGCAGGTGCTTTACACATTCGCAAGCTCGGTCGATGACGCGGATATGGGCGTTACCCATATCGTGCGCGGCGCCGACCATGTGACCAATACCGCGACCCAGATCCAGATCATCCGCGCGCTGGGGGCCAACCCGCCTGCATTCGCGCATCACAGCCTGCTGACCGGCGCGCATGGCGAGGAACTGTCCAAGCGTCTTGGCGTCCTGGCGATCAAGGACCTGCGCGAAGCCGGCGTCGCGCCCGAGGCGCTGCTGTCGCTGATGGCGCGGCTGGGTTCCTCGCAGCCGGTCGAACTGCGCATGGATCTGGACACGCTGGCCGATGGGTTCGAACTGTCGCAGTTCGGCGCCTCGCCGACGAAATTCGACGCCGAGGACCTGTGGCCGCTGACCCGCGAGGCCAATCAGGCCCGCCCCTTCGAGGTGGTGCGGGACCGCATCGCGGCGCTTGGCGTGCCGGCGGGACTGGCGGAACGCTTCTGGCGCGTGGCCTCGCAGAACATCACCAAGCTGGACGATCTGGGCGGCTGGTGGGAGATATTCTCACAGGGTGCCGAGCCGCAGATCGACCCCGAGGATGCCGAATTCATCACTGAAGCGATGAAGCTGCTGCCGCCGCCGCCCTATACCGATACCAGCTGGGCCGAGTTCACCACCGCGGTAAAGGATGCCACCGGCCGCAAGGGCAAGGGCCTGTTCATGCCGCTGCGCAAGGCCCTGACGGGTCAGGCGCATGGGCCGGACATGTCGGACGTGATGCCGCTTTTGCAGGTCGTGCGCGCGCGCGGCTAAGCCCGCGCCCCAGGTCCCAAGGTTTGCAACGGCCCCCGCAGCATCGCGGGGGCCGTTCGCGTTTCGGCGGATGACTCCGCGTCCCGGCCCGGCGGCATTGCCGTGCGGGCAGGCCCATGCTTTGGTCGGGTCAGGCCGGGATGGATGATGGCTGGCAATTGCCAAACAGGCCGTATGGGCAGACACTCGAATGGCGATATCGCGGGAATTCGGCGGATCACCTCGAGGGAGTTACCCATGGCACAGGATACCGACGTCATCGTCCAGCCCGGATCGGTCCAGAGCGACCCATCAGTTCATATCGAGGTCAGCAAGAACGGCCCCTACATCGTCAGGGGCGCGCCTGCGCTGCATGTTCAGGTCATCGTGGCCAACGAGGCCGGAAATTCCTGGGCCTATCAGCAGGGACAGGAATTTGCCGTCAAGGACGGAACCGCGCTGTGCCGCTGTGGCCATTCGAAGAAGAAGCCCTATTGCGATGGCTCGCATCTGCGTGCCGGCGTCGATCTGACCGAAACCGCGACCTTCCAGCCGATGCTTGAGGGCGCCGAGGAAATCGACGGCCCCAATTACAGCCTGACCGACAACGAGGCCTATTGCGCCTTTGCGCGCTTTTGCGACAACGGCAACCGGATCTGGAACGAGGTCCAGATGCCGGGGGAACAGCATGAAAAGCTGGCGGCCTACATGGCCCATCAATGCCCGTCCGGCCGCCTGCTGATCTGGGACCGCGCGACGCGGATGCCGGTCGAGGCACCGCTGCCGGTCTCATTGTCGCTTCTGGAGGATCCGGCCGAGTCGGTCAGCGGCCCGCTGGTCCTGCGTGGCGGCATCCGGGTGCAAAGCGCCAGCGGCGCAAGCTACGAGATTCGCAATCGCCAGACGCTGTGCCGCTGCGGTGCCTCGTCAAACAAGCCCTTTTGCGATGGCAGCCACGCCTCGATCGGGTTCCGCGACGGGTTGTAAGGGGCGCGGCTGACCATCGCGATGGACCGAAGGCCGGGCATGGATTAACTTTCAACCTGGGATATCCAGTTCGGGCAGGGCAGCACCATGTCGGTCATCCGGTTTTCCACGCGCGATATCGACGAAAGCCTGCGCAAGGAAATGGTCGATGCGCTGTATAACGATCATGTTCGCACCTCGGTCGATTTTCAGGCGGGCGGCCCGGCCGAGGTCGATATCCGGCTGCGAACCGTGGCGGGTGTTCATCTGGCCTCTGCCAACACCACGCCCGTGACGCTTGTCACGCCCGCCGACGAGGACGGCCTGCTCTATCTCAGCTTTGCCGGCGGCAATGGCGTGCATGATGCCCGCCGCGAGGACCTGATCTTTCGGTCTGGCGATGTCAACGTGATGCGGCGGGACCGCGGGACCGTCACCACCCTTGCCGAGCGCTGCTCATGCCTGAGCATCGCAATGCCGCATTCGGCGATCCTTGACCGCATTGCCTCGCCCGACAGCCTTTTCCAGACCAGAACCCTTCGCGATCCCGCAAGCCATCTGCTGTTCAGCTATGCCGTGTCGCTTCTGCACAGCGAGGCGGTGATCTCCGACGCCGAGCAGGCGGTTTATGCCGGGCATCTGATGGATCTGGCGGTCCTGATGCTGGGGGCGAAAGGTGACAGCGACGAGCAGGCGCGCCGCAATGGCGGGCGCGCGGGTCGGCGGCGCGCGCTTAAGGCAGATATCGCCGCGCATCTCTCTGACCCCTGCCTGACGCTTGGCTGGCTGGCGAAAAGACATGGCGTCAGCGTGTCGTATATACGTGCATTGTTCTATGAAGAGGGGACCAGTTTCACCGATCATGTGACCGCTGCCCGGCTTGACCATGTCCATGGCCTGCTGCGCGATCCCCGCTACAGGCATCATACCATCGCCACCATCGCCCTGATGGCCGGGTTTGGTGATATTTCATGGTTCAATCAGGTTTTCCGGCGGCGCTTTCTGGCGACGCCCTCGGAGATCCGCGACAGTTTCGCCGCCGAGTGATACCGGTCGTGCGCCCGGCGGCTCGCGCAGGTTCGGCGCGCTGCGGGCACCCGCGACTATCCCAAAACCCTGATAAATTCCCCAAGCCAGAGTGATTGGCGTGGTGTAGGCTTGTTTCCCATAAGTCCGTGTATTTGAGGGTATCATGGCGCGCGATGCGAACGGAAACAACGATGGCACCAATGGCTCTGACGTTCTTTGGGGCAGGGCGCTGGTGCTGTCCAATGGTTCATACGACAATTATTCTGATATTGATTCCCTAAATGTGTATAACGCCTTGCGGGGTTTTGGCGGCAACGACTTAATTTATTGCGACCTCTATTATGATGGCAGTGACGCGACCGAAGGCGATGTGGCCTATGGTGGCGATGGCGATGACTATATCTACGGCGACTGCGGAACCGACGAACCGGGATGGCAGACAAGCACGAACGGCGCCTCGGACGTGCTGTACGGGGATGCCGGGAATGATCACCTTTATGGCCAGTATGGCGGCGACGGCCTTTTTGGCGGCACCGGTCACGACATTCTGGTTGGTGGGCTCGGCGCGGACAACCTGCATGGTGGCGATGGCCACGACATTCTTTGGGCGGGTGTAGAGGGCGATACGACGCTTGACACCCTTGGCAACACGCTGTTCGGCGATGCGGGGCAGGATACGCTACATGGCAGCAGCGGCATTGATGTGATGGATGGCGGTGACGACTCTGATCGTCTGTTCTGCTGGGGTGGTGACGACAATGTCGATGGCGGCAACGGTTCGGACATAATCTATGGCGGCGACGGCAATGATTATCTTGACGGTGGCGGCTATTATGCGACGGCGGAAGGCGACCTGGGCGATATAGTCGATGGCGGCAACGGCAACGATTCGCTCTTTGGCTATTCGGGCAACGACCGGCTTGTGGGCGGGGCCGGCAACGATACGCTGAGCGGTGGCATCGGCAATGATATCTACAATGGCGGCGAAGGCGCTGACGTCTTTCGCTGTTCGAGCGGCGGCAACGACTACTATGTTTTCGGTGCCGGTGACCGGTTCGAATGGGAATATACAGATGACGGTATCGACCAGATCCAATCCGCGATCTCGTATTCGCTTGGCCAGTATCATGAAAACCTGACGCTGTCCGGTACGGCGGTCACGGGGAATGGTAATGGCCTTGCCAATATGATCGCCGGCAACGTCGGCAATAACATCCTGCGCGGGCTGGGGGGTGATGATGTACTCTATGGCGGCGGCGGTGAAGACCAGCTGAACGGTGGCACCGGCAGTGATCGGCTTCAGGGCGGCTCGAACAACGACATCCTCGTCGGAGACCTTGGTGCCGACCGCCTCAATGGTGAAATCGGAAACGACCGGCTTGACGGAGGCGCGGGCTTCGATGTCCTGACGGGCGGGCTTGGTCGGGATACCTTCGTCTTTCGAAATGCGCCGGTCTCAGCCAATCGCGACATTGTCAGTGATTTCAACCGGGTGGATGACAGCATCGCCCTGGAAAACGGCGTATTCACGGCGCTTGGTGCGGCTGGCGCCCTTGGCGCCGCGCTGTTCAAGACCGTCGGCACGGGCAACGCCACCGTCGATGCCAGCGACAGGGTGATCTATGATGCCAGAACTGGTGCGCTGTATTATGATTCCGATGGCTCCGGCGCTACGGCACGGCAGCAGATCGCCCTGCTGGATCCTGGTCTTGGCCTGACAGTCGCGGACTTTTTCGTCATCTGAGAGGTGGCAGCCGAGCGCAAAGAGCAATGCGGTTCTCGGCGCTGCTTCCTCGCAACCAGAATGCGGGCAACGATCATTCCAGGTCGTTGTTCCGCCAAGTGATCCTGCGGGCCATATCCCGCGTGGCGTCCGCTGCGCACCATCCACACGGCTCTGAGCAGAGCACCTGCCGGTCTCAGCGGCGGTTGATCTGCTCCGCCGCCGGCGACCGGTTGTGACTGAGCAGCAGATCCGCGCTGGCCCTATCGAGGCCCTGTCCCCGAGCCGATCCCGACGGCGTAGGTTGGCCGATGCCGCGTGATCTTCTGCTTGGCCACCTCGACGTAACCATACTGATGATCCCGTTCGGCGATGGCACGCCCGAATATCATGATCGGTGACAGGCATGCAAAGTGCCGCCCATGCCATGGTCGCAACCTGCGTCCGCAACAGCACCGCGTTTCTGCATCCTGTGACATTCGATGCGCCCCTAGGCCGGATCGACATTCAGGATGTCCCACGGTGACTTTGGTTGGTTCATAGGGCACCGTGTTTGGATCACCGAGTTCAGGATAGCGCCGAAGCGCTACGAGCTGAGCGACGCCCAATAGGTACGGATCGCGCTGAATTTGCTCGGACAGATCGGTGATCCCAACTGATCCGGAAGCAACAACCGCCTGCTCGTAAGCTGTTGTCTTTGGGTCCTGCGCTCGGGCGCGCATTGGTGTGACCTGCCGGAGCGCTATGGGAAGCGGCAATTCATCCATCGCTGGGTCGGCCGCTGGTGCCATGTCCGGGCCTGGCAGCGGGTGTTCGAGGCGCCATCCGAGGACTGCGACAACCGGTATCTGATGATCGGCAGCATCGTTGTCCGGATGCACCAGCAGGCGACGGCCGGAAAAGGGCGGCGGAATCAGGCGCTGAGGCGTTCCCGAGGTGGACTGACCACCGAGATCCACATGCTGGCTGATGCGCTCGGGCGACCGCTGCGGTTTCTGGTTGCACCCGGCCAAGCGGGTGACATCACTGCCGTGCCTGCCCTACTCGGGTGCCAGCAGGGCAGGCCGTGCTAGGGGGTGTCTTCATTTAGGAGAGCCAAGCCATTGCGCAGGCGATGGAGACGAAGGCTCCGAAGGCGGCGAGGGTTTTCTCGACGCGCAGGGCGACCCGACGGAAGCGTTTGATGCGGTTGAAGAAACACTCGACAAGATGGCGCTTCTAATAGAGCTCCCAGTCGATCGGGCGGCGCCTTGCGCGGCTCCTGTTGCGCTTGATATGCGCCTCTGCCTGCAACGTCTCGGCAATGAAACCGCGCAGCGCTTCGGTGTCATAGCCGGAAACGGCGATGACATGGCCGACACCCACGAGCCCCGCGATCAGCCCTTCGGCCTGTGGGCTGTCGGCCCATTGCCCGGGGGTGAGTTCGAAGCGGATCGGCAGGCCGAGCGCATCGACAGCGGCATGGATCTTCGTCGTCAACCCGCTGCGGGACCGACCGATTGCACGAGCTTCAAGCCCCCCTTTTGCGAGGTTGCGTCCGCATGCACCTTGCAGATCGTCGCGTCCACCAAAACGTATTCGAAGTCGAGATCTGTCGCCAAGGATTTGAAAAGATTGTACAACACGCCCATCAGGGTCCAGCGCCGGAACCGACAATGCACCGTCCGCCAGTTGCCGAGTTCAGCCGGCAGGTCTCGCCAGGGCGAGGCCGTGCGCGCCAACCACAGCACCGCATCCACAAACAGCCGGTTGTCGGCCCCGCTGCAGCCGCGATCCCCCTTTTTGCCGGGAAGAAGCGGCTCAATCCGCGTCCACTGCGCGTCCGTCAGGCTTCGTCCGCTCAAGATCGCCGCCGTTTTCGATCTTGAATCAGAACTCACACGAATTGGGAATCCGCTAAATGAAGACGCCCTCTAGCGGACAAAGCCTATGACAGCAACGCGCTGCGCGATCGGATCGTGGCGATGGCCGCAACAGTCGTCATCCCGTCAAACCGATCGCGAAAGGCCGTTATCCCCGACGATCCGCTGCTCTATCGCCACAGAAGCCACATCGAACGCTGCTTTGGTCGTCTCAAGCACTTCCGGCGCTTCGCCACTCGCCATGACCGGCGAAAAATCCAATTCACGGGCTTCATCCATCTCGCCGCCCACATGATCTGGCTGACAGGAGTGTCGATCCAGCCTAGCGGGATAGGGATCGCGCTGCCCGGGGGCGTTCACATCGCCGTTCACGAGCAAACCGTCTCAACCGCCGCAGCCTGTTGATTGCCACTGAGATTTGACCCGGCAACAGCGGAAATTGTCATTGAGAATTGACCCATGTGCAACCTTGCCCCGGCTTGAACCAGCTGGGG
>NZ_QPJL01000015.1 GCF_003337565.1 Paracoccus lutimaris
GCTATGACAGATCCGCCAAGACCTTCCTATCCGCCGTCGCCCTCGCCGCAACAGTCATGTTCTGGCTGTGAAGATCAATGAGTCTGGAGCCTAGGGCGCTTCTGGTCATGGCGGCGCTTGCGTTCAAGCTGGCGCTGCACCTGACAGGCGCACAGCACACCATGCGGCACAATGGCCCCGCAGGAACACAGGCGCGGCGGCTTAGGCATCGCTGCGTTTGAGATAGAGCGAACCATTGATCATCGTGCCGCCGGTCCAGACCTCGCCATAGGCAATAGGCACGATGCCGCCCTCTCGGGTGGTGATCTGGGGGCCGGTCATGGTGAAAGACCTCGTATCGTCGGGCGCTTCCTGTTCCGGTGCCAGCAGCGAGGCCACGCCGGTCAGCGCCAGCCCCAAACCAACCTGACCAACGGCAGCGCCAACGGTCGTGCTGCCGAACAGTGTGGTGCTCATCAGGGCACCGCCGCCGGTCGCGAGCGAAAGGCCGATCAGCGCAATCCCGGCGATGATCTTGCCGATACCGCCGCGCTTGGAGCCTTTCGTGACCGGCACGATATGCAGCGACTGCTTGCCGAGTTTGAAGCCGGGCAGCATGTCCTCGGCCAGCGCCATGCCTTTGCGGATCGTGTCGCCGATGATGATGCGGTAATGGCCGTGCCGGATCAGCGATAGCAGCATCGACGGCAGCACTTGGTATCTTCAGCAAGGCAAGACGGGCACCGCTGTCCCGATCCCCCTGCACCCGGTCGTTCTGTCGATCCTCGACATCGAGCACACCGCGCGCCGCAAGGCCGGTGTTGTCGATCCGCGTCGCCCGCTGCTGACAAATTCGCGGGGTCAGCCGTGGACGAGCAGCGGATTCGGCGCGTCATGGCGCACCGAACTGATCCGGCTCAATCTTCGACCTGCGCGGAAAGACGGATATGAGGACGGCGCTTTTGCACCAACATTTCACGGCCTGCGCCACACCAACGCGACGCAGATTGCTAATGCTGTCGCGCGCAATCCGGAAGTTTTTGGCGGCATCCAACGTGTTAAATCCATGCTCGGCCACTTGTCGGAAAAAATGGCCAAGCACTATGCCCGCCGCGCCGAGGTCGAGCACATGAACGCCGAAACCCTGCTGCTGATCCCGCAAATCGGCAGCACACCTGCATGGATCAGTGAGTCGGACGGCGCATGAATTTGGTGGGGCGGGAGGGGATCGAACCCCCGACCAACACGGTGTAAACGTGTCGCTCTACCGCTGAGCTACCGCCCCATTTGGGAACACGGCTTGCAGAGTTGGGAACAAGCCAAATTTTTTCTTTTATTTACTAGGCACTTCCAGACAAACACGCTCGGTGTAAACGAGACGCTCTACCAACTGAGCTAACCGCCCCCGCCCCGGCTGATAGCCCGAGCGCGGCCCGCTTGGCAAGCCGCCTCATTTGCGCAGGCGCGCGATCAGCGACGAGGTGTCCCAGCGCCCGCCGCCCATCTGCTGCACATCCTTGTAGAACTGATCGACCAGCGCAGTGACCGGCAGGCTGGCGCCGGTTTCATCGGCGGTGGAAAGGCAGATGCCCAGATCCTTGCGCATCCAGTCCACCGCAAAGCCGAAATCAAAGCGGTTCTCGGCCATGGTCTTGTAGCGATTCTGCATCTGCCAGCTGCCGGCGGCGCCCTGGCTGATCACCTCGACCACCTCGGGGATGGAAAGCCCGGCCTTCTCGGCGAAATGCAGCGATTCCGACAGACCCTGCACAAGACCGGCAATGGCGATCTGGTTGCACATCTTGGTCAGCTGCCCGGCACCCGAAGCCCCCATCAGCCGGCAGATCTTGGCATAAGCCGCAATCACCGGCTCGGCCCGAGCGTAATCTTCGGGCGAGCCCCCGCACATCAGAGACAGCTGGCCATTCTCGGCCCCCGCCTGCCCGCCCGAGACCGGCGCATCGACAAAGCCAAGCCCCACCCCGGCGGCGATTCCGCCAAGTTCCCGCGTCACCGCCGCCGAGACGGTGGTGTGATCGACAAAGACCGCGCCCGGCGCCATGCCGGCAAAGGCACCCTCCTCGCCCAGACAGACCTGCCGCAGATCGTCGTCATTGCCGACGCAGGCCATCACCAACTCGGCGCCCCGGGCCGCCTCGCGGGCGGTGGCGGCGGTGCGGCCCTTGTGCTTTTCTGCCCAGGCCGCGGCCTTGGCGGGGCTGCGGTTCCAGACCGTGACCTCGTGTCCGGCAGCGGCCAGATGGCCCGCCATCGGGAAACCCATCACCCCAAGTCCCAGAAATGCCACGCGCGCCATCACAATCTCTCCCATCCGTTGAAAGGCGCGTTGATCCCGCCCGCGCCCTGTCCTATCACCCGCATGAATTCCACCACCTGCCGCAGGGGTCAACCGCCTCTGCGCCCAAGCATCGGGACCGCGCCTTAATTCATGGTGACATTTTTCCGCTGGCTTGTGCGCCTGACGGTCGGGCTGATCGTGCTGACGGTCGCGCTGGTTGTCCTGGCCTGGTACTTCGCGATCCGCTCATTGCCGGATTACGATGACACCTATCAGGTCACCGGCATCACCGCCCCGGTCGAGATCATCCGCACCACCGAGGACGTGCCGCATATCTTCGGCGCAAGCGACCGCGACGTGTTCTTTGCGCTGGGGCTGGCCCATGCGCAGGACCGGCTGTTCCAGATGACTGTGCTGCGCCGCGCGGCGCAGGGCCGGCTGGCCGAGATCTATGGCCCGGGCGCCCTGCCCGCCGACGATCTGGCACGCCGGCTGGGCCTTTACCGCAATGCCCGCGCCTCGCTTGAGGCGCAGCGCCCCGAGGTGCTTGAGGCGCTTTCCGCCTATGCCGAAGGGGTGAACGCCTGGATCGAACAGGTGAACCTTGGCGCGCGCGGCCGGGGGGCGCCGGAGTTCTTCCTCTATCCCGACGAGATTTCCTATTGGGAGCCGGCGGATTCGCTGGCGATCCTGAAGCTGCTGGCGGCCTCGTCGACCGTGCAGATGCGGCGCGAGATCCTGCGCGCGCGGCTTTCCATGGCCGATCCCCAGCGCGGTCAGGATCTGGTCGCCATGCCGGGCGAGGCTCCAATGCCCGAATATGCCGCGCAGTTTCCGGGCGCGCGTCTGGCCGCGCCCGAGCGGCGGGCGGGCGCGCCGGACTGGACCTCGACGCTGGCGGGTTATCTTGCGCCCTCGGCAGGGGCCTCGGCCAATGGCTTTGCGGCGGCGACGGGGCGGACGGCCGCTGCGGGGGCGTTGCTGGCCAATGACCCGCAATTCGCGCTGACTGCGCCGGGGCTGTGGTATCTCGCGCGGATCGAGCTGGCCTCGGGCGGGGTCATCGGCGGCACCATTCCGGGCATTCCGGCGGTGCTTTCAGGCCGCAATACCAGCCTGGCCTGGGGCATCACCCCGGCCCAGATCGACGATCAGGACCTGTATATCGAAGAGGTCCAGCCCGGAGAGCCGAACCGCTATCGCGGCGCCAATGGCTGGACCGAATTCACCACCCGGCGCGAGACCCTGCATATCCGCGGCACTGACCCCCAGACCATCACCCTGCGCGAAACCGCGAACGGGCCGGTCATTCCGGGCGGACATCTGGGGCTTGGCGCGATCCTGCCTGCGGGTCATGTCGCGGCACTGTCCTGGACCGGCGGGCGCGGCGAGGATCGCAGCATGAGCGCCCTGATCGGGCT
The DNA here is from genome assembly GCF_003337565.1 of Paracoccus lutimaris. Lineage (GTDB taxonomy): Bacteria > Pseudomonadota > Alphaproteobacteria > Rhodobacterales > Rhodobacteraceae > Paracoccus > Paracoccus lutimaris. The sequence goes on from NZ_QPJL01000015.1 coordinate 3,700, forward strand.
GATGCGGGCCCAGAGCCGGCAAGAGGCCGCGCAGGCGATGGCCGACATGGTCGCCCCCGCGCTGATGGTGACGCTGGCCGATGGCAAGGGCGTGGGTCAGGTGCTGGCCGGCGCGCTGCCGCAACGCGCCCCCGGCCATCAAAGCGCCGGGCGCATGCCGGTGCCGGGCTGGGCGGCGCAAAACACCTGGCAGGGCCTTGCGCCCGCGCCTGCCGCCCTTAGCGATCTGGCCCCCGAAAGCGGCATCGTCGCCACCACCGGCGCCGGGTCCGGGCCGGATGCCACGCTGGGTCATGACCGGGGCGACCGCTATCGTCAGGATCGCCTGCGCTATCTGATCGACAGTCGTGAGGTGCATTCGCGCGACAGCTTCATCGCCGCGCAGAACGATATCGTCAGCCCCGTCGCCCGCGCCCTGCTGCCTCTGGTCGGCGCCGATCTGTGGTTCACCGACGAGCCCGCTGCCCTTGGCACGCCCGAGCGGCTGCGTCAGGACGCGCTGGCGCTGATGGCCAATTGGGACGGCGCCATGAACGAGCACCTGCCCGAGCCGCTGATCTATGCCGCCTGGATGCGGGCGCTGCAGGACCGGCTGGTGCGCGACGATCTGGGGCCCCTGGCCGATGAGCTGACCGAGCTCTATCCCGGCTTCATCGAGCGGGTCTTCCGCAATGCCGGGGGCGCCGGAATCTGGTGCGACAGCCGCCAATCCGCCCCGGTCGAGACCTGCACCCAGATCGCCCGGCAGGCGCTGGACGCGGCATTGCTGGATCTTTCAGGTCGCTTTGGCCCGGATCTGGCCAGCTGGCGCTGGGGCGATCTGCACCGCGCCCGCCATGTGCATCCGGCACTGGGGGACATGCGGGTGATCTCTTACATCGTGAACCTGTTGCAGCCGACCTCGGGCGGGGAATCGACCGTGGCGCGGGCGGGTTTTCTGGGCGCGGGGCGCAATCCGTGGCTGAACGTCAAGGGCGCGACCTATCGCGGCGTCTATGACCTTGCCGACCCTGACAGCTCGGTCTTTGTCATCTCGACCGGACAATCGGGCCATCCGCTGTCGCGCCATTACGACAATATGGCCGAGCTGTGGCGGCGCGGTGAATATGTCGGCATGTCGCTGGACCCGGCGCTGGCGCGGGCGGCCGCGACCGGCATCACCCATCTGGAACCGGCCCGAAACTAGGCTTGCATCACAGGCCGGCAACCGCTTCCCTGTCGGCATACCCAGCACAAGAGGCATGACCATGGCGCGCAAGATCATCATCGATACCGATCCCGGTCAGGACGACGCGGTGGCGATCCTGCTGGCGCTGGCCAGCCCCGAACTTGAGGTGCTGGGCCTCAGCATCGTGGCTGGCAATGTGCCGCTGCACCACACGGTCAGGAATGCGCTGACGCTGTGCGAACTGGCCGGGCGGCCCGATCTGCCGGTCTATGCGGGCTGCGATGCGCCGATCTCTCGCAAGCTGGTCACGGCCGAGCATGTCCATGGCAAGACCGGCCTTGACGGCATCACCCTGCCCGATCCCGCCATTCAGGCCACCCCCGGCCATGCCGTCGATTTCCTGATCGAGACCCTGCGTCGCGAAGCGCCGGGCACGGTCACGCTGGTGCCGATCGGGCCCTTGACCAATATCGCCACGGCCTTCCAGCGCGCCCCCGACATCATCGAGCGCGTGCAGGAAATCGTGCTGATGGGCGGCGCCTATTTCGAGGTCGGCAACATCACCCCTGCGGCCGAGTTCAACATCTATGTCGATCCCGAGGCCGCCAAGCTGGTCTTTGCCAGCGGTGTGCCGCTGGTCGTGATGCCGCTCGACGTGACCCACAAGGCGCTGACCAGCCGCGCCTGGGTCGATGGCATGGCCGCGATGGGCCGCATCGGTCAGGCCGTGGCCAGCTGGACCGATTTCTTCGAACGCTACGACCGCGAGAAATATGGCAGCAATGGCGCGCCGCTGCACGATCCCTGCACCATCGCCTGGCTGCTGAAACCCGAGCTGTTTTCCGGCCGCCACATCAATGTCGAGATCGAGACCGAGGGCAAACTCACCCTGGGCATGACCGTCGCCGACTGGTGGCGCGTGACCGGACGCGAGGCGAACGCGACCTTCATCCGCGATGTCGATGCCACGGGGTTTTTCGATCTGCTGACGCAGCGCATCGGCGATCTGGACCGGCGCCTCGGTCAAGGCGCCTGATCGCCGCCTAGTTTCCGCCCTGTGGCGTCGGGACGGTTTCGGGCGCGATTTCCGGTACAGTCTCCGGGACCGGCGGGGCAGCTTCCTGCCCGGCAGGAGGCAGCACCGGACCGCCCCCGATCTCGCTGTCCAGCCGCTGGATCAGCGCCTCGGTCACATCGATGCTTTCGGCCGCGACAAAGACCGAGTTCCGGTCAAGGACCGCCACCGCGCCGCGCTCGCGCATCATCGCCGCAAGGATCGGCAGGGCGGCACGGAAAAAGGCACTGCGCTCTTCATTGGCACGGGTCTGCCATTCGCGGGCGGCATTGGCCCTCTCGCGCCGGACCTCGACCACGCGGGTGTCGAACGCATCGGCGCGCTTGCGGAACTCGTCGGGCGGCAGGGTGGCGCGCAGCTGGGTCAGTTCGCGCTCTTCATCGGCGAACTGCTTTTCCAGCCGGTCATTTTCGGCGGCGATGTCGCGACCCTGCCGCTCGAGATCGGCCTGAACGCGCTGCCCCCATTTCGAGTTCAGATACAGCGCGTCCTGATCCAGCGTGATCACCGGCAGCATGCCATTCGCGGCGGGTGAAGCCGGCGCATCGACGACCATCGGCTGTATCGCCCGCGCATTCCGGTCCGGCTGCCCGGACATGTCGACCGTCATCGGCGTGCCGGCATCCTGCGCCTGAAGCGCCGGCGCGGCGGTCAGGAACACCGCCAGCGCCGCTGTCAGAACTGCCGCCCGAGCTTGCATCAGAACTTGGTCGAGATGGTCAGGTCGAAGTTCTGCTCGTCGTCGTAATCCTCTTTCTTCACGGCATGCGAGAAGTTGAAGCGCAAGGGGCCGATCGGCGTGGTCCAGAACAGCGAGGCGCCGATCGCGGCACGGATCTTCATGCCGTCATCGACCTCTTCGCCAAAGGCGCCGGTGGTATTGTCCAGCCCCCAGACCGAGCCGGCATCCGCGAACAGGCCGCCGGTGATGCCATATTCCTCGGGCAGGCCCAGCGGGAACTGCACCTCGGTGCGCAGGGCCCAGAAATAGTTGCCGCCCAGCATGTCCTCGTTCGGGGCGGCAAGGTCGCGCGGGCCATAGCCGTTCGGCTCGAAGCCGCGGATCTTGCTATTGCCGGTAAAGCGGTCCAGCAGCCGGCTGTTGTCGTCGTTCAGCATATGGACGGCGCCGGCCTCGAACTCGGCCAGCATGGTCACGTTCTCGCGCCAGGCATTGCTTTGCACGCCGCCATAAATGGTGGTGGTGATCGACTTCACGTCGCCGCCCAGACCGGCGAAATCCTGGCCAAAGCGCAGCCGGTAGCTGGTCAGCGGATCCAGCCCGGTGATGCTGCTGTCATAGGTATAGGTATAGCCCAGGGCCGAGGTGAAATAGCCGCCCTGCTCATTGTAGAGAATCGGCGAGGAGCCGATCTCGTCCCCGTCATCGGGATCGATACCGATCGCGTCCACGTCGAACAGCGTGTCCTTGCTGAGCTTGTAGCGCATTTCCAGCCGGCCGTTTTCCGAGACCGGAAATTCTAGCGAGGTCAGGAAGCCGACGGCGCGGGTGTTGTAGTCCGAGTTCAGCCGGTCGGTGGTGTTGTACCAGAGCTGCAGCTTGGCCCGAAGGTCGCGGCCAAGGAAATACGGCTCGACGAAGGTCAGGCCCGAGGATTGCGTGCCCGAGCCGGTGGCGAAGGACACGTCCACCTCCTGGCCGCGGCCCAGGAAGTTCTTTTCCGACAGCGAGACGTTGAAGCCGACGCCGGTTGCCACGCCGTAGCTGGCGCCAAAGGACAGGCTGCCGGTCGGCTGTTCCTCGACGTTGACGTCGACGATGACGCGCTCGGGCGAGGAGCCCTGACGGCTTTCCGCCTGCACATCCGAGAAATATCCCAGCGCGCGCAGCCGCTCGGCCGAGTTGCGGATCTCGCGCGGGTTGAAGGGGTCGCCTTCGACGGTGGTGAACTGGCGGCGGATCACCTCGTCCAGCGTGGTCGTGTTGCCCTCGATGTCGATGCGCTCGACAAAGACGCGCTGGCCGCGGGTCAGGGCAAAGGTCAGGTCCAGCGTCTGGTTGCGCTCGTTGCGGGTGATGCGCGGCTCGATATTGACGAAATTCAGCCCCTTGCGCAGCGCCAGCGCCTCCATCCGGCGGATGGTGGTGTCGATGATGGTGGGGTTGTAGATCTCGCCCTTTTTCACCCGGTTCTGGGCGGCGAATTCGGCGGCATCAACGCCGGGGATCTCGCTGATCGTGTCGACATTGCCAAAGCTGTAGCGCGGCCCTTCCTGGATCTGGAAGGTGATGTAGAAGGCGTCGCGTTCGCGCGCCACTTCCGGCGCCACCGCCTGCACCTTGAAATCGGCGTAACCGCGCGAGCGGTAGAAATCGGTCAGCAGCTTTTCATCGACCGGCAGGCGCTCGGGCGCGAAGGTGTCGCGCTTGATGAAGGTGCGCAGGATGCCGGCCTGCTTGGTTTCCAGGACGTTGCGCAGCTTCTTGTCCGAGAAGGCGCGGTTGCCGACAAAGCCGATGCGCTCGATCTCGGTGACGTCACCCTCGAAGACCTCGAAGACCAGATCGACGCGGTTGTCGCTGCGGCGGATGATCGAGGGATCGACGCGGGCGGCCAGCCGGCCCTGCGCGGCATAGACCTGGCTGATCGCGGCGGCATCGGCCTCGGCCTGGGCGGGCGAATAGACGCGGCGCGACTTCGACTTGACGATCTCGGCCAGGTTCTCGTCCTTGAGGCGCTTGTTGCCTTCAAAGCTGATCGCGTTGATGGTCGGGTATTCGGCGATCTTGACCACCAGCGTGCCGCCCGTGGGCACCAGCTCGACCGTCTCGAAAAGGCCGGAATTCTGTAGCCGCTGCATGGCGTCGTTAAGATCGCCCGCCGAGACATCCTGACCGCGCGGCAGGTCCAGATAGGACAGGATGGTCTGCGGCTCGATCCGCCGATTGCCCTCGATCTTCACATTGCTGAACACATAGGCCGAGGCGGGCGTCGCAATCATGCCGACCGGGGCCGCCACGGCCAGCGCCGAGATCAGCGCCAGCGCGCCCTTGCCAAGTTTCCTGTCCGTCATCGCCGCCCCTCGCGCGTCATTCGTTGAGCCGGGCGGTTTTTTCCTGCCCGATTTGTCCAGATGGATAGCCCGAAGCGGGCAGGACTGTCAAAAGGCAACACCCTGTCAGGGACAGAAAATGTCGTTGGTGAGCCCAAATATCATCAGTGAAAGCACCGCCGCCATGCCCAGTGCCGACAGGATATCCACCACCCGTGGCGAGGGCGGGCGCCGCGTGATCGCCTCATAGAGGTAGAACATCAGATGCCCGCCATCCAGAACCGGAACCGGCAGCAGGTTCAGAAAGCCGATGGCCGCCGACAGGACCGCGATCCACCAGATGAAGTTCTGCCCCCCCGCCGAGGCCGCCTGCGCCGTGGTCTCGGCAATCGAGATCGCCCCGCCCAGATTGCAGCTGCCGATCTGGCCGGTGATCATCGCCCAAAGCCCCGACACCGAGGATGCGATAATATCCCAGGTGCGCTGAACGCCGGTCTGCAAAGCCTCGACCGGGCCGGTGGCGCGGGTCGCGGGCTCGAAATAGGTGCCGCCGCCGGTGACGCCGATCAGCCAGCGTTTCTCATAGCCGGTCTCGGTGGGCAGGTCCTGTTCGCGGGCGGCCAAGGTATAATCCGCCGTGCCCGCGCCCTCGCGCCAGACCGACAGCAGGACCGGGCGCCCTTCGGCGGCAGCAACCACGCCGCGCAGTTCGTCAAAGCGCGAGACGGGCTTGCCATCGATGGCCAGGATCACATCGCCGGGTTGCAGACCGGCCGCCGCCGCCGGGCTGCGCGGCCCGATGCCGGTAATCAGCGGCGGAATCGGGTCGGGACCGGCGACCGTCATCGGGGTCCCGTCGCGGATCACCGTCCAGTCATGGCTTTCGCGCGGTGCAAGCTTGCCGGCGATGCGGCCCAGATCGGCCCAGCTGGCGACGGGCTGGCCGTCCAGCGCGACGATCTGGTCGCCGGTTTCCAGCCCCATCACCACGCCCGGAGGCGTCACGTGCAGGCGTCCCACCTGTACCTGATCGACCGGCATGCCCTGCCAGATCGCCATGCCGGCAAAGACCAGGATCGACAGGATGAAATTGAAGACCGGCCCCGCCGCGACCGTGGCGAAACGCGCCCAAAGCGGCGCACCAGCAAGGCTCGCCCGCGCCTGATCGGCATCGACCGCCTGACCCGAGCCGGCGCTGGCGGCATTGCTGTCGCCCAGAAAGCGCACATAGCCGCCCAGGGGAATCGCCGCGACCTGCCACAGCGTGCCGCGCCGGTCACGGCGCGAAATCAGCCGCGGGCCAAAACCCAGCGAGAACACCTCGGCCCTGATCCCCGACCAGCGGCCGACGATGTAATGGCCATATTCATGCACGGCGACGATGATCGACAGCGCCACCACAAAGGACGCGGCCGCCCACAGAAACCCGCCAAACCCATCGATCAGCGCGCTCATGCCGATGCTCCCTGCCATGCGGCGGCACGACGGGCAAAGCCGTCCCAACGCAGAACCTCGTCCAGATCGGCCGGGCTTTGGGCAAAGCCGGGCTGGGCGCTGGCGCGCTCCAATGCCTGTTCGACCGCAGGTGCCATCTCGGTGAAACGGATGTGGCCGGCGATGAAATCATCCAGCGCCTGTTCCTTGGCCGCGTTCAGCACCGCACCCGCCGCGCCACCCGCCGCGATCACCTCGCGCGCAAGACGCAGGGCAGGCCAGCGTGCCTCGTCGGGTTCCGCGAAAGTCAGGCTGCCAAGCGCGGCCAGATCCAGCGGCGCAACCGGCAGCGCCGCGCGCCGGGGCCAGTTCAGCGCATAGCCGATGGCATGGCGCATGTCCGGCGCGCCCAGATGCGCGATACTGCCGCCGTCGCGATGGCTGACCATGGCGTGGATGATGGATTGCGGATGTACCAGCACCCGCAGACGATCATTCTCAAGGCCAAAGAATTCATGCGCCTCGATGACTTCCAGCGCCTTGTTGAACATGCTGGCGCTGTCGATGGTGATGCGCTGACCCATGGCCCAGTTCGGATGACACGAGGCCTCGGCCACACTGGCCTGGGCCAGCCGTTCCAGCGGCCAGTCGCGGAACGCCCCGCCCGAAGCCGTGATGGTCACATATTCGACGGAATCGAGATTTTCACCCTGCAGCGCTTGAAAAATAGCGGAATGCTCAGAGTCGACCGGCAGGATCGTGGCGCCATGGGCGCGGGCCGTAGCCATGACCAGCGGCCCGGCGGCGACCAGCGTTTCCTTGTTGGCCAGTGCCAGTATGCCACCCCGGCGCAGCACCGCGAGGCCCGGCGGTAGGCCCGCCGCGCCGACAATGGCCGACAGCGTCCAGTCGGCGGGACGGGCAGCGGCCTCGGTAATGGCGGCTGGGCCGGCCGCGGCCTCGATCCCGGTGCCGGCCAGCGCCGCGCGCAGATCTTCCAGCTTGTCAGGCCATGCGGTGACGGCGATTTCGGCGCGCAGCGCGCGGGCCATCTCGGCCAGGCGCGCGACATTTGCGCCGCCGGTCAGCGCGATGGTGCGGTAGCCTGCCGGACCGCCCGCGCGCATCAGCAGATCGAATGCGCTTTCACCGACCGAACCGGTCGCGCCCAGCACGGAAACGCTGCGCATCGGCTAGCCTCCGATTATCGGCAAAAGATTGGCGATCAGCAGGGCCAGCGCCATCAACAGTGCCCCCGCCATCGCGTCGAAACGGTCCATGACCCCGCCATGGCCGGGGATCAGGTCCGAACTGTCCTTGACCCCGACCCGGCGCTTGAGCCAGCTTTCGGCGATATCGCCGAACTGCCCGGCCAGCGCCAGAAGCGGCCCGGCCAGGATCACGCCCCAGCTTGCCCAGCCCGAAATCCACAGGATCAGCGCCAGAGCCAGCGCGCCGGCCCAGCCGCCGATAGTGCCGCTCCAGGTCTTTTTCGGGCTGATCGAGGGCCAGAATCGCGGCCCGCCCAGCTTGCGGCCGACGAAATAGCCCAGCACGTCCGACAAGACGATGGTGCCGACGATCCAGAACAGCGTCGGCATCCCCGCCACTTCGCGGATGACGACCAGCGCATAGCCCGCGCCCAGAATCGCCAGGGTGAACAGCAGATAGGCCGGGCGCTCATGCTCATGCGTGCCGTGCCAGCCCGCGATCACCGGCACCAGCGCCAGCGCCATGGGCCAGTCGCCCGGCAGCACCAGCATGGCCAGCATCACCAGAGCCGACAGAATGCCGATCAGCACGGGATGGCGCGGGCTGTGGAATTCGGGATGGCGCCAGCCGGTCAGCCGCGCCAGTTCCCACATCATCAGCCCGACCACCGCGGAAATCCCGAAACGCAGCCACAGCCCCGAGGAGACCAGCAGCAGCACGCCCAGCACCGCCAGCACGACCCCGGACAGGATCCGGCGGCCAAGATCGTTCCAGTTGCCCTGGCGAATGGCCCCGCGCAGGCGGCCCGGCGGCTGTTCCGGCCCGGTCATGCGCCCCCGAAGCGCCGGTCGCGCAGACCGAAACGGTCGAGAATCTCGGCCAGATGCGCGGGCGTGAAATCGGGCCAGAGCGTGGGGGTGAATTCATATTCGGAATAGGCGGCCTGCCAGGGCAGGAAATTCGAGGTCCGCGTCTCGCCCGAGGTGCGGATCACCAGATCCGGGTCGGGATGGCCGGCGGTGTCCAGGCAATCGCTCAGATCGGCCTCGGTCGGGGTGGTGATCTCGCCACGGGCAATGCGCATGGCCAGGCGTTTCGACGCGCGCAGCAGTTCGTCGCGGCCGCCGTAATTGATGGCGACGGTCAGGTTCAGCCGGCTGTTGCCGACGGTGCGGGCCTCGATCCCGGCCATCAGGCGCTGCAGCTTTTCGCTAAGCCGCTCGCGCCCGCCGATGAAGCGCATCCGCACCCCTTCGGCCGACATGCCATCGGCCTCGCGCTCGATGTAGCGGGCGAAAATGCCCATCAGGCCAAGGACTTCCTCGGTCGAGCGCTTCCAGTTCTCGGTCGAGAAGGCATAGACCGTCAGCCAGTTCACCCCCAGATCGGGGCAGGCGCGGACCAGTTCCTTGACGCGCTCGGCGCCACGGCGATGGCCGACAAGTCGCGGCCAGCCCCGGTTCTTGGCCCAGCGGCCATTGCCATCCATGATGATGGCGACATGGCTGGGGCGCTGGCCCTGCCCTTCGGGCTTTGCGAGGCTGGCGGCGATTTCTGCCATGCGCCTAGACCTGCATGATCTCGGCCTGCTTGGCCTCAAGCGCCTTGTCTACCGAGGCGATCATCTTGTCGGTCAGCTCCTGCACCGCGCTTTCCCAGAACTTCTGGTCATCCTCGGACATGCCCGAGGACTTGGCCTTCTTGATCTGGTCCATGCCGTCGCGGCGCACGTTACGGACGGCAACGCGGGCATGTTCGGCATATTGGGCGGCAACGCGGGTCAGTTCGCGGCGGCGCTCCTCGTTCAGCTCGGGGATCGGCAGCATGATGATGGTGCCGTTGAGCTGCGGGTTGATGCCCAGCCCCGAATCGCGGATCGCCTTTTCGGCCCGGCTGACCAGCCCCTTGTCCCAGATGTTGATCGTCACCATCCGGGGTTCGGGCACGTTCACGGTGCCGATCTGGTTGATCGGCGTGGGCGAGCCATAGGCATCGACCATGATCGGTTCGACCATGCTGGCCGAGGCACGCCCCGTGCGCAGCGAGGCGAATTCATGGCGCAGCGCATCCATGGCGCCCTTCATGCGGCGCTCCAGGTCGTCGGTGTCGATCTCGATCTCGTCGGTCATGCTCGATCATGGCCTCTGTCTGTTTGGTTTCCGCGCTTGTAGCCGAGCCATGCGCACATGGCAAAGCCTATACGGGCTAATTAACCATGCACGCGCGTATATGTTCCGCTGCCCGACAGAATTCCGCGGAAACCGCCCGGCTCGTCCAGCGAGAAGACGATGATCGGCAGGTCGTTGTCGCGTGCCAGCGCAATGGCCGAGGCGTCCATGACCCCCAGATGCTTTTGCAGCACCTCGTCATAGGTGACGTTCTCATAGCGCTTGGCGTCGGCGTGTTTGGCCGGGTCCTTGTCATAGACGCCATCGACCTTGGTGCCCTTGAAGATCGCCTCGCAATTCATCTCGTTGGCGCGCAGGGTGGCGGCGGTGTCGGTGGTGAAATAGGGGTTGCCGGTGCCGGCGGCGAAAATGATGACGCGCTTTTTCTCGAGGTGGCGGACGGCTCGGCGGCGGATATAGGGCTCGGCCACCTCGTCCATGCGGATGGCGCTGATGACGCGGGTGTGGATGTTCAGCGCTTCCAGCGCCGCCTGCATGGCCAGCGCATTCATCACCGTGGCGAGCATGCCCATATAGTCGGCGGTCGCGCGCTCCATCCCCTGCGCGCTGCCCTGAAGGCCGCGAAAGATATTGCCGCCGCCGATGACCATGCAGATCTCGATGCCCATGTCATGGACGGATTTGACCTCTTGCGCGATGCGGGCGACGGTCGGCGGATGCAGGCCATAGCCCTGATCGCCCATCAGCGCCTCGCCCGAGATCTTCAGCATCACGCGGGAATAGGATCCGGGGGTTTTGGTTGCACTTTCGGACATGGGGGACACCTTTTCGCCGCTGTTTCATTGCCGCGCAAAATGTCGCAAACAGCCCCCATGTTCAACCGCCGCCTTCGCCAGACAAAATGACCCAGCGTCACCCGATCCTGAACCAGATCGCCCCGGACCGCCACGTGGTGATCGCCGGCCCCACCGCCAGCGGCAAATCCGCCCTGGCGCTGGAGATCGCCGAGACCCAGGGCGGCACCGTGGTCAATGCCGACGCGCTGCAGGTCTGGTCCTGCTGGCGCGTCCTGACCGCCCGCCCCGCGCCCGAGGACGAGGCACGCGCGCCCCATGCGCTTTACGGTCATGTCACGCCGGGCCGGGCCTATTCGGTCGGCGAATGGCTGACCGAGGTGTCCGCGCTGACGGGGCGGCTGATCGTCGTCGGCGGGACCGGGCTTTACCTGAACGCGCTGACCCAGGGGCTGGCGGTGATTCCCCCCACGCCGCCGGACATCCGCGCCCGGGCCGACAGTCTGCGCGCCTCGGCCGAGGGGCTGGCGCTGATGGTCGCGCAACTGGACGCGCCGACCCGCGCCCGCATCGATCTGCGAAACCCCGTCCGCGTCCAGCGCGCATGGGAGGTGCTGCAGGCGACCGGTCGCGGCATCCTTGCCTGGCAGGCCGAGACCCCGCCCCCTCTGATTGCACCCGAATCTGCGCATCTTCTGGTCCTGCAATCGGAACGGGACTGGCTGGCCGAGCGCATTGCGCGGCGCTTTCACCAGATGATGGATCTGGGCGCGCTGGATGAGGTGCGGGCCATGCTGCCCGGATGGGATCCGGCCGCGCTATGGGCCAAGGCCATCGGCGCGCCGGAACTTGTCGCCTTTCTTCAAGGCGATATGCCCCTTGACGAAGCCGTCGAACAGGCGATTATCGCCAGCCGTCAATATGCCAAGGCGCAGCGCAGCTTCTTTCGCGGACGAATGCGTGGCTGGATTTGGACAGAGGCGAAAAAATAAGGGGTATCCGACAGGGCACGGCGACATATTAACTTTATTTCAACCGGAAGTAGTATAACCCTTTCGTGAACTGCCGTGACACTTAACGATTCGCCTCATGCCCCTGTCGAAAGCCGCCCGCGATGAATGAATCCGTCCGCGCCGTGAATTTTCCGGCCACCTCACCCGCCGATGCGGACCAGCTGCGATTGATCGCAGCGGCGGTGACGGCGGCGACGATCCTGGAGCCTTCGGTCCTTGATCCGCGCCTGGCCGCTGCCGCGCGCCTGGCCGGGCTGCCAGAGGATGAACGCTCCGAGGATGAGGCAGAGGACGGTCCGGGCCTGGCGGACGGGATCGCCCTGCTGGCGCCGCATGTGGCAATGCCGCCGGCGGCTCTGGCGCGGGCTTCGATCGCGGTACCGCCCTTTGCACCGGGGGACGGGCTGCGGCTGATCCCGCTTTCGGGCTTTCACTGGGGCGGTGCGGTCCGGGGCCGGAACATGCCGCCCGCGCCGCGCGTGCGGGGCGATCACGTGCTGATCCTGCTCAGCCGCGGCGTGTTGCAGATCGAATTCCCCCGCCATCAACACCTGCTTACCATGGGACGCGTGGCCTTCATCCCGGCCGGCACCGCCTTTGCACTGCAACCGGGGCTGCAGGTCCAGGGCCGCGCCCTGCTGATCGCACCGACCCATGCCCGCGGTCTGCCGCTGGCGCTGCCTTCGGGCTTTTGCTGGGGCGCACCCGCCGCCGATGACCAGCCGCTGATCGAGCCGGCGATGCTGGCGCTTGGCGCCGCGCAGCCGCGCAGCAGCGCTGGCGAAACCGCCACCGCCTGTCAGCTGGGGCTGATCGCCGTAGCCTTGTCGCGGCTGGACGCGCGCGCCGGCCAAAGGGATGCCGTCCAAAGTGGAATCGCCGAGGCCCGGCCGCTGACCGAACGTTTTCTGGACCTTGCCCGGGCCGAGCTGGCACAAAGCCAGACCATTGCCGAGATGGCGCGCAAACTTGGCCATTCGCAGGCGCATCTGGAACGCGCCTGCCAGCAAAGCCGGGGCCGCAGCGCGCTGGAGTTGCTTTACGACCTGCGCCTGCAACACGCGGCCGAGGCGCTGCGCAACACCGCACGCCCCATCGCCGAGATTGCGCAGGATCTGGGCTATGCGGGGCTTGGCCATTTCATGCGCAGCTTTGCCGCCGCGACCGGCCGCACGCCCGAAACCTATCGCGAAATCATGCGTGGTGAATCAGGCAATGAACTGGGCGGCCAGTTCAGTTGACGCAAGGCCACCTGTGGGCGCGGCAAGATGATGCAAGGCAATTCACTGGGATGAAGACCGGTTGAGGCCGGCGGCCGTCCCGACCCGTTCAGGCGCTTTGAGCTTGCCCCGGCGGTCGCGAAGATCACCCAAGGGCTGTCCGGCAGGCAGTCAAAACCGGTTCAGACGCGACAGGCTGTCCAGAGGGATCGCCGTCAGCCCTCGCCCCCGAAACCGTCATCACCGGCATCATCGCTATCCGCGTCATCTGCCGCATCATCGCCCGCACCGCGAAACCCTTGCGCCACGACGAATTTTTCCGAGGAATCCGACCGGCTGGCTGGCGGCTTCACATTCGCCACCTTGCGGAAATTGCGCTTGAGCATGGCCTGCATCTCGGTCTCGGCGCCGCCGGCCAGAACCTTGGCGACAAAGGTGCCGCCCGGCTCCAGCACGTCAAAGGCGAATTGCGCCGCCGCCTCGACCAGCGCCACGATGCGCAGATGGTCCGTGCCCTTGTGGCCCGATGACGCGGCCGCCATGTCCGACATCACCACATCGGCGCGCCCGCCCAGCCAGGCCTTGACCTGATCGTCGGCGCCATCGGCCAGGAAATCCAGCCGATGGATCTCGGCCCCGGCGATGGGATCGACCTCTTGCAGATCGACGCCCAGCACGCGCCCGACCTTCTTGCCCGACTTTTCGCCCAGAGCGTTCACGCGCGCCACCGCCACCTGACACCAGCCCCCCGGCGCGCAGCCCAGATCGACCACCCGCGCCCCCGGCACGAGGAAACGATACTTGTCGTCCAGTTCCAGGATCTTGAAGGCGGCGCGGCCGCGATAGCCCTCGCGCCTGGCGCGCGCGACATAGGGGTCGTTCAACTGCCGCTCCAGCCAGAGCGTGCTGGACAGCTTGCGCCCCTTGGCCGATTTCACCCGCACCCGCAAATCGCGCTGGCCGCGGCCAGAGCTGCCCCGCCCCGCGCCCGGTTTCTTGCCTTCGCTCATCTCATGCCACCCCGTTCATGCCGTCCGGGGCCAGCACCCCATCCTTGACCATCTGCGCATATAGCAGCCCCTCGCGCAGACCGCGATCCGCGACCGACAGCCGCCGCGTCGGCCAGACCCGCATCAAGGTCTGCAGGATCGCCGCCCCCGACATGATCAGCGCGTGGCGTTCCCGCCCGATGCGCGGATCGGCGCGCCGCCCGTCCGGCCCCAGCGCCAGATAGTCGCGAATGACCCGGTCGATCTGCGCCGAGGTCATGGTCAGCCCATCCACCTTGGTCCGGTCATAGCGGCGCAGGCCCAGATGGCTGGCCGCCACCGTCGTCACCGTCCCCGAGGTGCCGATCACCTGAAAGCTCTCGTCCATGTCCTGCATCAGCGAATAGGGCGTGAAATCCGACAGCATTTCCTCGAAATGCCAGGACATCAGCGCGAAACGGCCCTGATCGTCCTCGACATCCTCGAACTGGTCGCGCAGCGTGGCGACCCCCAGCGGCACCGAGATCCAGTCGACGACCCGCGCGCCGCCGGGCTGCGGATTGGCGAATCCGTCGCCCAGCCGCATGATCGCGCGCGGGCGTTCCTTGGGCTCGACATCCTCAAGATCGATCCAGACAAGCTCGGTCGAGCCGCCGCCGATATCGACGACCAGCAATTGCTCGGTCCGCTGGCTGACCAACGGCGCGCAGGAAATCACCGCCAGCCGCGCCTCTTCCTCGGCATCGATGATTTCGACCGGCAAGCCGGTCTCGCGCCGGATCATGCGCAGGAAATCGCGGCTGTTACGCGCGCGCCGGCAGGCCTCGGTCGCGACCAGCCGCATGCGCGTGACCTTATGCGCCTCAAGCTTGCGGCGGCAGACCTGCAAGGCATGCACGGTCCGGGCCATCGACGGACGCGACAGCCTGCCTGATGCTTCAAGGCCATGCCCCAGCTGGACCGGCTTCGAGAAGCTATCTACCACCTGGAACTGACTGCCCTGGGGACGGGCGATCAGCATCCGGCAGCTATTGGTGCCAAGATCCAAGGCCGCATAAAGCGGCCCGTCCTCGGCCGGGCGGGTGACGAAAGGCTCGACCGTTTTCTTCGAGAACGCGTCCGCACCCGCAGGACGCCTGGGCGTCATGTCACGCCCTCCGAATTACAAGTTGCAACAAACGTAGCGCGCCCCCGGCAGGGGTTCAAGGGTCCCCCTCGACAGCCGCACGCGTCGGGGCTATGCCCGGGGGCATGATCGTGATCGCCTGCCTTTTTCTTGGCGCAGCGATCGGCTGGGTTCGCGCCGCCAGACAGGGCGGCAAGCTGGCCGACAAGCTGCAATATGCCGCCGCCCATGCCATGGCTCTGGCCGTGCTGGGCATTTTCCTGACCATCATCCTGTCCCGGATGGGCTGATGTTCCGGCCCTTTCTCGACAGTCTGCGCAGGCACGGGGTGCCGGCCAGCCTGCGGGAATATCTGGACCTTCTGGCCGGCATTCAGGTCGGGCTGACCGACTGGCGGCCCGAGGGATTCTATCACCTCGCGCGCGCCACGCTGGTCAAGAACGAATCCCATATCGACCGTTTCGACCGCGCCTTTGCCGAGACGTTTTCCGGCCTCGACGAGATCCCCGTCGAGGCGCTGGTCCATGAGACGGCGATTCCCCGCGACTGGCTGGAAAAGCTGGCCGAGAAATTCCTGACGCCCGAGGAACGCGCCGCCATCCACGGCCCCGGCAGCTTTGAGGAACTGATGCGCCGCCTGCGCGAGCGGCTGGCCGAGCAGAAGGGCCGTCATCAGGGCGGCAACAAATGGATCGGCACCGCCGGCACCTCGCCCTTTGGCGCTTACGGCTACAACCCCGAGGGCGTGCGCATCGGCCAGAACGAAAGCCGCCACCGCCGCGCGGTCAAGGTCTGGGACAAGCGCGAGTTCCGCGACTTCGACGATTCGGTCGAACTGGGCACCCGCAACATCAAGGTGGCGCTGAAACGCCTGCGGCAATGGGCCCGCCACGGCGCCGCCGAGGAACTGGACCTGCCCGGCACCATCCGCGCCAGCGCCGAACACGGCTATATCGACGTCCAGACCCGGCCCGAGCGGCACAATGCCGTCAAGGTGCTGCTGTTTCTGGATGCCGGCGGCAGCATGGACGACCATTCGCGGCTGGTTGACGAGCTGTTCTCGGCCGCGCGGGCCGAGTTCAAGCATCTGGAACATTTCTATTTCCACAACTGCATCTATGAGGCGCTCTGGCGCGACAACCGCCGCCGCTGGACCGAGACCCTGCCGACCTGGGATGTGCTTCACCGCTTTGGCCGCGACTACAAGGTGATCTTCGTGGGCGATGCCGCCATGTCGCCCTATGAGATCGCGATCCCGGGCGGCGCCAATGAACACTGGAACCCCGAATCGGGTGAGGTCTGGCTGAAGCGCCTGCGCGAGACATGGCCCGACCATGTCTGGCTGAACCCGGTGCCCCGCGCCGATTGGGGGCAGACCCGCTCGATCGCCATGGTGCGCGAGATATTTGACGACCGCATGCAGCCCCTGACGCTTGAGGGGCTGACACAGGCCATGCGCCTTCTTGGCTAGCGCTCTTTCCGCGCCCATATTGATGCCATGATCAAGCTGACGCCGATCCTGCTGATTCTGCTTTACGCCGCCGCCATGTGGTTCTTTTCGGTCTGGCGGATGCGGGCAGAGCTGAATGCGAAATCCTCGCCGCTGACCCATCCCCGGCTGGTGCCGATGCTGGAGCGGCTGGGCCGCGCCATGGACCTGCCGCCGATCCGCGCCCATGTCTATGAAATCGCCCCGGTGAACGGGCTGGCCGCGCCGGATGGGCGCATCTTTTTGACCCGCGGCTTCCTTGACCGGCTGGACAAGGGCGAGGTGACCGAGGCGGAACTGGCATCCGTCATCGCCCATGAGCTGGGCCATGTCGCCCATGGCCATACCCGCCGCCGCATGGTCGATTTCGCCGGCCAGAACGTCATCCGCGTGGTGCTGGCCGGAACGCTGGGCCGCATCCTGCCCGGGATCGGCGGCTGGATCGCGAACCTTGCCGCCGCCGCTGTCGCCGCCCGCCTCTCGCGTCAGGATGAGTTCGAGGCCGACGCCTTTGCCAGCGCGCTAATGGTCAAGGCGGGACTGGGCACCGGCCCGCAGAAAAGCCTGTTTCGCAAGCTCGAGGGGCTGGCGGGCACCCGCGCCGCCACGCCCGCATGGCTGCTCTCGCATCCCAAGACCGAGGCCCGCATCGCCGCCATCGAGACGCTGGAAAGCCGCTGGGGCCTGCGCTGAGCGCGGGCCCGCGACAGTCCCATCCCTTGGCCCGGTGCCGCATTTGGCCTATGCTGCGCCTGCATTGCCAATGAGTTCCGATGACCCGCCCGTTTCGCCGCCGCGTCCTTTACATCCCCGGTTTCGACCCGATCCCGCCCCGCCGCTACCGCGAGCTTTACAAGCGCGAGGGGGCTGAGCAGGCCCGCATCTCGGGCTACCGGCTGGAATTCGGCTCGCGCCGCGACCGCAAGGGCTTTGGCTGGGGCGTTTCGGGTAATTTCGACGGCACCCCGACGGAATCGGAAATCGAGGTGCTGGTCTGGGCCGATATCGTGCAGGGCTCGATGGGCCAGTCGATCCCGGCGACCTATGGCCAGCTTGCGCGCACGGCATGGGCCTATATCGGCTCGGGCGCGCTGATGCGACTGATGCGGCTGCGGCGCGGCCCGGTCATCGCAGCGCTTTATCCGGTCGCGGTGCTGCTGGCGCAACTCCTGATCGCGGTGGCGGTGGGCTGGGGCGTCGGCGCGGCCCTTGGCTGGCTGACCGGGCTGGGCTGGTGGATCGCCCTGCCCGTTCTGCTGGCGGTGACATGGGCCGGGCTGGTCCTGTGGCGGCGGCTGGATGGCAAGATATTCGCCTATTACCTGATGCATGACTATGCCTTTACCGCTCAGCACCAGGGCGCCTATCCCCCCGCGCTCGAGACGCGGCTTGCCCAATTTTCCGACCGCATCGCCGAAGTTCTTGCCGGCGACTGGGACGAGGTTCTGATCGTCGGCCACAGTTCCGGCGCCTATCTGGGCGTCTCGGTGCTGGCCGACCTGATCCGCGCCGGACGCGTGCCCGAGGGGCGGCAGCTTGGCTTTCTGTCCCTTGGCCATGTTGTCCCCATGGCCTCGTTCCTGCCACAGGCAAACCGGCTGCGCGCCGATCTGCGCGCGCTTTCGACCAGCGCACAGGTCGACTGGATCGACGTGACCGCGCCGGGCGATGCCTGCTCGTTCGGGCTTTGCGATCCGGTCGCGGTCTCGGGCGTCGCGCCTCAGGGGCAGCACCAGCCGCTGATCCTGTCGGCCGCCTTCACCCGCACACTCTCACCCGAAAAGCAGCGCGCCCTGCGCGGACGCTGGTTCCGACTGCATTTCCAGTATCTTTGCGCCTTCGACCGGCCCGGAGATTACGACTATTTCGCCATCACCGCCGGGCCGCTGACGCTGGGCCAGCGTTTCGCCGGGCGTCAGCATTCCCCAGGCCGCATCGCGCGCGCCGTCAACAGATGGACCGCGACATGATCCCGCCGAAACCCGCCGCGCGACAGGGCAAGGGCTCGGTCTGGCGCTTCATCCGCGACTTCCGCCGCGACATCCTCTCGGCGCAATCCGACCGGCTTTACCGCGCCTGGATGGCCGAATTCCGCGGCCTCTTCATCCACAGCTTTACCTGCAACGACCCGCAGCTGATCGACATGATCCTGCGCAAGCGGCCGATGGACTTTCCAAAATCGCCACGCATGGCGGCCGGGCTGCAACCGCTTCTGGGCAATTCCAGCTTCATCTCGAATGGCGAGACATGGCAGCACCAGCGCCGCATCATCGACCCCGCCTTCGAGGGCGGCCGCCTGCGCGAGGCCTTTCCCGCCATGTGGGACGCAACGCAGGCCGGCACCGCCCGGCTGGCACCACTGGCCGACGGGCGCGAGATCGACATCGAGCCGCAGACCAGCCATATCGCCGCCGACGTGATCTTTCGGACGCTGTTCTCCATCCCCATCGAAAACACCATCGCGACGCAGGTTTTCGACGCCTTTCGCGACCATCAGGACGCCCAGCCGATGGTCAATCTGGGCGGGCTGATGGCCCTGCCCCGATGGGCGCGCTTTCATTCCCGCCGCGTCCGCGACAGCGCCCGCCGCATCCGTGGCCTGATCCGCCAGCTGGTCGCGGCCCGCGCCTCTGAGATCGCCAATGGCAGCGCCCCGCCCGATCTGGCCACCAAGATCATGACCACGCCCGATCCACAGACCGGCGCCATCTTCAACGACCGCGAAATGATCGACGAGGTCGCGACCTTCTTTCTGGCCGGGCATGAAACCGGCGCCTCAGCTTTGGCATGGGCGCTGTATCTGCTTGCCGAAAATCCCGACTGGCAAGAAAAACTGGCCCTCGAGGCCGATGCCCACCTTGCCCCCGACTTCGCCAGCGTCAAAAGCCTGACTGCCGCCCGCGCCGTCTTCCGCGAGGCGCTGCGGCTTTATCCGCCGGTCGCGATGACCGTGCGTGAATGCCGCCGGCTAGAGACATTGCGCGACCGCAAGGCGCCGCGCGGCGCTCAGCTGGTGCTGTCGCCCTGGCATCTGCACCGCCATCAAAAGCTTTGGAACAATCCCGACGCCTTCGATCCGGGCAGGTGGGACACGGAAAACGGCAAGACCTGCGCCCGCAGCGCCTATATCCCGTTTTCAGCCGGTGCCCGCGCCTGTCCCGGCGCCGGGTTCGCGATGATCGAAGGCCCGCTGATCCTGTCGGCGCTGACTCAAGCCTATCACTTTTTCCCCGGACGCGCGCGCCCCGAGCCGGTGATGCGACTGACCGTGCGCGGCAAGGCCGGGATCATGTTGCGGCTGACGCCCCGAAAGATGGATATTTGAATGAAGAAGAAACCGCGATCTCTGATCCGCTTCTTCTTCACCTAAATATCCATGCCAAGGTCACAGCCGGTAGATACCGGCGAATTTTTCTTCCAGATAATCCAGCAAGGGCTCTTCGCTGACCGGGGCGCCGGTCGCGCGCTCGATCAGATCGCGCGGCGGGTAAAGCCCGCCATGGCGCTGGACGTTCTCGCGCAGCCATTCGACCGCCGGCCCCGCATCGCCCTGCGCAAGGAAACGATCCAGATCCGGCACGGCCTGACGCATCGCCGCGTTCAGGCAGCCGGCATAGACATTGCCAAGCGCATAGGTCGGGAAATAGCCGAAAAGCCCCACCGCCCAATGCACATCCTGCAGGACACCATGGGCCGGACGGTCCACCGCCACCCCGAAATCCTTGAGGAAGCGCGCATTCCAGGCCTCGACCAGATTTTCGACATCCAGCCGGCCCGCGATCAGGTCGCGCTCCAGATCGAAGCGCAGCATGACATGCAGGTTATACTGGACCTCATCGGCCTCGGTGCGGATATAGCCGGGGGTGACGCGGTTCACCGTGGCATAGAAGGCCTCGGCATCGGGCACGGAAAGCCCGTCAAAGGCGTCCGACATGCGCTGATACAGCCAGCCGGAAAAGGCCCGGCCCCGGCCGATCTGGTTTTCATAGATGCGGCTCTGGCTTTCATGCGCCCCCATCGAGACCCCGCGTCCCAGGGGCGTAAAGGCATAGTCGCTGTCGATCCCCAGCTCATAGCTGGAATGACCGACCTCGTGGATGGTCGAGTAAAGACAATTGAAGGGATCGGTCTCGACCACGCGGGTGGTGATGCGGCTGTCCTGCCAGCGCCCGGAGCTGAAGGGATGCACGGCCAGATCAAGCCGGCCCCGGCTCCAGTCATAGCCAAAGGCGGTGGCGCAGGTGCGGGCCAGACGCAGCTGGGTTTCCTGCGGGAAATCCCCCTTCAGCGGCTGCGGCTGGAATTCGGCCCCCAGCACATCGTCGCGCAGCGCCACCAAGCGCGGACGCATGGCGTCAAACAGCGCCGCGATCTGGGCCTGTGTCGCACCCGGCTCGTAATCGTCCAGAAGCGCGTCATATAGATCGCCGCCATCCGCCAGCGCCGCCGCCTCTTCGCGCTTGAGCATCAGGATGTCGTTCAGCGCCGGCAGGAAGTCCTGCGGCGCGTCATTGGCGCGAGCCTCGGCCCAGATGCTTTGCGCAAGCGAGGTCTGCTTGGCCAGTTCGGTGGCCAGCCGCGCCGGAATGCGGGTCGCGCGCTGATGATCGCGGGCGATCAGCTCGATGATGCGGGCGTCCTCCTCGTCCTCGGGAACAGCCTGATCCAGCCATTCACCGACGCGCGGATCGGTGCGGCGCTCATGCAGGACCGCCTCCATCGCGGCGGTTTCCTCGGCGCGCTGCTCGGTCGCGCCGCGCGGCATCACGGTTTCCTGGTCCCAGCCCAGGCGTTCCGCCACCGAGGACAACGCCTCGGTCTGGCGCTGAAAGGCTAGCAGGTCGTCGAAAGCGCTCATCGGACAGTCCCCCGGACCGAGGTTTCATAAGGATAGCGGGCATGGTGGCGCGCCCGCAGGATCAGCGTGAACAGTGCCACCGCGCCCAGCTGATGCGCCAGCGCCGCATGCAGCGGCGAGGCATGGATCACGTTCACGATCCCCAGCCCGACCTGCACCGCCACGGCGGCCAGCATGACCGTATAGGCGCCCCGTGTCACCGGATGCGGCGAACGGCGCGCGCGCAGCCAGACCACCACGGCAAAGATCGCCAGCAGATAGGCAACCATGCGATGGGTGAACTGCACCAGCGCCGGGTTTTCAAAGAAGTTCCGCCAGCCAAGCGCCGGGTCCCAGATCGCCGCCGGGATCCATTCGCCGCCCATGGCCGGCCAGCCCGTATACATGCGCCCGGCATCAATGCCCGCAACCAAGGCGCCAATCAGGATCTGCACGAAGGTCAGATGCATGAGGCCGGTGGTCATGGAAAAAAGCTTGCCCTCTCCAGCGCGGCGGGCGCGCATCAGCTCGGCCTCGGAGCGTCCCAGCGCCAGCGCATACCAGGCGATCAGGCCAAGAATGGCAAAGGCCAGCCCCAGATGCACCGCCAGCCGGTACGAGGCCACGCGCACCATCTCGCCCGAAAGGCCCGAATGCACCATCCACCAGCCGATCGCGCCCTGCGCCCCGCCAAGGGCGCCAAGCCCCAGCAGGCGCGGCGCCCAGCCGGCCGGGATGCGCTTTGTCGCCCAGAAGAACAGGAAACCCGCCGCCCAGATCACGCCGACCAGCCGCCCCAGCAGGCGATGCGCCCATTCCCACCAATAGATCTGCTTGAAGCCCGCCAGATCCATGTCCGGGTTTTCCAGCCGGAACTGCGGGATCTGCTTGTACTTATCGAATTCGGCCTGCCAGGCGGCGGCATCCATCGGCGGGATCGCCCCGGTCACCGGCTTCCATTCGGTGATCGACAGCCCCGAGCCGGTCAGCCGCGTGGCGCCCCCCAGCGCGATCATCGCCGTGACCAGCACGAACAGCACGATCAGCCAGACCCGAATCGCGCCGCGCGCGCCCTTGGGGCCGGCATCGATCATCCCGCCCGAGGGCGCCGAGGCGCGCGGGGTCGTGTCGGTGACTTCCTGAAAGACGGGGCGTCTTGCCATGTCAGCTTCCTTCTCGATCAGGCGCGACCTTGACCCGGGCGCGCCCGGAAATCAATCAATCGCGGCGCATCAGCTGGCGCAGCATGCCGTGAAAGATGCGGGTATCGGCCCGCGTCAGCGGCAGGCGCGACCAAAGATTGCGCAAGGTCAGTTTCATCGCCGGGGCTTTTTCTGGCGGAAAGAAAAAGCCCGCGTCGATCAGCCGCTCTTCCCAGTGATCGGCCAGCTTCTCGATCTCGATGCGGGTGGCGGGGGCCTCGCCATCGGGGCGGCGGCCCTGCGGTGCGGGCTGGGCGGGCAGCACCTCGCGCCCCCATTCGTAGCCCGTCAGCAGAACCGCCTGCGCCAGGTTCAGCGAGGGGAAATCCGGGTTCACCGGCACGGTGATGATGGCATTCGCCCGTGCCACGTCGTCATTTTCCAGCCCGGCGCGCTCCGGGCCATAGATGACGGCGATGCGCTGGCCCTCGGCCACACGGCTGCGCCCGTCCGCCATGGCGGTCGCGGGTGTCAGCACCGGCTTGGTCAATTCGCGCCCGCGGGCGGTGGTCGCATAGGCGTAATCGATATCCGCCATGGCTTCGGCAAGGCTTGGATAGACCCGCGCACGATCCAGCACCTGCCCCGCCGCGCCCGAGGCCATGGCGATGGCCTTGGGGTTGGGCCAGCCGTCGCGCGGTGCCACCAGACGCAGGTCGGTCAGGCCGAAATTCAGCATGGCGCGGGCGGCGGCGCCGATATTCTCGCCCATCTGCGGGCGGGTCAGGATGATCGCGGGTTCCATGGGCGCGGCCATATCCTTAGCGCGACCCACTGGCAAGGCGCGCGGCACTGCGCTATCTGCTGACAGCAAGACGAAGGATGACAGTGCCATGACCGAACAACCGAATTCGCCGCAACTCTATCTGGTCACCCCGGTCGGGGCGGCGGCCTCGACGGTCGGCCCGCTTCTGGCGGATATCATGGACCGCTTTCCGGTGGCCTGCCTGCGCATCCCCGGCGCCGGAACCGAGGACGAGCTGGGCCGCATCGCCGATCTGGCGCGCGAGATCGCCCATGCCCGCGATGTGGCCGTGGTCATCGACGACCATGTGCAGCTGGCGCTGCGCCACGGGCTGGACGGGGTGCATCTGAAGGACGGCGCTCGCAGCGTGCGCTATGCCCGCAAGGAACTGGGGGCGGATGCCATCGTCGGCGCCTTTTGCGGCACCTCGCGCCATGACGGCATGAACGCGGCCGAGGCTGGCGCCGATTATGTGAGCTTTGGCCCCTGCGGCGCCTCGGCGCTGGGACATGGCGCCATCGCCGAGCTGGAGCTGTTCCAGTGGTGGTCCGAGGTGATCGAGGTTCCGGTCGTCGCCGAAGGCGCGCTGACCCCGGCTTTGATCGGCCATCTGGCGCCGATCACCGATTTCATCGCGCTCGGCCCGGAAATCTGGTCGGAGGCAGATCCGGTCGAGGCGCTTGCGCATCTCTGGCGCTGACCGGACCGGCGGCAAGGGCAGCATGGATATTTGAATGAAGAAGAAAGGCGCTTTCGTTGACGCCGCGCCCGACCTGCCGGCGTGGCGCGATGCTGCGGCTTTCATCTTCATCTAAATATCCAAAATACGGTCCAAGCCGAGATCAGCTAGCCTCTTGCGGATGCGTCGGACGCGGCCTAAAGGCTCATCATGACCCAGCATCAGCGCCTTCTTATCATCGACTTCGGCTCTCAGGTGACGCAGCTGATCGCGCGCCGCCTGCGTGAACTGAACGTTTATTGCGAAATCCATCCTTATCAGAACGTCACCGACGCCTTCCTGAAGGACTTCGCCCCCAAAGCCATCATCTTTTCGGGCGGCCCGGACAGCGTGACGCGCGACGGATCGCCCCGTCCTCCGGCCACGGCCTTTTCCATGGGCGTGCCGATCCTGGGCATCTGCTATGGCCAGCAGGTGATGATGCAGGAACTGGGCGGGCTTGTTGAAAGCGGCCATGGCACCGCCGAATTCGGCCGCGCCTATGTGACCCCCGCCGAAGAGCAACTGCCGCTGCTTGAAGGCTGGTTCTCGGACGGGCGCGAGCAGGTCTGGATGAGCCATGGCGATCATGTCAGTCGCATCGCCCCTGGTTTTCAGGTCTATGGCACCTCGCCCGGCGCGCCCTTTGCGATCACCGCCGATCCCGCGCGCAATTTCTATGCCGTGCAGTTCCACCCCGAGGTGCATCACACCCCGCGCGGCGCAAAGCTCTACGAGAATTTCGTCAAGCTGGCGGGCTTTACCGGCGACTGGACCATGGCCAGCTATCGCGAGGAAGCGATCCGCAAGATCCGCGAACAGGTCGGCGACAAGCGGGTGATCTGCGGACTTTCGGGCGGTGTTGACAGCTCGGTCGCGGCGGTGCTGATCCATGAGGCGATCGGCGACCAGCTCACTTGCGTCTTTGTCGATCACGGTCTTTTGCGGCTCAATGAGGCCGAGGAAGTCGTGACCATGTTCCGCGACAACTACAACATCCCGCTGATCCATGCCGATGAGGCCGACCTGTTCATCGGCGCGCTGGAAGGGGTTTCCGACCCCGAGGTCAAGCGCAAGACCATCGGGCGGCTGTTCATCGACGTCTTCCAGAAATACGCCAACCAGATCGAGGGCGCCGAGTTTCTGGCCCAGGGCACGCTTTATCCCGACGTGATCGAAAGCGTCAGCTTTTCTGGCGGGCCTTCGGTCACCATCAAAAGCCACCACAATGTCGGCGGCCTGCCTGAAAAGATGGGCCTGAAGCTGGTCGAGCCCTTGCGCGAGCTCTTCAAGGACGAGGTCCGCGCCCTTGGCCGCGAGCTTGGCCTGCCCGAAAAGTTCATCGGCCGCCATCCCTTCCCCGGCCCCGGCCTTGCCATCCGCTGCCCCGGCGAGATCACCCGCGAAAAGCTGGATATCCTGCGCCTCGCCGATGCGGTCTATATCGACCAGATCCGCAAGCACGGGCTTTACGACGAGATCTGGCAGGCCTTTGTCGCGATCCTGCCGGTCCGCACCGTGGGCGTGATGGGCGACGGGCGCACCTATGATTTTGCCTGCGCGCTCAGGGCCGTGACCTCGGTCGACGGGATGACGGCGGATTACTATCCCTTTACCCATGAGTTTCTGGGCGAGACCGCGACCCGGATCATCAACGAGGTCAAGGGCATCAACCGCGTCACCTATGACATCACCTCGAAGCCGCCGGGCACGATCGAGTGGGAATGATCCCGGCGCATAGCTGACGCCCGCATGCATGATCGCCTTGGTCCGATCTGCCGCAAGCGGAAGGGTTTGGCCGGAACGGCCCTCTGTCGTGACGAATGACCTGTCCGGTTTTCGGGCAGGTCAGGGTCAGTTGACGGCGCAAGGGGAATATTCGACAGTTGCTGTAGCCCCCCCTTCTGATACCCAGCGGAGCAGTTCTGTGGACCCGAGTGAAAGCCAACCGGTTGCAGCGAAACTGTCTCGGTCCGCGATTTTCCTTGTCGCGACGATCAACGAGGGTGCCGAGCATGCTCAGGCCGTGCGCGCCTTTTGCGCGGATCTGTCGGCCTTCGTGCGCGCCGTCGGGTTTCGCAATATCGAAAGCGGGCTGTCCTGCGTTCTCGGCATCGGATCGGATGCCTGGGACCGGCTGTTTGGCGATCCGCGGCCAAGGGAGCTGCACGTGTTTCGTGAAATTCGCGGCGTGCATGACGCGGTTTCGACGCCGGGCGATCTGCTGTTTCACATTCGAGCCAACCAGATGGACCAGTGTTTCGAGCTGGCCGCGCAGATCATCGCCCGGCTGCGTTCGGCGGTGACGGTCGTCGATGAAACCCATGGTTTCAAGTATTTCGACTATCGCGATCTTCTGGGTTTCGTGGACGGAACCGAGAACCCGACCGGGCAAAACCTGCTGGACTCAGCGCTGATCGGCAATGAGGACGCCGCCTTCGCCGGTGGCAGCTACGTGATCGTGCAGAAATACCTGCACGATCTGCCGAAATGGAATGCGGTGCCGGTCGAACAGCAAGAGGGGATCATCGGGCGCAAGAAGCTTTCGGATATCGAGCTTGAGGACAGCGTGAAGCCCTCATACGCCCATAACGTGCTGACCGTGATCGAGGATGATGACGGAAACGAGCTGGACATCGTGCGCGACAACATGCCCTTCGGCGAGATCGGCAAGGATGAGTATGGCACCTATTTCATCGGCTATGCCCGCTCGCCCGAGCGAACCGAGCGGATGCTGGAAAACATGTTCATCGGCAATCCGCCCGGAAATTACGACCGCTTGCTGGATTTCAGCCGGGCGGTGACCGGAACGCTGTTTTTCGTGCCGACGGCCAGCTTTCTGGACACGGTGACGCCGGAGGCGCCGGCAGGTGCGGCGACCGCGCCGGAAGCGGCGATGCCGCCCGCGGCAGAGCAGACGGGATCTCTTGGCATCGGCTCATTGAGAAGCGAGGATTGACATGGACAATCTCCACCGTGGACTGGCGCCCATATCCAGCGCCGCATGGGCACAGATCGAGGACGAGGCGACGCGCACGCTGAAGCGCTATCTTGCCGCGCGCCGGCTGGTCGATCTGCTGGGGCCCAGGGGCTATCAGCTCAGCGCCGTCGGGACGGGCCATGCCAGCCCCCTTGCCCCGCTGCAAGACGGGCTGAGCGTGCTCAAGCGCGAGGTCAAGCCGGTGCTGGAATTGCGCGTGCCCTTCCGGCTGTCGCGCCGGGCCATCGACGATGTCGAGCGCGGCTCCGGCGATTCCGACTGGCAGCCGGTCAAGGATGCGGCGCGGACGATTGCCGAGGCCGAGGATCGTATCGTGCTTGAAGGCTATGACGCGGCGGGGCTTGAAGGGATCAGCCAGACCAGCAGCAACCCCAGGCTGGCCCTGCCCGACGATATCAGCGCCTATCCCGAGATCGTCGAGAAAGCGGTGAACACGCTGCGGCTGGCAGGCGTCAACGGTCCTTATGCGTTGCTGCTGGGCGCCGTCCCCTATACCCGCCTGACCGGCGGCAGCGACAAGGGCTATCCGGTGCTGAAACATGTCCAGAAACTGGTCGACAAGGACGTGATCTGGAGCCCGGCCATCAAGGGCGGCGCGGTGGTGACGACGCGGGGAGGCGACTTCGAGCTGACCATCGGCCAGGATCTGTCGATCGGCTATCTTGGCCATGACGCCGAAACGGTCGAGCTTTATCTGCAGGAAACGCTGTCCTATCAGACCCAGACCAGCGAGGCCTCGGTGATCCTCGAGCCGTCCGCCTGAGAAGCGGACCGGCGGCCTGTGGCGGGGGGCCGCAGCCGCCCCACACCGGCAGAAAGATGAATGCGATGGAAAAAGGGGGCGCATGTCGCGCCCCCTTTCGTT
Organism: Paracoccus lutimaris; assembly: GCF_003337565.1. Taxonomy (GTDB): domain Bacteria; phylum Pseudomonadota; class Alphaproteobacteria; order Rhodobacterales; family Rhodobacteraceae; genus Paracoccus; species Paracoccus lutimaris. The sequence goes on from NZ_QPJL01000015.1 coordinate 31,732, forward strand.
TCCGGATCAGCCCCGCTGCGAATCCAGCTGCTCGCCATCATGCTCAACCGAGCGCGCTTTCGTATAGCTTTCGATCAGCAGCCGGTATTCGGGGAAGATCTGGGTATAGATCTCGGCCCATTTCTCGGCGTCGTCGCGGTGCCAGGTCCGCTGGATTTCCGAGGCCACGGCGGCGGTGTCCATCGGCACGGCGCCAGCCTGCACCACGCGGGCCAGGGTGATTTCCTCGGCCATCTTGGAATAGGTGCCCGAGGCATCGACCACGACAAACACCTTGTAGCCGGCGGCAATCGCCGAAATCGCCGGGAAGGCCATGCAGACGCTGGTGATGGTGCCGGCGATGATCAGGGTCTGCGACCGGTTTCCTCAACCGCCTTGACGAATTCGGGGTTGTGCCATGCGTTGATCTCGCCGCGGCGGGCGACGTATTTCGCATGCGGCGCGTTGGCATGGATTTCCGGGATCAGCGGCCCGTTCGGACCCTGCGGCACCGAGGCCGTGGTGATGACCGGAATACCCGCCAGCGTCGCGATCGAGGCCAGCGCCCCGGCATGGCGGCGCAGCGCCGTCATCGGCATGTCGTTGACGGTCTGGAAAAGGCCGCTTTGATGGTCGATCAGCAGCATGACCGCATCATTGGGATCGATCACCGGAAGCTGGCCGTTGAAGTTTGCAGGAGCACTCATGGCTTTACCCTTTCGTTAACTAGAAACGGGCAGCGGGGCTTTCGGTTTGGCACATGGCCCCGCTGTCACTGTCGGAAAGATAGTCGGAAATTTAGAACACACAACGCCGCATATGTTCTCTTTGACAGAACACCGGGTTTGCGGCGACTTCGTTGACTTCGGGGTCTTGCATCCCCGTGGCATCGCGAATCCGAATGACTGCGGGGACAGGAAAATCCTAGCATGACGACGGCGCGGCGCCAGACCCGATCTTGGCCGCGCGAGGCAATCCGGCTGCCGTTGCGGAAATCTGCGCGGGACCTAGAGATTTCGCCCGTGCTCTGGCATCACTGGAGCAATCCGGGGGATGGCCCCGGCGATGGATGCCGCCATGAACCTGCTTTTCGCCAATGACCGGCGCGGGACCTATCCGCCCAGCCTTTACGCCGAGACCCGCACGCCGCTGCCCGATTTCCCCGAGCAGCGCGGCGAAGAGCGCGCGGATGTGGTCATTGTCGGCGGCGGCTATACCGGCCTTTCCGCCGCCCTGCATCTGGCCGAGGCGGGGCTCGACGTGATGCTGCTTGAGGCGCATCGCATGGGCTTTGGCGCCTCGGGCAGGAATGGCGGCCAGCTTGGCTCGGGCCAGCGGCTTGAGGTGGACGATCTGGAAAAGATGGCCGGGCGCGAGACCGCCCGCCGGCTTTGGGACATGGCCGAGGAAGCCAAGGCCCTGACCCGCGATCTGGCGGCGCGATCCGGCGTGCCGGTCGCGGACGGAATCGCCCACGCCTTTCGCAAGCCCGGCGAATATGACCATGCCCGGGGCATGATCGAAAAGCTTGCGCGCGACTACGCTTATGACCGGATCGAGGCGCTGGACCGTGACGCATTCCGGGCGCTGGTGCCCTCGGACGCCTATGTCGCGGGCGAACTGGACCATGGCGCCGGGCATCTGCATCCCTTGAACCTTGCGCTCGGGATGGCGCGGCTGGCGGATGCGGCGGGCGCGCGCCTGCGCGAGATGAGCCATGTCCACCATATCCGCCACGGCCAGCGCGCGGGCGAGAAAAGCATCGTCCAGACCCATAAGGGCCGGGTCTTCTGCGATCATGTCATTCTGGCCGCCAATGGCTATCTGGGCCATCTGGACATGAAGGTTGCGGCCCGGGTCATGCCGATCAACAACTTCATCGTCGCCACCGCCCCCCTTGGTGCGCGCGCGGCCGAGGTGCTGACCCGCGACATCGGCGTCCATGACACGAAATTCGTGGTGAATTACTGGCGCCTCGACCCCGAGGGGAGGCTGATCTTTGGCGGCGGCGAGAATGTCAGCTATCGCTTTCCTGCCGATATCGCCGCCAAGGTGCGCGGGCCGCTTCTGGAAATCTATCCCGGCCTGGCGGATGTCGAGCTGACCCATGCCTGGGGCGGCACGCTGGCGATCACCATGAACCGCATGCCCTGCTTCGCGCGGCCGGCGCCGAACTGCCTGTCGGCCAGCGGCTTTTCCGGCCATGGCGTCGCGCTGGCGACGCTTTCGGGCAAGCTGATGGCGCAGGCGGTACAGGGACAGGCGCAGGGGTTCGATACCATGGCCGCCCTGCCCTCGCGCCCGTTTCCGGGCGGCGGCATGTTCCGCTGGCCGATGCTGGTCGCGGGCATGAGCTGGTATTCGCTGCGCGACCGGCTGGGCTTTTAAGCCTCGGGGTTATCCTTGGCCGAGGCGGCGGATTGCGCCTGTGCACGTGCGATGCGCGCCGCCATCTTGCGGGCGCGGCGCTTGTGATAGGCGCGGATCACCGGCACGGTCAGGTAATAGCCGATGGCCGAAACGATCAGCCCCGGCCCGATCCCGCCCACGACATAGGGCAGGAAGTAATTGTCCCAGAAATGGTCGAAATTCTGCCAATGCACCGCCCGGTCGGTAAAGGGCGCCAGCACATTGTTCCACAGATCGCCCGAGGCGCGGGTGAATTCCTCGAAGATCAAATGCGGATGCAGCTTGCCCTCGACCCCCAGCATCCAGCGGCCAAGGCTGACCGACAGCACGGCGATGAACGGGAATGTCAGCGGGTTGCCGACGAATGTGCCCAGCAGCGCCGCGACGATATTGCCGCGGATCGCCCAGGCGACCAGCGCCGCGGTCATGAAGTGAAAGCCGAAAAGCGGCGTGAACGAGACAAAGATCCCGGCTGCAAAACCGCGCGCGATGCGCTGCGGCTGGTCCGGCAGGCGGCGGATACGGTGAAGGACATATTGCGACGCGCGCCGCCATCCGCCGCGCGGATAGATCATCTCGGTCGCGAGCTGGGAATAGCTGCGCGGCTTGCGTCTCTTGAACATGCGGCCCCGTCTCTATGGCGTCAGTCGCGCGCGCACCGCCCGGTCAGGTCACATGCGCCGAAGGATCGCGGATGCGCGACACCTGCGCGACGTCGCTTTCCGCCTCAAGCGCGGTCAGAAGCGCGTGCAGATGCTCGCGGTCGCGCAACTCGACCTCGACCCGCAAGCGGTAGAAATCCGGCTTGCGATCGACGAATTCCAAGTCCGAGATATTGGCCCCCTGCATCCCGATCAAGGTGCAGATGCGCCCCAGAACCCCCGCATCATGGCGGATGGTCAGCAAAAGCTTGGTCGAATAGGCGGCGGGATGCTGGCCCTCGCGCCATTGCAGATCGACCCAGCGTTCGGGGCTGTCCTCGAACTCGGCCAGAACCGGGCAGTCGATGGCATGGATGACCACACCTTTGCCGCGATAGGTGATGCCGATGATACGCTCGCCCGGCAACGGGCTACAACAGGGCGCGCGGGTGAATTCCTGATCCGCCTCAAGCCCGGCGACGGCGCGGCGGGCATCGATCTCGCTGCTGACGGCGGCGAGTTCGGGGTAAAGCGTGGTCAGCACGTCATGCGAGGAAATCTCGGCGCTGCCGATCCGGGCCAGCAATTCGTCGGTATCGGGCAGCGCCATGGTCCGCGCCGCCGTGCGCAGCGCCTTGTCACTGACCTTGCGGCCGACATGCTCAAAGGCCACCCGCACCAGTTCCGAGCCAAGCCGGATAAAGCGCGTCCGGTCCTCTTGCCGCAGGCTGCGCCGGATCGCGGCCTTGGCGCGGCCGGTCACGACAATGTCCAGCCATGTCGCCTGCGGGCGCTGGCCGGATGCGGCGATGATCTCGACCGACTGGCCGTTCTTCAGTCGCGTCCACAGCGGCACGCGGATGCCGTCCACCTTGGCGCCGACGCAGCTATTGCCCAGCCGCGTATGGATCGCATAGGCGAAATCCAGCGGCGTCGCGCCCTTGGGCAGCGGGATCACATCCCCCTTGGGCGAGAAGCAGAAGACCTGATCGGAATACATCTCAAGCTTCACATGCTCGAGGAACTCGTCGTGGTCTTCCTCGCCGAAGCGTTCGGTCAGGCTGGCGATCCATTCGCCCGGATCGACGGCAAAGGGGTTCTCGGTACGCACGCCGTCGCGATAGGCCCAATGGGCCGCGACGCCGGCCTCGGCCACTTCGTGCATCTGGCGGGTGCGGATCTGCACCTCGACCCGTTTGCCGTCGCGGCCCGACACCGTGGTATGGATCGAGCGGTAGCCGTTCGCCTTGGGCTGGCTGATGTAATCCTTGAACCGGCCCGGCACGGCGCGCCAGCGGTGATGGATCACGCCCAGCGTGCGGTAACAGTCCTGCTCATTGCGGGTGATGATGCGGAAACCATAGATATCCGACAGCCGCGAAAAGCTGAGCTGCTTTTCCTGCATTTTGCGCCAGATGCTGAAGGGGCGTTTCGCGCGGCCATAGACATCGGCCTCGATCCCCTCGCGTTCCAGTTCAGCGCGGATATCGCCGGTGATCTTGGGAATGACGTCACCGGATTCGCGTTGCAGGCTGACGAAACGGCGGATGATCGAGTTGCGCGCCTCGGGGTTGATGACCTTGAAGGCCAGGTCCTCAAGCTCTTCGCGCATCCATTGCATACCCATACGCCCGGCCAGCGGCGCAAAGATATCCATGGTCTCGCGCGCCTTTTGCAGCTGCTTGTCGGGGCGCATCGACTTGATCGTGCGCATATTGTGCAGACGGTCGGCCAACTTGACCAGAATGACGCGCAGGTCGCGCGACATGGCCATGAACAGCTTGCGGAAATTCTCGGCCTGCTTGGAATGGGCGCCCGACAGCTGCAGGTTGGTCAGCTTGGTCACGCCATCGACCAGATCGGCCACCTCGCGCCCGAAAAGCTGCGACACCTCGGTCCAGGTCGAGCGCGTGTCCTCGATCGTATCGTGCAAAAGCGCGGTGATGATCGTGGCATCGTCCAGCCGCATCTCGGTCAGGATGGCGGCGACGGCGACGGGATGGGTGAAATAGGGTTCGCCCGAATGGCGAAACTGCCCTTCATGCATGCGACGCCCATATTCATAGGCGTCGCGAATAAGGTCGGCATTTGTGCGCGGATTATAGTTGCGAATCAGCGCGATGAGGTCTTCGACGTCGATCATTTGCAGCCGAAGACCTTATGCTCAGTTCCTGCCTTGGGCGTCCAGCATCATGCGCAGCATGCGCTCTTCCGATTCCTCGTCGACGGGCTTCGGACGGTCGATTTCGGCCCCCAGAAGCAGCGCCATCGCGTCCTCTTCGGGCTCGTCGACCTCAATCTGGGTCTGGGTGGATTCGATCATCCGCTCGCGCAGGTCGTCCACGGGCTGGGTCTCGTCGGCAATTTCGCGCAGCGAGACGACCGGGTTCTTGTCATTGTCGCGGTCGATGGTCAGCGGGCTGCCGGCGGCGATTTCACGCGCGCGATGGGCGGCCAGCATCACCAGGTCAAAACGGTTGGGAACCTTGTCGACGCAATCTTCGACTGTCACGCGGGCCATAGGTCACCTTATCAGCTGGAATCGGAGTAGCGGGGGCGAAGCCGGATATTTGGCGACCCCGGACGGAATTGTCAAGTCGTGGCAGGCTCCATGCCCTCCAGCGCGCCGGGTGGCAAGTGCGAAAGCATCTGCGCCACCGTCAGGCCCAGCCGCGGATGGCGCCAATCCGGCGCCACCTCGGCTAGGGGCGCCAGCACGAAACCGCGATCCTGCATCCGGGGATGGGGCAGGACCAGCCCTTCAGGCGCGGCCTCGGCCTGCCGCTCGGGCGGCAAGGCGCGCCAGGCGTCATGGGTGGCGGCGTCGGGCAGGACCAGATCGCCGTAAGCCAGAAGGTCCAGATCGATGACCCGCGCCTGCCAGCGCGGCCCCTTGCGCTCGCGCCCGAAGGACGCCTCGACGCGGTGCATTTCGGCCAGCAATTGCTGAGGCGAAAGCCCCGTCGACAGTGCAACTGCCGCGTTCACGTAATCCGGCCCCGAACCTTTCGGAAAAGCCGGGGTGCGCCAGAACCGGCTATTCGCAACTATTTTTATATTTGTATTTTTTGTCAGTTCAGATAGGGCTTTACGCAGGGTCTCGGCTGGCATACCAGCGAAACCTGCCGAACTAGGCAGGTTTGCCCCAAGGGCCACCAAGGCTAGATTTGGCTCGCGAATTGGATCACCTAACATCGAGGGTATCGTGTTCTACAAAGACGACCGGCTGGCGTTGTTCATCGACGGGTCGAATCTCTATGCTGCTGCAAAGTCGCTTGGCTTCGATATCGACTACAAGCTGCTGCGGCAAGAATTCGAACGCCGGGGCAAGCTCATCCGCGCCTATTACTACACGGCCCTGCTGGAGAACGAGGACTACTCGCCGATCCGTCCTCTGGTCGATTGGCTGCATTACAACGGCTATTCCATGGTCACCAAGCCCGCCCGCGAATACACTGACGGGCTGGGCCGCCGCAAGGTCAAGGGCAACATGGATGTCGAACTGGTCATCAACGCCATGGAACTGGCCCCGCGGCTGGACCATGCGGTGCTGTTCTCGGGCGATGGCGACTTCAAACCGCTGGTCGAGGCGCTGCAGCGTCAGGGCGTGCGCGTCTCGGTCGTGTCGACCATGCGCAGCCAGCCGCCGATGATCGCGGACGAGTTGCGCCGTCAGGCCGACAACTTCATCGAACTGGACGCGCTGCGCGAAATCATCGGCCGCCCGCCGCGTGAGAACGCGGCCCCCGAGGCCTGAGCCCGTCCAGCAATCGCGGGCGCCGGCCTGTCCGGCGCCATGCGGCACCAACTGGAATATGATCATGCAAGGACTGCCGCGCGCCGGGTGGAAACCCGGCGCGCGGATTCTGCGTTGATGCCTGCGCCACGCCCGGACTAGAACTGGGTCAAGACGACCGCGAAAGGACGCGCCATGACCGGATCCAGCCTGACATGAGCCTGATATGGGCCTGACCCCGACCTTCTCCTCCGGCTTTCAGCCGCAATCGGATCTGGCCGTGATCGTCGCCTGCGACGCGAATTACCTGCCATATGCAGCAACGCCGGCGCTGGCCATGGCAGCACAGCCGGGACGGGAATATGATGTGCTGATCGGCGGCCCCGAACCCGCCGGAATGCCCGCCGCGCTCAGCGCCGCCGGGATCGGCCATGTCGCCGCCCGCGACGAGGCATTGCTGGACGCCCTGCCGCTGGATGCGCGCCGCTCGCTTGCGACCTATATGGAGCTGTTTCTGGGCAATTCGCTGCGCGGCCATTACCGGCGCATTCTGGTGATCGATGCCGATATTCTTTACGAACGCGGCGATCCCGCGCGGCTGATGCGGGCCGACATGCTGGGTCAGGCGGTCGCCGCCGTGCGCGACAACCGGCAATGGCGCACGCCGGGCCGCAAGGTGGCCGAGTTCAGAAAGCTGGGCGAGCCCGCGCATCCCTATTTCAACGCCGGCGTCGTGATGATCGACACCGAGGATTTCGCCACCCAGGACCTGCCCGCGCGGGCCGCGGCCTTCGCCCGCGACCACCTTGCCGGATTGGGGCGTGATCAGGCGCTGATGAACGGCATCCTGAAGGGCAGCTGGGCCGAGATCAGCCCCCTGTGGAACTGGCAGTTCACCTCGGCCTCGATGCATTTAAGCGCCATGGCCGATCCCTGCCTGATCCATTTCATCGGCACGCGAAAACCCTGGCTGGCCTCGTCGCAGGGGATCGTGCCGATGCGGATGCGCGCGGCCTTTGGCGAGGTGCTGGCCGAGCATTTCCCCGGCATGCCGCCGGTGCCGAATGCGCATGGCCGGAGCTGGCCCACGACCAGCGCGCTGCGCGCAACGCTGTTTCGGCAATGGCGGGCGGCGGGGGCGATGACACGCTATCTGAACCGCTTCGCCGATGCCTATACGCTGGTCGATCCGCGCGCCTGAAAGGGTAACGTCGCGCGGCTAGCGTTCGGTCAGCTTCAGCTCGATCCGGCGGTTTCGGGCCATGGCATCAGGGCTGTCACCTGTCGCGACCGGGCGGGTATCGGCAAAGCCTGCGGGCGCAAGGCGGCTGGCGGGAAAGCCCAGCTCATCGACCATATAGCGCACGACCGCCAGCGCCCGGGCCTGGCTCAGTTCCCAGTTGTCGCGATAGCGCCCCTGCCCCGACAAGGGCTGACTGTCGGTATGGCCGTCCACGCGGATGATCCAGTCGATCTCGGGCGGGATCTCGCCCGAGATCTGACTGAGCATTCCGGCCACGCGGGCGATCTGCGCCTCGCCCTCGGGGGAAAGCCGCGCCTCGCCGGCGGGAAACAGCACCTCTGAGGAAAAGACAAAGCGGTCGCCCACGACCTGCACGCCCTCGCGCCCTTCAAGGATCTGCGAGAGCCGTCCAAAGAACTCCGAGCGATAGCGCGCCAGATCGCGGGCCTCGTCCTCGGCCTTGCTGCGATCCTGCTCTGCCTTGGCGCGAGCTTCTTCCTCAAGCGCGCGGCGCTTGCGCTCTTCCTCGGCGGCGCGCAGCAGCGCGAGGTTCAGCTTTTCGCCCAGATCCTCGGCGCGCAGGTCGGCGGCGGCGCGTTCCTCGCCAGCCGCGTCCAGCACCGCCCGCAGGCTGCCCAGCTGGTTGTTGAGCTGCGCGACCTGCTGGTTCAGCGCCTCGACGCGGCGGCGGTCCTCGACCGTCAGGGCCTCTTGCTCGGACAGCTTGCGCTCGGCCAAAGCCAGCAACCCCGCGCGCGCCTCGGCCTCGCTGGCCTGTGTTTGCGCCTGTGCGGTCAGGTCGGCCTTGGCGGCCTCGGCCGCGGCCAGCAGGGTCAGGGTCTCCTCGGCCTTCTTGCGGGCGGCCTCAAGCTCCAGCGCCGTGGCATCCAGTTCCGCCCCCGATTTCGCCAGCCGCTCACGCAAGGCCTCGGCGGCGGCGGCATCGGTCAGGCGCGCGGCCTCGGTCTCGGACAGCTGGGCCTGGGTGTCGGAATTGCGCTGCCGCAGGTCACCGATCAGCGCCTCCAGCGCCTCGCGCCGGGCAGCGGCCAGCCGCGCGGCCTCGGCCTGGGCGTCGATTTCCCCCCGGGCGGCGGTCACGGCCTGTTCCGATTGCCGCAACCGGTCACGCTCGGCAGCCAGATCGCGGTCCAGGGACGTCGCGCGCGCCTGCGAACTTGACAGCGCATCCGACAGCTCGGCGATCTCGGCGCCCAGCTGGTCCAGCTCACTGTCCTGAGTGGTGATCTGGTCGCGCAGCACCGATTGCACCAGCAAAAAGATGGTCAGCACGAACATCATGACCATCAGAAGCGCCGTCATCGCATCGACGAAGCCCGGCCAGATCGTGGCCGAAAAGCGGTTGCCGCCGCCCCGGCTAAGCCCCATCGCCCCGCTCCAGATTGCGGATGGCGCGGGTCAGCGCCGCCATGTCCTCGCGCAGCTCCGCGATCAACCCGTCGCGACCGCTGGCCGATTCCTCGACCAGCCGGCCCAGCAGCTCGTCGATTGAGCGCAGGCGCATCCGCGCCTCGGGATCGTCGGGCGAAGGCACCTTGGCCTCGGCCAGATCGATCAGCCGCGCCTGCCCGTCAGCCAGCCGGTTCAGCGCCTTGTTCAGCGCCATTTCGCGCGCCGCAGTGGCGTTCTGCTCGGCCGAAGGCTCGGTAATCGGGGCGACAGGTGGCGGGGCTTCGGCCAATGCCACCAGCCGCGATTGCCCCTCGGCCAGACGTTCCAGCGCGACGGTCAGCGCGGGCAAATGCGTGGGCGCGGGTTGTTCCGCCAAGGCCACCAGCCGCGACTGCCCGTCTGAAAGCTGTCCCAGCGCCGCGACCACCGCCGGGCCTTCGCGCGGATCGGCGGCAATCCGGGCCTGCGTCTCGGCCAGCCCGGCAAGGCCTTGTTCAAGCCCGGCCAGCGCCTGCGCCACCGCCTCACGCTCAGTGGCCAGCGTTGCAGTCAGCTGGTCGCGGTCGCTGCCCATTAAACCAGCCAGCCTTTCCACCCCCTGCGCCAGCGACAGCGCGCGCTGATCGGCAGCGGCGGCCTCCTGATCGCGCAGCTCATCGCGTTGCAGGTAGAATTCCTGAAGACCGGCCAGCTGCGCCTGCACCCGCTCGACAAAGCCCGCCAGCGCCGCCTCGCCCAGTCCCTGCCCCTCGGCGCCGCCCAGACCGATGCGGGTAAAGCCCGACATCCATTCCTCAAGCTCGCGATAGAAGCGGTTCTGGCCATGGGTCACGAACAGCTCCAACAGGCCCACGACCAGCGATCCCGCCAGCCCCAGAAGCGAGCTGGAAAAGGCCGTGGCCATGCCGCCAAGCTGGGATTCCAGCCCGGTCATCAGCTTGTTGAAAACCTCGATCCCGGTCTCGCCATCCTTGGGCGACAGGGCGCGAATCGTGTCGACCACCGCCGGCACCGTCGTCGCCAAGCCGTAGAATGTCCCCAGAAGCCCCAGAAAGATCAGCAGATTCGCCAGATATCGGGTGATGTCGCGGGCCTCGTCGATCCGCGTCGCCACCGATTCCAGGATCGAGCGCGACGATTCGGTCGAGATCACGCCCCCCGCCGGCCCGTGCTGCCCCAACAGCGCGGCCAAAGGCGCAAGCAGGCGCGGCGCATCGTCGGGCGCTGCGGGATCGGCGGTGCCGACGCCACGCTCGGCGGCATTGCGGCGGCGCGAGGCGAAGCGTTCGATCCAGCTCACGGATTTCACCAGCTCGGCCACCTGCCAGAAACAGCCCAGCACACCCATCACGAAGACCGCGACGATCAGCCCGTTCAGCCAGTAATTCGACGCAAAGATCGACAGGATCCGGCCATAGGCGAACCACGCGCCCGCAATGACCAGCCCCAGCACGATCAGCATCAGAACGATCTGGCGCACCGGCTGCGAGAATTGCGGCTGTGACGGGACCGGCGTTCCCGGCCCTGCGCCCCGCGTTGCCGCCAACCGGGCGGCACGGGTGCGGCGGCCCTCGGGCGCGGCGGGTGCGCCTTCGGGCGGTTCCATGTCAGATCGGGACAAGTGCAATCCCCTTCCCAGCTTTCGGCGCCGACTGTAGGGGCAGGATCACCGTCTGCCAAGTCACCGAAACGACAAGCGAGGCGCGTGGTTACCGCTTTTCGGGTTGCAGCAGGCGGCGCACCTCGGCGGCCAGCGCGTCCATCTCCAGATCCTCGACGCCCATCTGCGCCAGATGCCGCATGGTATTGAAAAGATAGTCCGCATTCGGGCCACGCCCGCCATGGGCGCGGGCGATCATCCGCGCCTGTGCGGACAGTTCCAACCCACCGGCATATTGATCATGATCGCGCCGGATGACATAGCCCACGGCCTCGACCTGCCGCCCGTCCTGCAATTGCAGCGCCAGCATCTGTTCGGAATAGGCGTAGGTGGTCAGCTCGCGCTCGCGCAGACCGGCCAGCGCCTCGGGCCAGTCCGGCTCGGCCACGCGCAGGGCAAGACCGACACAATGCGCGCCGGGATGGGCGTCCAGCCCCAGCACCAGCCCCGGCGTCTCGACGGTACCGCGATAGACGACCGACAGCAGGCAAAAGCTGCGCGCATAATCCTCAAGCCGGGCGGCGGCCATTTCAGCCACCGGAAAGCCCGGATCCCACATCAGCGAACCATAGGCAAAGACCCAATGCTCTGGCCGCTCAACCATTCCCAAACCCGTGCCTCAAACCCGCGCCTCTGACCACTTGCGACTGGCCGTGTCTTAGGACAGCATGGCCGGCGTTCCAAGCCGCCAAACTCCATGAGGGGAAATCTTGCGCCGAGTTTCAATCTTCGCGATTTTTCTGGTCGTCGTGCTGGCGGGGCTGTGGCTGGGTGGTGAAACCCTGCTTGCGCGCAAGCTGAGCCAGCTGGCCGAACAGGACCCCAAGCTTGAGATCGGCGCGGTCACCGAACTGCGCGACATGCGCCAGATCGGCGTGCATCTGGCCGACCTGCAGGTCACGACGCCCAAAGGCGCGCTGACCCTGCCCACGGCGGATCTGTGGCTTTCGCCCGTGCATCTGACCACGGCGCGGCTGACCCTTCCCGATCAGGCCACGCTTGACATGGGCGCGGGCCCCTTGACGCTTGAGCTGAGCGATCCCGGCGCAAGCCTGCGGCTGCGGCCCTTGGGCGGGATGACACTGGGCAGCGCCGATGTGACCGCCGGGCCGATGAAGGTCGACGGCGCGTCTCTGGCAGATGGGCTGCATGTCAGCGCCGAACTGGGCCGGCTTGGCCATGATTCCCCGCTGGGCGCCATGGCCGCCTATGACCTGAAGATCGGCATCGAAGGCTTTGATCCGAAACGAATCGCCCCCGAGATCACCCTGCCCGGCGCGCTTCAGTTCGAGGGCAGCGGCCGCGTCTGGCTGGACAGTGCCCCCGGCCCCCGAACGCTGGCGCCCGAGACCCGCCCGGCGCTGGTCGGGCTGCGCATCGATCAGGCCGAGCTGACATTGGGCGATCTCGGCGTCAGCATCAATGGCCGCCTTGAGGCCGATGCCGAGGGCCGTGCCAAGGGCGAATTGACGCTGGCGACCGAGGATATCGGGCCATTCCTGCAAGCGGCGGCCAGCGCCGGGCTGATCCCCGAACAGGCGGTGGTTCTGGCCGGTGCGGTCTGGCAAAAGCTTGCCACCCGCGACGATGTGACGGAAGGCGGCGACGCCACCCCGACCAAGGCCAAGGGACCCCGGCTGCGCCTGCCTGTGACATTCGCCGATGGCAAGATGCATCTTGGCCCGTTGCCGCTGGGGCCTGCGCCGCTGTTTCCGCGTTAGGGCTTTTTCGCGACGTCCGCACCGGCGGCAGGCAGGCTGCGGCCGAAATCCGGCGCCGCCGTGTCCTGCCCGGCCTCGATGATGCCGCGCCGGATCGCGCGGGTGCGGGTGAAGTAATCATGCAGATGCGGGCCGTCGCCCATGCGGATGGCGCGCTGCAGGACGAAGAGTTCCTCGGTAAAGCGGCCAAGGATATCCAGCACCGCCTCCTTGTTCTGCAGGAACACGTCGCGCCACATCGTCGGGTCCGAGGCCGCGATGCGGGTAAAATCCCGAAACCCGGCGGCGGAATATTTGATGACCTCGCTTTCGGTCACGCGCTTGAGGTGATCGGCCACCCCCACCATCGTATAGGCGATCAGGTGCGGCGTATGGCTGGTCACCGCCAGCACCAGATCGTGGTGCGGCGCGTCCATCTCCTCGACATTGGCGCCCATGGCGCGGATCAGCGCCGCCAGCCGCGCCACGGCCTCGGGGTCGGTGCCCTCGGGCGGAGTCAGAAGCCACCAGCGATTGCGAAACAGCGCCGCAAAGCCCGCGCGCGGGCCGGAATGCTCGGTCCCGGCCAGCGGGTGGCCGGGGACGAAATGCACGCCCTCGGGCAGATGCGGGCCGACCGCCTCGATCACCGCCTGCTTGACCGAGCCGACATCGGTCACGGTCGCGCCGGGCGCCAGATGCGGCGCGATCTCGGCCGCGACCTCGCCCATGGCACCGACCGGCACCGCAAGGACGACCAGATCGGCGCCTTTGACGGCATCGGCGGCGCTGTCGGTAACGCGATCGACCAGCCCGATCTCGCGCGCGGTGTCGCGGGTGGCGCCGCTGCGAGCATAGCCCACGACCTCGCGCGCCAGCCCCGCCTCGCGCATGGCCAAGGACATCGAGCCCGCGATCAGCCCCAGACCGATCAGTGCCACGCGATCATAAAGCGCCGCCATCAGCCGCGCTCCGCCCGTTCGGCCATGAACTGGCCGATAACATGAGCGACCCGCCGGCACGAGGCCTCATCGCCCACGGTGATGCGCAAGCAATGCGGCAAGCCGTAGCCGGCAACGCGGCGCACGATCAGCCCCTGCGCCTTCAGCGCCTCGTCGCAGGCTTCAGCAGTGGCGGTATCGGCAAAGCGCGCCAGGATGAAATTGGCGCAGGACGTGTCCGAGGGCACGCCCTTTTCCGCCAGCGCCTCGGCCAGCCAGTTGCGCATGCGGGCATTCTCGGACTGGCAGCGGGCGATATGGTCGCGGTCGCGCATGGCGGCCTCGGCCCCCTCCAGCGCGGCATTCGACAGATTGAAAGGGCCGCGAATGCGGTTCAGCACATCGATGATCTCGCGCGGGCCGTAGCCCCAGCCGATGCGCAACCCGCCCAGCCCATAGATCTTGGAAAAGGTCCGGGTCATGACGACATTCGGCAGCCGAGTGGCCAGCTCGGCGCCGCCATCGTAATCGCCGACATATTCGGCATAGGCGGCATCGATCACCAGAATCGCCTGCGGCACGGCGCGGGCCAGCCGCTCAAGCTCGGGCAGGCCGATCATGGTGCCGGTCGGATTGTTCGGATTGGCGACAAAGATCAGCCGCGTACGCTCGGTCGCGCCGGCGATCAGCGCGTCGATATCGGTCACGCGGTCACGCTCGCGCACCTGAACCGGGGTCGCGCCGGCGGCATGGGCGCTGATGCGATACATCAGGAAACCATGCTCGGTGAACAGCACCTCCGTTCCCGGCCCGGCATAGGCCTGACACAGGAAATGGATGATCTCGTCCGAGCCGACGCCGCAGATGATGCGCTCGGGGTCCAGGCCATGCACCTCGCCAATCGCGGCGCGCAGGCCGGCATGGTCGGTATTGGGATAGCGATGCAGCGAATGCGCGGCGCGGATCACCGCCTCGCGCGCCTTGTCCGAAGGCCCGAAAGGGTTCTCGTTCGAGGACAGCTTGACGACATTCTCGATCCCCGCGACCTTGGCGGCGCCGCCCTCATACAGGGCGATCTCCATGATGCCGGGTTGCGGGACGATGGTCGTAAGGGTTTGCGACATGACGGACCTCTTGCAAGCCTCGCCCTCATATCCGCCACTGCAGGGCTTGGAAAGGCTTGTCAGACAGACGCGCCCGAACATGGGCGCCCAAACGCCTGATCTTCTTTCATGTTCAAATATCCACCGCGACCCGGCGCGGCCGGGCGCAACACCTGTATCACTCGGCCGTCACTCGGCAGCAGCGCGAGCCTTTTCCAGCTCGGGCAGGAAACGGGTGGTGTAATCCTCGCGCACCAGCGGCCCGGCATGGCGGTAAAGGATGCGCCCCTGACCGTCGATGATGAAGGTCTCGGGCGGCGCGGTCACGCCCCAGTCGATGGCAATGCGCCCGCGCGGATCGGTGGCCAGCGCGTGAAACGGGTCGCCATGCTCGGACAGGAACCCCAGCGCGGCGCCCTCGGGGTCCTTCAGATCGACGCCGTAGACCGGCATGGTCTTGGCAAGCTCGGTCAGGGTCGGATGCTCGGCCCGGCAGGGCGGGCACCAGCTGGCCCAGAAATTCACCAGCTTGACGCCGGGCTGGCGCAGCATCTCGTCAGTGAGCTGGGTCTTGCCGGGCAGCGTGGTCACCCCCACCGCCGGCGCCTCGCGCGCGATCAGCGCCGAGGGGACAGAGTTCGGATCGTCGCGCATCAGCGCCCAACCGGCCAGACCGGCGAAACCGGCGAATACCGCCACCGGCAACAACATCATCGGCGAAAGCTTAGCCACGGTTCTCATGCTCCTCAAGCTCGCGCCGCGCGCGGGCATTGGCGCGGATGGTCTGCAGGATGACCCCGGCCAGCAGCAGGACACTGGCGCCATAGGCGGCGGCCACGGTCCCGGCATATTTCCCCAGCTCGATCATTTGCGCATCTCCCTTGCCAGCAGCGCGGCCAGACGGCGGCGGCGGATCTCGGTCCGGGTGCGGATCAGCAAAAGCGCCACGAACAGCAGGAAAAATCCCGCCATCGTCAGGTAAAGCGGATAGCGATAGACCGCCGCCATCCGCTCGCCCGGTGCGAGCGACAGCGAGGCGCCCTGATGCAGGCCCTGGTTCCAGAAATTCACCGCATAGCGCGACAGCAGCGCAAAGACCGACCCGACAAGGCACAGCACGCTGGTCAGGTCGGCGGCGCTGTCGGGGTTCTCGACCGCCTCCCACAGCGCCATATAGCCCAGATAGAACAGGAACAGGATCAGAAAGCTGGTCAGGCGCGGATCCCATTCCCACCATGTCCCCCACATCGGCTGGCCCCAGATCGCGCCGGTGATCAGCGCGATCAGCGTCATCACCGCACCGACCGGGGCAGCGGCCTTGGCGGCCAAGGCACTGACATGATGGCGCCGGATCAGCCAGATCAGCGAGGTGACCAGCATCATCAGCCAGATATTGATCGCCATCAGCGCGGCGGGCACATGCAGGAAGATGATCTTGACCGTCGCGCCCTGCTTGTAATCCAAGGGCGTCAGAAAGCCCCAGACCAGCCCGGCGACAGTGCAGATCGCAGCCCCCGCCACCGCCCATGGCAGGACGGCGCCCGAGGTGCGCATGAATTTGACGGGGTTCGCGTATTCCCAGATCGACATGGATGCTTCCCTATCCCTTGGCCCCGCGCCGCTCAAGTGCGCGATGGTCGCAGGTCCCGGTTTCCTTTCACCGCAGGTTGACACGCAGCGCGGCAGCCGAGGCAAAGGGCACCAGCGCCAGCACCCCCAGCGTGATCGCGGCCAGAAACACCAGCGAGGTCACCGGGTCCGCCCCCGATGCCCCGCGCCGCACTGCCTCGGCCCCGAAGATCAGCGTCGGCACGTAAAGCGGCAACACCAAGAGCGACATCAAAAGACCACCGCGCCGCAGCCCCACCGTCACCGCCGCGCCGAATGCGCCCAGCATCGACAAGGCGGGCGTCCCCAGCGCCAGCGAGGCCAGAAGCCACGGATAGGCCGGCGACGGCAGATGCAAGAGCACCCCCAGAACCGGCGCAAAGATCACCAGAGGCAGGCCGGTGGTCAACCAATGCGCCAGCGCCTTGATCGCGACCGCCCCTTCCAGCGGCAGGGGCGCGGTGGCCAGCAGGTCCAGCGAGCCATCCTCGAAATCCAGCGCAAAAATGCGATCCAGCGACAAAAGGCAGGCCAGCAGTGCCCCCACCCACAGGATGCCCGGCGCGATGCGCGAAAGCTGGCCGCCCTCGGGGCCGACGCCAAAGGGGACCAGCGTGCAGACGATCAGGAAAAACGCCAGCGCCAGACCAAAGCCGCCACCGGCGCGGGTGGCAAGACGCAGATCGCGCATCAGCAGGGCCTTCATGCGAAAGCCTCGTTGAAACCGGCGGGGCGCATGCCGCTGTCGCGCCGCGCGGGCCCGGCGCGATAGGGCGTCAGGTCAAGGATTTCGGCCTCGGGCAGGCCAAGGTCGATATGGGTGGCGATCAGCGCCGCACCGCCCTGCCCCAGATGATCGCGCAACACACTCGCGAACAGCGCGACCGAGGCGGTGTCCAGCGAGACGGTCGGCTCATCCAAGAGCCAGACCGGGCGGCCGGTGACCATCAGCCGCGCCAGACCCAGCCGGCGCTTTTGCCCGGCCGAGAGCGCATGGGCGGGGCGCAGGGCCAGCTCGCGCAGGTTCATCCGCTCAAGCGCCGCATCAATCCCCGGACCGCCAAAGACATCCGACCAGAAGCGCAGATTCTCGGTCACCGACAGCGCCGATTTCAGCCCGTCGGCATGGCCGGCATAGGCCAGACTTTCCGCCGGGGCCTCGACCTCGCCGGAGACGGCGGGTTGCAGCCCGGCGAGCGTGCGCAGGACCGTGGTCTTGCCGATGCCGTTCGGGCCGCGCAGCACCAGCGCCTGCCCGGCGCTCAGCGAAAAGGACAGCCCCTCGACGGCGCGCAGACCGCCGCGCGCGACGGCCAGATCGCGCACCGCGAGCCGGGTGGTCATAGCGGGATCAAAGCGCAGGCCACGCGCCGCCCCTCGGAGAGGGTGACGTTATAGCTGCGCGCAGCCGAAGGCGTGCTCATCGGCTCGACCATGATGCCGGCCTGTTCCAGTTCGGCGATCAGCGCGCGCGGCGGCGGGGCGATTTCCGCCCCCATGCCCAGGAACAGCACATCAATCATGCCCGCCAGAGCCAGCAGTGCAGCGCCGTCGGCCAAGCCGCCCCAGTCCCGCGCCCCGCTTTGGGTCACGATCAGCGGACCGTTATGGACGATGCCCGCAACGCGAAAGAAGCCGGGGCCGTAGCCGTCCACCGGCACGGCCCCGGAAAATTCGCTGGGCACCATCTGGGGCATCAGGGACCTTCCCGGAAGGCGGCGGGGATCTCGTCGATCTTGTCCTTGGGATCGGGCTTGGACCAGTCGCGTTTCACGCCCAGCCACAGCACGATGTTCTTGGCCACATAGACCGTGGAATAAGCGCCCACGAAGACGCCCCACAGCATGGCAAAGACAAAGCCCCGGATCACGTCGCCGCCAAAGATCATCATCGCGCCCAGAGCCAACGCCGTGGTCACCGCCGTCATTACCGTGCGCGACAGGGTTTCATTGACGGTGCGGTTCATAACATCGATCAGCGGCTCGGTCTTGGACTTGATCAGGTTCTCGCGCAGCCGGTCAAAGACCACGACCGTGTCGTTCACCGAATAGCCCAGCGTCGTCAGCAAGGCCGCGATGGTGCTGAGATCGAATTTCAGTTGCAGGACCGCGAAGATGCCGATGGTCAGCAGCACGTCATGCGCGATCGAGACCACCGCCCCCAGCGCGAACTGCCATTCGAAGCGCAGCCAGATATAGAACATGATGGCGATGGTCGCGGCGCCGACCGCATAGACCGCGGTCATGATCAGCTCGCCCGAGACCTTGGGGCCGACCGATTCCACCGCCGTGAAGGCGACCTGCGGATCGACGACCTTCAGCGCCGCCTCGATGCCGTTCAGTTCCTCGGGGGTGACCGAGCCGGTCTCGTCCTGGGTGCCGATGCGGATCATCGCCACATGCTTGTCGGTGCCGAAGCTGGGGTCGAAGACCTCGGTGATCGAGACATCGGCCAGCCCCAGATCATCCAGCGCCTGCCGATAGTCGCCAACCTGGAAATCCGTGGTGCTTTCGGTGCGGATGGTGGTTCCGCCCTTGAAGTCGATGCCGAAGTTCAGCCCCATCACCAGCACGGCGACCAGCGACAGCACCATGGCCGCGGCCGAGATGCCAAAGGTCAGCCACTGGTAGCGGAAGAAGTTGAACTGGGTGTTGTCAGGAACAAGTTTCAGACGGAATGCCATTTTCCTGCCCCCTTACAGAATCAGTTGCTTGGGTTTGCGCCATTCCAGCCAAAGCACGATCATCATCCGCGTCAGGAAGATGGCCGTGAAGACCGAAGTCGCAATGCCGATGGTCAGCGTGACGGCAAACCCCTTGACCGGGCCGGAGCCCAGAAAGAACATCACCATGGCCGAGATGAACGAGGTCACGTTGGCGTCGATGATCGCCGACATCGCCTCGCTGAAGCCGTCGTCGATGGCCTTGACCACCCGCTTTCCGGCCCGCAGCTCCTCGCGGATGCGCTCGTAGATGATGACGTTGGCATCCACCGCCGTCCCCACGGTCAGCACGATCCCGGCGATGCCCGGCAGGGTCAGCGTGGCCCCGATCATCGACATGACCGACAGGATCAGGATGACGTTGGCGATCACCGCGACCGAGGCGAACACCCCGAAAAGCCCGTAGCTCGCGATCATATAGGCGACCACGGCGGCGGTCGCGATGATCGAGGACAACCGCCCCGCATCAATCGAATCCTGCCCCAGTTCCGGGCCGATGGTGCGTTCTTCAAGGAAGGTCATCTCGGCCGGGAGCGCGCCCGCGCGCAAGAGAACCGCCAGGCGGGTCGATTCCTCGATATTCATCGAACCGGAAATCTGCCCCGAGCCGGTGGTGATCGCCTGCCGGATCACCGGCGCCGAGATCACCTGATCGTCCAGCACGATGGCAAAGGGCTGGCTGATATTGGCCGAGGTATAGGCCCCGAAACGCTTGGCGCCCGAGGGGCCGAAACGGAAGTCCACCGAAGGTTCGCCATTCTGGTCGAAGCTCGGGCGGGCATCGGTCAGGTCCTCGCCGGTGACGACCGGGCTTGCCTCGATGACGTAATAGACGTCCTTCTCATCCATCGAGGGCAACAGCACATTGCCGGTGCCGGGACGGGCATGGGCATCGGTGGTGCGGCCGACGACCGGGTTGAAGGTCAGCTTCGCGGTGGTGCCGATCAGCTCCTTGAGTTCCTCGGCCGAGCCGATGCCGGGCACCTGGATCAGGATGCGATCCTCGCCCTGGCGCATGATCGTCGGCTCGCGGGTGCCGACCTCGTCGATGCGGCGGCGGATGATCTCAAGGCTTTGCTGGACGGTGCGTTCGTCGGCGGCGGCTTTCTCGGCATCCGACAAGGCGACCTGCAACCGGTTGCCGCTGGCCGAAATCGCAAGATCGCTTTGCCCGGCCCCGGTCAGCGAGGCGACCGGCGTGGACAGCCCCCGCGCGATTTCAACCGCGCGGGCCATCTGGTCGGGATTGCCGATCTCGACCGCCAGCTCGCCCTCGGGGGCGGTGACGCGGCGGATGGCGCCGACCGTGTCGCGCTGTGCCGCCAGCGCGTCGCGCAGCTCGGGCCAAAGCCCGTCCATGCGCGCCTTGTAGACATCCTCGACATGGACCTCGCCCAAGAGATGCGCCCCGCCGCGCAGGTCCAGCCCCAGATTGACCAGCCCCGAGGGCAGCCAGTCGGGCCAGCCGGCCCGGGCCTCGGCCTGTTCGGTGCTTTCGAAACCGTTGCGTTCAGCGGCGGTGATGGCGTCGTTATGCAGCTCGACCCGTTTGTAGAACAGGTTGGGCATGGCGAACAGCAATCCCAGGACGACAAGTCCCAGAATCAGCAGACGCTTCCAGAAGGGGATGTCCAGCATGGCGGAGTGCGCGGCCTTTTAGCTGTTGGCGGCGACGGGCTGGGTGCGGTTGACCAGTCCGGTGATGGTCGAGCGGATGACGCGGACCTTGACGCCCGGCGCGATCTCGACCTCAAGTTCATTGTCACGCACGGCAGTGACCTTGCCGACCAGACCGCCCTGAGTCACGACCTCATCGCCTTTTTTCAGCGCTTCGACCAGCGCGCGATGCTCCTTCATCCGCTTTTGCTGCGGACGGATCATCAGGAAATACATGATCACGAAGATCAGAACCAGCGGCAGGAACGAGGCAAGGCCAGCGGCGCCCCCGGCGGGGGCAGCGGCTTGGGCATAGGCGGGGGTCACGAACATGGATTGATCCCTTGGGCTAGCGTTATCCGGGCGATCCCCCGGTGGATTTGGCGCGCACCCTATCCGCGAGGCGGGGGGATGGCAAGAAACGCTGCCTCACCTTCACGGCAAAGGGCCAGTGGATCTTAAGGATGGCGGATCGTGGACATGGCGGGGCGCTTGTGGCAGGTCAGCAGCAGATGGAGCGGATCGGAGGCAGGCATGGCTCAGGACAAGGCGGCAATGGCGCATCCGGCGCTTGAGGCCACAGCGGGGGCGGATCAGACCGGCATCCCGCGCCTACTGGCGATCATGGCGGCGCTGCGCGACCCGAAAACCGGCTGTCCCTGGGATATCGAACAGGATTTCGCCACCATCGCCCCCTATACCATCGAAGAGGCCCATGAGGTCGCCGATGCCATCGCCCGCTCTGCCTGGGACGAGCTGCCGGGCGAATTGGGCGACCTGCTTTTGCAGGTGGTTTTCCATGCCCAGATGGCCGACGAGGCGGGGATGTTCGATTTCGCCGATGTGGTCGAAAACATCTCGACCAAGATGATCGACCGCCATCCGCATATCTTTGGCGACGAATCCCGCGACAAATCCGCCGAGCAGCAGATCAAGGACTGGGAGGCGATCAAGGCCAGGGAACGCGCCGCCAAGTCCGAGCAGGGCGTGCTGGACGGGGTGGCGCTTGGCCTGCCGGCGCTGACCCGGGCGCTCAAGCTGCAAAACCGTGCCGCGCGCGTCGGCTTCGACTGGCCGGGCCCCGCCGATGTGCTGAAAAAGATCGTCGAGGAAAGCCACGAGCTGGTCGAGGCGCGCGACAGTTCCGATCACGCGCATTTGACCGAGGAATTCGGCGATCTTCTGTTCGTCATGGCCAATCTGGCCCGGCATCTGGACATCGATCCCGAAGAGGCGCTGCGCATGGCCAATGCCAAGTTTACCGGCCGTTTCCGTTCGATCGAGGCGGCGCTGGCCGCCACCGGCCGCCGCCCCGAGGACAGCGACCTGGCCGAAATGGACGCCCTGTGGGACGAGGCCAAAGCTGCCGAACGCGCCTGATCCCCTTGAGGCGCTGACGGCGCTGCCCGAGCTTGCCGGGGTCGAGTTCCTGCATCTGCACCGCGACATCGCCAAGCGGCTGGTCTGCGAGATCCGCCTGAATGGCCGGCGGGCCTTTCTCAAGCAGTTCCACGGTGGCGATCGGGCGGCGATGGCGCTGGCCGCCGCCGCAAGGCTGCATGAGGCGGCGGGCATCCTCGGGCCGGGGCCGGACGGCGTCGCCCTGCCCCTGCTGGTCCTGCCCGAACATGGCGTCATCGTCACCGAGGCCGCGCCGGGTCGGGCGCTGTCGGCCCTGCTTTTGCGGGCCAGATCGTCGCGGCGCGCGGCGCTTGTCGGCCGCGCCGGCCAGTGGCTGGAACATCTGTGCCGCGACAGCCGCGAGCTTGGCACATTTGGCGCGCTTTACTGGCTGGGGACGCTCGATCAGCGCCTTGCCGGCGGTCTGCCGGAATGGGCCGATCAGGCGCTGGTGGCGGCGCATATGGCGCGGATGCGCACCGAGGCCGAGCCGCTGCGCGGCATCAGCGTCGCGCGCGCCACAGCCCATGGCGACCTGACCCCGGACAATCTGTTTCTGGACGAATCCGTCACCCCCTCGCGGTTGACCGGCATCGACATGCAGCACCGCGCAAGCGCCCCGATCACCCGCGACATGGCCCGGCTGCTGGTCTGGCTGGAAAGCCGGCGCAGGCGGCCCGCCCGCGAAACCCTGAACGGCATCGCCGCCACGGAACATGCAGCATTGGCGGCAACGCCGGGCCTGATTGGCGCCGATCAACTGCCGATCCTGCGCTTCATGATCGGCGTCATGGCGCTGGAGGTCTATCTGGACACCGCCCGCCAGCCCCTTCGCCGGCAGGCGCTGGCGCGCTGTCTGCGGGACTGGGCGCTCAGGCCGGGGCCATGACCTCGGCCAGCGCGGCGTCATAGACAGCCAGCGCGCTCGCGCTGTCGGTGGCGCGCGAGGCGCCCTCGGACAATCGCCGCCGCCAGCCGCGCGCGCCGGGGCGGCCGTGAAACAGGCCCAGCATATGGCGGGTGATCTGGTGCAGCCGCCCGCCTTGCGCCAGATGCGCCGCGATCCGGGGACGCATGGCCCCGGCCGCCTCGACCGGATCGGCAAAGGGTGGGGTCTCACCCCAAAGCCGGTCGGCCTCGCCCAGAATGTCCCAGGGCTGGTGATAGGCGGCGCGCCCGACCATGACGCCATCCATAGCGCCCAGATGCTCACGCACCTGCGCGAGCGAGGCGATGCCGCCATTCACCGACAGATGCAGGTCGGGAAATTCGGCCTTCATGCGATGGACCAGCGGATAATCCAGCGGCGGGATCTCGCGGTTCTCGCGGGGCGACAGGCCCTGCAGCCAGGCCTTGCGGGCATGGATGGCAATGCGGCGGATGCCGGCATCGCGCATGCGGCGCAGGAAATCGGGCAGGACGGCTTCGGGATCCTGCTCATCGACGCCGATGCGGCATTTCACCGTGATCTCGACCGGGCTTGCCGCGATCATCGCCGAGACGCATTCCGCGACCAGCTCGGGCCGGGTCATCAGCACGGCGCCAAAGCAGCCCGACTGCACGCGGTCGCTGGGGCAGCCGACATTCAGGTTGATCTCGTCATAGCCCCAATCGGCACCGATCCGGGTCGCCTCGGCCAGCTGGGCCGGCTCGGAGCCGCCCAGTTGCAGGGCCAGCGGATGCTGGGTCGCGTCGAAATCCAGAAGCCGCGCGCGGTCGCCATGGATGACGGCCGGGGCGGTAACCATTTCGGTATAAAGCAGCGCCCGGCGCGACAGCAGTCGGTGAAAGCCGCGACAGGCCGGGTCGGTCCAGTCCATCATCGGCGCGACCGAGAGGCGCGCGGCCGTGACTATATCTGATCTTTCGCCACCCATTTCCCGGCCTTTGCCACAATCCGCGCATGATACGTCACTGCCCGGATTTCCGGAGCTTGCGCGCGGCGTTGCTACAGGGTGGGCGTCCGATTCGGAACCCCCGGGGGCGCGAACGCACACCCGGGGGCTGCCAATCGGTCAATATGCGACCCGCTTATTGCAGCGGGACGCCGTTCTTGTGGTGGCGCGAGGCCAACTGGCGCGCCAGCTTGCCCTTGGGAATGAAGCGCACCGGCGGGGTAGCCGCCTCGGGGGTCATCTCGGCCAGTTCCGGGAAGATCGTCAGGATCTCTTCCACCGCCTCCGGCGACAGCGATTTCAGCGCCTCGGGGCCGGTAAAGAGCGACTCGGCCTCAAGCCCGTCAGCATAGACGATCTCGTGCTGGTCAAACAGGATGTGGAAATATTCGACCTCGCCGAAATCCATGACCTGCTCGATCCCGGGCAGCGCCAGCAGATGCTTGACCGCCACCAGAACCTCGGACTGACCGAACATGCGCTCGGCGATGCGCGAGCGGACCAGAACCCGGTGCTGCGGCGACAGGTACAGATCCAGCGCCGGAATCCCCTGCCCCAGCGCGCCTGCCGAGATGCGGATCGGGCTGATGCGCTGCAGCTTTTCGCTGCGGTCGTTCAGGAAAGCGCGCGAGCCGATCCACGAGACCGGCTTGTAGCCATTGTCCCGGGTCCGGATCATGTCGCCGGCGCGCAGGTCCTCGACCGGGCGAAGGCCGGCCATGGTCTCGATCAGGCTGCCGCGCACAAAGCAGATCGGGAGCGGGGCTTCGATCTCGGTGAAGTTCACGGTATGCAGATTGCCAGCGGCATCGCGCACCTGGAACGAACCGGAATAGGAATCGCCATCCGCATCCAGCGTCTGGGTCAGCGTGCCCAGCACCCGGGTCAGCCCCTCGCCCAGAACGATCTGGTCATAGTCGCGCGAGGCTGCGCCGGCGCCGGTACCACCGTCCACCGTGAAATTGCCCGCGCCACCGTCGACGGTGCTCAGCTGGAAGGTATCCTCGTCGTCACCGCCCAGCACGATATCGCCATGGCCAGCGATCAGCGAGTCATTGCCGGTGCCGCCATCCATCCGGTCGATACCGGCGCCGCCGTCCAGCGTATCGTTGCCGTCGCCGGCAAGCACCGTGTCCTGACCGTCACCGCCAGAGAGGGAATCGTTGCCCGCCTGGCCGCTGATGTGATCCGAGCCGCTGCCGCCCTGAACGGTGTCGTTGTCGGCCCCGGCCCGGATGTGGTCATTGCCATCGCCGCCCAGGATGCTGTCATTGCCGGCGTCGCCATCGATCGTGTCGCTGTCGGCGCCGCCATCGATGGTGTCGTTATTCGCGCCGCCCAGAATCTGATCGCCGCCGATGCCGCCGATGATGCTGTCCGCACCCTCGCCGCCATCGAGATAATCCGCGACGTCGCCGCCATCGATGGTGTCATTGCCGGCGCCGCCATAGACGAGGTCATCGCCGTCACCGCCCAGGATGCTGTCGTTGCCGCCGTCACCGTTGATGTTGTCGTTTCCGCCACCACCCTCGATCAGATCGTCGCCATCGCCGCCGGAGAGGTTGTCGTTGTCACCCTCGCCCCGCAGGGTGTCGTTGCCGACGCCCCCGGTCAGGGTGTCCAACCCCGTGCCACCCAGCAGCGAATCGTCGCCGGCACCGCCATCGACGGTGTCGTTCTCGGTGCCGCCGTCGATGGTGTCATTGCCCTCGCCGCCGATCAGGCTGTCACCGCCGGCGCCGCCCAGAATCGAGTCATTGCCCAGCCCGCCATCGATGTAATCGGCATCGGCACCGCCATTGATGGTGTCATTGCCGGCATCGCCCAGCAGCCGGTCCAGCCCGGCACCGCCGGTGATGACGTCGTCACCGATACCGCCATCGACCGTGTCGTTATCCGCGCCGGAATCGATGGTGTCATTGCCCTGCTGGCCATAGATGACATCCGCACCGGCACCGCTGATGATCGAGTCGTTGTAGTTCGCGTCATATTCATGATCGCTGGTGGCATCGATCGACCCCGACACCACCGTCAGCCGGACGGGGTTTTCCGTCCCCGCCCCCACCGGCGCAGGCAGCCCGGGCGGGATCGAGGACAGGAACACGACCAGACCGCCCTGCTCGCGGGGGTCGCTCTGAGCGGCCACGCCGGGCGACACCGTGCGCTCATAATCATAGTCGCATTGCAGGAACCTATAGGTGTTCCCGTTCTGGTCCTGATAGGTGATGATCTGTTCCAGCAGGACCGGATATTCGACCCCATTGATGACGACGATCTGGTTCGGCTCGTTGAATACGTCGTTGTTGCCCCCCAGACCGTCCGTCCTCAGGAAGTTGTCGTCATCCTTGAAGGTGATGGTAATCGGCGCGCCGGTGATGTTGATATTGCCATAGTGCTGACCGGGGAAGGTGCCCGGATCGGCGAAATTGGTGGGCCAGACATAACCCTGATAGTCGAAGCTGCCGCCGGGAATCGTCGAGGCCGGATTCTTGTCGCCATAGATCACATCGGCGGCATCGCCGGTGGTGATCGTGTCATGGCCGCTGCCGCCATAGATGGTATTGCTGCCCTGGCCGGCATTGATGACGTCATTGTTCGAGCCGCCATCGATCGTGTCGTTCCCGCTGCCTGCGGTGATCGTGTCATGACCGCCACCGCCCGAGACCAGGTTGAGGCCATCGCCGGCATTGATGCTGTCGGCATTGCCGCCGCCATCGACGGTATCGTTCTCGTTCCCGGCATCGATGGTATCGAGGCCTTCGCCGCCAAGAATGGAATCGGTGCCAGTGCCACCGATCAGAATGTCGTTGCCAAGGCCGCCATCGAGGTTGTCGTTGCCGGAGCCGCCATCGATGGTGTCGTTGCCGGCAGCACCGCCGAGCGTATCATTCCCGCCCAGACCCGAAATGGAATCCGCATCCGGCGTTCCACCATAGTGTCATTGCCGGAACCACCAGGAAATACTGCCATTAAAGACTACCTTCAACCAAGCGCATCGCCGTCCGCGATAAATCTAGCCGACTTATACAAATCTCGAAAGCTCAAGTAAATCTGACTAAAAAGACCGGTCACATTTCTGCAACTACCTGTTCTTAAACTTTTATGTATCGGAATTCTTCACGCGCTCCATGACGTCGCGCCGCTGCGTCACGCGCACCATCCCGGATCCGGCAAGGCGATGAAACGCCGCAGATCGGCCGGGGCCCGGGACCGCAAGCCGACCGGCAAGGAGCTGTGCAAGATCCGCCGCAAGGCAGTTGCCGGAGATCGTCGCGACAGCAGGGTTTCGTGGCTCATGCGCCGCGCGCCGGGGGATTTCCCCTGCTATCGCCGCGAAATCGCGATAGCAGGGATAATCATGGTGGGCGATAACGGATTTGAACCGCTGACATCTTCGATGTGAACGAAGCGCTCTACCGCTGAGCTAATCGCCCGGTGCGGGCTAGATAGCCGCAGTAAGGCCCTGCCGCAAGGGTCTGCGCGCGAAAATTTCACGCCGGTTGCGGCGGCTGATCCTCGGGTTTCCGGCGCAGGCGCAGGGTGATGATCTCGGCCCCGCTCTGGTCAAGCCGGCGGCTGACGCGCCCGCGCCCCAGCGGGGGCAATGCCAGCGTCATGCCCGAAGCGATGGCGTCGCCCAGTTCGGCCAGCGTGGCCTCGACGACGGGTTTGATATCGCTGCTGCGCAGTCCGGTGCGTCGGACCACAAGCGCCATCAGCTGCCGCTTTTGCAGCACCCTTGCGCTTTCGGGGTCAGGCGCAGGTTCGGGCCCGCGCTTTCGGTCTGCCTTAGCCATGGACGAACTCCTTGTTGATGTGGAGCACCGACCAAGACAAAACCGCGCGGGACGGGCCCGCGCGGTTTCAGTATCAATGGGCGACGGTGGCGCCGCCGCTGCCTTGGTCGCGTGCCGCAGCCAGTTTGCTGGCCTCGGCCGCCTCCTCTGCGGCCTCGTCCCATTCGATGGGTTCGGGCTTGCGCACCAATGCGTGACCCAGAACCTCACGCACATGGCTCACCGGAATGATCCGCAGCCCTTCCTTCACATTGGCCGGAATCTCGGCCAGGTCCTTCTCGTTATCGGCCGGGATCAGCACGGTCTTGATGCCGCCCCTGAGCGCCGCCAGCAGCTTTTCCTTCAAGCCGCCGATGGCCAGCACATTGCCGCGCAAGGTGACCTCGCCGGTCATGGCGACGTCCTTGCGGACCGGGATCTGCGTCAAAACCGACACGATCGAGGTCACCATGGCGATGCCCGCCGAAGGTCCGTCCTTGGGCGTCGCGCCCTCGGGGACGTGGACATGGATATCCACGCTCTCGAATTTCGGCGGTTTCACCCCGATCTCGGGGCTGATCGAGCGGACAAAGGACGATGCGGCATCGATCGATTCCTTCATCACCTCGCCCAGTTTCCCGGTCGTCTTCATCCGGCCCTTGCCCGGCAGTTTCAGCGCCTCGATCTGCAGAAGATCGCCGCCGACCTGCGTCCAGGCCAGGCCCGTCACCACGCCGACCTGGTCGTCCTTTTCGGCCAGACCGTAGCGATGCCGGCGCACGCCCAGATATTCCTCGGCCTTGGCCGGGTCGACCTCGACGGTCTTGGCCTTGCCCTTGAGGATATCGGTCACCGCCTTGCGGGCCAGTTTCGCGATCTCGCGCTCCAGCGACCGCACGCCCGCCTCGCGGGTGTAATAGCGGATCACATGGGTCAGCGCCTGGTCGCTTACCGTGAACTCACCCTTGCGCAAGCCGTTCGCCGTGATCTGCTTGGGCAGCAGGTGCTGGCGCGCGATCTCGCGCTTTTCGTCCTCGGTATAGCCGGCCAGAGGGATGATCTCCATCCGGTCAAGCAGCGGCCCGGGCATGTTGTAGCTGTTGGCCGTGGTCACGAACATCACGTCCGACAGATCGTATTCCACCTCAAGATAGTGGTCGACGAAGGTCGCGTTCTGTTCCGGGTCCAGCACCTCGAGCATGGCCGAGGCCGGGTCACCGCGGAAATCCTGGCCCATCTTGTCGATTTCATCGAGCAGGATCAGCGGATTCGTGGTCTTGGCC
The DNA here is from genome assembly GCF_003337565.1 of Paracoccus lutimaris. Lineage (GTDB taxonomy): Bacteria > Pseudomonadota > Alphaproteobacteria > Rhodobacterales > Rhodobacteraceae > Paracoccus > Paracoccus lutimaris. Next base: position 60,898 of record NZ_QPJL01000015.1, read on the forward strand.
TTTTTCAGCGCCTGAATGATCTTGCCCGGCATCGAGCCGATATAGGTCCGGCGATGGCCGCGGATCTCGGATTCGTCGCGCACGCCGCCAAGGCTGATGCGGATGAATTCGCGCCCCGTCGCCCGCGCCACCGACCGGCCAAGGCTGGTCTTGCCGACGCCCGGAGGCCCGACAAGGCACAGGATCGGCCCCTTCAGCTTGGCCGAGCGGTTCTGCACCGCCAGATATTCGACGATGCGTTCCTTGACCTTTTCCAGCCCGTAATGGTCGGCATCCAGCACGCCTTCGGCCTTGCCCAGATCCTTGCGGATGCGGGATTTCACGCCCCAAGGCAGCGACAGCAGCCAGTCCAGATAGTTGCGGCTGACCGTGGCCTCGGCCGACATCGGCGACATCGACTTCAGCTTCTTCAGCTCGGCATCGGCCTTTTCGCGGGCCTCCTTGCTGAACTTGGTCTTGGCGATACGTTCCTCCAGTTCGGAGATCTCGTTGCCGCCATCCTCACCGTCGCCCAGCTCCTTCTGAATGGCCTTCATCTGCTCATTCAGATAGTATTCGCGCTGGGTCTTCTCCATCTGCGTCTTGACGCGGGACTTGATCTTCTTCTCGACCTGCAGGACCGACATTTCGCCCTGCATCAGGCCATAGACCTTTTCCAGACGATCGGCGGTCACTAGCGTTTCCAGCAGTTCCTGCTTTCTGTCCAGCGCGATGCCCAGATGGCCGCTGACCAGATCGGCCAGACGCGCGGGTTCGCGCGCCTCGGCAACGGCCGAGACGACCTCTTCGGGGATGTTCTTGCGCACCTTGACGTAGCGCTCGAACTCCTCGGCGACGGCACGGGTCAGCGCGGTCAGCGCGTCATTGTCGCCGGCTTCCTCGGGCAGCGCCTCGCAGGTGGCTTCGAAGTAATTCTCATTGGGCACGAAGCCGGTGATCCGGACACGTTCGCGCCCCTCGACCAGCACCTTCACGGTCCCGTCGGGCAGCTTCAGCAGTTGCAGCACATTGGCCAGCACGCCGGTCCGGAAAATTCCGTCGGCAGCAGGCTCATCCACCGCCGCATCCTTCTGCGCCGCGAGAAGGATCGGACGGTCCTGCTCCATCACCGCTTCGAGGGCCCGCACCGATTTGTCGCGCCCGACGAACAGCGGCACGACCATATGGGGAAACACCACGATATCCCGCAACGGCAGGACCGGATGGGAGGTATGAGCGAGTTCGTTCATTTATTTGGTCCTTTCTCGCCAAGAAACCCGGCCCCTGGGATCAGGCAGCGCGCGTTTCCTGCTGACCGACAAAATAGGAAGCTCACGCGCCGGGTTCAATGGCCGAATGGTTCGCATTTCGTTCGCCCCGCTTGTGCAAGCCCTTGCAAGACAGCGAAAACGGCCCCCGGATCGGTTCGCGTCCGGCGGTCCAACAACGAAATATTACCACAAAAACTTTACGCAATCAGCTTTTATCGCCAAAGGGATCCCTGACCTATTCGTCAGATTTCCGCTTGATCCGGCCATGGCCATCGAGCTGCCGGCCGCACCGGCCAGGCATTGTTTCAACCGTTTCATTGCCGCCAAGCCCGCCCCGGCTCAGGCCGGAGCCGCCGGCACGGCGAGCAAATCCGCCAAGGCGCGCTGGTCCAGAAACGGAAATCCGGTTGCGAGAGCTTGCGCGAATTGCGCCTCGTCAAGCGCGGTCAGGCCCGGTTCATTCGGGCGGATCGTCCGGGAATCATGGCCCTCGACCTTCAGCTGCAAGGCGCCGTAGGGTCCGGGATCGGTCAGTGCCGGAAAGCGCCGCATCAGCGCGAAATGGCCAAAGGCAAAGATGCTGCGCGCCACGCGCGAGGCCGTGCGCCGAACCGGCAGCGCCACTGCAGCGCCGGCCGCATGAAAGGGCTGTATCTGCTCGTATCGTGCTGGCGCCGCATCGCCGTAACGCGTCGCCAGCAGCGTGCGCGGCAACGAAAAGGCAAAGGCGTCATAGTCGCGCATCACCTCGCCCGCCCGCGCAAGCCGGGCGGTAAAATCGGCGGGCACGCAATCGTCGTCATCCAGCCGGAACTGGACCAGCCGCCTGCCGCCCGCCGAAAGCTCGCGCAGATGCGGCGCCAGGGCCGCAGCGACATCGGTCTCGTCCGACAGGACCAGCCGCGCCTGCGGCAGCGTCAGGCAAAGCGCCCCCAGCCGGGCCTGCCACGCCGCGGGCATGGCGGTCGAACTCAGCACGATCAGGGTGAAATCCTCATGGGCCTGCGCCCGCATCGAGGCCAGCGTCAGCGCCTCGAAGGCGCGAAAGCGAAAGCGCAGGCGGTCCTCGGCGTAAAGCTGCAGCGCGCTCTGGCGCAGAGCCTCGGCCTCGGCCTCGGAGCCGCGCGCGGTGCCGATATAGGCGCCCCAGTCGCCCCGGCCCAGAAAGGAAAACCGGCAGATGCCGACGATATGATCGTTCATGTTTCCCCGTCCAATGCCCTGCCCGATCCGGCCTAGAATTTCATCCCGACTTCGAAACTGGCGCCATCGGTGCCGATGCCGAAGCTGGCCGCGCCGAAGCTGAGGCCGATCAGCGCGCCGGTCCAGACCTGCTGCGGGCTGTGATGCCCCGCATGAACCCTGCTCCAGCCGGTCAGGCCCGCCGCGCCATAGGCGAATGCCCCGGCCTCGGGCTGGTCGTCAAAGCATTTCCCGGCCAGATCCGCCGCGCCGAAAAACGCCATCGCCGTATGGCCCGAGGGAAATCCCCCCATCTCGCCCGAGGGACGCCGCGCGATGGGGGCGTCGATATATTCCTTCATCGCCCAGACCACCGCGGTTTGCAAAAGGCCCCGAACGGCGAAATCCTCGGCCCGGTCCTGATCGACGGCGCAGACCGCCGCCGCCAGCGGCAGCCCGTATTTCATCGCCGTGCCGAACTGCTCGAACGGGTCGGCGCTGGCCGGCGCGGCAAGGGCAGCGGCGCAAAGGATCGCCGCCGCCCTCATTCCGCGCCCAGCCGGATCACCCGGTCCATGCGCGCCGCCAGTTCAAGGTTATGGGTGGCGATCAGCGCCGAAAGGCCGGTGTCGCGCACCAGCGCCATCAGCACGTCAAAGACCTTGTCCGAGGTTCCGGGATCAAGGTTCCCGGTCGGCTCATCGGCCAGCAAAAGCGCGGGCGCATTCGCCAGCGCCCGGCAGAAGGCCACGCGCTGCTGCTCGCCCCCCGAAAGCTGGGCCGGACGGTGATCGGCGCGGTGGCTCAAGCCCACGCGGGTCAAAAGGTCCTGCGCGCGGGCCTGCGCGGCGCGGTCGGCGACGCCATTCGCCAGTTGCGGCAACACGATGTTCTCGGCGGCGGTGAATTCGGGCAGCAGATGGTGGAACTGATAGACAAACCCCAGCGCCTCGCGCCGCGCCTCGGTCCGGCTGCGGTCGCTCTCATCGCTCATGTCGCGGCCGTTCAAGAGCACGCGCCCGCTATCGGCCGTGTCCAGAAGCCCGGCGATATGCAGAAGCGTCGATTTTCCCGCCCCCGAGGGCGCGACCAGCGCCACCACCTCGCCGCGCCCGACCGACAGCGACAGGTCGGACAGCACCGGCACCGGCGCCGGGCCGCCCTTGCCATAGGTCTTGGAGATCCCCTCCAGCCGCAACACGTCACTCATAGCGCAGGGCCTCCACCGGGTTCATGCGGGCCGCGCGGCGGGCCGGGAATATGGTCACGACGAAGGACAGAAACAGCGACAGCCCCACGGCCTTGGCGATGTCGATGCCGCGCAGCTTGGCCGGCAGCTCATAGATGCCGCGCACCGAGGCATTCCACGCCCCCCCGTTCGAGGCCCAGTTCAGGAAGGTCATGATATGTTCGACATTCAGCGCCAAGGCCACGCCAAGGATCACCCCCGCGATGGTGCCAAGAACGCCGGTGAATGCCCCGCACAGGAAAAACACCCGCAGGACCGCGCCCTCGGTCAGGCCCATGGTGCGCAGGATACCGATATCGCGGCCCTTGTTCTTGACCAGCATGATCAGCCCCGAGGTGATGTTCATCGAGGCGATCAGCACCAGAATCCCAAGGATCAGGAACATCACGTTATCCTCGATATCCAGCGCGCGCAGGAAATCGCCCGAGGCATCGCGCCAGGTCCAGACCTGCGCCCGCTCGCCCGCCGCATCCAGAAGCTGCGGCGTCCAGTTGTCGACCTGTTCGGGGTCGCTCACAAAGACCTCGATCTCGTCGGCGACACCCTCGCGGTTGAAGAAACTTTGCGCCTCGGGCATCGGCATATAGATGCGGGTGCGGTCGATGTCATAGCGCCCGGCGGAAAACACATAGACCACGTCATAGCTTTCGCGGCGCGGCGTGGTGCCGAAGGGGGTCTTGGCGCCCTGCGGCGCGGTCAGTTGCACCTTGTCGCCAACCCCCACGCCCAGCTCGCGCGCAAGGCCGACGCCAAGCGCGACGCCGCGGTCGAAGTCGTCGATATTGCCGCCCGAGGTTTCGGGATCCGCGATCCGCTCCATCGCTTTCAGCGTGTCCAGCGTGACGCCGTAAACCTCGGCCACATTGGCGGCATCGGCCTGGCTGGCCATGACCTGCGCACGCACCACCGGCGTCGCGCGGGTCACGCCGGGGATCTGGGCGATCTTTGCCGCCAGCGCGTCGTAATCCTCGATCCGGCCGGGGCTGATATAGGTTTCCTCGGTCAGTTCGTTATAGAACGAGGTCGGCGCGTAATAGATGGTGCTATGGGCATTCGCGCCCAGAATGGTGTCGACATATTCGGCGCGAAAGCCCGAGCGCACCGCCAGCGTGGCGATCAGCGCCATCACCCCCAGCGCAATGCCGATCAGGCTGATCCAGGTCATCACGCTGACCCCGCCCTCGGCCCGGCGGGCGCGCAGATAGCGCCAGGCGATCAGGAATTCATAGCGCGAGAACGGAGCGGGGCTCGCCATCGGTCACCTGTCAGTTATACCGCGCCTGATTGGCCCGGCGCGGCGGATTATGCAAGTCAACAAGGGCGTGACCTAAAGCGGCCCCGGCCGGCGTTCCTCGGAGAGCATGACGTTCGCCTCGACCTGCCCGACGCCGGGCAGGGTCATGATCCGCCGCCGCAGGATGCGTTCAAAATCGGCAATGTCGCGGGCATGGATGCGCAGCCGGTAATCGAACTGGCCAAGGACGTGCTGGACGGTCTGCACCTCTGGGATGGCGGTCACCGCGCGCTCAAAGTCCTCAAGGCTGGTGCGACCTTTCGCGGCCAGCCGGATGCCCAGAAACACGGTGACGCCGAAGCCAAGTGCGGCGGTATCGACAACGATGCGCCGCCCGGCAATCACGCCCGCCTCGGTCAGCCGCTTGATCCGCCGCCAGGTCGCGGGCTGGGTCATACCCAGTTTGCGCCCGATCTCGGCCGCGCTCAGCGTCGCATCCCCGGCCAGCAGCCGCAGGATCGCCAGATCGGTCGCGTCGGGTTGCAAGGGCGCGCTCACAGCGGCAGCTCCTGCACGTCCTTGATGGTCGAGACCAGCATCAGCGCATCGCTGTCCGAGACATGCGGAAGCGTCAGGATGCTGTCGCGGTAAACCTGCTGCCAATGCGCCATGTCGCGGGCAATGACCGACAGCCGCAGATCGACCGTGCCCAGAAATGTCTGGATCTCGGTCACCTCCGGCACCTTGCGGGCGGCGGCCATGAAATCGTCAAAGGCGCGCGGCTCGGTCTTGTCCAGCGTGAAGCGCAGGCTGACCTGCACCTCATATCCCAGCGCGCGCCAGTCGATGCGGGACTCGATGGCGCGGATGACGCCGGTTTCGCGCAGTCGCTCTAGCCGCCGCCACAGGCTGGCGGACGTCACCCCTGCCCGCTCGGCCAGATCGGCATTGGCGATGGCAGGATCGGCCAGAAGCTGACGCAGAATGCGTCGGTCGGTTGCGTCGGGCATGATTTTTTCACCTTTACGCTTCTTCTGGCATGATAATCGTGAAATTTCCAGAGAAATCGCGAAAATTGCACAGAACTGGCCCACGTGCTTTGCTAGAACCATGGCATCGAACAAACGGAGAGACGCTGATGCGCGTTTACTATGATCGCGATTGCGATGTGAACCTGATCAAGGACAAGAAGATCGCCATGCTGGGCTATGGCTCGCAAGGCCATGCCCATGCGCTGAACCTGCGCGATTCGGGTGCCAAGAACGTTGTCGTCGCTCTGCGCGAAGGCTCGCCCTCGGCCAAGAAGGCCGAAGCCGAAGGCCTCAAGGTCATGGGCATCGCCGAGGCCGCCGCATGGGCCGACCTGATCATGTTCACCATGCCCGACGAGCTGCAGGCAGAGACCTACAGGAAATACGTCCATGACAACCTGCGCGAAGGCGCGGCGATCGCATTCGCCCATGGCCTGAACGTGCATTTCGGCCTGATCGAGCCCAAGCCCGGCGTCGACGTGATCATGATGGCCCCGAAAGGCCCCGGCCACACCGTGCGCGGCGAATACACCAAGGGCGGCGGCGTGCCCTGCCTGTTCGCGGTCCATAATGACGCGACCGGCAAGGCCCAGGACATCGCGCTGAGCTATTGCTCGGCCATCGGCGGCGGTCGCTCGGGCATCATCGAGACGAACTTCCGCCAGGAATGCGAAACCGACCTGTTCGGCGAGCAGGCGGTTCTGTGCGGCGGCCTGGTCGAGCTGATCCGCATGGGCTTCGAAACCCTGGTCGAGGCCGGCTACGAGCCGGAAATGGCCTATTTCGAATGCCTGCACGAGGTGAAGCTTATCGTGGACCTGATCTACGAAGGCGGCATCGCCAACATGAACTATTCGATCTCGAACACCGCCGAATATGGCGAATATGTCTCGGGTCCGCGCATCCTTCCCTATGAGGAAACCAAGCGCCGCATGAAGGAGGTCCTGACCGACATCCAGACCGGCAAGTTCGTGCGTGACTTCATGCAGGAAAACGCCGTCGGCCAGCCCTTCTTCAAGGCCACCCGCCGCATCAACGACGAACACCAGATCGAACAGGTGGGCGCCAAGCTGCGCGAGATGATGCCCTGGATCTCCAAGGGCAAGATGGTCGACAAGGCCCGCAACTGATCCGGTTGCAGATCAAGTTCAAGGGGCGCGGCGTCATTGCCGCGCCCTTTCCAGTTCAATGCCTTGCGGCGACATCGTCGCGGCGGCCCGGCCGGGGCCGCCCCCCTGCGATGGACGAGGGGCGGATTGGAAAAGGGCGCCAAGGGCGCCCTGATCAGCTCATGCCAGCGACAGGGCGCCGGGATCAGGCCATCGCCTGCACGGCCTTGAGCCGCTCGATGGCGCGGCGCTCGTCCCCTGCGACAAAACCGTCCTGCAACAGCCGGACCAGTTGCTGGACGAAAACCGGGTCGGTCGTCTGCAAGGCCCTCAGTTGCTGATCGGTCAGTTGCTCGACATAGAGCACCGCCACATCATCGCTGTCGGAATCATGGTGATTTTCCAGCCGGTCGAAGATGCTGCGCAGCCGCTTGGTGTTGTTGCCAAGCCCGGCGCAGAACTTCGCCAGCCCCTTTTCATCCATGTTGAAGGTCACGCCCAGGCCGCCGGTGCGAAAGCGGTTGATGACGAATTCAGGGTCATGGGCGGCGTAATACTTGAAGCCATGGGTGAACGGGTTCGGCCCGTGCGAGCCGCGATAGCCGACCGAGGAGCTGTTCCAGTCGCCGCGCAGGTCCAGAAACGCCACCAGATCAAAGGTGAAGGAATAGCTTTGCTGCTTCAGCCCCGCTGGCCACCAGCGCGCGGGCGAGCCAAAGCTGTGCACCTCGATCCCGGCAATGGCCGCCGGGCCGCGCGCCAGCATGACCCCGGTCAGCGCGTTCGAGGTGATCAGGTTGCCCTGGCTATGGGCATAGATCGGCGCCCCCAGCATGCCGCCGGGCGTGCCGATCAAGAGCGCATAAAGCGCCTTGGTCGCCTCGTTCGAGCCCAGCAGGCCATAGACGAAATCATCCTTGGTCAGGCCGGGATTGCGCTTTCGCTCCCACTGGTACATCAGCTCGACGGTCTTGTACCAGTCGGTCTGGCCGCCGGCCTTTTCCGCCTGAACGCCGGAAAGCCGCAGCTTGTCGGTGGCGCATTGGAACACGTCGCTGACGATGCCAGCCGATCTGTTGAAAACGCCATAGACTGGCGAGCCGACCATCAGCGACAGCTCCAGCCCGCTTTTCTGATGATCGCCCCCCGAATTCTGCATGCCATTGACGAAGATCACCGGCTTTGCGGGACTATACCACGCCTTGCCCACCGCCTCCGGCGAGACATAGCGTGTGACGGTGCCGTCATTCGACGGAACGCTTCCCTGACTGATGAATGGTGCGCGCATGTAATCTCCTGATCGTTAACCGCAAAGCAATATGGCCGGACTAAAGCACTGATCCGAAGGCGATGCCAACGCTTATTCCTCTAGCACCTCAAGGACGCCGGGCACCGCGCGCAGTGCCTGCCGCGCGGGCGTCGTCAGGGGCGCGTCCGAGGCGATCTCGACATCGACCAGATCATCGCCATCCTTGAGCCGCAGCGCAATCGGCCCGCAGGCGCGGGACGGCGCCCGAATCTCCGCCTGAATGCGTGCCAAGGCCGCGGCAATGCCCGGCACCGCGTCCAGCCCGGTGATCTCGACCGCCAGCCGGTTCGCGCCCGCATCGGCGACGAACTGGTCCAGCGGCGTGACCCCGCGCGCCAGCAGCTTCACCTGCTCGCCCGAGGGTTCGACCTGTACCTGCAGGACGACATTCTCGCCCGGCTCAAGGTGCTGGCGATGCGCGTCCAGCGTGTCGGAAAACACCGTGACCTCGTAAAGCCCGGTCGGATCGGACAGGCCGACAAAGGCGAAACGGGTGCCGCGCGCGGATTTCTTTTCCTGCCGATGCGCCACCGTCCCCGCCAATGATGCGACCAGCGCCCCATCCTGCGCCGCTTGCGTCACCTCGGCCAGCGTCTGCACGTTCTTGCGCCTGAGCGCGGGCTGATAGTCGTCCAGCGGATGCCCGGACAGGTAAAAGCCCACGGCGGCATGTTCCTCGCCCAGCTTTTCGGCCGGCAGCCAGATCGGTGCCGGCACCGGGCGCGGGGGCGGCAGATCCTCGCCGCCCCCGAAAAGCGAGGACTGGTTCGACTGCGCCGCCTCTTGCACGGCCAAGGACCACGCGACCAGACCATCCAGAGATTTCAGAACTTTGCCCCGGTTTTCTTCGAGAATATCGAAGGCTCCGGCGCGGGCCAGCATCTCCAGCGGGCGCTTGCCCACCCGGCGCATGTCCACGCGGCGGGCAAAGTCATGCATGTCCTTGAAGGGCTGATCGCCGCGCGCATCGGTGATCAACCGCATCGCCTCGACGCCGACGCCTTTCAGCGCTCCAAGCGCATAGACGATCCTGCCGTCGCGCACGCTGAACGTCGCCAGCGAGCGGTTCACGCAGGGCGGCACCGTCTCGATGCCCATGCGATCGGCCTCGCGCTTATAGACGGCCAGCTTGTCGGTCAGGTGGATATCGCAGTTCATCACCGCCGCCATGAATTCGACCGGGTGGTTGGCCTTGAGCCATGCGGTCTGATAGCTGACCACGGCATAGGCAGCGGCATGCGACTTGTTGAAGCCATAATTGGCAAATTTCTCAAGAAGGTCAAAGACCTCGCCAGCCTTCTTCGCGTCGATCCCCTGCGCCTTGCAGCCCTCGACGAATTTCGGCCGCTCCTTGGCCATTTCCTCGGCGATCTTCTTGCCCATGGCGCGGCGCAACAGGTCGGCGCCGCCCAGCGAATAGCCGGCCATGACCTGCGCGATCTGCATCACCTGTTCCTGATAGACGATGATGCCCTGAGTTTCCGCCAGGATCGGGTCGATGGTCGGATGCAGCGATTCCAGCGGCCGCAGCCCGTTCTTGACCTCGCAATAGGTCGGGATGTTCTCCATCGGGCCGGGACGGTATAGCGCCACCAGCGCCACGATATCCTCGATGCAGGTGGGTTTCATGCGCCGCAGCGCATCCATCATCCCCGAGCTTTCGACCTGGAACACCGCCACCGTGCGGGCGCTGGCAAACAGCTCGTAACTGGCCACATCATCCAGCGGGATGGCGTTGATCTGGTTTTCCGCCCCCGCCGCAGGCTGGTAAAGCTCGCGCCCGTCAGCGGCGACATGCAAAGGCCGCCCGCCGCCGTTGATCAGATCGACGGCATTCTGGATGACGGTCAGCGTCTTCAGGCCCAGAAAGTCGAACTTGACCAGCCCGGCCTGCTCGACCCATTTCATGTTGAACTGCGTGGCCGGCATGTCGGAGGCCGGATCACGGTAAAGCGGCACCAGCCGGTGCAGCGGCCGGTCGCCGATCACCACCCCGGCGGCATGGGTCGAGGCATTGCGCAACAGCCCCTCGATCTTGGCGGCATAGTCCAAGAGCCTGCCGACAACCTCTTCCTTGGCCGCCTCGCGCAGGCGCGGCTCGTCGGCAAGGGCCTTGGTGACGCTGACCGGCTTGACGCCCTCGACCGGGATCATCTTGGACAGCCGGTCCACCTGCCCGAAGGGCAGTTGCAGCACCCGCCCCACATCGCGCACCGCCGCCTTGGACAAAAGCGCGCCAAAGGTGATGATCTGGCCGACCTTGTCGCGGCCGTATTTCTCTTGGACGTAGCGGATCACCTCTTCGCGGCGGTCCATGCAGAAGTCGATATCGAAGTCGGGCATCGAGACCCGCTCAGGGTTCAAAAACCGCTCGAACAGCAGCGAATAGCGCAAGGGGTCAAGATCGGTGATGGTCAGCGCATAGGCCACCAGAGAGCCCGCGCCCGAGCCCCGCCCCGGCCCGACCGGAATGCCGTGATCCTTGGCCCATTTGATGAAATCGGCCACGATCAGGAAATAGCCCGGGAATCCCATCTGCTCGATGATGCCCAGCTCAAAGCGCAGGCGTTCCTCGTATTCTTCAAGGGGCACGGCATGGGGGATGATGGCAAGGCGCGCGCGCAGGCCGTCCCAGGCCTGACGGCGCAGTTCCTCGACCTCGTCCTCGGCAAAGATGGGCAGGATCGGCTTGTGCTTGCTGACCGCGAATGCGCAGCGGCGGGCGATCTCGACGGTGTTCTCGACCGCCTCGGGCAGATCGGCGAACAGCGCCGCCATCTCGGCCGGGGTCTTGAAATAATGCTGCGGCGTCAGCCGCCGGCGCGGCGCGGTCTGATCGACATAGGCGCGGTCGGAAATGCAGATCAGCGCGTCATGGGCGTCGAACAGGTCGGGCTTGGGGAAATAGACATCGTTCGTCGCGACCAGCGGCAGGTCCAGCGCATAGGCGATGTCGATCATGCCGCCCTCGGCGGCCTGTTCCTCGGGGACGGGGCGACCTTCGGCGTCGTGGTGGCGCTGCAGCTCGATGTAAAGCCGGCCCGGAAAGGCGCGCGCCAGTTCCGCGACCAGATCGCTTGCGTCATGCTGACGGCCCTGCTGGACCAGCAGCCCGACCGGCCCCAGCGCGCCGCCGGTCAGGCAGATCAGCCCCTCGGCGCGCGCGGCAAGCTCCTCCAGCGTGACATGCGGCAGGGACTTGTCGTCGCGCAGATAAAGGCAGGTCGACAGCTCCATCAGGTTCAGCCAGCCGGCCTGATTCTGCGCCAGCAGCACCACCGGCCCTGTCACCGCCGGTCCCGCCACAGCCGATTCCAGCGTGATCTGGCAGCCGATGATCGGCTGCACGCCCGTGTCCTGCGCCTTGACCGAAAACTCCAGCGCCGCGAACAGCGCATTGGTATCGGTCAGCGCCACGGCAGGCATGCCGTTCTGCGCTGCCAGATCGGCTAGCTTCTTGACCGGGATCGCGCCTTCCAGCAACGAATGTTCGGAATGTGTGCGAAGGTGAATGAATCGAGGCGCGTTTTCAGGCATAGCGCCAATCTAGGCGCGACCTGCCGAACTGTGCAATTGCCCTTGCACGGAAATCGGCTAAGACTCGCACAAGAAAGAAAAAGAGGCGCGCGAACGTGACCGACATTTTCCGGGCCGAGGGTCTGGGCAAGACTTATCCCGGCGTGCGCGCCAATGACGACATCAGTTTCGCGGTCGCTGCCGGAGAGATCCACGCCCTTCTGGGCGAGAATGGCGCCGGCAAATCCACGCTGGTCAAGATGATCTACGGCCTCGTGCGCCCGGACGAGGGCCGGATGATCTTCGCGGGCCACCCCCATGCCCCCGCCGATCCGCGTGCCGCGCGGGCTGCGGGCGTGGCCATGGTGTTTCAGCATTTCTCGCTGTTCGATGCGCTGACGGTCGCCGAAAACATTGCCCTTGGCATGGAAAACCCGCCGCCCCGGGCCGAGCTTTCGCGCCGCATCGCCGAGCTGTCCCAGGGCTACGGCCTGCCCCTGAACCCCGCCCGCCGCATCGCCACGCTGTCCGCGGGCGAGCGTCAGCGGGTCGAGATCCTGCGCTGCCTGCTGCAGAACCCGCGCCTGTTGATCATGGACGAGCCGACAAGCGTGCTGACCCCGCAAGAGGCCGAGATCCTGTTTGCCACCCTGCGCCAGCTGGCCGAGCGCGGCACCGCGATCCTTTATATCAGCCACAAGCTTGAGGAAATCCGCAGCCATTGCGACCGCGCCACCATCCTGCGCCATGGCAAGGTCGTCGGCACCGTCGATCCCCGCGCCCATAGCGCGCCAGAGCTGGCCGCGATGATGGTCGGCGCCGAGATGCGCGTCATCGACCGCTCGGGCCGCAATCCCGGCGCCATGGTGCTGGCGGTGGCGGGGCTTTCGACCCCGGCCGGCCGCAGCGAGGGCGTGGCGCTGAAGGATGTCGCGCTGCGCCTGCATGCCGGCGAGATCCTTGGCATCGGCGGCGTCGCCGGCAACGGCCAGGAGGAACTGCTTTCCGCCCTGTCGGGCGAGATCGCGACCGCCCCGGGCACCGTCATGCTTGAAAGCGCGGACCTTTCCGCGCTTCCCCCCGAGGCGCGGCGCCGCGCTGGCCTCCTCTCGGCCCCCGAGGATCGGCTGGGCCATGCCGCCGTCCCCGAATTCAGCCTGACCGAGAATACGCTTCTGACAGCAGGTAGCCGCCAGAACCTGATCCGGCGCGGGCTGATCGACCATGCCGCCGCCCGGAATTTCGCGCAATCGGTGATCCGGGCATTCGACGTGCGCACCCCCGGTCCCGGCACAGCTGCCGGTGCGCTCTCGGGCGGGAACCTGCAGAAATTCGTCATCGGCCGCGAGGTGCTGGGCAATCCGCGCGTACTGGTGGTGAACCAGCCCACCTGGGGCGTCGATGCCGGTGCCGCAGCCGCCATCCGTCAGGCGCTGCTGGACCTTGCCGCGCAGGGCGCGGGCGTCATCGTCATCTCTCAGGATCTGGACGAGCTTTTGGAACTTTCCGACCGTTTCTGCGCCCTCAACGAGGGCCGCCTGTCCGCCCCCCGCCCGACCGAGGGCCTAAGCGTGGCCGAAATCGGCCTGATGCTGGGCGGCGCCCATGGCATGGAGGTCGCCCATGTTCCGGCTTGAGCCGCGCGCCAGCGCGCCGCTGCTGTGGCAGGTGGCGACGCCTGTCCTTGCTGTCATCGCCACCATGATCGCGGGCGGCATCCTGTTCGCGGCGCTGGGGTTCGACCCGGTGGCGGCGATCCGCACCATCTTCTGGGACCCGCTTTTCGGACCCGCCGCCAGCTATTCGCGCCCGCAATTGCTGGTGAAAGCCGGACCGCTGATCCTGATCGCCTGCGGCCTTGCGCTGGGGTTCCGGGCCGGCATCTGGAACATCGGCGCCGAGGGGCAATATATCATCGGCGCGATCTGCGGCGCCGCCGTGGCGCTGGCCGCCTATCCGGCCGACGCCTTCTGGATCTTTCCGGCGATGATCCTTGCCGGCGCGCTTGGCGGCTGGGCCTGGGGGATGATCCCGGCGGTCCTGCGCAACTGGTTCGGCGCCTCGGAAATCCTTGTTTCGCTGATGCTGGTCTATGTGGCGCAAAAGATCGCCGCATGGATGGCTTTCGGCCCGATGAAAAACCCCGAGGGCTTCAACTTTCCCGGCTCGCGCAATCTTCAGCAATATGAACCGGCCTCGAACCCCGAACTGATCGCCGGGACGGGGCTGCATTGGGGGGTGATCGTGGCAGGGATCGCGCTGCTGGTCACATGGTTCGTGATGTCGCGCCATGTGCTTGGCTTTCACATCCGCACCGCCGGCGCCGCCCCCCGCGCCGCCCGCTTTGCCGGCGTCCGCCCCGAACGGCTGGTGGCGCTGTGTCTTGGCGTCTCGGGCGCGCTGGCCGGGCTGGCCGGGCTGTTCGAGGTCGCGGGCCCCGCAGGCCAGATCACCGAAAGCTTTGGTTCGGGCTACGGTTTCACCGCGATCATCGTGGCCTTTCTGGGCCGGCTGCACCCCCTTGGCATCCTGCTTGCAGGATTGCTGATGGCGCTGACCTATATCGGCGGCGAACTGGCGCAATTGATGCTGCAACTGCCCGCCGCGACCGTGCAGGTCTTTCAGGGCATGCTCTTGTTCTTCCTGCTGGGGTTCGACGTCCTGACCCGCTACCGCATCCGACGGAGGCACGCATGATGATCGATCCCATCGCCGTCTTTGTGCTGCTGCTGGGCGCCGCGACCCCGATCCTGTTCGCCGCACTTGGCGAGTTGGTTGTCGAGCGCGCGGGCGTCCTGAACCTTGGGGTCGAAGGCATGATGATCGGCGGCGCGCTGGCCGGTTTCGCCGCCGCCCATGCGACCGGCAGCCCCGCCCTGGGCTTTGTCGCCGCCGCGTTCGCGGGCGTCGCGCTGTCGATGATCTTCGCGTTTCTCAGCCTGTATCTGCTGTCAAATCAGGTGGCGACAGGGCTTGCGCTGACGCTGTTCGGTCTTGGCCTGACCGCGATGTTCGGCAAACCCTATGAGGGGGTCAAGGCCCCCGCCATGATGGCGGGCCCGCTTGGCCTGAACCTGATGATCTGGCTGGGGCTGGCCATGGTGCCCGTCGTCTGGTGGGCACTGACCCGCACCCGGCCCGGGCTGATCCTGCGCGCGGTCGGGGAAAACCACGATGCGGCGCACGCGCTTGGCTATCCGGTCCGCCGCGTGCGGCTGGGCGCCATCGCCTTTGGCGGCGCCATGGCCGGGATGGGCGGCGCCTATATTTCCATCGCCACCGTCCTGCAATGGACCGAGGGCATGACCGCCGGCGCCGGCTGGATCGCGCTGGCCATCGTCGTCTTTGCGCAATGGAACCCCTGGGGCGTTCTTGCCGGCGCATGGCTTTTCGGCGGCGTCACCGTCTTGCAGCTGCGCCTACAGGCGGCGGGCGTGGCGGTGCCGGTGCAGCTTTTGTCCATGGCGCCCTATCTCGCCACCATCCTTGTCCTCGTGCTGATCTCGGCACGGCAGAAATTCGGCCGCTCAGCCGGGGGTGCCGCCCCCGGATCGCTGGGCAGGCCCTTTCACGCGCTGCGCTAGAACAGCCGCGCCCTACCAACAGGAGACCCGACATGAAACGCAGAACCCTTCTTGGCAGCGCCGCCGCGCTGGTCGCCGCCATGGCGGCCCCCGCCTTTGGCCAGGACGAAAAGCTCAAGATCGGCTTCATCTATGTCGGCCCGGTCGGCGATGGCGGCTGGACCTATCAGCACGATCTGGCCCGTCAGGCGGTGGAAAAGGAATTCGGCGACAAGGTCGAAACCACCTTCATCGAATCCGTCCCCGAAGGCGCGGATGCCGAACGCGCCCTGACCCAGCTTGCGCTGGCGGGCAACAAGATGATCTTCGCCACCAGCTTCGGCTTCATGGACGCGACGCTGAACGTCGCCAAGAAATTCCCCGACATCAAGTTCGAGCACGCCACCGGCTACAAGCGCGCCGAGAACGTCGCCACCTATGACGCCCGCTTCTATGAGGGCCGCGCCGTCATCGGCACCATCGCCGGGCGCATGACCAAGTCGAACAAGATCGGCTATATCGGCTCTTTCCCGATCCCCGAGGTCGTGCAGGGCATCAACTCGGCCTATATCCACGCCAAGAAGGTCAACCCGAATGTCGAGATGAAGGTGGTCTGGGTCTATAGCTGGTTCGACCCCGCCAAAGAGGCCGATGCCGCCGCCGCCCTGATCGCCGAGGGCGTCGACGTGTTCATGCAGCACACCGACTCGACCGCGCCGCTGGCGAAAGCCCAGGAGGCGGGCGCGCTTGGCTTTGGCCAGGCCTCGGACATGACCAGCTTTGCGCCCTCGCCGCGCATCTCCTCGATCGTGGACAACTGGTCGCCCTATTACATCAAGCGCGTCGGTCAGGTTCTGGACGGCACCTGGAAATCCGAAGCCACCTGGGCCGGCATCGGCGATGGCGAAGTGGTGATCGGCGACATCACCGAGGCCGTCCCCGCCGAGGTCAAGGCCGAGGCCGAGACCCTGCGCGACAAGATCGCCAAGGGTGAATACCACCCCTTCACCGGCCCGCTGAAAAAGCAGGACGGCAGCGACTGGCTGGCCGAGGGCGCGACGGCCACGGATGAAGAGCTTTCGGGCATGAACTTCTATGTCGAGGGCATCACCGCCCCGATGCCGCAATAAGGCCTGCCCTGCCAGAACGCGAAAAGCCGGGGACATTTGCCCCGGCTTTTTCATGACCCTTCCGCGCACCGGCCATTCCGCCGCGTGTCCTTGGAAGGGTTCATCTTTCCGCGCGGCTTCGCTAACACGGTCGCCGAGCATGATTGAGAACATATTTTCCGCGCACCGGCGCAATCTCTGCCCGGCCTTGGTGAGTACATGAGCAAGAAATATCTTTCGTTAGCCGCATTTGTCCTTGCCGTGATCGCGGCCGCATATTTCTGGACCCATCGCAACCCGCTGTCGCGCCTTGACGCCCCCACGGGCTATATCTTTTCCGGCCTTGAAATCATCGACTCCGAAACTGGAAAAGAGGCGGTGATCGAGGAATACGCGTTTTTCGCGGACATGTTCCTGGCGATGGCCGACCAACTGGCTGCGGCTGCCGAGCAGGGCTATCTGATGGTCGATCCCCGGGCAGAGACAGCAACGCTTCTGGTGGAGGGGACCACCGCGGTCGCCCCCCTGCCCGAGCCCGGGAAAGAGGTGCCCTTTGACGTTGGCACCAGCGGAAGCGCCCCGATCTTCCTGTCCTATTCCGCTGGCGACGACCGCTTCACCCTGCGCGCACCGGAATCCGCGCTGGAGATCGCGCTGGATTTCAATGTGAGTTTCGTTCGTGCCCAAGGCGATATCCAGGACCTCATTGCAGCGCAAAACGATATGCAGGCCCAGCGTATCGCAGCGCTGGCAGAATGGAACAGCGACATCGATCGCCTGCAAGCTGAGCTGACCGCGCGCCCCGAAGCCACGGCCAGGACCTATCGGCTGAACCTGCCCGGCGACTTCACGACCATCGCCATTCCGCTTTCCGCGACCTACGACGACAGCGACGACGCCGGCCAGTCCGGCGTGGTGGACAGGGTAACCGGCGAGACGCTGTTCAATCTGCGCCTTGATACCGCCGAGGCGCTGAAACGGATTTTCGCCGCAGAGCGCGAGAGCTATCTCGGCCCGGACGACGATATCCGCATCCTCCATGAGGACGATCACACCATAATCGTCGCCCGCCGGGACCGCCCGTTCTTCTTTCTCAGCACGGTTATCACCGGCAGCGTCGGCTATGCGGTCCATGCCGATGCCGAGGATCTGGCCCAGTTGCGCACCGCCTGGCAAGCGGCCGAAAGCCTCTCGGGCGAAAGACCCGACCCCGGCGTCGTCACCTCCGCTGATTTCGACGCGATGACATGGTTTCGCGACCAGGGCGCCGCGCTGGCCGCAAGAACCAAGAACAATGCCGGCTTTGCCGAAAGCTTTCATGAACAGGTCACGACAGAACTTGTGGCCGACAAACTGCTTTCCGGCCAATCCGGCATCCGCGGCAGCCTCATGCTGCGGGAAAGCAGCAAGATAGACGACCCGTTTGCGACGCTGTTTGAGGTGAACTATGCCTGCCTGCCGCGCCTCAGGACGGATGAAAGCCCGGTCACGCTGCACGAGCGCCTGTCGACAAACCCGTTTTCCAATGGCCTTGCCTATCGCGACCTCGCCCTGGACGCGATTGCCGCGAGCATTAGCCACAATGCATTTGGCGTGGCCAGCGATCATGTTTTCAATCCGCTAACCGATCAGGCCATTCGCCAGCCTGCAGTCTGGGCCTGGCAATCTCCGGTCGGCGCCTTCGGTGCCGACAACCTGTCCTATTTCGGCTATCGCGTGCGCGATCTGGGCGGACAGTTCCAGCTGGTCTGCGCGACCTCGTCCGAGAACCCCTATGCGGCACTGGCGGGGTTGCAAATCCTGGATGATCAGCCGCTGCCCGGGTTGTCAGGGCTGCCGCCGATGATCTCCGCGAGGTTCGAGCGTTATCCGGCTGCCCATGCCATCGGTGACGGGCTCTACGAAGTTCGGGAAAGCCCGGAGGGCGGCTATCTGCTGATCGACACGGATGGCACGAGGCTGTCGGACATACCATTCGAGCGCAGCTGGAGCTATGACGAGATTCAGGCCTTCAAGACAACGGATGCCAAGGGCAGGTCCGCCCTCTGGTCATTTTCGGGCGAACAGCTTCTGCCCTATGAATACGACGATATCGACGATGCGCCAAACGGCATCATCGAGGCGCGCAAGGGCGATCAGACGCTGTTCTATTCGCTGGCAGAGCGCCGCTTCGTCCCGCAACCCTGAGGTCAGGCCGGGTGGGTGGCCATTCGCCCCCAAAGCACCTGCACGAAACCGGACGCCACCCCGGCCGGCGGCAAGGATAAATGGCGGCACCGTCGGGCAGCGCCACCCAGAAATCGGCGTGGGTCACTCAGCCCGATGGTGTACGCCCTGTATACGGCGCCTGTGTGCTCGGTGATACCCCAGGCCCAGCAAATGCCGGGTTTCAGGCCAAACCGCCCGCAGCGGCTTCACGCAACAGCCGGAAATGAAAAAAGGCGGTGCTTCCCCATCTGGAAAGCACCGCCCTCGAAATCGTCTCAGGACCGGATCAGACCGCGCCGCTGATGAATTTCACCGCATCGCCAAAGGTCTGGATGGTCTCGGCTGCGTCATCGGGGATCTCGATGCCGAACTCTTCCTCGAAGGCCATGACCAGCTCGACGGTGTCCAGCGAGTCGGCGCCCAGATCGTCGATGAACGAGGCCGATTCCGTCACCTTGTCCTCATCGACGCCCAGATGCTCGACGACAATTTTCTTCACGCGATCAGCGATATCGCTCATGTCTTTTCCTCGTTTTCGCGGGCATCCGCCCAGAATGTTCCGGCAATTGCCGGCTCTAGCTCAGGGCGGTTCCCCTGCAGCCTTGATTGCGGGATATAGCACGGAGACGTGATCTTGCAACCCGCATAAACCACGTTCAGACCATCGCCATGCCACCATTTACGTGCAGCGTGGCACCAGTGACATAGCCGGCCTCGGCGCTCGACAGATACAGCACGGCGGCGGCGATTTCCCCGGCAGATCCCATGCGCCCGGCGGGGATCTGGGTCAGGATGCGGCCCTTCTGCTCCTCGTTCAGCTTGTCGGTCATGGCGGTCTCGATGAACCCGGGCGAGACGCAGTTCACCGTGATCCCGCGCGAGGCCACTTCATAGGCAAGGCTCTTCGACATCCCCACCAGCCCGGCCTTCGCGGCGGCGTAATTTCCCTGCCCCGGATTGCCCGTCGCCCCCACGACCGAGCCGATATTGACGATCCGCCCCCAGCGCGCCTTCATCATGCCGCGCAGCACCGCCCGGCACAGCCGGAAGCTCGAGGTCAGGTTGACCTCGATCACCTGCGCCCATTCCTCGTCGGACATGCGCATGAACAGGTTGTCACGGGTGATCCCGGCATTGTTGACCAGAATATCGACCCCGCCCATGGCTTCTGCAGCGGCCTTGGGCAGCGCCTCGACGGCTTCGGCATCGCCCAGATTCGCGGTCACCACATGCGCGCGATCCCCCAGCTTCGCGGCCAACTCCTGCAAGGGCGCCTCGCGCGTCCCCGACAGCGTCACTATCGCCCCTGCCCGGTGCAGCGCCTCGGCCACCGCGCCGCCAATGCCCCCGGACGCCCCGGTCACCAATGCCTTCTTGCCCGTCAGATCAAACATCCCAAGCCTCATTCTTTCATGTCCAAATATCCCGGGGGAATCCCGCAGGGATGGGGGCAGAGCCCCCTCTTCAGCCCTTCAGCGCCGCGATATCCGCCGGCGCGCCGACATTCTTCACCACCGCATCCTTCGAGATGCGCTTGATCATCCCCGACAGCGCCTTGCCGGCACCGATCTCCCAGAACTCGGTCACCCCGGCCCCGGCCAGAAACTCGATCGACTCGCGCCAGCGCACGGCGCCGGTCACCTGCTCGACCAGCAGCCGGCGGATCGCCCCCGGCTCGGTCACCGGCTCGGCGCGCACATTGGCGATCAGCGGCACTTCGGGCGCAGCGATCTCGACCGCCGCCAGCGCCTCGGCCATGGCCGCCGCCGCAGGCTGCATCAGCGCCGAATGGAACGGGGCCGAGACCGGCAGCATCAGCGCCCGCTTGGCACCGCGCTCCTTGGCCAGAACGGCAGCACGCTCAACCGCCGCCTTGTGGCCCGAGATCACCACCTGCGCAGGATCATTGTCATTGGCGGCCTGACAGACCTCGTCCTCGGCCGCGTCGCGGGCGATGTGATCGACCGCTGCGAAATCCAAGCCAAGGATCGCCGCCATGGCGCCCTGCCCGACCGGCACCGCCTCCTGCATCGCCGCGCCGCGCAGGCGCAAAAGCCGCGCCGTATCCGCCAAGGTCAGCGCACCCGCCGCACACAGCGCCGAATATTCGCCCAGCGAATGCCCGGCGACGAAATCCGCGTCCTTGATGCCGAAGCCCTCGGCCTCCAGCGCCCGGAAGGCCGCGATCGAGGTCGCCATCAGCGCCGGCTGCGCATTCTGGGTCAGGGTCAGCGTCTCGATATCGCCGTTCCAGATCAGATCGCTCAGGTTCTCGCCCAGGGCCTCATCGACCTCGGCAAAGACCGCGCGCGCGGCTGGATAGGCCTCGGCCAGTTCGCGCCCCATGCCGATGACCTGCGCGCCCTGCCCCGGAAATACGAATGCCCGCATGGCGGAATCCCCTCACTTTTATGTCATTGAGACAGGCTTAGCCCGCGCCACGCCATCCCGCAACCGCAGGGATGGCCGTTCAGCGCGGAATGACGATCTCGGCCCGCAGGCCGCCCAGTCGCTGCCCGTCGCCCAGCCGCAGCTGCCCGCCATGGGCGCGGGCGATATCGGCGGCGATGGACAGGCCCAGCCCCACGCCCTGACCACGGTTCTGATTGCGCGCCGGGTCCAGCCGGGTAAAGGGTTTCATCGCCTCGCCGCGCTTGTCGACCGGAATACCCGGCCCGTCATCCTCGACCGAGATGCGGAACCAGCCCGGCCCCAGCGCCGCCTCGACCTCGGCATGCTCGCCATAGCGCACGGCATTGCCGATCAGATTCTCGATGGCGCGGCGCAGGCTGTCGGGACGGAAAGTGGCAAGGTCCGGCTCTTCGGCCGCGCCGGCCCCGCAATGCAACACCACCTTTTGCCCGCCCCGCTGCGCATCGGCGACAATGCCGCGCACGAAATCCAGCACCGGGCGTTCCTCGGGCGGGCCGTCCTGGGCAGAGTCGCGGGCTAGGTCCAGAAAGGCATCGACCATGGCCGACATGGCCGCCACATCGCCCTCCAGCGCGGTGACCTCGTCCTTTTCGGGCGGATAGTCGGGGCTAAGCATCGACAGCCCCAGCCGCAACCGGGTCAGGGGCGTGCGCAGGTCATGGCTGACCCCCGACAGCATCAGGTTGCGCTGTTCGTTCTGGCGCTCGATCCGGCCGCGCATTTCAAGGAATGCGGTGCCGGCGCTGCGGATCTCGATGGCGCCGGCTGGGCGATAGGGGATGATCCGGCCCTTGCCATATTCCTCGGCTGCACGCGCCAGGCGGCGGATCGGGCGCAGCTGGTTGCGCAAAAAGATCGTCGCGATCGCCGTCATCAAAAGCGAGGTCCCGATCATCAGCACCAGCAGCTGATGCGGATTCGAGGCGCTGACCCGCAGCCGCGCAAAGCTCAGCTGATAGTCCCCCCAGCGGCTGTTCAACGTCACCCGGACCTCGCGCCGCTGGCTCAGATCGACCGTGCGGACGGAGGGCACGCGGGCATGCAGCTCGGATATGACGACACGGCCCGAAAGGTCGTAGAAAGAGCGTTGCTCTGCACCCGGCGCGCGGCTGGGCAGGTCCAGACCCAGCCCGAGCGGCCCGGTCACCCGCATCGCCGAAACCCGTGCGGCCTCGATATCTGCCGCGGCGTCGATCCGCTCGGCCACCAGCGCGATCTCCTGCGCCATGCCCGATGTCATCTGCCGCGTCACGTCCTCGAAATGGCGCTGCAGGAACATCACCGTCACGACGATGGTCACCACCACCACCGGCAGGAACAGGATCAGCGCGGCGCGCCCGTAAAGCCCGCGCGGCATGAACCGCTTCAGCCAGTCGAAATTCATTGCGTCCTGCCCATATTGCGGCCTTGGAATGCCGGCTGCCCGGCGGTTAGGTTAGCCCCATGACAAGCGCCATGAAAGCCCTGCGGGTCATTACCGCCGACAACCCCTCGCCTTTGACCGGACGGGGCACGAATACCTTCCTGCTGGGACGCGGGCGGATCGCGGTGATCGATCCCGGCCCCGACCTGCCCGCCCATCGCGCCGCACTGATGGCGGCGGCAGGGAACGGGCGCATCAGCCATATCTTCGTCACCCATGCGCATCTGGACCATTCCGGCGGCGCCCGCGCGCTGTCGCGCGAGACCGGCGCGCCGATTCTGGGATTCGGCCCCGCCGAATCGGGCCGATCTGCGGTGATGCAGCGGCTGGCCCGCGACGGCGCCCTGGCCGGAGGTGAAGGCTTGGACCGGGACTTCACCCCCGACATCCAGCTTGCCGATGGCACAGCGACCGAGGACGACGAATGGTCGCTGACCGCCCTGCACACGCCCGGCCATTTCGCCGGCCATCTGAGCTTCCAGCAGGATCGAACAGTGTTTTGCGGCGATGTGGTGATGGGCTGGTCCTCGACGCTGATTTCACCCCCGGACGGCGATCTGGCCGATTATTTCCGCTCGCTCTCGCGGCTTGAGGCGCTGGAGGCCAAGACGCTGCTGCCCGCCCATGGCGATGCGATCCTGGACCCTGCCGCACGGCTTTCCGAGTTGGCCGCGCACCGGCGCGAACGCACGGCGCAGATCCTTGCCGCGCTGCGCGAAAAGCCCGGCACCGCCGAGGCATTGGCCCGGCGCATTTACGACGTTCCCCCCGCCCTGATCCCGGTCGCGACGCGCAACGTTCTGGCCCATCTGATCGCATTGTCCGAGCTTGGCGCGGTAGCACCGACCGGACCCATCGCAGTAAACGCTGTATTTTCAGTGGCTTGAGTGAAGAATAAGTATCGTCCACAGATTTTTCGGAGAGGACAAAAAAAACCGCAAAACCCTCTGGACGCCCCCTGAAGCTGTGGCTATACACCGCCTCGTGTTCCGGCGTAGCTCAGCGGTAGAGCAGTTGACTGTTAATCAATTGGTCGTAGGTTCGATCCCTACCGCCGGAGCCAAACTCAGCTAACTCTTTGGTTTTGTTTGGATAAGCACCTCTCATAGGCTGCGGTGCATGTGTGTGTCATACATCTGACACCAGTTCGCGCCTTAGCACGCCCGTGAAATCGGCTCCTCAACGCAGGAGTTCGACATGGGCATCCAGATGCATACCTTTCGGCGCGGCGCCACCTACACGTGGCGCAAGCGTCTGCCTGCCAGCCTGGGCGGCGGGGTCTTTCAGATCAGCCTGCGCACCACCAACCCCTTGATTGGTCGGCGACTTGCCACAATCTTATGTGCTGAAAGCTGCGCGGTGGTCGATGCGATGATCCATGATGGCCTGAACAAGGACGAGGCACGCAAGCTGCTTGTGGCCGTCATCGCGCGTGAACATCACAAGATCGCGGCGCTGCGCTTGGCAGAAGCGGAAAACCCCGCCGCCGGTGCATGGGAACGGGCCAAATCCGCTGATTGGGCCATGGGCAAGGCATTGAGCTTGCTTGCGGAACGCGGCGCTTCTGGTTGCCATCTGACCGATGCGGATCGGGTTGCGATGCAGACCGAGGGGCGCAGCGATTCGGACATCAAGATGCTGGAACGCGTTCTGGATCAGGAAGCCCGGAACTATGCCGAGGATCCTCGGCAGGGTCTGAACAACCGGTCGTTCAGCATGATGCGGCATATTCTTGGCCGCGAACAGTTTTCCGCTCTGGAGCTTATCCACGGGCGGCAGATCTA
This sequence comes from Paracoccus lutimaris, assembly GCF_003337565.1. GTDB lineage: Bacteria > Pseudomonadota > Alphaproteobacteria > Rhodobacterales > Rhodobacteraceae > Paracoccus > Paracoccus lutimaris. Next base: position 85,298 of record NZ_QPJL01000015.1, read on the forward strand.
TTATCGCGGCCGCGGCGCGGTGCTGCTGAGTGGTTCAGAACAATCCATTTCCGAGCAGGAAACCCGCGAGGCGGCAGAGCTGGCACGATGCGATTTCGGTTCGGATCAGGACCAGCCCCCAGCTTCTCGGCAAGGCAGGGAAAACCCTACGGCTGATGACGGGGGCGCATCGCATTCAAGCTGGCCCGCACCATCGGCTGATCCATCACCGGCTGCAATTGCGACTCAGGCTGGGACTGACCCGCCCGCCTATGACCCGGCGCTCATGGCTCTGGTCGGACGGCTCATGGATGACAAGCGTCGCCAGAAAATGTCGGAGCCGATGATCACGCAGATGACGCAAAGCTTCAGGATTTTCGCCGAAGCCACCCATGTCAGCGACATCCGCTTTCTGCGTCAGGAGCATATCGCCAGATTTGTCGAGGTGATGCACAAGATGCCGGTGCATCATGGGAAATCTCCCAAGCAGCGCGACAAGCCGCTGTCCGAAATCCTGAAAAACCCGCTGAATCAGCCCGTCGGTTTGTCAGCAACGACGATCAATCGCAATCTGGGCTATCTTGGACAGCTTTTGATCAAAGGCCGCAGCGAGGGTTTCCGTAATCTGGGCGATCTTGATCCGGGCAGCCTGCGCCAACGCAAGACGAGGCGAGAACGCGACGAGCGTCCACCATTCAGCGCCGAAGACGTTCAGGCAATCTTTCGCCACCCAATCTGGCATGGTTATCGCAGCAAGGGCAAATGGCACGAGCCCGGCAATGTCGTCCTGCGTGACGGGCTTTACTGGCTGCCGATGATTGCCGCGCTCAGCGGTGCGCGACGCGGCGAGATTGCGGGGCTGAAGGCTGCGGAAATCCTGACCGTTGACGATATTCCCTGCATGATGCTTCAGATCAACGCGAACCGGGGCCTCAAGAACCTGACCTCGGCGCGCCTGGTGCCTCTGCATCCTCAGCTGCTGGAGATGGGTCTTGTGGCATGGGCGCAAGATCGAATGCTGCGCGATGGTCCGCGCGCCGATCTGTTTCCCGACATGCGCCCCCAAAAGCTGCCGCCCATCGAACAAGCGACCGGCGATGAAGAGGGCGGGAAGTTCGGCGATCAGATCAACTACCGCTTTAATAAACTGGTGGATCGCCAGATCACCACTCAGCGTGCCGAAAAGACCTTTCATTCGTTTCGCCATTACGTCGCCACCCAGCTGGGGCGAATGGCGGATGTTCGCGAACAGGTCCGCAAGGATATTCTGGGCCATGCCGGAGGCTCGATGACCGAAGAGCGCTACACCGAAACCAGCCCGCCTGACCTCATGCTTGCGGCAATCTCCCGACTGCCGTGGCTGCCGTTGTGACAGAGGCTGAATTGATCGAAATCGGGGATTGCGATGAGATGGCCGACCGTATTGGTGGCGGTGTCCTGCGGCCCGGCGATTATGTGCTGATGATCAGCGATGGTCAGATTATCGGTGGGGAGCGGGTGACCGACAACACCCCGCCGGAAATGCTGCTGCCCGCGATGCAGGACTCGTATCCAGGCCACGATGCTGTTCTGGCAGAGTTCACCGCAGAGGGATTTGCGATAAGGATGCGATATCGCCGCGCCTGATGGAAATCGCGGCCAAGGGGCGGGGCTCGGCCTGCTCGCGGGATAACGGGCTGTCGTGCTAGGGGACGGGCTTGGGACACTGTCGGTATCCCGCGCAGTCGTAGCATCGCAATGGCACGCGCTCGGTTCCCACACCCTGCATCACGGGTCGCAAAAAGATCTGTTCCGATTTTCGCGGTTTTCGGTGATTCTCGCGCCGAGCGAAAGAACGTGGAAACAGAGGCTGCAGCAAGAGTCCCCAAGAGCCGGGGGTAAAACAAAATCCATGATGACAGAACAATAGGATCAGACATGCCCCGCCCTAAGAAGCCCTCCGCCGATCTGGCCAAGCGCAGGGAAATATATGCCCCTCAGGCGGTCTGGGAAAAGGCCGGGACGCTTGCAAAGGCAGCGGGCATGTCCATCTCCGCATATCTGTTGCGGGACGTGATGGAGGCCCAGCAGTCCTCAGCAGTGGTTGATCTGTTGGAAGAACTTCAGGCAATGCGACGCGAACTGGCGCATGTCTCGCAGGCTCTTCAGACAGAGGGCAATCCTACCGTCATCAAGGTGCATATGGATCTGGTGACGATAGATCGCAGGCTGGTGCGTCTGGCAGAAAGTCTAGCGCTATGATGCTGACCTGGTCGCCACATTCCGGAGACAGGCCGGATACCAGTCCGAAAATCGCAGTGGATTACATGCTGAATTCGGCGGTGCGAAAGACAATCGCAGAGCAGCCCCTAAGTTTGCAGCGCGATCCGCAGCCAGAGCTTTTGCTGGGCGACAAGGATATTTTTCCGCTAGGTCTGAATGCCTTGCCATTCAAGCATCGCTACAACTTTGCCACGCTGTCTTTCCATGAGCAGGATATTTCAGTCTCCGCCTTCAATGCTGGCGACCCAGATTCACGGCAAAAAATTGCTCAGACCCTGAAGCTGTTTTTCGAAATCGCATGGGCCGGGGTTCCGGTTTCTGCCCGGATGCAGCCCCTGGTCGGCACCCACACCCATACCGGCAGGCTTGAAGTGAATATCATGATGGCGCGCGGCATTCGGAATGAAAATGGGCACTGGCGATCCTATAATGCACATTTCCCGAGAATGGGCAGTTCGGAAATCTGGGATTTCTTTACGGACTATGTGAACCTGAGGTTTCGATGGGCTGATCCGCGCGCACCTGAACGGCGAAAGCTGGTCAGACTGTCCAATAAAATCCTCAAGCAGAAGGCCGAAGCCGAAAGACTTGGAAAGCCATTTGACATCTCCGTGCCTGAGCAGACGGTGGCGTTGGCAGAGGATCTGATCAAACAAGGAGGCATCAAAGACCGCAAATATCTGATTGCCTCCATGAAGCCGGGGTTGGATACCATGGGTATCAACGTTGTGCAGTCAAGAAAGAACGACGTCGTTTTCCTTGAGAGAAGCACCCACCGAAAGTGGGCGCTCTCCGGGCTGTGTTTCAGTCAGGAATTTTCGCCGGGCGCCCAGTTCATGCGGGTTTATCTACAGGAGCCGGGGGTCGATCCCGACTGGCCTGCCGCAATAAGGCGCCGCCGCCGCCAGAGGATTACCTCCTTGCGAGAACTGATTCATTCCTATGAAGAACGTGCAACGTATAATTCGCGACGTTACGGCTTTTCAAAAAGACCCGACCCAGACTTCTGGCAGATCCTGCGTCAACAACCCGGTATTGATCTGCCAATCTCCCATCCCAGAATCACAGGAGGCTATCTTGACGGATATGCTCAGCCCGCTGGAATTGAAGCTCACACAGCAGATCGAGCAGTTTCTTCATCAGCAAAACAACCGGATTCAGCATCTCGAGGATCGCGTGGCACAACTCGAGGAAGAGCGCGCCGCGCTGACGACCATGCTGAATTTATTCGACGCGCTGAAAACCCCTTTGAGCTCTTCGTAAACCTAGGTGGTGTTGACAAAAGGGATTCACAGGGTGGCCTGATCGTGATTCAAGCTGGTACCTGCAATGGAGACCAGATTGGCACGAGACCTGATGTC
>NZ_QPJL01000016.1 GCF_003337565.1 Paracoccus lutimaris
CGCCACCCGCTACGACAAGACCGCCGAAAGCTTCCTTGGCTTCATCGATATCACGTCGATCCGCCTCTGGCTCCGCCATTTGTCAACATGACCTAAGCGCTTCAAATCTGGCAAGCTTCTTACTCCTAGCTCTACTGGAGCCTCCCTTCAGCTTCGCATACCCGGCCAATCTGGTCTCGAGAAGGTCTCTATCGTCAATTGGCTCGGATGTAACCCGCAACCAAAGCAGCGCTTCTATCAGAAAGATTGCATAGGCAACCATAGCGGGTGAATAACCCAGAATAGCAAGCAGAATAATCGCCAAACAAGACACAAGGCAGGCCAACCTGCATGCCCAAACAAATGGACCAGCTTTCATTGTCCAGACAACCCTACCGCGACAACCCACCCGACACGCTGGGCACATCACCCGCCGCAAACCCATAATGGCGCAGCCAGCGAAGGTCGCTTTCAAAGAAGGCGCGCAGATCGGGGATGCCGTATTTCAGCATGGCGATCCGGTCGATGCCCATGCCAAAGGCAAAGCCCTGCCACTGGCTGGCATCGATCCCGCCCGCCGCCAGCACCTTGGGATGGACCATGCCCGAGCCCAGGATCTCCAGCCATGAATCGCCCTTGCCGATGGTCAGCTTTCCGCCCTCCCACGAGCAGCGGATATCGACCTCGGCTGAAGGCTCGGTGAAGGGGAAATGGCTGGCCCGGAAACGCAGCTCGACCTCATCGAGTTCAAAGAAGGCCCGGCAGAATTCCTCCAGCGTCCATTTCAGGTTCGCCATCGAGATGTCGCGGCCAAGCGCCAGCCCCTCGACCTGATGGAACATCGGCGTATGGGTCTGGTCCATGTCCATGCGATAGACGCGGCCCGGGCAGATCACCCGGATCGGCGCGCCGCTGGCCTGCATGGCGCGGATCTGCACCGGGCTGGTGTGGGTGCGCAGCACATGCGGCGGGCGCGGATCGTCCGAGGCGCGCGCCATGAAGAAGGTGTCGTGTTCCTGCCGGGCGGGATGCTCGGGCGGGATATTCAGCGCGTCGAAATTGAACCAGTCGCTTTCGATCTGCGGCCCCTCGGCCACCGAAAAGCCCATATCGGCAAAGATCGCGGTGACTTCCTCGGTCACCTGGCTGACCGGATGGATGCTGCCCATGGGGCGCGGGCGCCCGGGCAGGGTCACGTCCAGCCACTCATCCTTGAGGCGCGCGTCCAGCGCTGCATCCTCAAGCCCCTGCTTGCGGGCGCGCAGCGCGGTGTCGATCTCGTCGCGCAGGCGGTTCAGGGCGGCGCCGGTGGTCTGGCGCTCCTCGGGCGTCATGCGGCCCAGTTCCTTCATCATGCCGCTGATCTCGCCCTTCTTGCCAAGGGCGGCAAGGCGGACCTGCTCGAGCGCATCGGGATCGGCAGCGCCCGAAATGCGCGAGAGATAGGACTGGCGAAGGGTATCAAGATCGGACATGGCGGATTTCCTTGCGGTTCCGCCGCCGATTAGCACGCGCGGGGGCCGGGGAAAAGCCTAGCGGGCAAAGGTTTCGGCGACCAGCTCGACCGGCCGGCACAGGCGCACGCCGCCGGGACCGCAGACGATGGGACGCTCGACCAGAATCGGGTTTTCGACCATGGCGGCAAGGATGGTGTCGCCGTCCGCGCCGATCAGCCCGCGCGCCGCGGCATCGGTGCCCTTGACCCGCAGCGCCTGCGCCGGCGTCAGGTCGGCTGCGGCCAGCAGGCCCAGAAGCTGGGCGCGGGTCCAGCCCGTGGCCATGTAGTCGATGACCTGCGGATCGAACCCGGCCTCGCGGATCATCTGCAGCACCTTGCGAGAGGTGCTGCAGGTGGTTTTGTGATAGATGGTGATCACCGGATCACTTCCAGATGGTCTTGCTGACGCCCGGCGCGATTTCCGGATGCTCGGACAGATGGAAGGTGGGGTTCTTGCCCTCGCGCCGCTGGCGCAGATAGTCCTGCGTCACATAGGCGACCGTGCCCGACAGCGCCACGATGGCGATCAGGTTGATCGTCGCCATCAGCCCCATCGAGGCATCGGCAAAGTCAAAGACCGTCTGCACCTGCTGGATCGCACCCCAGATCACCATGCCCAGCACGCCCGCACGCAGCGCGATGACCGGCCCCTGGCTGCCATGGCCCAGGAAGATGATCGCGTTCTCGGCATAGGCGTAGTTGCCGATGATCGAGGTGAAGGCAAAGAAGAAGATGGCAATGGCCACGAAATACTGCCCGAAGACACCGAAATGCTCGGTCAGCGCGTTCTGGGTCAGCACCACGCCGGTATTTTCCGCCGAGGGGATCGCGCCCGACAGCAGGATCATGATGGCGGTGGCGGTGCAGACCAGGATCGTGTCGATGAAGACGCCAAGCGCCTGCACGAAGCCCTGGCTCGAGGGGTGGTGCGGATCAGGCACGGCGACGGCGGCGATGTTCGGGGCCGAGCCCATGCCGGCCTCGTTCGAGAACAGGCCGCGCTTGACCCCGTTCAGCATCGCAGCGGCCATGCCGCCGGCAACACCGCCCGCCGCCTCTTGCAGGCCGAAGGCCGAGCCGATGATATGGCCCAGAACGCCGGGCACTTCGGTGATATTGGTGACCAGCACCCAGATCGCCGCCAGCAGATAGGCACCGGCCATGAAGGGCACGACAAACTCCGCCACCCGCGCGATCTGCGGGATCCCACCAAAGATGATGACGGCGGTCAGAACGGCGGTGGCAATGCCGATCCACATCTTGTCGATGCCGGTGGCGCCCGCAGCGGCCTCGGCGATCGAGTTCGACTGCACGGCATTGAAGATCAGGCCAAAGGCGATGATCAGCGCTACGGCAAAGATCGACGCCAGCCAGCCCTGCCCCAGCCCCTTCTTGATGTAATAGGCGGGACCGCCGCGATACATGCCGCCCGGCCCGTGTTCCTTGTAAAGCTGCGCCAGCATCGATTCGGCATAGGCCGTGGCCATGCCGACCAGCGCCACCATCCACATCCAGAAGATCGCCCCCGGTCCGCCCAGCGTGATCGCCACCGCGACCCCGGCGATATTGCCGGTACCGACGCGGCTGGCCAGACTGACGGTCAGCGCCTGAAAGGGCGAGATGCCGTCCTTGTCCACCTCGCGCGAGCCGATGACACATCGGAACATCTCGCCGAAATGGCGGAACTGGATGAAGCCAAGACGGACGGTGAAATAGATCCCCACGGCCAGCAGACCGTAGATCAGAACATAGCCCCAGAAGATCGTATTCAGGAAATTGATGATGGCGATCATGACGCACACTCCGGTTACCCTGCGGCGGATAGTGTAACGGTTCCGTGAGTGACGCAAGCACTACCACGTTATCGCTAACGCAGCTTTCCGCCGGATTCAGGGGCTTGGCGGAGATCGGCCGCCGATGCCGGGGCTTGCGCCCTGCCCGCGCGTTCTGGACCTGTGTTCCGGCCATGAAAAAACCCGCGCTTGCGGCGCGGGTTTCGTCAGTCTCGATCTGTCGCCTGAAATCAGGCGGCGGCTTTCGCCTGCGCGACCACGGCGGCAAATGCCTCGGGCTCGTTGACGGCCAGATCGGCCAGAACCTTGCGGTCCACCTCGATCCCGGCTTTCGCCAGCGCGGCGATGAAGCGCGAATAGGTCATTTCCGCATCGACCAGACGGACGGCGGCGTTGATGCGCTGAATCCACAGCGCGCGGAAGTTGCGCTTGCGCGTCTTGCGGTCGCGGGTGGCGTACTGGTTCGCCTTGTCCACGGCCTGGGTGGCGGTGCGGAAGTTGCGCGAACGGTTGCCGTAATAGCCTTTTGCCGCGTCAAGAACCTTCTTGTGGCGGGCGTGGGTGACTTTACCCGATTTGACTCGTGCCATGTCCGGTTCTCCTTAGCGGTTATAGGGCATGTATTTCTTGACGATCTTCGCGTCCGACTCGGACAGGATCATGGTCCCGGTCACATCGCGGATGAATTTCGTCGAGCGCTTGATCATGCCGTGGCGCTTGCCAGCCGGGCCAGCTTTCACTTTGCCCGAGGCCGTCATCGAGAACCGCTTTTTCGCGGCCGATTTGGTCTTCATCTTCGGCATTTTACTCTCCTTGCGGTCAGAGTGAACGCGCGACTCGGCAATGCCATATCGGCCGGCCGCGCGGGTGGAAGCGTGCCCTATAGTCGGGCACGCGCGGATTGGCAAGCCTTATTGGCTGGGCGCGGCCGGGGCCGTGCCGCCCTCGGTCGCGGCGACCGCCTCGGCGGGCGGAGGGGCGCTGACGGTATCGGTGCCCAGGCTGATCTGGCCGTCGATCAGACGCTGCCCGGCACCGGTCAGCGTCTCGATGCCAAAGGGCTCTTGCGCAAGCGTCGCGCCGCCGAACATCAGCACGATGCCAAGGACCAGCGCGATCGCCGCCGCCCGTGGCGGCTGCGTGCGCAGGACCGAGGCAATGGCCATCAGCACCGACAGCGCGCATAGCGCCGCACCGACCAGCAGCAGGATATCGGACATGTAGGTTACCCTCCGGTTGACTTACGCGCCTTTATTCCGGGTCGGTGCGATAGATCAAGCGTTCGTCGCAGGGTGCGATGCGCAGGATGTTCGTGGTGCCCGGCACGTTGAAGGGTACGCCGGCCATCACGACAATCTGGTTGTTTTCATCGGCAAAGCCGAAATCGCGTGCAGCCTTGGCCGCATTGACCACCGCCTGCTTGAAGCGCTCAAGCTCGGGCGTCAGCACGCAATGCGCACCCCAGGTCAGGCACAGCCGGCGCAAGGTCGTCTCTTCGGCGGTCATGGCGATGATCGGCACGCGCGGACGCTCGCGCGCGACCAGGCTCACGGTGGTCCCCGACGAGGTAAAGGCGCAGATGGCCGAAATATCGGTCGTCTCGGCGATTTCGCGCGCGGCGGCGACGATGCCGTCGGCGACGGTCTGGCGGCGGGCGCTGCGCGAGCTTTCGATGATGTCGCGATAGGTCGGGTCGCTTTCGACCGATTGCGCGACATTATCCATCGTGGTCACCGCCTCGATCGGATAGGCGCCGGCGGCGCTTTCCGCCGAGAGCATGATCGCGTCGGTGCCCTCATAGATGGCGGTCGCGACGTCCGAGACCTCGGCCCGCGTCGGCATCGGGCTTTCGATCATCGATTCCAGCATCTGCGTGGCGACGATCACCGGCTTGGCGGCGGCGCGGCAGGCGCGGACCAGCCGCTTCTGGATCGGCGGCACGGAATGGACGGGCAGTTCCACGCCCAGATCGCCCCGCGCCACCATGATCCCGTCCGAGACCTTCAGGATTTCCGCGAAGGCCCGCACGGCGGCCGGCTTTTCGATCTTGGAGAGGATGGCGGCGCGACCCTTGGCCAGTTCGCGCGCCTCGATCACGTCCTCGGGGCGCTGGACAAAGGATAGCGCCAGCCAGTCCACGCCCATCTCGCAGGCGAATTCCAGGTCGTCCTTGTCCTTGGCCGACAGTGCGGCCAGCGGCAGCACCACGTCCGGCACATTCACGCCCTTGCGGTTCGAAATCGCGCCGCCCGCCGTCACCACGCAATCGGCGAAATCGGGGCCGCATTTTTCCACCCGCAGGCGGATCTTGCCGTCATTGACCAGAAGTTCGGCGCCGGATTCCAGCGCGGCGAAAATCTCGGGATGGGGCAGTTGCACGCGGTTCGCATCGCCCGGCGTGTCGTCCAGATCGAAACGGAAGGCCTGCCCGTCGGCCAGATCATGCGGGCCATTGGCAAAGGCGCCGACACGCAGCTTGGGGCCCTGCAGGTCGGCCAGCACCGCGATCGGGCGGCCCGATTCGGCCTCGACCCGGCGGATGATGTCATAGCGCGCGCGCTGTTCGTCATGAGTGCCGTGGCTCATGTTCAGGCGAAACACGTCCGCGCCCGCCTCGAACAAGGCGCGAATGGTCGCGAAATCGCTTGAGGCCGGTCCCAGCGTTGCCACGATCTTGACCTTGCGATGCCGTCTCATGCGTATCTCCCGTCGATGTTTGCGCTAGCACGCGTGTTATAGCCACATTCCCGACGTCGCGGCAACTGGCGCATGAACAAGCGTTTGCACTAAAGGTTGCCTCATGCAAGGCGAAGGTATCATGACGGCTGAGGCATATTCCATCATTGGCGCGGGGCGCCCGTCGCGCTGGCTGCTGACCTGCGATCACGCGACGAACCGGGTGCCGGATTGGGTCGGCGGCGGCGATCTGGGCATCGCACCCGAGGATATGGCCCGCCACATCGCCTATGATGTCGGCGCGGCGGGACTGACCCGCGCCTTGGCCCAGCGGCTTGATGCGCCGGCGATCCTGTCGGATTTCTCGCGGCTGGTCATCGACCCCAACCGCGGCGAGGACGACCCCACCCTGCTCATGCGCATCTATGACGGCACCGTCATTCCTACGAATCGCCATGCCGGCGCCCCTGAACGCGAGGCCCGGCTCGAGCAGCTTTACCGCCCCTATCACGCCGCCTATGCTGCATTGGCGGCAGCGCGGCCCGACCGCGCGATCTGCGCCATCCACAGCTTTACCCGCCAGTTGCGCGGCCGCCCGCGCCGGCCATGGGCGGTGGGCGTGCTTTATTCGCATCGCGATGAAAGGCTGGGTCCGGCGCTGATCCGCGAATGCCGCGAGGCGGGCTGGATCACCGGCGACAATGAACCCTATTCCGGGCATCTGCAGGGCGATTCCATCGACCGCCATGCCCTGGCCCATGGCCGCCCGAACGTGCTGATCGAGGTCCGCAACGACCTGATCGCGGACGCCGCCGGGCAAGAGCTTTGGGCGGACCGACTGGCGGGAATCCTGCGCGGCTTTCTGGATCGTCACGGGATCTGAAAACGCGATCTGGGAACGGGGGGCGGCGTCACCACCGCCCCCGCGCGATTGTCAGGCTTTCGCGCCGTCGCGGCTGTACATCCCGGCCAGCACCACCGCCAGCCAGACCAGCGCCAGCAGCCACCAGAAGCCGCCATAGATCAGCGCCATGCCGATAAAGGCGCCCTGCACGACGTAATAGGTCATCGGCACCAGCGTCTTGCGGATCAGGTCGCCCTCGCGGTCCACCAGCCCGACCGTGGCCGAGGCGGCGACGACGTTATGGACGCAGATCATGTTGCCGGCGGCACCCCCGATGGCCTGCAGCGCGACAACGATGGTCGCGCCCGCTAAGTCCAGCCCAATCCCCTGCGCCGTCGAGAACTGGAAGAGCGAGAACATCATGTTCGAGATCGTGTTCGACCCGGCGATGAAGGCCCCCAAGGCCCCGATCAGCGCCGAGAACATCGGCCATGCCGTGCCCACCAGCGCCGACATGCCGGCCGCCAGTGTCAGCGGCATGGATTGCACGCCCTCGGAGCCGGAATTGATGAAGACCTGTACCATCGGCACCGCCAAAAGCAGCGCCGGGGCGGCGGCGATCATCGTCTGCGCCGACAGCCCCCAGGCCCGCGCGTAATCCGGGGCCTTCATCCGATAGATGAAATAGGAAATCAGCGAGGCAAGGATCAGCACCGTGCCCGGCGAATAAAGCATCTGCACCTTGGAGGTGATGCCCGATCCGAACAGGTTCTCGAATGCGATGGTGGTCGAGGGGCCGGTCAGCCACGCCTTCAGCGGCCCGATCACCCGCGTCAGCACCAAAAGCCCGATGGTGATGACATAGGGGCTCCATGCCGTCATCAACGAGATATCGCTGCGCCCATGCGGATGGGCAACATCCTCGGCCTCATGGGCGATTTCCTCGTCCATCTTGCCCTTCCAGCTGGTATCCCAGTCGCGATGCGCAGGAAAGTCGAAGACGGTCTTGGGCAAAAACAGCCCGCGCCGCGCCGCCGGCACGACGATCAGCAGCCCCAGCATGCCCCCGACCAGCGAGGGGAACTCCGGCCCAAGGAACTTGGCCACCAGATAATAGGGCAGCGTAAAGGCCAGCCCGGCGAAGATCGCGAATTTCCAGGCGCCAAAGCCCTCGCGGAAGCTGCGCCGGGCGCCAAAGAACCGCGTCATCATCGCCACCATCAACAGCGGGATGACAAAGCCGATCGCCATATGCAGAAAGGCCACGCGCTCGGCGATGACGGGGATATATTCGGGCAGGGTCGCGGGCGCGATGGCGGCGTTGACGGTATCGCTGTTCGACAGCCCCGTCTGCACCCCCACCAGCATCGGCGTGCCGACGGCGCCAAAGGACACCGGCGTGGACTGGATGATCAGCGTGACCATGACCGCCGCCATGGCCGGGAAACCGATGGCAACCAAGAGGGGCGCGGCCACGGCGGCCGGCGTGCCAAAGCCCGAGGCCCCTTCAACCATGGCGCCGAAAAGCCAGGCGATGATGATGGCCTGCACCCGGCGGTCAGGCGAGATTTCGGTAAAGCCGCGCTTGATCGCCTGGATCGCGCCGGATTCCTGCACCGTATAAAGCAGCAGGATCGCACCAAAGACGATATAAAGCAGCGTGATCGCAGTGATGACGCCATTCGCGGTCGCCCCCGCCACCTTGGCCAGATCGGTCCCCCACAGCATCACCGCCAGGACGACCGTGGCCAGATAGGCGAAGAGCATCGCCACCTTGGCCGAAAGCTGCATCACGACCAGAAATATGAAAACCGCCGCGATCGGAACGAGCGCGGCGATAAACATCATAGATGACATGAACCATCCTCCCACAATGAATGACTGTCATCATGGCCTATATCGACGCAGGGGCAAGCGACGAGACACGAAACGTCCTGAAAGATCCGTTTTGGGAAAGATTCTTGCGGGATATTGCCGCTCCGCCCCCGGTCGCACAGATCGCCGCGAGATGGCGACAGAGGCGCAAGTCCTCGTCATGCTTGCAATAACGGACGATTCAGCCGTATAACAGCCGCAATGACCTGCGCTTTTCTTAATGCTTGATTGCTGCCCTCGATGATCGAGACCTGCCACGCATATCGTGGCGGAATGGTGTGTTGTACCCATATTTGGATGGTGACCAATGGCTTTGGAATCCCTGCGTGTCTACAGAATCACATCTGGTGACACGAGCTATCAGCACAGCGGAAATTTCGGGATCGAGATCGCCGGCACGATCACGATCGATGACTCGAATGGCACTGGCGACAATGCCCTGGGCGATTTCACCGATACCGGGGTGGCGGATGTTCCCGACCAGAACGTCACCGCATCGACCGTCACCGGGATCGTGGCCGGCAATGTGGTGGATTCCCGCTACATGTACACGTTCACCGGCAGCGACGGCTCAACCGGTACGGTGTATTTCCTGGCGACAAATAGCGGCACGAATTACGGCTCGCTGATCCTCTCGACCACTCCGCTTGACCCCAGCGTCACCTATACCTTCGGGGCCTTCAACCGGAACGGTTCCGTCAATTACAACGCCGTGGTGCGCTGCTTTGCCCGCGGCACGCGGATCGAGACCGAGACCGGCCCGGTCCGGATCGAGGATCTGTCTGTCGGCGATCGGGTGCTGACGCTGGATAACGGCTATCAGGCGATCAGGTGGATCGGCGCGACGAAACTGGGCATCGGGGCGCTGCTGGCCAAGCCGAAGCTGCGGCCGGTGGTGATCGAAAAGGGCGCGCTGGGTTGCGGCGCGCCGCGCGAGGAGCTGCGCGTCTCGCCGCAGCACCGGATGCTGGTCCGCTCGATCATCGCGCGGCGCATGTTCGACACCGACGAGGTGCTGGTCCCGGCCAACAAGCTCGTGGGTCTTGCCGGCATCCGCATCGACGACTCCTGCCGCGAGGTGGAATATTTCCATCTTCTGTTCGACAGCCACCAGATCATCCACGCCGAGGGCGCCCTTTCGGAAAGCCTGCTCATGGGATCCGAGGCGGTCAACGGCCTTGATCCTGAGGCGCTGGCCGAGCTTGTCGAGATTTTCGGCGACCTGACGCTTGCGGGGTTGCCGTCTGCCATTCCCGCCCGGCCGATCCCCGAAACCGGGAAATCCATCAAGGAGCTGGTGCGGCGGCACCAGCGCAACAGCAAGTCGCTGGTGGCCGAGCAGGTCTGAACGGGTCAGGCGCGGCAGGCCACCCGCCTGCCCGCCGGCCGGGCTCAGATCGTGCCGGCCTCGACCAGGAAATCCTGCGCCGTGCACATGGCCGCGTCATCCGAGGCGAGAAACACCGCCATCCGCGCGACATAGACCGGCTCGATCATGTCTTTCAGGCATTGGCGGTCGCGATGCGCCTCCAGCGCCTCGGGGGTCAGCCATAGCTGCTTTTGCCGCTCGGTCATGATCCAGCCGGGAACGACTGTATTGACGCGGATGCGGTGCGGCCCCAGATCGCGCGCCATGTTGCGGGTCAGCCCATGCACCGCCGATTTGCTGGTCGTATAGGCCGGAAAGCCGCCCTGCGGCATCATCCACGAGACTGAGCCCATATTGATGATCGACCCGGACCCCGCCGCGATCATGTCGGGCGCCACGGCCTGAATGGCAAAGAACATGTGGCGGATATTGGTCGCCGCGCGTTCGTCCCAATAGTCCACGGTCACGTCGCGCCAATCGTGGCGATCATCGCGGGCGGCATTGTTGACCAGCACCTGCGCCGGGCCGACACGGTCCCGCAGCCGGGCAAAAGCGGCTTGCAGGGCCGGGATGTCGCGCAGATCGCAGGGCTCGAAGGCGAGTTCGCCCGGCGTCTCGCGGGCCAGCGCCACGCCCGCGCCGGCATCCAGATCGACAAAGCCGACGCGGCAACCCTGAGCGGCGAATTCGCGCACCAGCTCGGCGCCGATGCCGGATGCGCCGCCGGTGATATAGACCGTGCGGCCCTTGAGACTCGGATAGATGCCGAATGCCATTCGTCCCTCCCCCTGCGCCGGACGCGATCCCAGCCGCCGCTGCCCAAGCAGTTTCAGGGCGAATTGCCGGCGGACGCAAGCCCGCCGTGATCCTTGCGCCCCTCAGCCGCGCAAAAGCGCCAAGAGCCGGGTATCGGCATAGCCATCCGCCGTGACCCCGCGCGTGCGCTGATAGGCCTTGATCGCCTCGGAGGTCTGGCTGCCGATCTTGCCATCCACGCCGCCGGTGTCAAAGCCGCGCGCGTTCAGCATGCGCTGGATCTCGGATTTCTCGGTGGTGGATAGCGGCCGGTCGCCGCGCGGCCAGCTGCCGCGGATGCCAGAACGCCCGGCAATCGCCTCACCCAGATAGGCCACCCCCAGCGCATAGCTGTCGGAGGCGTTGTATTTCAGGATGGCGCGGAAATTCTCGGTGATCAGGAAGGCCGGGCCGCGCGACCCCGCCGGCACCAGGATCGAGCCCGACGGCACCGCCATGCCATTGGCCGCACGCACCCCGAGCGCCGCCCATTGGCTGCCCGAGCGGGTGACCGATTTCCCGGTCTGGCCATAGTCGAAGCCCTGCGGCAGGATCACCTCGGTCCCCCAGACCTGGCCGGGGCGCCAGCCCATCTGGCGCAGATAGGATGCGGTCGAGGCCAACGCGTCGGTCGGATCGTTCGACCAGATGTCGCGCCGGCCGTCGCCGTTGAAATCGACGGCATGGTTCAGGAAGGACGATGGCATGAATTGCGTATGCCCCATCGCCCCGGCCCAGCTGCCGACCATATGGGCATTGTCCACGTCGCCCGCCTGCAGGATGCGCAGCGCCGCGACCAGCTCGCCGGCAAAGAATTCGCCGCGCCGGCCGTCATAGGCCAGCGTCGCCAGCGCCGGGACGATGGGCGTGTTGCCGCGCCCGGCACCGTAATTCGATTCCATCCCCCAGACGGCCAGCACGATTTCGCGCGGGACGCCGTAGCGGGATTCGATGGCGGACAGCGTGCCGGCATGACGCGCGGCCATCTCGCGCCCGGTCGAGATGCGGGCTCCGCCCACGGCCCCGTCCAGATATTCCCAGATCTGCTTGGAAAACTCGCTTTGGCGGCGGTCCAGCGCCACAAGGCTGGGCTGGAAATGCGCGCCCGCCATGGCACTGTCGAAGGTGACGGGCGAAACCCCGGCGGCCAGCGCGCGCGGGCGGAAGGCCATGACCCAGTTGCGGAAACCCGCCTCGCTGCCTTGGCCATTCGCGGTGGGCAGGCCGCTGAAATTGCCGCCGATCACCGCGCCGGGCGTCTGGCTGAGCGAAACGCCGCAGCCGCTGAGCGAGCCGATCAGCAGCGCCGCAAGGGCGATCCGGGTAAAGCGTCTGGTCATGTCGGGCCTGTCCGTCTTGTTGTCTGCTCTGGGTTTTCCGGCAGTCTAGCCCAGCCCGCGCGGGCTGGATAGGGGCGGATCAAGCCTCGTCCTCATCCCCGAAAAGCGGCTCCATCTGGGCGACGATGACGGCATTTTCGGCCAGCGCGCGATCCATCAGGGCGCGCTCTTCGTCGGGGATCTCATGGCCCTCGGCCAGCCGCTCGTCGATGCTGCCATGGCCCGTGACCTCGATCGGCGCCAGCCCCGCCTGCTTGAGGATGGCAACCGTCTCGCGCACCGCCTCCTCCTCATCCTTGCCCGAGGCGTAGCAGACCAGCGCCGCGCCGGTCGCATCCTCGGGCAAACCGTCATCCTTCGCGCGTCCGACCTCGACCAGAAGCGTATAGACCTGTTGGGCCATGTCATGTCCTTTGTGGCGATCTGCCGCCATATCGCCCGAAACCGGCCCGGCTGACAATGCGCCCTCGTCCGGGACCGGGTCGCTAAGAATGGCGGCCTTGCGGCAGAGGCGCCGGATCGCTCGGCGGCTGTAAGGAAGCTGCAAGCCTCATCCGCGACACAGCATCCATCGCACCGCAAAAAAGGGAGAGTTTCATGCGCGCGTATCATCTGGTTCCGCTGCTCGCCACGCTGCTGGCCGGGCCCGTCCTTGCCTCTGAACGCTGCGAGGCGCCGCAGGATCAATGGCGTCCGGTCGATGAGCTGAAGACCCAGCTTGAGGGCAAGGGCTGGACCATCAGCAACGTCAAGACCGAGGATGGCTGCTACGAGGTCTATGGCAAGGACGAAACCGGCAAGAAGGTCGAGATCTTCTTCGATCCGGTCAGTTTCGAGGCGGTCGGCTCGGATGACTGAACGGGTTCTGGTCTGGGATCGTTTCGTGCGGCTGTTCCACTGGTCCCAGCTGGTGCTGATCGCGGGCTGCTGGGCGACCTCGGATTCAGGCAAGACCCTGCACGAGACGATGGGCTACGCCATTGGCGCGCTGATCGCGATGCGGCTGGTCTGGGGGTTCATCGGCCCCCGCCATGCCCGCTTTGCCGATTTCGTGCGCGGGCCGGGCGCCGTCCTGTCCTATCTGCGCGACCTGCTTGCCGGGCGTGAGCGGCGCTATCTTGGCCACAACCCCGCCGGCGGCGCGATGATCGTCGCGCTGCTGGCGATGGTCGCCGGCACGGTGGTGACGGGCTGGCTGCAGACCACGGATGCGTTCTGGGGCTCATCGGCGATGGAGCAGATCCACGAGGCTTTCGCGGTGATGATCCTTGTCCTTGCCGGCCTCCATGTTGGCGGGGTCATCCTGGAAAGCTGGCGCCACCACGAAAATCTGGTCGCCGCCATGCTGACCGGCCGCAAGCGCCTGCGGACCGGACGCAGGGATTAGCCCGGCATGTACACAGCCCTGCCGCGGTGCCCCGGCGGCGCAGAGGCGGGGCGCACGCCTCGGTCAGGCGACCGGGACGGCAATGCGGGTCAGAACTGCAGCGAGACGCAGGCGCGGCCTTCGCCGATCTCGAAATTCAGGCCGATTCCCTCTTTGCCGGCGATCTTCTGGACGATGCCAAGGCCCAGCCCGGTCCCCGGGGAACGGGCGGATTTCTCGAACATGTGGTGGTGAAAGACCGCATCCGGCGCCACCCGGTTCGAGACCGTCAGCACCGGACCCGGACGCAGCCGGACCCGGATATCGCCGGTGCCATGGTCGCGCGCGTTGCGCAGCAAGTTTCCCAGGATCAGCGCCAGCGCCTCGGGCCGGATCGGCACCTCGGCGGTCTCGACATCGCCATCGTCAAAGATCGCCGCGATGCCGGTATCGGCAATCACCATCCGCGTCACCCGGACCAGGTCACAATGCGCCTCGCCGCTGCCGACGGCTTCGGCCCGCGACAGTTGCAGCAGCCGATCAACCAGCAGCGACAGGCGGCGCAGTGCCTCGACCATGCGCGCGGCACTGCCCGGTTCGGCCATGCCCGCCGCCATCAGCTGCGCCTGCGCCGAGGCCGCCGCGATCGGCGTGCGCAGCTCATGCGCGGCATGGGTGGCGAATTGGCGCTCGGCTTCGACATGGTCGCGGATCCGGTCCAGATACAGGTTCATCGACTGCGATATCGGCGCCAGCTCGCGCGGCAGATTTCCCGCCGCGACCGGCGACAGATCGCCGGGCTTGCGCGATTGCAGCCGCTCGGCAAAGCGCGTCGCCGGACGCAGCGCCGAGGTGACGGCGCGGCCGACCACCACCACCATGACCAGCGAGACGGGCAGCATCATCACCAGCAGCCAGCCGACGCTTTCCAGCAATTCCTCGTGCCGCCATTCATTGCTTTGCCCGACCTCGACGCTGATGCCGCTTGCCGGATCGGACACCCGAAAGACCCGCCAGCCCGCAACATCCTGCCCGCCATTCTCGGTCAGGGCCGGCCAGTCGGCGCCGATGATCTCGACGCCGTCGTCAAGGATGCGCATGGCGGGCGCGTCCGTCCGCGCCGGCAGATCGATCGCCCCCGCCCGCTGATACAGCGCCAGCGAGAACCGCGCCGAGGCGCGCAAGCTGTCATCCATCAGCTCGCCCATCTCGTGATCCAGCACCAGAAGCGAGGGCACGAGACCCAGAAGCCCGCCCGCGCCGATCCCCAGAACGACGCGCCGCAGCAACCGCCTGCGCAGCGACCAGCCCGTGCTCATGGGATCAGGTATCCAAGGCCGCGCCGGGTCTCGATCACGCCGCTGCCCAGCTTGGTGCGCAGCCGCGAGACATAGACCTCGACCGCGTTGCCCTCGATGGCGTCATCGAAGGTGTAAAGGCGTTCCTCCAGAACCGGCTTGGACAGAACCCGGCCGCGCGCGGAAAAAAGCGCCTCGAACACCGCCCATTCGCGCGAGGTCAGGCGGATCTCGGTCTCGTCGCGAAACAGCCGCGCGCCGATGCGGTCGATGCGCAGATCGCCCAGAAACGCCTCGACCGCCGGATCGCCGGTGGCGCGGCGGCGATGGGCGCGCAGCCGCGCCTCGATCTCGCCAAGGTCATAGGGCTTGACCACATAATCATCCGCCCCCGCATCCAGCCCGGCGATGCGGTCCTCGATCTGGTCGCGGGCGGTGGCGATCAGCACCGGCACCCGGTTGCCGCGCCGTCTTTCGCGGCGCAAAAGCTCCAGCCCCGAGCCATCGGGAAGCGCCAGATCCAAAAGCACCGCGTCGAATTCCGCCACCGCCAGCGCCGCCTCGGCATCGGCCAGATCGACGGCATGATCGACGGCATGCCCCTGCCCCTGCAGGAAGCGTTGCAGGGCGTCCGCGATATCCGCCTCGTCCTCGACCAGAAGCACGCGCATATGGTCCCCTTCCCTTGCCCGTGGCCAAGTCATGGCCCCGCCGACACGGCAATTCAATCGTCATCGCATCGGCCCGTACCGGCGCGGCTGGCTTTCGACGCGATCCGCAAGGGCAAGGATCTGACGGTCGGCGCTGCCCTGCCCGCCAGTGCGGGCAGGCCGGGCGGCATGGCATCTGGCCGCGTCTTGCGGTTCTATGCCGGCACAGTTCGCCACGAATCAGCCGGATCGGGAACAATCATGAGCAAGAGCTTGCGCCGCGTGCAATCGGCACTTGAGGCCACCGGTCTGACAATCGATATCCGCGAAACCGATGACAGCGCCCGCACCGCCGAGGGCGCGGCGGCGGCGGTCGGCTGTGCGGTCGACCAGATCGCGAAATCGATCATCTTTCGCGGCGAGGCCTCGGGCCATGTGGTGCTGTTCCTGACCGCGGGCGGCAATCGCGTCGATCCGGTCAAGGCAACGGCGGTGGCCGGTCAGACGCTGGGCAAGGCCGATGCCGACCTGATCCGGGCCGAGACCGGCTTTGCCATCGGCGGCGTGGCCCCGGTCGGGCATCTGCGCAAGATCGAGGCCTATCTGGACCCGCGCCTGCTGGAATTCGACACGGTCTGGGCGGCGGCCGGCACGCCCCGCCATGTCTTTGCCATCGCGCCCGGGGACCTCTTGCGGGTGACGGGCGCCACGCAGGCGGATTTCACCGCGTGAAAGACGGCCCCCGGACATGAAAAAGGGCGGGAAACCCCGCCCTGATATCCGGCCTTCGACTGCGACCCGATCAGGTCACGGCCCGGTAAAGCCAGATCAGCACCACCGCGCCGAACAGGCCGGCGACGCCCTGCGCCACCCAGCTTCCCGCCTGCGCGTTCAGCCCCACAAGACCCAGAAGCGCGTTGCCGATGACCGCGCCGACAATGCCAAGGATCACATTCAGGATGATCCCCGTATCCGCCTTCATGATGCTGCTGGCGATCCAGCCCGCCAGACCGCCGACGATGATCGCCGCAAGCCAACCCAAACCCTGCATCTCAAAACTCCGCCTGTCAGGACTTTTCCGCAGGATGAACGCGAAAACCCGGCGCGCGGTTCACGCCGGGCTTGCGAATTTTCAGACCTGCGAAAACCGGGTCCCGGATCAGTCGCGCAACAACTCGTTGATCGAAGTCTTGGACCGCGTCTGCGCATCCACCCGCTTGACGATCACCGCGCAGTAAAGGTTGATGCCGTTCTTTGACGGCATCGAGCCGGCAACCACGACCGAGCCGGCCGGCACTTCGCCATAGCTCACATTGCCGGTCTCGCGGTCCACGATCTTGGTGGATTTGCCGATGAAGACGCCCATGCCAAGGACGGAACCCTCGCGGACGATGCAGCCCTCGACCACCTCGGAGCGGGCGCCGATGAAGCAATTGTCCTCGATGATGGTGGGGCCGGCCTGCATCGGTTCCAGCACGCCGCCGATGCCGACGCCGCCCGACAGGTGCACGTTCTTGCCGATCTGGGCGCAAGAGCCGACCGTGGCCCAGGTATCAACCATCGTGCCCTCATCGACATAGGCGCCAAGGTTCACGAAGCTGGGCATCAGCACCACGCCCTTGGCGATATAGGCCGACTTGCGCACGATGCAGTTCGGCACCGCCCGGAAACCGGCATCGCGCCAGCGGTTCTCGCCCCAGCCGGCGAACTTGCTGTCCACCTTGTCCCACCAGCCGCCATTCTGCGGCCCGCCGGGCTGCATCTCCATGTCCTTCAGCCGGAACCCCAGCAGCACGGCTTTCTTGGCCCATTGGTTCACATGCCAGTCGGCGCCCTGCTTTTCGGCAACGCGCAGCGCGCCCTTGTCCAGCGCCTCCAGCGTGGCCTCGACGGCCTCGCGGGCCTCGCCTTTGGTGGCGGGGGTGATCTGGTCGCGGATCTCCCAGGCGGCTTCGATGGCGGCTTCAAGGGCGGCGTTCGACATGGGCTTGGCCTCTCTGAGGTGGAAAATGTTGCCCAAGGGCTATAAGCCGGGGGGCACGGTCGCGCAATGCGCGGCGATCCTTCAGAGGCCCGGATGACACAAGACGACGAGCGCAGCCACCCTTTCCGCGACAGCCAGCAGGACGCGGCCGCCGCCCGCACCCTGCCCGACACGCCGCAGACGCGGGCGCCGGCCTATCGGCTGGCCTTTACCGACACCGAGTTCCTGCTGCGCGAGGAATTGCGCGCCGTGCGCCTGCAGCTTGAACTGCTCAAGCCGCAGATGATCATGGATGCGCGCGGCATCCGCTCGACCGTGGTGATGTTCGGCGGCGCCCGCATCCCGTCCCCGGCCGAGAAGGCCAGCGCCCGCACGCCCATGCTGGCCGAGCTGTCGCGCTATTACGACGAGGCGCGGCGCTTTGCCCGGCTGATGACCGAACGCAGCATGGACAGCTATGGTGCGGAAAACGTCATCTGCACCGGCGGCGGGCCGGGCGTGATGGAGGCGGGCAATCTGGGCGCGCATGAGGCTGGCGGCGCCTCGATCGGGCTGTCGATCGTGCTGCCGCATGAACAGGCGCCGAACGAATATGTGACGCCGGACCTGTGCTTCAACTTCCACTATTTCGCCATCCGCAAGATGCATTTCCTGATGCGCGCCAGGGCGGTGACGGTGTTCCCGGGCGGCTTTGGCACCATGGATGAGATGTTCGAGACCCTGACCCTGATCCAGACCGGACGGATGAAGCGGGTGCCCTTCATCCTGTTCGGGCCGGAATTCTGGAACAAGGTCATCGACTGGCAGGCGCTGGCCGATGCCGGCACGATCAGCCCCGAGGATCTGGAGCTGATCAGCTTTGTCGAAACCGCCGACGAGGCCGTCGCGATCATCGACAATTGGGAGGTGCCCTGCCCCTAGGGGCGGGCGCTTGTTTCAGCCGCTATTTCGGCCACCAAGCGACGAAATCGCTGGCGCCCACACCCAGTTGCGCGCCGCGTGCCCGGCGTGGCGAACTGAGCTCGATCGCGGTCTGGCCGGTCTGCATGGCGCCCTGACGATAGATCGCATAGGCGATTTCCGGGCGCAGGTCGGGTTCGGGCATGTCCTCGACCGCGCGGATCACGATGGTGCCGCGCTGCAGGGCGCGCTGGAACGAAACATCGTCGCGATAGATCGATTGCAGAAAGCGGATGACCTTGGCGCGAAACACCGCCCGGTCCTGCGGCGAATCGGCGTCGATGGCCGATTGCCGGGCCTGCCGCATGCGCTGGCGCAGCGCGGCGACGGACTGGGCGTCATGCGTGCGGTCGATATCGTCGCGGCCACGCTGAAACGTGTCGGCCGCGGCATCGGCCTCGTCCACAGGCGGAATGTCCAACTGGGCGCTCGCGCTGATCTGCGCGGTCGCCTCGACAGCACGGGTCGGCTGAACCGGAACCGGACTGCCGCGGGTTTGAACCTGATTCGTAATTGGCAACATCCTGCACCCCGAATGCTTATGATTTGATACCGCCCATCATAGCGAAAAATCGGTAAATCTCACGGGGCAAGTGTCCGGAAATTATCTAAAAACTTAATAGTACAAATAGCTTGCCATTATTCGCGGTGATAGGGGCTGCCGGCAAGGATGGTGGTAGCGCGATAGATCTGCTCGGCCAGCATGACGCGCACCAGCATATGCGGCCAGACCATGCGGCCCAGGCTGATCGCCAGATCGGCGCGGTCGCGCAAGGACGGGTCGATGCCATCGGCGCCACCGATGACAAAGGCCACGTCGCGGGCCTGATCGCGCCAGCCGGCGATCTTCTGGGCAAATTCGGGGGAAGTCAGCATCTGGCCGCGCTCGTCCAGCACCACCAGCGCGGCGCCGTCAGGAATGGCACGCGCCAGCAGGGGGGCCTCGGCGCTCATGCCGCCGCCGCGTCTGTCCTCGACTTCGGTCAGGGTGACCGGCGGCAGGCCAAGGGCGCGACCGGCCTTGGCGTGGCGGTCCAGATAGTCGTCGATCAGCTTGGCCTCGGGGCCCTGCCGCAGCCGCCCGACTGCGGCAATGACCATGCGCATGACCTAGTTCTGGGTCTTGCGGGTCTCTTCGGCCGCGTGTTCCGCGCGCAGCCGGTCCAGCGTGGCCGAACGCAGCGCATCCGCGGGCATCCACATCTTTTCCAGCTGATAGAACTCGCGGACCTCGGGGCGGAAGACATGGACGATCACGTCATCCGTGTCGATCAGCACCCAGTCGCCGGTGTCCTTGCCCTCGACGCGGGCCGATTGTCCGGTCTGCGCCTTCAGACGCTCGACCAGTTTTTCGGCGATCGCGGCCACCTGACGCGCATTGCGGCCCGAGGCGATGACCATGTGATCCGCCATGGCCGAACGGCCGCGCAAATCGATGGTCACGACATCTTCGGCCTTGTCGTCGTCAAGGGAGGCAAGAATGCGGTCCAGAATCTGATCACTGGTCAGTTCGGACCCGGCGGGGGTCGCGGCCGGCGTTGAGGCCGACGAAGCGGTATTGGACAGGGGTTCATCCTCCGGTCAGCGCGCCGATCGCCCCCGGCGCAGGGGATGTCCTAAAGATAGCAGTTTTTCGGCCCATCTCAATGACCGCCAGCGGATTCGGGCTCATCGCGGGAAACGGGCGGCGCCCCCGGGACCGCGCCCGCGTTCAGAAGCCGCAGCTCGCGCTGCGGGAAGGGGATGGAAATGCCGTGCTCCTTGAACGCGTCCCAGAGCGCCAGGAACACCTGCCCGCGCACATTGGTCAGCCCGCCGGTCGCATCGCCGATCCAGAAACGCAGCACATAATCGACCGAACTGTCGCCGAAACCGGTGATCCAGCAGACCGGCCGGCGGCTGGAAATCACCCGCCCCACCCCCAGCGCGGCCTTGATCGCGATCTCGCTGACCTTGTGGGGATCGTCGGCATATGAGGCGCCGAATTTCAGGTCCAACCGCACGTAATTGTTGGTATGGGACCAGTTGACGACCTGGCCGGTGACCAGATCCTCGTTTGGAATCAGATACTCACGCCCATCGCGGGTGACGACGCTGACATAGCG
Source organism: Paracoccus lutimaris (assembly GCF_003337565.1). Lineage (GTDB taxonomy): Bacteria > Pseudomonadota > Alphaproteobacteria > Rhodobacterales > Rhodobacteraceae > Paracoccus > Paracoccus lutimaris. The sequence goes on from NZ_QPJL01000016.1 coordinate 20,533, forward strand.
CGCGCCCAGTTCCTCGATCCAGCCGAAGGTGTCGCCAAGGCTGATCACATCCCCCGGCTTGATCGAGCGGTCCAGCAGGATGATGATCCCCGACACCAGATTCGAGACCACTTTCTGCAGACCAAAACCCAGCCCGACACCGACCGCGCCCGAAAATACCGCAAGCCCGGTCAGGTCGAACCCCGCCGCCTTCAGCCCGATGATCAGCGCCATGCTGAACAGCACCACCTGCAACAGCTTGGCGGTCAGCACCCGCATCGTGGGCGAGATGTCTTCGTTGCGCGCCAGCCGCGCCGAGATGATCTGCGACAAGAGCCGCGCCCCCGCGATCAACAGCCCGGTCACCACCAGCGCCTTGATCACCGTCAGCGCCGACAGCCGGAAATCGCCAAAGCTGATCGCCGCCCGGTCCAGCACCTTGCTGACCGATTCGGTCAGGTCCATCAGGTGCAGCGTCACCCAGATCCAGGCCGCCCAGCTGACGATCCGGCGCAGGAAGCGGTTGGCGATCACCCGCGCCAGGAAAAAGATCATCACCCAGGCAGTGGCGATGGTCGCCGCCAGCGCGATGACCTGGCTGCGCGAAGGCCAGGTGATCTCGCGCATGACCAGCACCACGGCCCAGGACAGGATGGCAAAGACGATCAGCATCAGCCGCCGCTCGACCTGAAGACCCAGCCGCAGCCGCCATTTCGCCCAGTTCTCGCGGTTGCGCAGCCAGTTCGTCAGCATCGGCGACAGCACCCGCGCCAGCGCCCATGACACGGCGATCAGCCCGGCAATGGCGATCAGCTGATTGCGCCGCGAGGGCAGCCACAGCAGCTTGAAAAAGGTCGCCACGCTGCCCCAAAGGCCCTGCGCGGCGTCGATCATGTCGGGATTCAACTGCTCCATGCCGCCCCTTTCGCTTTGGCCATTTGAACCCCGCCCGGCTGTCCTGACAAGCACCAGTCATATTGCCTCAAGGGTTAAAGCCGCGTAAAAGGCGCCTCATGCGAGGATTCGTCTATTTCGACATCCATGACCGCGCCCGCCTGCCGGGCCGGTTCTACGGCGAAAGCCTGTCCGTCACGGCTCGACTTTGACGGCGCGGGCGCCTGCGCGCGCCCTGCCCGCCCCGATGCGGCCATCCGGGCGGTCGACAGATCCCCTTTCCAGCTACTCTTTACGAAAGAGAAAGCCATGACCGGCAAGACCAACGCGGGCGCGCCCCGCACCCTTTACGACAAGATCTTCGACGCGCATGTGGTGGACCGTCAGGAAGACGGCACCTGCCTGCTCTATATCGACCGGCATCTGGTCCACGAAGTGACCAGCCCACAGGCCTTCGAGGGGCTGCGCATGACCGGCCGCAAGGTCCGCCGCCCCGACCAGACCATCGCCGTGCCGGACCATAACGTGCCCACCACTGCCGACCGCGTGAACGGCATCGAGAACCCCGAGGGCCGCATCCAGGTCGCCGAGCTCGACAAGAACGCCCGCGAATTCGGTCTGAACTATTACCCGATGAGCGATATCCGTCAGGGCATCGTCCATATCGTCGGCCCCGAACAGGGCTGGACCCTGCCCGGCATGACCGTGGTCTGCGGCGACAGCCACACCGCGACCCATGGCGCCTTCGGCGCGCTCGCGCATGGCATCGGCACCTCCGAGGTCGAGCATGTTCTGGCCACGCAGACGCTGATCCAGAAGAAATCCAAGAACATGAAGGTGGAGATCACCGGCAAGCTGCGCCCGGGCGTCACCGCCAAGGACATCACGCTGTCGGTGATCGGCGCGACCGGCACCGCTGGCGGCACCGGCTATGTCATCGAATATTGCGGCGAGGCGATCCGCGACCTGTCCATGGAAGGCCGCATGACCGTCTGCAACATGGCCATCGAAGGCGGCGCCCGCGCCGGCCTGATCGCGCCCGATGAAAAGACCTTCGAATATGTCAAAGGCCGCCCGCACGCGCCGAAAGGTGCCGCATGGGAAGCCGCGCTGATGTGGTGGAAGACGCTCTTCTCGGACGAGGGCGCACATTGGGACAAGGTCATCACCATCAAGGGCGAGGACATTGCCCCGGTCGTGACCTGGGGCACCTCGCCCGAGGACGTGCTGCCGATCACCGACCGCGTGCCCGCACCCGAGGACTTCACCGGCGGCAAGGTCGAGGCCGCGCGCCGCAGCCTTGACTATATGGGTCTGACCCCCGGCATGGCGCTGAGCGACATCAAGATCGACGCGGTCTTCATCGGGTCCTGCACCAATGGCCGGATCGAGGACCTGCGCGCCGCCGCCGGCATCCTCAAGGGCAACAAGCTGGCGCCGGGCGTGCGCGGCATGGTCGTGCCCGGCTCGGGCCTCGTGCGCCTGCAGGCCGAGGAAGAGGGTCTGGACAAGATCTTTACCGATGCCGGCTTCGAATGGCGCCTTGCAGGCTGCTCGATGTGTCTGGGCATGAACCCCGATCAGCTTGCGCCGGGCGAGCGCTGCGCCGCCACCTCGAACCGCAACTTCGAGGGCCGCATGGGCTATAAAGGCCGCACGCATCTGATGTCGCCGGTCATGGCAGCGGCGGCGGCGATCAAGGGCCACCTGACCGACGTGCGCGAAATCCTGGTGGAAACCGTCTGATCCGGCGCGGGCGGGGGCCTCAGCGTCCCCGCCTGAGCAGGATCAGGGCATTGACCGCAATCAGCAGCAGCCCGGAATTCTCGAACCAGAAGTTGTAGCTTATGTCCGCGAAATCCATGCTGATGAGCCTGTCGACATGACCGAACCCCACCGCGCGCACCAGAACAAAGCCGCACAATATGGCCAGCCCCAACAGGGCAAGGCCATTGCCGCGCATCTGGCCGCGCAGGGATTTCGTCGCCCAGACCCAGGTCAGCACCACGCCCAGCACCAGCCCGGCGATAAAGGCGACCTGCACGATCTGGCGGCTGTCATACCAGCCCTGCGCGCGCGCCATGCAGCGGCCGGTGGCCGTCAGCGCGGTCTGCAGGTCCAACTGCTTGTTGACGGCCAGAGCGGCCATCAGCAGGGCGATCACCCACCACAGCCCGCGCGCGGCCCGCGCCGGGCGGCGGCGCAACACCATGACCGCCAGCACAAGGCAAACCACGTAAGAGATCACCGTCAGCCAGCCGGTGATCTCGGGATCGCCGATGGTCGGCGTCCAGTCGCGCGCGATACAGGCGCGCAAGGCCGCAAGATCGGGGAAGCCCAGAACCATTCACACCACCCGCATCCGTCATCCGGCGCAGATCGCCGGTCGATACCGGGTTAACGGGCGCCCGCGCCCCAAGTCAATTCCACGAGGACCAAGCATATGGACAAGTTCACCACCCTGACCGGCATCGCGGCGCCCATGCCGCTGGTCAATATCGACACCGACATGATCATCCCCAAGCAGTTCCTGAAGACGATCCACCGCTCGGGTCTGGGCAAGAACCTGTTCGACGAGATGCGCTATAACTCGGACGGCTCGGAGGTTGCGGATTTCATCCTGAACCAGCCCGCCTATCGCGCCTCGCAGATCATCGTCGCCGGCGACAATTTCGGCTGCGGCTCGTCGCGCGAACATGCCCCCTGGGCGCTGCTGGATTACGGCATCCGCTGTGTGATCTCGACGAGCTTTGCCGACATCTTCTACAATAACTGCTTCAAGAACGGCATCCTGCCCATCGTCATGCCCCAAGAGGTCGTGGACGTGCTGATGGAGGACGCCCGCAAGGGCGCCAATGCCCGCATGACGGTTGACCTGGAAAACCTGACCGTCACCACCTCGGACGGCCAGAGCTTTGCCTTCGAGTTGGACCCCTTCCGCCGCCATTGCCTGCTGAACGGGCTGGACGATATCGGCCTGACGATGGAGAAATCCGCCGCCATCGACACGTTCGAGACGCAGATGGCCCAGAGCCGGCCTTGGGTCTAAGGGCGCTTGCCGGGGCGGCGCTGCTGGCCGCCCTTGGCCTGAATGCACAGGCAGATCCGCTGCGGATCGCCACCTATGGCCCCGACCTGTCGCGCGACGGGCCGGGGCTTTTGTTGCGCGACCTGACCCGCACCGGCAAAAAGGCCGATCCCCAGATCGCCGCCGTGGTGCAGGTCATCGCCGAGAACCGGCCCGATATCCTGCTGCTGACGGATTTCGATTGGGACCATGACGGTCGCGCGCTGACGGCCTTTGCCGATCTGCTGGCCAAGGCGGGGCTGGATTACCCGCATCGCTTTGCTGCCCGGCCCAATGCCGGCATGGCCACCGATCTGGATATCGACGGCGATGGCCGGACCCGCGGCGCGGCGGATGCGCAGGGTTTCGGCGAGTTTACCGGACAGGGCGGCATGGCGATCCTGTCGCGCCATCCCATCGGCCCGGTCATCGACCATAGCGGTTTTCTATGGCGCGACCTGCCCGGCCAGATCATGCCCAAGCTGCCGCCCGAGGTGACAGCGGCGCTGCGCCTGTCCTCCTCGGCGCATTGGGACGCGACCATCACCATTGCCGGCAAACCCCTGCATCTGCTGGCCATGGCCGCGACGCCCCCGGTCTTTGACGGCCCCGAGGATATGAATGGCCGGCGCAATCATGACGAGCTGGCCTTCTGGCTGCATCACCTGCCCGACGCGCCCTTCGTGTTGGCGGGCATGCTGAATGTCGATCCCGCCGACGGCGATGGCCGCGCTGATGCGCTGGCCCGCATCATGGCCCATGTCACCGATCCCGAACCACGCAGCGCGGGCGGCGCGGCGGCAAAGGGCGGCGTCAATGACGGGCAAAAGGGCGATCCGGCGCTGGATACCGGCGACTGGCCCGACGACAAGCCGCCGGGCAACCTGCGCGCCGATTACGTCCTGCCGAAAAAGGGGCTGAAGATTCTGGACGCGGGCGTCCTGTGGCCCGAGGCCGGACCCTTGGCCGAGGCCGCACAGACGGCCTCGGCACATCGTCTGGTCTGGGTCGATCTGGACTGGCCCTGAAAGGGGCCAGCCCGCGACCCGGGCATTACTGCTGCGGTGCCGGACCGCCACCGACCTGCTGGCCGTTGACCGAAATCGGTCCGCCGGGAGTTGAGGCGTCGATTTCCCAGACCATTTCGCCCGAAGCGCCGGGTTTCGACAGCATCTTGGCCATTTGCAGCATCATCAGCGGCTGCTGCGCCTGTTCCGGCGGGGCGGCGTTCAGCGCGGCCTCGATCTTGTCCAGACCAGAGGCACTGATCCTGGCGGTGCCGCCGGGCGGCGTGTCGGCCGGCAGCTGCATCTGGCCTTGATAGTCGATCTGATAGCCCTCGCCCTTGATCTGGCTGGGCGCCAGTTCCAGCGCGATCGGGCTGCCGGCAAAGAAGGCGGCCTTCAACTGCACGGGATCGACCTTGGCAATCGGGTCCGCGGCGGTCAGGTCAAAGCCCTCGATGATCATCTTGACCGGCGCCGCCAGATCGAACTGGGATGCGGTGAAATCAAACGAGACCTCCTGCGGGATCACCGGCAGCGCCCATGGCGGCACGATCGCTTCGGGGATTTTCAGGCCGGTGATCCTGACCATCTCGCGGAAACGGCCATCGGCCTCGACGCCGGACAAGCCAATCTCGGCGCCGACATTGCTGGCCGTGAACTCGCCAAAGGGCGAGACGACCTTGAGATCGCGCAGGTTCATATCCACCGCAACGTCGTCCCAAAGCGGCATCGCGGCGCTGAGCTTGTCGCGCAGACCGTCCTGCGAATTGGCGATCAGCTCCTGCGACGGATGGGCGACAAACCAGGCCAGCAGACCCAGCATGCCGTCATTGCGGCTGCCCTTGATCGTCGCCTTGCCGTCATAGCCGGGTGAGGTGATGTCGAATTTCATCGCCCCAAACGGCGAAACCGCCGTGTATTCCACAGTCTGATACACTCCCTGCGCGCTATAGGTCATGTCGTGATCGACGCCGCCCGCCGCGGCGGGGCTGGCCTTCAGCACCGTCTCGGCCCGATCGATGCTTTGAGTGTCACGCGACATGACCTCATATTCGAGTTCGGCTTCGGGCGCGGGCTCGCCAGCCGCGCCGGGCGCGGGCGTCACCGGCAGGTATTGGGTGGTATTGACGGTATAGCCGGTCATCACCCCGGTTTGTTCGCGAAAGCCCGGCAGGGCCTCGTCCCAGATGCCGGTCGATTCGATCTTGGCCGAGCCGATCTGCTCCATCATGTTCGGGATGGTAAACGACCAGGACAGGGTCTGGTTCTCGGTCACGCCCCAGCTGCCATCGCCCTTGTCGGTCAGGTGATAGGTCAGGGTGCCGACCTCGAATTTCACGTCCGACTCGCTGGAGATCTGCGCCAGCAAGGGCGTCGGATCGATCACCAGATCATAGGTCTCGCCCTTGGGGGTGACGGTCACCACTCCATCGACACCCCCCAGATAGGTCTGAAAAATGCCTTTCAGACGCGCCGCGCCATCATCGGTGGCGGGCACCGCCCAAGCCGCCGAGACCGGCCCAAGGGCCAGCAGCGCCACGAGGCCATGCTTGAGATACATCAAAATCGCTCCTTCACTATGCCACAGCTCTTTTTTCCGGCGGCACTGTGGCAAATCGCCGGACGCAAGGGAAGACGTTGGAAAAATCCTAGAACTCAACCCCGGGCTGAGCCTTGATGCCGTCGCGGAAAGGGTGCTTGACCACCTCCATCTCGGTGACCAGATCGGCCAGCTCGATCAGTTCGGGCCTGGCGTTGCGGCCGGTCAGAACGACATGGGTCATCGGCGGCTTTTCGTCGCGCAGGAAGGCCACGACTTCGGCGATATCCAGATAGTCATAGCGCAGCGCGATGTTGATTTCGTCCAGCAGCACCATGCGAATCTCGGGGTCGCGGATCAGTTCCTTGGCCTTGTCCCAGCCGGCACGGGCGGCGGCGATGTCACGCGCCTTGTCCTGGGTTTCCCAGGTAAAGCCTTCACCCATGGCGTGAAACTGGCACAGCCCGCCGAAATGCGTGGTCAGCAGGCGACGCTCGCCGGTGTCCCATGCGCCCTTGATGAACTGCACCACCGCGCAGGGCATCTGGTGCGCGATGCAGCGCAGGATCATGCCGAAGCCGGATGACGACTTGCCCTTGCCCTTGCCGGTATGGACGATCACCAGCCCCTTTTCGCCCTGTTTTCCCTGCATCATGCGGTCGCGGGCGGCCTTGATCCTGGCCATCTTCTCGGCGTGGCGGGCGTTGTCGTCGGGCTCCATCGGGCACTCCTTTGCTTGACAAGTCGGGACCGGGCGCGCAGAGCATGGGCTGCGCTGGTTCCTGTCCTATGACAGGCCAAGAGGGAATGCGACAGGCGAAAGCCTGAAAGCAGCCGCCCCCGCGACCGTGACCGGAAAGGCCGCCCGAGGCCACTGGCAGCAATGCCGGGAAGGCGGGCCGGCCGTTGGCGAAAGCCTGAATCCGCAAGCCGGGAGACCTGCCCGCGCAAGAATTGACCGGCGGACGGGGTGTTCCTGCCCGGGCTTGCGCAGCCATGCGCGCCCGTATGCCTGCCCCATACCCGCCAGAACGGATGAAGGGCGCATGACCGTCACGCTGCATGTCTGCATCACCTGCCGGGCCAATGAACCGGCCAATGACGCGACCCTGCCGATGGGCGCGCGGCTGCACCGGGCGCTGACCGATCTGGGCGCCCCCGAGGGCGTGCGCATCGTCCCGGTCGAATGCCTTTCGGCCTGCGGCGCCGGTGCGGCTGTCGCGCTGAGCGGACCCGGGCGCTGGTCCTATGCTTACGGCCACATGACCGAGGCCGACGCCCCCGAAATCCTGCAAGGCGCCGCAGCCTTTGCCACGACCTCTGACGGCCTTGTGCCGTGGCGTGAACGTATCGCCATTTTCCGCAAGCGCAGCCTCGCGCGTATTCCTCCGATTGGGTAGCACATGACCGACCTGACCAAGACCCCCGTCACTGTCATCACCGGCTTTCTGGGCGCGGGCAAGACAACACTGATCCGGCACCTGATGCAGAACCCTCAGGGCAAGCGGCTGGCGGTGCTGGTCAATGAATTCGGCACCATGGGCGTCGATGGCGACATCCTGAAATCCTGCGCCGACGATAACTGCCCGGCGGAAAACATCATGGAGCTGTCGAATGGCTGCATCTGCTGCACCGTCGCCGACGACTTCATTCCGACGCTGGAAAAGCTGATGGCGATGCCGGTCAAGCCCGACCATATCCTGATCGAGACCTCGGGGCTGGCGCTGCCCAAACCGCTTCTGAAAGCCTTTGACTGGCCCGCGATCCGGTCGCGCATCACCGTGGACGGCGTCATCGCGCTGGCCGATGCCGAGGCCGTGGCAGCCGGCCGCTTTGCCCCGGACGAGGCCGCCGTGGACGCCCAGCGCAAGGCCGATGACAGCCTTGACCATGAAACGCCGCTGTCCGAGGTCTTCGAGGACCAGATCGCCTGCGCCGATATCGTGCTTCTGTCCAAGGCCGATCTGGCCGGCGAAGCGGGGCTCGCGGCCGCCCGCTCCGTCATCGAGGCCGAGGCCCCGCGCAAGCTGCCCATCCTGCCCCTGACCGATGGCGTCATTGACCCGCGCGTGATCCTTGGGCTGGGGGCGGCGGCCGAGGACGACCTTGCCGCCCGCCCCAGCCATCACGACGGCGCGGACGATCACGAACATGACGATTTCGATTCCGTCGTGATCGAGCTGGCGGAAATAACGGACCCTGCCGATCTGGCCGAACGGATTGCCCGGCTGGCGCGCGAACAGAACATCCTGCGCGTCAAGGGCCATGTCGCCGTCGCGGGCAAGCCCATGCGCCTGCTGGTGCAGGCCGTGGGCGAACGCGTGCGCCATCAATACGACCGGCCATGGGCTAACGACACGTCCCGTATCTCGCGCCTTGTGGTGATCGCCGAACATGACGACATCAATGAGGACGCGATCCGGGCCGTGCTGGCGGCCTGAGGCACGGGGGGCGCGGGCGTCATGCATGTCGTCTTTCGCGAAAGCCGGGGGCTTGAGGAAACCGAGGTCCCGACCGACCCCGGCCAAAGCCCCGCCGACATGGTGGCGCTGTCCTATTCCGACAGCGACCTTGGCGCTTTCGCGGCGGGCTGGCACCGGGCGCAATCGGGGACCGCAGGCGCGCGGCCCCCGCTGCCTTCGCTGCGGCTGTGCAATATCTCGGCGCTGCGCCATCCGGTTTCGGTCGACACCTACCTTGAAACCACGCTGGCAGGTGCGCGGGCCATCCTTGTGCGCCTGATCGGGGGCGAGGCTTACTGGCCCTATGGTGTGGCCAGTCTTCAGGACCTCGCCCGCCGCCGGGGCATTGCGCTGGCGCTTCTGCCTGCCGACGGGCGGCCCGATGACAGGCTGGAACGCTTTTCGACGCTCAAGCCGGCCACGCTGCACCGCCTGACCGCGCTTTGCGACGAAGGCGGCGCGGTCGCGGCACAGATGGCGCTGGCAGAGCTGGCCCGCGCCGCCGGCCTGCCCGCCAGCGATGTCAGCGGCGAAGCTGCGATCCCGCAATGGGGCTTTTACGACCCCGATACGGGCGTGATCCCTGCCCCCGCCCCCGGCTTGGGTGAAAATCCGGTTCTGGTCAGCTTTTATCGCAGCTATCTGACATCGGCCGACCTTGGCCCGGTGGATGCGATGATCCGGGCATTGCGGGGGGCGGGTTTTGCCGCGACCGGGGTCTTTGCCCCCTCGTTGAAGATGCCGGGTCTTGGCGCGTGGCTGGCCCCGCATCTGCCGGGACTGGCGGCCATTGTGAACATGACCGCATTTTCCGCCCGCGACGATCAGGGCGCGACGCCTTTTGACGCCTGCGACTGCCCGGTCTTTCAGGTGGCGCTGTCCACCGCGCCCCGCGATCTTTGGGCAGCCGACGACCGTGGCCTTTCCGCCGCCGATCTGGCCATGCATGTCGTGTTGCCCGAGGTGGACGGCCGTATTTTTCTGGGCGCCGTCAGCTTCAAGGCCGCAGAGCCACGCGATCCGGCGCTGCAGTTTTCCCGCCAGATCCATGCCCCTGACCATGACCGCATCGCTTTGGCCGTCGCGCGCATCAAGGCGTGGCACAGGTTGCGCGTGCCTGTGCGCAAGGCCGTCATCCTGTCCACCTATCCCGGCAAGGCCCATCAGCTTGCCCATGCCGTCGGGCTGGACGCGCTGGCATCCTGCGGCGAAATCCTTGGCATCCCGTATCAAGACCTTGGCAAACGGCTGACGGCAGAGCGCCTGACATGGCCGCTTGCCGACTATCGTGCCGCGCTGGCCAGCCTGCCCCGGTGCCTGCAGAACGACCTTGCCGCCGCATGGGGCGCAGCGGATACCGACCCTCTGATACGGGACGGCGCCTTCGCATTCGCCGCCATCCGCACCGATGACGCCCTGATCGCCCTGCAGCCCGAACGCGGAGAGGCACAGACCCGCGCCGACGATTACCACGACCTCAGCCGCACGCCGTGCCATGGCTATGTGGCCTTTTACCTGTGGCTGCGCGGACAGGCGGATGCGCTGATCCATATGGGCGCCCATGGCACGCTGGAATGGCTGCCGGGGAAATCGGTGGCGCTGTCGGACGAATGCTGGCCGCAGGCGCTTTTGGGCGATCTGCCGGTCGCCTATCCCTTTATCGTCAACGACCCGGGCGAGGCGGCGCAGGCCAAACGCCGCCTTGGCGCGGTGACGCTGGGGCATCTGCCTCCGCCTTTGGCCGATGCCGCGCTGCCGGAACGCCTGACCTATCTGGAACGGCTGCTGGACGAATACTCGACCGCGGACGGGCTGGACCCGCGCCGCCGCGACCGGCTGATCGGCGCCATCCGCGACGAAGCCCGCGCCGCCGGCGTCGAGGCAGATCTGGGCCTGCCCCCCGACGCCGCACCCGCGCAGGCAATTCCGCTGATCGACCGCTTTGTCTGCGACCTCAAGGAAAGCCGCTTTGGCGAAGGGCTGCACATCTATGGCACCGGACCTTGCGGAGCGCAGGAACGCGCGGGGCTGACACGCGCGCTGGCGGGGCAACGGGTCGCTCCGGGGCCGTCCGGATCACCCGCGCGGGGGCGGCAGGACGTGCTGCCCACCGGGCGCAACCTCTTCACTGTCGATCCGCGTGCCGTCCCCAGCCGCGCCGCCCATGCGCAGGGCATCAAGCTGGCCGAGGAACTGCTGCGCCGCCATTTGCAGGACCATGGCGACTGGCCGCGCGGGCTGGTCGTCGACCTGTGGGGCAGCGCCACCATGCGCACGGCGGGCGAAGACTTTGCCATGGCGCTGCATCTGGCGGGAATGGCGCCCAGATGGGACGCAAGCTCGGGGAGGGTCAGCGGCGTGGACATCTTGGCCCTGGCTGAGCTGGGACGGCCGCGCATCGATGTGACGCTGCGCGTGTCCGGCCTGTTCCGCGACGTGTTCCCTGGGCTTGCGCAATTGTTTGAAGCCGGCGCGGCGGCCTTGGCCGAACGCGACGAAAGCCCGGCCGACAACCCCTATTCCGGTCCCTGTCCCGGCACGCGCGCGCCCCGCGTCTTTGGCCCCAAGCCCGGACTTTACGGTCTGGGCATGTCCGATCTGGCCGAGACCTTCACCCAGGCCGCGCGCCATGCCGCGGGCGAGGCGTGGCTCGCGGCCTCATCCTACGCGATCGGCGCGGACGGAGGCATCCGGCACGACCCTCAGGCGATCCGCGACCGGCTGGCGGTCGCAGACGGGTTTGTCCATGCGCAGGACCTGCCCGAATCCGATTTGCTGCTGGCCAGCGACTATGCCGCGCATGAGGCGGGTTTCGCCGCCGCCATGGCCCGGCTGGGCGCTCCCGTGCCCGCGCTATACCACCTTGACGCCACGCGTCCCGACGCCCCCCGCGCACGTTCCCTGACCGAGGAAATCGCCCGCGTCACCCGCGCCCGCGCCGCCAATCCGGCATGGGCGGACGGCATGATGGCGCATGGCTTCCGGGGCGCGTCCGAGATCGCGGCGACGCTGGACCATATGGCGGCCTTCGCCAATCTGGCGGGCGTGGTGCCGGGGCATCTGTTCGACCTTTACCACGACGCCACATTGGGCCGCCCCGATGTCGTGGCCTTCATGCAGGCCGAAAACCCCGCCGCACTGGCCGCCATGCGCGACATGTTCATGCGGCTTCATGCCTCGGGGCTTTGGGTCACGCGGCGAAATTCGGTTCTGGCGGGACTGAAAGGGCTGGAGGCGGCACCATGACGGATTACGACATCAAGGGCTGGTGTCCCGGCGCATTGCGGCCCATGGCCTCTGGTGACGGGCTGGTCCTGCGGATCCGGGCGCGGAACGGGCGGCTGACACCCGATCAGGCGCAGGGCATCGCCGGACTGGCCCGGCAGCACGGCAATGGGCTGATCGACCTGACCAGCCGCGCCAATCTGCAATTGCGCGGGCTGAACGCGCAGGGACACGCCGCCACCATCGCAGCACTTGCGGAAATGGGGCTGCTGGACAGCGATGCCCGGTCGGAATCGCGGCGCAATGTGATCCTGTCCCCCTTTGCCACGGTCGGTGGACCGGCATGGCAGGTGGCCGAAGGGATTGCCCGCGCCATGACTCAGCCGGATGCCCCCGACACGCCCGGCAAGTTCGGCTTTGCCGTCGATGAGGACGTGCCGGTGCTGGGGGATGTGCCCTCGGATATCCGGCTGCGGCAAATCGGAACCGGCTGGCTGATCCTGCCCGATGGCGGCGACTGGGGATTAAGCGCGCCTGATACGGACAGCGCCGTCCATGCCGCAATGGCGCTGACGCGCTGGTTTGCGCAAGGCGGCATTCACGAAGGACGCGGGCGGATGCGCGACTATCTGCACCGCCAGCCGGACCTGCCCGCCGGGGCCGGGCCTGCCCCCCAAATGCCGATGCGTCAGGCGCCCGGTCCCGGTCCGGCGCCGAATGGCTGGATGCTGGGCTTTGCCTTTGGTCAGATCACGCCCGCCCAGCTTGCCACTGCCGCCAAGGCGGGACCGCTGCGCCTGACACCATGGCGCGCCCTGCTGATCGAGGGGGCAACGGAGCCTCCGCCGGTTCCGGGCGCGATCCTTGACGCCTCGGATCCCTTGCTGCGTATCCATGCCTGCACCGGCGCCCCCGCCTGCCCGCAGGCGCATGCCGATGTCCGGGCGCTGGCGCGACAGCTTGCCGCGCACCTTGCCCCCGGCCAAAGCCTGCATCTCAGCGGCTGCGCCAAAGGCTGCGCCCATCGGGGCCGGGCCAGCCTGACGCTGATTGCTGAAGGCCCCGACCGCTTTGACCTGATCCGCGACGGCGATATCCGCACGCCCGCAACCCAAACCGGGCTGAGCGCCGCGCAGATTCCGCTGTGACCTTGCCCAATGCCCCCGCGCGTGAGATAGCCGCGACACCTGAACGGAACCGCCCCATGCTGCACCAATACGAAACCGACGGCGCCCGGATCTACGCCCAGTCCTTCGCCACCATCCGGGCCGAGGCCGATCTGGCCCGCTTTGACGCCGACGAAGAGCCGGTCGTCGTGCGCATGATCCATGCCGCCGGGCTGGTCGGGCTGGAACGTGATGTGCGCTTTTCCCCCGGCATGGCCGCCGCCGCCCGGAAAGCGCTGCAGGACGGAGCCCCGATCCTGTGCGACGCGCGCATGGTCAGCGAAGGCATCACCCGCGCCCGCCTGCCCGCCGACAACCGCATCCTGTGCACGCTGAACGCGCCGGGCGTGCCGGAACTGGCGGCGGGCATGGGCACGACAAGATCCGCTGCCGCGCTGGAACTGTGGCGCGCCTATCTGGCAGGCGCGGTCGTGGCCATCGGCAATGCGCCGACCGCCCTTTTCCACCTGCTCAACATGCTCAAGGATCCCTCCTGCCCGCGCCCCGCAGCCATCATCGGCTGCCCGGTGGGCTTTGTCGGCGCGGCTGAGTCCAAAGACGCGCTGATGGATGACCTGCCCGCCCCCGCGCTGATCGTCAGGGGGCGGCTTGGCGGCTCGGCCATGACGGTCGCCGCCGTCAACGCGCTTGCCAGCCGAAAGGAATAGCCGCCATGGGTAAGGTCATCTGCGCGGGTCTTGGCCCCGGCGACCCCGATCTGATCTCGGTCCGTGCCGACCGCGCGATCCGCGGCGCCCGCCAGATCGCCTATTTCCGCAAGAAAGGCCGGGCGGGACAGGCCCGGCGCATCGTCTCGGACATGCTGGCGGCAGGGGTCACGGAACACGCGATGGAATATCCGGTCACGACCGAGATCCCCTTTGCCAGCCCCGAATACAACCGTCTGCTGGCCGCTTTCTATGACGACTGGACAACCCGGCTGGCGGCGCTGGCCGCGACCGACGATATCGTCGTCCTGTGCGAGGGGGACCCGCTGTTTTACGGCTCGTTCATGCATCTGCACACGCGCCTGCAGGGGCTGGCCGAGGTCGAGGTCATCCCCGGCATTCCCGGCATGACCGGCTGCTGGAACGTGGTCGGGCGACCGATGACATGGGGCGATGATGCCATGACCGTGCTGATGGGCACGCTGCCTGAGCCGGACCTGACCCGCCACATCGCCGCCACCGACGCCGTGGTGGTGATGAAGACCGGCCGCAACCTGCCCAAGATCGCCCGTGCCATCGCCAGCGCCGGGCGCATGGATGACGCATGGCTGGTCGAACGCGGCACCATGCCGAACCAGCGCGTGACGCCCTTGGCGCAGGCCGATCTGGAGGCCTGCCCCTATTTCGCCACCGTGCTGGTGCATGGCAACGGGCGCCGTCCCCAGATCAATCCACTGGCCGATGCCGAGGCCGCCGAATGACCGGCTGGCTGGCCGTCGCCGGTCTTGGGCCGGGCGCGGACGATCTGGTCACGCCCGAGGTTCAGGCCGCGCTGGCCGAGGCCACGGATATCGTCGGCTATATCCCCTATGTCGCCCGCGTGGCTCCGCGCCCCGGCCTCAGGCTGCACCCTTCGGATAACCGGGTTGAGCTGGACCGCGCCCGCGCCGCGCTGGACATGGCGGCGGCGGGGCGGCGGGTCGTGGTGGTGTCCTCGGGCGATCCGGGGGTCTTCGCCATGGCCTCGGCGCTGTTTGAGGCGCTGGAGGGCGCGCCCCCGCCCGATTTCGACATCCGCATCCTGCCCGGCATTACGGCGATGCTGGCCGCAGCGGCGGCGCTTGGCGCCCCTTTGGGCCATGATTTCTGCGCCATCAACCTGTCGGACAACCTGAAGCCATGGGCCCTGATCGAACAGCGCCTGCGGCTGGCAGCCAAGGCCGACTTCGCCATGGCCCTTTACAACCCGCGGTCAAAATCCCGGCCCGAGGGCTTTGCCCGCGCCCTTGATATCCTGCGCGAGGAATGCGGCCCGGATCGGCTGATTTCCTTCGCCCGCGCCGTTTCGACCCCGGAACAGGCGCTGAACACGGTCACACTGGCCGAGGCGCGGCCTGACATGGCCGACATGCGCAGCGTGGTCATCGTCGGCAACAGCGCCACCCGCCGCGTGGGCCACTGGGTCTATACGCCCCGGTCGGCAGCGCCATGAAGCCAGTCCATCACCTCGGCCACGCGCGCCACCACATGCCGCGCCGGCAGGGCGGGACGGTCGATCATCACCACCGGCAGGCCCAGTTCGCGGGCCGCGATCAACTTGGCCTCGGCGCCATGGCCACCGGCATTCTTGGTCACGACAAGGCCGATCCCGTGGCGCTGCATCAGCGCGATATCCCCCGCGACCGTGAACGGCCCACGCGAGACGATCAGCGTGGCGTCGCGCAGGGGATGGCTTGCGACCTCGGCGAAACGCAGCATCCAGCGGTGATTGCAGCCGACAAAGGGCGCAAGCTGCTGGCGCCCGATGGCCAGAAACACGCCCGAGCCGTCATTGGGCAACACGCTGGCCGCCGCCGCGAAATCGGCCACATGGCGCCAGCGGTCGCCGGGCTGCGCGGCCCAGGCCGGGCGCTCCAGCGCGATCAGCGGCACCCGCGCCCGGCCGCTGGCGGCGATGGCGTTATGGCTGATCGTGGCGGCAAAGGGATGCGTGGCATCGATCAGATGGGTGAAGCCTTCGACGCGCAGATAGGCGGTAAGGCCGTCGGCGCCGCCAAAGCCGCCGCTGCGCGTAGGCAAGGGCTGCGCCACCGGGTTCTGCAGCCGCCCGGCATAGGAATAGACCGCCTCAAACCCGGCATCGGCCAAGGCCTGCGCCAGCGCGCGGGCCTCGCTCGTGCCCCCCAGAAGCAGGATGCGCGTCATGGCTGATCCCTGGCTTTGCATCATCGGTCTGGGCGAAGATGGCCTTGCCGGCCTGCCGACTGCAAGCCGCGATGCGCTGGATCGGGCCGAAATCGTCTTTGGCGCGCCCCGGCATCTGGCGCTGGCGGGGCTGGCGCGCGACACGCGGGCACGGGAATGGCCGGTGCCCTTTGACCTTGGGCCGCTGATCGCGCTCAGCGGGCGGCGGGTGGCGGCGCTGGTCTCGGGCGATCCGTTCTGGCATGGCGCGGGCGGCAGCATCGCCGCCGCCCTGCCCGCCGGCGAATGGCGGGCGCTGCCGGTGCCGGGGGTCTTCTCGCTGGCCGCCGCGCGCCTTGGCTGGCGGCTGGAAGATGTGCCCTGCCTTGGCCTGCACGCCGCGCCCTTTGCCCGGCTGCGCCCGCATCTGGCGCGCGGCTGCCGGGTGCTGGCGACGCTGCGGGACGCGGCTGCCGTCCCCGCGCTGGCCGAATGGCTCTGCGCGCAAGGGCTGGAGGCTACGCGCCTGACCCTGCTGGAACGGCTGGGCGGGCCGCAGGAACGCATCCGGACCATGCGCGCCGACGCCCCCGCGCCATCCGACCTTCAGGTGCCGCTTGCGGTGGCGCTGGACGGCGCGGACCTGCCCCCGGGCGCTGGTCTACCGCGCGGCTTCGGCCTCTCTGACGACAGTTTTGTCCATGACGGCCAGATCACCCGCAGGCAGATCCGGGCCGTAACGCTGTCCACCTTGGCGCCGCGTCCCGGCGAAATGCTGTGGGATATCGGCGGCGGCTCGGGCTCGATCAGCGTCGAATGGTGCCTGAATGGCGGCCACGCCATCTGCATCGAGCCGCGCCCCGACCGCATCGCCAATATCGAAACCAATATCGCCGCCTATGGCCTTGGCACCCGGATGCGCGCCCTGCATGGCCGCGCGCCCGAGGCTTTGGCCGGCCTGCCCGCCCCCGATGCGATCTTTGTCGGCGGCGGGGCCGATGCGGCGCTGATCGCGGCCCTGCCCCCCGCCCGGCTGGTTGTCAATGCGGTGACCCTGGAAACCGAGGCGCTGCTGATCCAGTTGCAGGCCGCGCGCGGCGGCCAGTTGATGCGCCTTTCGCTGGAAGAAGCTGCACCCCTTGGCACCATGCGCGGTTGGAGCCCCGCGCGATCCGTCACCCAATGGAGCTGGCCATGAGGGTCGCGGGCATCGGCTTTCGATCAGCCGCAAGCCTTGCTTCGCTGACCGATGCGCTGGACCGCGCCGGACCGGCCGATGCGCTGGCGACCAGCACCGCCAAGGCGCAGGCCCCTGTCATCGCCGCATTGGCGCGGGCGCGCGGCCTGCCCCTGATCGGCGTCAAGGTCGCGGGCATCCCCACCCCCACGCAATCCGCGCGCGTCATCGCCATGCACGGCACCGGATCTTTGGCCGAGGCCGCAGCCCTGGCCGCCCTTGGCCCCGGCGCACGCATCGTGACCCCGCGCACCGTATCGCAAGACGGCATGGCCACCGCCGCCATCGCCGAAGGAGACCCCGCATGACCGTCCATTTCATCGGCGCAGGCCCCGGTGCGGCCGACCTGATCACCTTGCGCGGGCGCGACCTGATCGCCGCTTGCCCGGTCTGTCTTTACGCCGGTTCGCTGGTGCCGCAGGCACTGCTGGCGCATTGCCCGCCCGGCGCACGGATCGTGAATACCGCCTCGCTCAGCCTTGATCAGATCATCGACGAAATCGCTGCCGCCCATGCAGCGGGACAGGATGTGGCGCGTCTGCATTCGGGCGATCTGTCGGTCTGGTCGGCCATGGGCGAACAATTGCGGCGGCTGCGGGCGCTGGATATCCCCTATGACGTGACCCCCGGTGTGCCCGCATTTGCCGCCGCCGCCGCCGCTTTGGACGCGGAACTGACGTTGCCGGGTGTGGCGCAGTCGGTCGTCCTGACCCGGACCTCGGGGCGGGCCTCGGCCATGCCGGACGGCGAAACGCTGGCGGCATTCGGCGCGACGGGGGCGACGCTGGCCATCCATCTGTCGGTGCATGTTCTGGACCGCGTCAAGGACGAGCTGATCCCGCATTACGGCGCGGATTGCCCGGTCGCCGTGGTCTTTCGTGCAAGCTGGCCCGACCAGCGCATCATCCGTGCCACGCTGGGCAGCCTTGACCCCGCAATCGGCAAGGGCGAGCGCACCGCCCTGATCCTTGTCGGCCAAGCTCTGGACGCCAAGGGCTTTGACGAAAGCCGCCTTTATGCAGGCGATTACGACCGGCGCTTTCGCCCCGTGGGCACGGAGCCGAGGTTCCCCGAATGAAGGGCCTGATCATCAGTGCGCCCGCATCCGGCAGCGGCAAGACCACCGTCACGCTGGGGCTGATCGCCGCCCTGCGCGCACGCGGGCTGACCGTTCAGCCCTATAAAAGCGGGCCGGATTATATCGATCCGGCCTTTCACCGCGCCGCCGCCGGGCGCGAATCCTATAATCTGGACAGTTGGGCCATGGGCGGGGCCCAGATCGCGCATCTGATCGGCATGGGCGCCGGGGCTGATATCGCGCTGGCCGAGGGCTCGATGGGGCTTTTCGACGGCGTGGCCCGGCAGGGCGGCTGCGGAAACGGCGCCAGTGCCGATATCGCCGCGCTGACCGGCTGGCCGGTGGTGCTGGTCATGGATTGCAAGGGACAGGCGCAATCCGCCGCCGCCGTGGCGCTTGGCTTTCGCCAGATGCGCGCGGATGTGCGGCTGGCGGGCGTGGTGCTGAACCGCGTCGCCTCGGCCCGGCACGAGGCGCTGATGCGCCACGCGCTGGACCCTTTGGGCATTGCCGTCCTTGGCGTGCTGCCGCGCGATGCCGCGATCGAGCTGCCCGAGCGGCATCTGGGCCTTGTGCAGGCCCGCGAACATGCCACGCTTGAGGCCCTGCTGACCCGCGCGGGCGAGGCGGCCCAGCGGCATCTGGACCTTGACGCGATCATCGCGGCAGCCTCGGGCGGGCTGGCGGCGGAACCGTTTCGCGCCCTGCCGCCGCCCGCCGAACGCATCGCGCTGG
Organism: Paracoccus lutimaris; assembly: GCF_003337565.1. GTDB lineage: Bacteria > Pseudomonadota > Alphaproteobacteria > Rhodobacterales > Rhodobacteraceae > Paracoccus > Paracoccus lutimaris. The sequence continues at coordinate 39,775 of NZ_QPJL01000016.1, forward strand.
CGCAGGACGATGCGTTCTCATTCGTCTATCCGCATCTGGTCGCGGGCTGGCGGGCGGCGGGGGCGACGATCCTGCCATTCTCTCCGCTGGCCGATCAGGGGCCCGATGACAGCGCCGGGGCCTGCTGGCTGCCCGGCGGCTATCCCGAGCTGCATGCCGGCCGTCTGGCTGCGGCCGGAAACTTTCGCGCCAGCCTGCAAGACTTTGCCCGGACCCGCCCGGTCCACGGCGAATGCGGCGGCTATATGGCGATGGGCGCGGGGCTGGTCGATGCCGATGGCACGCGCCACCAGATGGCCGGCCTTCTGGGGCTGGAAACCAGCTATGCCAAGCGCCGGATGCATCTGGGATACCGCCGCGCCCAGCCGCTGACCCCGCTGGCCGGGGCCTATGCCCAGGCCTTGACCGGGCATGAGTTCCACTATGCCAGCATCCTTGCCCAGCCCGACGCCCCCCTGGCCCTTGTGACCGATGCCAATGGCGAGGTGGTTGCCGAGACAGGTTCATATCGCGGCCACGCCACCGGCAGCTTCTTTCACCTGATCGCAGAATCCCTGACCGCGCCCTGACCCCGTCCTTGACCCCGGCCCCGCGATGGCATTTAGCTGAAACCCTGATCGGTGCCCGCAAGACGTCCTGCGTCGGGCTTAATCGGGAATGGGGTTCCAAGCCCCAGCCGCCCCCGCGACTGTAAGCGGAGAGCGTGCTTCGACAATGCCACTGGGCGCCCCCGCCCGGGAAGGCCGAGGCCACGCCCTGACCCGCGAGCCAGGAGACCGGCCGTCAGGACAACGCCAATCGCCGTCGGGTGTGACGGCAACAGGAGAAGAAGAACATGCATATCGAACCCGGAATCGTCACCGGCGCCAAGATCGCCCTCAGCTATGTCACCGCCGCCGGGGCGGGGGTCTATGCCGCGAAACTGGCCTGGCAAAGCCTGCGTCAGGGCGGCCTGCCCTCGCTTGCCGGGCGCAGTGTGCTGACCACGGCGCTGGCCTTCAGCTTTTTCCAGATCCTGCCGCATTTCCCGGTCGGCGTCTCCGAGGTGCATTTCATCCTTGGCTCGACGCTGTTTCTGCTGTTCGGCGCGGCGCCCGCCGCCATCGGGCTGGCGCTGGCGCTGGCGCTTCAGGGGCTGTTCTTCGCGCCCTTCGATCTGCCGCAATACGGCATGAACATGACCACGCTCTTGGTGCCGCTGTTCGCGCTGCAGGCCTTGGCGCGCCGCATCATCGCGCCGGGCACCGCCTATGTGGACCTGAGCTATGGACAGGCCTTCGCGCTGTCGACCGCCTATCAGGGCGGCGTTGTGGTCTGGGTCGCCTTTTGGGCGATCTATGGTCAGGGTCTGGCCGGGATCGGCGGCATCGCGACCTTTGGCGCGGCCTATATGCTGGTCGTCCTGATCGAGCCGCTGGTCGATCTGGCGGTTCTGGCCGGCGCGAAATCGCTGCGCGGGCTGAAAGACAGCGGGCTGGTCACCTCGCGGCTGTTTGCATAAGGCGCCCGCGCCGGCCGCGATCCAGATGATCGAACTGACCCTGATCGGGATCGGGACCGGCAATCCTGATCACCTGAGCCTGCAGGCGGTGGCGGAAATCGCCGCCGCCGATCTGATCCTGATCCCGCTGAAAGGCGCCCGGAAAGAGGATCTGGCCGGGCTGCGCCGCGCCATCTGCGAGCGCCATGCCGGGCCGCAGACGCGGATCGTCGAATTCGACCTGCCGCGACGCGACGCAGATGACCCCGATTACAAGCATGGCGTCAGCCGCTGGCACGATGCCATCGCCGAAAGCTGGCAGGCCGCGATCGGCGCCCATCTGCCGCAGGCATCGGGCAAGGTGGCGCTGCTGGTCTGGGGCGATCCCTCGCTTTACGACAGCACCCTGCGCATCGCCGAACGGCTGACCCTGCCGCTGACCCTCCGGGTCATCCCCGGCATCACCGCCATTCAGGCGCTGTGCGCCGCCCATGCCATCCCCCTGAACGCCGTCGGCGCCCCGGTCCAGATCACCACCGGCCGGCAATTGCGCGACCATGGCTGGCCCGCAGGCGTGGACCGCATCGTGGTCATGCTGGACGGCGATTGCGCGTTTCAAAGCCTTGACCCCAAGGGCGTGACCATCTGGTGGGGGGCATTTCTGGCCATGCCGGAACAGATCCTGATGCATGGCCCCTTGGCCAGCACCGGCCCCGAAATCATCGCCGCGCGAACTGATGCCCGCGCCCGCCATGGCTGGATCATGGACATCTATCTGCTGGAGCGCGTCAGCCGCTGAAAAGCCCGCCGTCCATGCCCGCGCGGAGGGAGGAGAGACGCGGCATGAACGGCGGTCACTGTCGGCACGACCCCGTGCGGCGGGGGACGGAAATGCGGTCCCGTCCCCCTCAGCCTGTGCCGCGACGCAGCATCGCACAAGCAAAAACCTGCATTCCGCGCATCCTGCTGGGATATCTGCCCGCTTATTGGTCAGATCCGGCGCAAGCGCCCGAAAACTGTCCGTTCCCGACATGAAATATCGTCCCGGCGCACAGGCTTCACGCAATTGGCATGAAACGCTGCGTTGGCAGAATTGCGCGACTGTGCAAATCTGGGCGGACGCGATCCACGAATGCAGCCATACGCCACATGAAAGGAACGACGACATGCGCCTTATCCTGACCGCCGCTGCCATTGCCGCGCTGCCACTAACGGTCCTTGCGCAGGATGACGACCCGATCCATCAGGCCGTCGAGGCCCGGCACGGTTTCTACCAGATGCTGGCGATCAACATGGGCACGCTGGCCGGCATGGCCAAGGGCGACATCGCCTATGACGAGGCCGCCGCCAGCACCGCCGCCGCCAATATCGAGGCGCTGACGAAATACAACCTGCCCAGCCTGTTCATCGAAGGCAGCGAATCCGGCAAGGCCGAGGACAGCGCCGCGAAACCCGACATCTGGGCCAATCTGGACGATTTCCGGGCAAAGTTCGCCGGTCTGGGCGAGGCTGCAACCGGCGCCTCTGAGGCGGTCAAGGGCGGTGCCGAAAATGTCGGCCCGGTGGTGGGCAAGCTGGGTGAAGCCTGCAAGGCCTGCCACGACAAGTATCGCGAAAAAAGCTGATGGCCGGCGGGCCGCGCAAGATCCGGCTGTGGGACCCGCTGCTGCGCGGGTTCCACTGGTCCCTGGCCTTTTTCGTGATCCTGAGCTGGTGCCTAGGCCAGTTCGGGCCCGCGAAAATGACCCTGCATTTCTGGAGCGGCTATGCCATCACCGGCTTGCTGATCTTTCGGCTGGTCTGGGGCTTTGTCGGCCCCGCCCCGGCACGGTTTTCGCATTTCCTGCGCGGACCGGGCGCGATCCGCGACTATGCCAGCCACATGTTCCTGCGCCAGCCCAGCTATTGGCCCGGCCATAACCCGCTGGGGGCGCTTTCGGTCATCGCCATGCTGGCGGTGCTGGCGGCACAGGTCACCACCGGGCTGATCTCGGACCCCGACGATTACATCAATGTGGGGCCCTTGGCGAAATATGTCGCCAGTTCGACCCGCAGCACCGCGGTGGGCCTGCACGAGCTGGGCGCGAACCTGATCCTGCTTCTGGTCGTGCTGCATATCGCCATGATCCTGTTCTATCGCTACTGGAAGCATGAGGATCTGGTGACCCCGATGCTGACCGGCGAAAAGGAGCTGCCCGAGGAGATCGCCCGGGCAATCGGCGGCGACCGGCCTACACCCGAAGGTGAACGGACCGGGCGCTGACATAATATTGATCGAATCGCGCCACCGTGGCAGCCTGTAGGAACGGTGGTCAAGGGGGAACAGCGCCTGAGTCTTGGGGCGTCACCGTTCACGCACCCCTGACGCTGCCGTCCCGACGTGTTGCAACCACGAAAGGAGCATGACGCATGACAAAGCTTACCGCTGCACTTGCCGCGTTGACCTTGTCGCTGACCGCGCTTCCGGCCTTTGCCGAATGCGCCGGAAAGAACAAGCCGCATGACGTTTCGGCAACGACGAGCACCGAGAAACCGGTGATCAAGGCGCCCAAGGGCAGCGTCTGACGGGAATGCAAAGGGCGGCATCCATGCCGCCCTTGTGCTTTCCTACCCGCTCGGAGAAAGATTCAGTTGAACTTGTTGTCGCGCGGGAAACCGCGCGGGGCCATGTAGCCGGCACCCGCCCGCTTGCCCAGCCATGCGGTCAGGTCCGGCTCGCTGCGGGTGCGCCCGCCGCTTTCCTGCCAGCGCAGCCCCTCGGCCAGGGTGATGCAGACTGCATCCGACAGCCCGCCATCCTTGAACTTCTGCAGCCGCACGCCCTTGCCGCGGCCCATTTCGGGCAGCTCGTCCAAGGGGAAGACCAGCAGCTTGCGGTTCTCGCCCACCACGGCGACATGATCGCCGCTGACCGGGCGGCACAGCAGCGCATCGCCGTTCAGCACCTGCTTGCCCGAGCGGGTCTGCGCCATGATGTCGCCCGCGCCGACGATGAAGCCGTCGCCGGCCTTTGAGGCGACCAGATAGCGCGCACCGTCCCGCCACGGAAAGAGGTCAATCACGGCGGCGTCGTTGGGCAGGTCGATCATCAGCCGCAAGGGTTCGCCCATGCCGCGCCCGCCGGGCAGGTTGTTCGCCGGCAGGGTATAGAAGCGGCCATTGGCGCCAAAGATCATCAGCTTGTCGGTCGTCTCGGCATGCAGCGCCAGGAACGGGCCGTCGCCATCCTTGAACTTGACTTCGGCATCCAGCGGCTGGTGGCCCTTCATGGCACGGATCCAGCCCATCTTGGACAGGATGACGGTGACCGGCTCGCGCTCGATCATCGAATCCATGTCGATCTCGGCCACGTCGCCGGCTTCGCCGATCTCGGTCCGGCGCAACCCTCCGGGGGCGGATTTGCCGAACTTGCCGCGCGTCTCGCGCAGTTCCTCGGCGATGCGGGACCACTGGCTGCCCTCATCGGACAGCATGGCGGCCAGCGCCTCGCGTTCCCTGGTCAGGTTCTCGTGCTCGGCCCGCAGCTCCATTTCCTCAAGCTTGCGCAGCGCACGCAGGCGCATGTTCAGGATCGCCTCGACCTGAACCTCGGACAGCTTGAATTCGGCCATCATGACCGATTTCGGGTCCTCTTCGTAGCGGATGATCTCGATCACCCGGTCAAGGTTCAGGAAGGCGATCATATAGCCTTCCAGCACCTCAAGCCGCGCCGCGATCTTCTCCAGCCGGAAATTCGCGCGCCGGACCAGCACCTCGCGGCGGTGGTCAAGGAAGGCGCGCAGCACCTCTTTCAGCGAGCAGACCTTGGGCACGCGGCCGTCGATCAGCACGTTCATGTTCAGCCCGAAACGGATCTCGAGGTCCGAGACCCGAAACAGCGCCGCCATCAGCTGCTCGGCATCGACCGAGCGCGCGCGGGGCTCCAGCACGATGCGGATATCCTCGGCGGATTCGTCGCGGACATCGGCAAGGATCGGCACCTTCTTGGTCTGGATCAGCTCGGCCAGCCGCTCGATCAGCTTGGATTTCTGCACCTGATAGGGGATCTCGGTGACGACGATCTGCCATTGGCCACGGCCCAGATCCTCGACATTCCAGCGCGCGCGCAGGCGCAGGCTGCCACGCCCGGTCCGGTAAGCCTCGGCGATGGTGGCGCGATCCTCGACCAGCACGCCGCCCGTCGGGAAATCCGGGCCGGGGATGATCGAGACCAGCGTCTCGTCGCGGGCATCGGGGGACTTGATCAGATGCAGGCAGGCGTCGATCACCTCGTGCAGGTTATGGGGCGGCACGTTCGTCGCCATCCCCACGGCAATGCCGCTGGCGCCGTTGCACAAAAGGTTCGGAAAGGCGGCGGGCAGGACCACCGGCTCTTCCAGAGTGCCGTCATAGTTCGGGCGGAAATCGACCGCGTCCTCGGCCAGCCCCTCCATCAGGGCTTCGGCGGCGGCGGTCAGGCGGGCCTCGGTATAGCGGCTGGCGGCGGGGTTGTCGCCGTCGATATTGCCGAAATTGCCCTGACCGTCGACCAGCGGGTAGCGCATGGCAAAGGGCTGCGCCAGACGCGCCATCGCATCATAGATCGCCGCATCGCCATGCGGGTGATAGTTGCCCATCACGTCGCCGGTGATCTTGGCCGATTTGCGGAAGGCGCCGGTGGGCGACAGCCTGAGTTCGCGCATCGCGTAAAGGATGCGGCGATGCACGGGCTTGAGCCCGTCGCGGGCATCGGGCAGCGCGCGGTGCATGATCGTGGAAAGCGCATAGGTCAGGTAACGCTCGCCGATGGCACGCGACAGCGGCTCGGATACGGTCTGACCCGCGCTGGGATCGGGGATGGTCGGATCGTCGGACATGGCCTGTGAATAGGGCGGCGCGGGGCTTCGGTCCAGCCGGAAAAGCGCGGCTTGCGCGGCGCCCCGCCATGGCCCAGAACCGCCGCATCAAAAGGGGGCGTGCATGAAGACCGTTCTGATCACCGGCTGTTCGTCAGGCATCGGGCTGGACGCCGCCCATCACATGCGCGCGCGCGGCTGGCGCGTCATCGCCACCTGCCGCAAGGAGGCCGACATTCAGGCCCGCCGCGACGAAGGGTTCGAGACCCTGCATCTGGAACTGGCCGATGAAGACAGCGTCGCCCGCTGCGCCCGCGATGCGCTGGCGCTTGGCCCGGTCGATGCGCTGGTCAACAACGCCGCCTTCGCCATCCCCGGTGCCGCCGAGGACCTGCCGCGCGGCGCCCTGCGCGCCATATTCGAGGCGAACCTGTTCGGCACCCACGACCTGACCCGGCATTTCCTGCCGCATTTCCGCCAGCATGGCGGGCGGGTGATCAATATCAGCTCGGTCCTCGGGCTGGCCGGGATTCCGTGGCGCGGCGCCTATGTGGCGACGAAATTCGCGCTGGAGGGTCTGACCGACGTGCTGCGCGTCGAGATGGCCGACACGCCCGTCCGGCTGGTGCTGATCGAGCCGGGCCCCATCGGCACGCGCATCCGGGCGAACTCGATCCCGCATTTCGAGGCTTGGATCGACTGGCAGTCCAGCGCGCGCGCGGATCAATACCGCCAGACGCTGCTGAAACGCCTTTACGAGCCGTCAGCGAAAAAGGACCGCTTCGAGCTGCCGCCCCGCGCCGTCAGCGAAAAGATCGCGCTGGCGCTGGAAAGCGCGAACCCGCGCCCGCGCTATTACGTCACCACGCCCACCTGGATCGCCGGGATCGGGCGGCGGCTGCTTTCGACGCGCGCACTGGACTGGTTTGCGCGCCGCAGCTAGGTTAACCGGCGAAAGGCCCTGCCCATGCAAGACAAACCCCTGTTCTACCTGCTCGTGATCTGCTGCCTTGCGGTGGTGGTGATCCTTGCCATCGGCATTGGCGGCTTTGCCAAGGGCGGCGAATTCAACCGCAAGCACGGCAACCGCATGATGCGCTGGCGCCTGATCGCGCAGGCCGTCGCGATCGCGGTCTTCATGCTGTATCTGTGGGTCAGGGGCGGCTGATGGTTGTCCTGAACCGCATCTATACCCGCACCGGCGACAAGGGCGAGACCGCATTGTCGGACGGCCAGCGCGTGCCCAAGCATTCCCTGCGGGTCGAGGCCTACGGCACCGTCGATGAGCTGAACGCCACGCTGGGCCTTGCCCGCCTGCATGCAAGCGGCGATCTGGCCGCGCAGATCGCGGTGATCCAGAACGATCTGTTCGACCTTGGCGCGGACCTGTCGCGCCCGCAGATGGATCGCGACGCCGACGCCCCCTATCCCGTCCTGCGCATCATCGAATCGCAGGTCCAGCGGCTGGAAACGGAAATCGACGCGATGAATGCCGGCCTCAGCCCGCTGCGCAGCTTCATCCTGCCGGGCGGCAGCGCGCTTTCCGCGCATCTGCACCTGTGCCGGACCGTGGCGCGACGGGCCGAGCGCGCCGCAGTCGCCCTTGCCGCGCATGAGGACGCCAATCCCGCAGCCCTCAAGTATCTGAACCGGCTGTCGGACTGGCTCTTCGTCGCCGGCCGCGTCGCCAATGACATGGGCGCGCAGGACATCCTTTGGGTGCCCGGCGCCAGCCGTTAGCGTCAACATGACAGGATCGTTGCGTAACAGGGCGTAACCGACGATTTTTCCCTGTCATTGCGGGTCATGGCCCGCTAACAAACGCCTCGAACAGGTGACGCAACCAAAGGGGAGAGGCCATGAAGGTTCTCGTGCCAGTGAAGCGCGTGATCGACTACAACGTGAAAGCCCGTGTGAAGGCTGACGGGTCCGGTGTCGATCTTGCAAACGTCAAGATGTCCATGAACCCGTTTGACGAGATCGCGGTCGAAGAGGCGATCCGTCTGAAAGAGGCCGGCAAGGCCGAAGAAGTCATCGCGGTTTCCATTGGCGTCAAGCAGGCGGCCGAAACCCTGCGCACCGCGCTGGCCATGGGCGCCGACCGCGCCATTCTGGTCGTCGCCGCCGATGACGTGCATCAGGACATCGAGCCGCTGGCCGTCGCCAAGATCCTTGCTGCGGTCGCCAAGGCCGAGGGCACCGAGCTGGTCATCGCCGGCAAGCAGGCCATCGACAATGACATGAACGCGACCGGCCAGATGCTGGCGGCGCTCTTGGGCTGGGGTCAGGCGACCTTTGCCAGCAAGCTGGAAATCGACGGCGGCAAGGCGAAAGTCACCCGCGAAGTCGATGGCGGGCTGCAGACCATCGAGGTCGCGCTGCCCACCGTGGTGACCGCCGACCTGCGCCTCAATGAGCCGCGCTATGCGTCGCTGCCGAATATCATGAAGGCCAAGAAAAAGCCGCTGGATGAAAAGACGCCCGCCGATTACGGCGTCGATGCCAGCCCGCGCCTCGAAGTCGTCTCGACCCGCGAACCCGAAGGCCGCAAGGCCGGGATCAAGGTCGGCTCGGTCGATGAGCTGGTCGGCAAACTCAAAGAAGCGGGGGTGATCTGATGGCTGTTCTTCTGCTGGGTGAAGTCACCAATGGCGAACTGAACCGCGACGCGACGGCCAAGGCCGTGGGCGCGGTGAAATCCCTGGGCGATGTGACCGTGCTTTGCGCCGGCGCCTCGGCCCAGGCCGCCGCTGCCGAGGCCGCCAAGATCGACGGGGTCAGCAAGGTTCTGGTCGCCGAGAACGCGCTTTACGGCCACCGCCTGGCCGAGCCGACAGCGGCGCTGATCGTGTCGCTGGCAGGCGATTACAGCCACATCGCCGCCCCGGCGACGACGGATGCGAAAAACGTCATGCCCCGCGTCGCGGCCCTGCTGGATGCGATGGTGATCTCGGATGTTTCGGCCGTGATCGACGCCGACACGTTCGAGCGCCCGATCTATGCCGGCAACGCCATCCAGACGGTGAAATCGAAAGACGCCAAAAAGGTCTTCACCGTCCGCACCGCCAGCTTTGACGCGGCGGGCGAAGACGGCGCGGCTGCGGTCGCGGATGCCGCCCCGGCCGCTGATCCGGGCCTCTCGGCCTGGGTCGCCGACGAGGTCGCCGAAAGCGACCGCCCCGAACTGACCTCGGCCAAGCGCGTGGTCTCGGGCGGGCGTGGTGTCGGCTCCAAGGAAAGCTTCGAGATCATCGAAAAGCTGGCCGACAAGCTCGGGGCCGCCGTCGGCGCCTCGCGCGCGGCGGTCGATTCGGGCTATGCGCCGAATGACTGGCAGGTCGGCCAGACCGGCAAGGTCGTGGCACCCGAGCTTTACGTCGCCGTCGGCATCTCGGGTGCGATCCAGCACCTTGCCGGGATGAAGGACAGCAAGGTCATCGTCGCCATCAACAAGGACGAAGAAGCCCCGATCTTCCAGATCGCCGATTACGGCCTGGTCGGCGATCTCTTTACCGTGCTGCCGGAATTGACCGAGAAGCTCTGAGCTTCTTTCATGTTCAAATATCCCGGGGGGACGCCGACGGCGTGGGGGCAGAGCCCCCGCCCCACCCCGCCGCCCGGATAACGCCGCGGCCATTCGCCCCAGCCTCAGTTTCGCCCAGCCTCAATTTCACATTGAACCCGCCCCCGGCCTGCCCCTATCTTCACCGCAACCAAGCGGAGACGGATCATGGCAATTCAATCGGTGGGCGTCGTCGGCGCCGGGCAGATGGGCAATGGCATCGCGCATGTCTTTGCATTGGCGGGTTACGACGTGCTGATGACCGACATCTCGCGCGACGCACTGGATCAGGCGGTGGCTCTGATCGACCGCAATATCGAGCGTCAGGTCGGCCGCGGCAAGATTTCGGCCGAGGAAAAGGCCGCCGCCATGGCCCGCATCTCGACCACGATGCAGCTTGCCGATCTGGGCAAGACCGACCTGATCATCGAGGCCGCGACCGAGCGCGAGACCGTCAAGCAGGCCATCTTCGAGGACCTGCTTCCGCATCTGAAACCGACCACGATCCTGACCTCGAACACCTCGTCGATCTCGATCACGCGGCTGGCCAGCCGCACCGACCGGCCGGGCAAGTTCATGGGCTTCCACTTCATGAACCCGGTGCCGGTCATGCAACTGGTCGAGCTGATCCGCGGCATCGCCACCGATCAGGAAACCTACGAGACCATGCTGGGCGTCGTCGAAAGGATCGGCAAGACCGCCGCCAGCGCCGAGGATTTCCCCGCCTTCATCGTCAACCGCATCCTGATCCCGATGATCAACGAGGCGGTCTATACGCTTTACGAAGGCGTCGGCTCGGTCAAATCCATCGACCAGTCGATGAAGCTGGGCGCGAACTGGCCCATGGGCCCGCTGGAGCTGGGCGATTTCATCGGTCTGGACACCTGCCTTGCGATCATGAACGTGCTTTATGACGGGCTCGCTGACAGCAAATACCGCCCCTGCCCTCTCCTAGTGAAATATGTCGAGGCCGGCTGGCTGGGCCGCAAGACCGGGCGTGGCTTCTATGACTATTCCGGCGAGGTGCCGGTGCCGACGCGCTAGGTTCGGATCATCACCAAGACCGGGGGCTGTCTGCCCCCGGACCCCCGAGGATACTTGGGCATGAAAGAGATCAGGCCTTCTTGCCGATCTTTGGTTCGGTCCCGTCCTTGATGCGGGCGATATTGGCGTGGTGGCGGATGAAGATCAGCACCGCCATGAACGCAAGGACCAGCGCCATGCGCGGCCCATCCAGCCAGAGCGCGACCAGAGGCGACAGCACCGCCGCGACCAGCGCCGAAAGCGACGAGATTCGCGTCACCAGCGCCGTCACCAGCCAGATCGCACAGGCCGCAAGGCCAAGCCGCCAGTCCAGCGCCAGAAGCGTGCCAAGGAAGGTCGCGACCCCCTTGCCGCCCTTGAAACCCAGCCAGACCGGATAGAGATGGCCCAGAAAGGCCGCCGCCCCCGCGATCAGCGCAGCGTCCTCGCCGGCAAGCGCGCGCGCAAGCAACACGGCGATGGCACCCTTGCCCGAATCCAGCAAAAGCGTCGCCAGCGCGGCGGGTTTGTTGCCGGTGCGCAGCACATTGGTCGCGCCGATATTGCCCGAGCCGATCTGGCGCAGATCGCCCAGACCCAGCACCCTTGTGATGACGATCCCGAAGGGAACCGAGCCGAGCAGATAGCCGATCACGGCCCAAAGGATCAAAGTCATGCCGTCTCTCCGTAAACGCGCTGGCCGGCGACCCAGGTGCCCAGCACCCGGCCCTCCATCCGCGCGCCGTCAAATGGGGTGTTCTTGGATTTTGAGCGGAGCGTGAAGCGGTCCAGCACGAATGGCGCGTCGGGATCGAAGAGCACCAGATCGGCGGGCGCGCCCGCGCCAAGCCGTCCGGCCGCCAGCCCCAGCCGTTTCGCCGGGTTCAGCGCCATCGCCCGCCAAAGCTGCGGCAGGCTGAGCCCCCCCTGCTGGTAAAGCCGCATCGCCGCGGGCAGCAGCGTCTGCAGGCCGACGGCGCCCGGTGCGGCCTCGGCAAAGGGCAGGCGCTTCGATTCCTCGTCCTGCGGGGTGTGGAAGCTGGAGACGGTGTCGATCAGCCCCTCGGCCACCGCCTCGATCATGGCGATGCGGTCGTCCTCGGAGCGCAGAGGCGGGGTAAAGCGGAAAAACGTGCGATAGCCCGCGACGTCATATTCGTTCAGCGTCAGGTGATGGATCGAGACCCCGGCGGTCACGTCCAGCCCCGCCTGACGCGCGCGCCGCAGCGCCGGCAGGCTGGCCGCGACGGTGATCTGGTCGGCGTGATAGCGCGCGCCGGTCATCGCCACCAAGGCAAGGTCGCGGTCCAGCCCCATCACCTCGGCCATGGGTGAGACGGCGGGCAGCCCGTAAAGCGAGGCGAACTTGCCGCTGGTCGCCGCCGTGCCCTTTGACAGACCCGGCTCCTGCGGGTGCCCGACGATCAGCGCGCCAAGGCCGCGCGCATAGGTCATGCAGCGCGACAGCAGGCGGGTGTCGGCGACAACCCGCACGCCATCGGTAAAGGCGATGGCGCCCGCATCCTGCAGGAAGGACATCTCGACCATCTCGCGGCCTTCGCGGGCCCGGGTCAGGGCTGCCATGTGGCGGATGTTCACCGGCGCGTCGGCCGCGCGGCGGGTGACGAATTCCAGCGATTCCGGCGTGTCGATGGGCGGCAGCGTATCGGGGCGCACGATCATCGTGGTGACGCCGCCCGCCGCCGCCGCAAGGCCGGCGCTGCGGAAGCTTTCCTTGTGCCGCTCGCCCGGCTCGCCGATCTTGACGCCCCAGTCGATCAGGCCGGGGGCCAGGCATTTGCCCTGACAGTCGATCAGCTCGGCGCCCTGCGGGGCCTCGGCATTCACCGCCTCGATCAGGCCGTCGCGCAGGGTCAGCGTGCCGATCTCGTCCGTCTGCGCCTCGGGATCGATCAGGCGGGCGTTCTGGAAATGCGTGATCATGCCATCATCTCCGAGGCTTTCGCGCCGCGTTCGGCCCGCAGGTTCCGCGCCAGCAGGTCCATCGCCGCCATGCGCACCGCAACGCCCATTTCGACCTGATCCTGAATGACGCTGCGGTTGATGTCGTCGGCGATGGTGCCGTCGATCTCGACGCCCCGGTTCATCGGACCGGGATGCATGACGATGGCATCGGGCGCCGCCAGATCCAGCTTTTCGGCATCCAGCCCCCAGCGGTGGTAATATTCCCGCTCCGAAGGCACGAAACCGCCATCCATCCTTTCGCGCTGAAGCCGCAGCATCATCACCACATCGGCGCCCTTCAGCCCCTCGCGCATGTCCTCATAGACTTCGCAGCCCCAATCGCGGGCGCCTGCGGGCATCAGGGTCGAGGGGCCGACAAGGCGCAGGCGGTTCTCCATCTTGCCGAGCAGGAACAGGTTCGAACGCGCGACCCGGCTATGGGCGATATCGCCGCAGATCGCCACGGTCAGGCGATGCAGCCGGCCCTTGGCGCGGCGGATGGTCAGCGCGTCCAACAGCGCCTGCGTCGGGTGTTCGTGCCGCCCGTCGCCCGCGTTCAGGACCGCGCAATTGACCTTTTGCGCCAGCAGGTCCACCGCCCCCGATTGCGGATGGCGCACCACCAGCAGGTCGGGATGCATGGCATTCAGGGTCAGCGCGGTGTCGATCAGGGTTTCGCCCTTTTTCACGCTGCTGTTCTGCATGGACATATTCATCACATCGGCCCCCAGCCGCTTGCCCGCCAGCTCAAAGCTGGACTGGGTGCGGGTCGAGTTCTCGAAGAACATGTTGATCTGCGTCATCCCGGGCAGGGCATCGGAATGCTTGACCGTGCGGCGGTTCAGATCGACGTAGGTTTCGGCCAGATCAAGCAGCGTGGTGATTTCCACGGGATGCAGCGGCTCGATCCCCAGAAGATGGCGGGCGCGGAACATGAATAAGGATCCCCCGGTTCGGTTCCGTCCTCTATCGCAAATGCGTGTCGGGGCGGCAAGCGGGCTGTCGGCGTCGCGCAGGCCCTTGCCTTGGCGCGAATTTTGCCCCATCGCGTGGGCATGAAGGACAAAAAAGGCACGGTCAGTTTCGTCTCGTCAGGGCCCGGCGACCCCGAGCTTTTGACGCTGCGCGCCATTCGCCGCCTGCAGGTCGCGGATGTGGTGCTGTATGATGACCTTGCCTCCGGCCCGGTGCTGGAACAGGCGGGGCCGCAGGCCGAATGCATCGCGGTGGGCAAGCGCGCAGGGCGCCCCTCGGCCAAGCAGGAATATGTGAATTCGCTGCTGGTCGAACATGCGCAAGCGGGCCGCCATGTGGTGCGGCTGAAATCGGGCGATTCCGGCGTCTTTGGCCGGTTAGAAGAGGAGCTGACCGCGCTCCGCGAGGCCGGCATCCCCTTTGAGATCGTGCCCGGTGTGCCCTCGGCCATGGCGGCGGCGGCGGTAGCGGGGCTGCCGCTGACCCGGCGCCTGACCGCGCGGCGGCTGCAATTCGTGACCGGAGCCGATGTCACCGGCGGGCTGCCGCAGGACCAGAACTGGGCGGCGCTGGCCGACGATCACGCGACGACCGTGGTCTTCATGGGCCAGCGCACCTTTCCTGCCATGGCGGCGTCCCTGATCGAACACGGCCTGCCGCCCGAAACCCCGGCCCTTTTGGCCGAGGCCGTCGGCACCCCCCAGCAACGGCTGGTCCGCACCAGTGTCGCGGGCCTTGCCGCCCTGCTTGACGCCGAGGGGCCAAGCCCCAATCCGGCGCTGATCCTTTACGGGCCATTGGCCCGGACCGACTGACCCCGGCGTCGCCTTTGGGCCAAGACCCATGTTGCACCCGCCGTCACCGGGACTATTCTGGCGGCCGGACAAGGGAACGGACATGCTGGGCTTTATCACCGTGAACGACATGGCCGGCGCCGCCAACCGGCTGCTGGCCGACACCGCCACCCGATTGCAGGCGCAGGGCTGGCGGCTGGCGGGCGCGGTGCAGGACAATCTGGATCGCGGCCCCGACCGCGACTGTGACATGGACCTGCGCATTCTGGGCGATGTGGGCCCCGCGATCCGCATCTCGCAATCGCTGGGCATCCACGCCACCGCCTGCCGGCTGGATACCGGGGCCCTTGCGCAGGCCGTGGGCCGGGCCGAGGCCGTGCTGGCCAAGGGCGCCGATCTGGTCATCGTGAACAAGTTCGGCAAGCAGGAATGCTATGGCCGGGGTTTTCGCGATTTCATCGCCGAGGCTTTGGCGCAGGGCGTTCCGGTGCTGCTGTCGGTGCCGCCCGAACAGCTTGCGGGCTTCCACGAATTCGCCGGCGAGCTTGCCGAACCCGTCGCGCCCGAGGCCGTTCTGGACTGGTGCCACGCCCAAAGGCAGGCCGCCGCATGAGCCAGCGGGTCGACGCGCGTGGATTGCTGTGCCCGTTGCCGGTGCTGCGGCTGCGCAAGCATCTGCTGGCCCAGCCGCCGGGCGGGCGCGTCACCCTGATCGCCACCGACCGCGCGGCGCTGATCGACGTGCCGCATTTCTGCGCCGAATCCGGCCATATCCTGATCGAGACCCGCGAGCCCGCCCCCGGCGAGACCGAATTCACCGTCGAGCGCGGGCCGGATGCTTGAGATCTTCCTGAAAACCCTGCCCTTCTTTCTGGTCATCGCGACCGGATGGATCGCCGGCAAGACCCGGTTCTTTCCCGCCGTCGCCACGGCATGGCTGACGAAATTCGTCTTTTACTTCGCGCTCTCGGCGATGCTGTTTCGCTTTGCCGCCACGCTGGACGTGGACCGGCTGTTCGACCTGCGCTTCGTGCTGGCCTATCTGACCGGCTCGCTGGCCTTGTGGGCGCTGGCCTTTGGCGTCGCGAAATGGCGCGACCTGCCGCTGGATCAGGCCGCGATGGAGGCGCATGTCGCCATGACCGGCAATACCGGCTTTCTGGGCGTGCCCATGCTGGTCGCGTTGCTGGGGCCCCTGGCGGTGGGGCCGGTGCTGATGGTGCTGACCATCGACATGATGGTGTTTTCGACGCTGATCACGCTGCTGATTACCATGGCGCGGCAGGGCCGGGTCAGGCTGGCGACGCTGTGGCCGCTGTTGCGCGGCATTGTCGCCAATCCGATGATCGTCTCGATGGTGGCGGGGCTGGTCTGGGCCAAGCTGCATCTGCCGATGCCCGCGCCGCTTGACGAATATCTGGCCCTGCTGGGGGCCTCGGCCACGCCCGGGGCGCTGTTTGCGATTGGCGCAAGCCTTGCCGAGCGTTCGGCCGAACGGCTGGGACCGGCCCTTTGGCTAAGTCTGGCCAAGCTGGTCCTGCATCCGCTGGCCGTCGCAGTCGCGGCACTGCTGGTCTTTGACGTCGAGCCCTTTGCTGCCGGGGTGATGATCGCCGCCGCCAGCCTGCCGGTCGCCGGCAATGTCTATATCCTGTCGCAGCATTTCGGGGTGGCGGCGCATCGCGTCTCGGCCGCGATCCTGATTTCCACTGCGGCCAGCATCGCCACGGTTCCCGCCGTCATTCACTGGATCACGAAAGGCTGAGCCCCATGCCCGATATCGCCGACCTCGCGTTGAATAACCTGCTGTGCCACGTCGATCAGGACGGCATCGCCACCGTCACCCTGAACCGCCCCGCGAAACGCAATGCCCTGAACGCCGAAACCATCGAGGAACTGGTGGCGCTGTTCTCGGCCCTGCCGAGCTCGGGCGTCCGCGCCGTCGTCCTGCGCGCCGAGGGGCCGCATTTCTGCGCCGGGCTCGATCTGGTCGAACATGGCCAGTCCGAGCGCAGCCCGGCCGAGTTCATGCGCCTGTGCCTGCGCTGGCACGAGGCATTCACCAAGATCGAATATGGCGGCGTCCCGGTCATCGCGGCGCTGAAGGGCGCGGTCGTCGGCGGCGGGCTGGAACTGGCCTCGTCGGTGCATATCCGGGTCATGGACGAGACCACCTATTTCGGCCTGCCCGAGGGCCAGCGCGGGCTGTTCACCGGCGGCGGCGCCACCATCCGGGTCCCGGCCCTGATCGGGCGCGCACGCATGGTCGACATGATGCTGACCGGCCGGCTGTATTCGGGCGACGAGGCGGTCAGCGTGGGTCTGGCGCAATACCGCGTCCCCGACAGCGAGGCCAAGGCCTATGAACTGGCCCGCGCCTGCGCCCAGAACACGCCCCTGTCGAATTTCGCCATCTGCTCGGCCATTTCGCATATGCAGAACATGTCTGGCCTCGACGCCGCCTATGCCGAGGCGATGGTGGCGGGCATCGTCAACACCCAGGACGCGGCCAAGGGCCGGCTGGACGCTTTCGCCAAGGGCACCGGGGTCAAGATCAAGCCGGCCTGATTCGCGGGCCGATCCTGCCTGCGGTCCGGGTGGCATGCCCGGACCGGCAGACCGAAGCCGAAGGCCCGGCCGCTAAAGGCCGCGGGCGATGACGAGGCGCTGCACCTCGCTGGTGCCTTCATAGATCTGGCAGACACGGACGTCGCGATAGATGCGCTCGACCGGGTAGTCGCGCAGATAGCCGTAGCCGCCATGGATCTGGATCGCGTCCGAGATCACCTTCTCCGCCATTTCCGAGGCGAAAAGCTTGGCCATGCTGGCCTCGGTCAGGCAGGGTTTGCCGGCCTCGCGCAGTTCTGCCGCGCGCAGGACCATCAGGCGTGCCGCGTCGATCTGCGTCGCCATGTCGGCCAGTTTGAAGGCCACCGCCTGATGCTCGATGATCGGGCGGCCAAAGGTGATGCGGTCGCGGGCATAGGCCAGTGCCGCCTCATAGGCGCCGCGCGCCATGCCGACCGCCTGCGCGGCAATGCCGATGCGGCCGCCTTCGAGATTCGCCAGGGCGATCCTGTAGCCCTGCCCCTCGTCGCCGAGGCGGTTCTCGACCGGCACGCGCATATTGGTGAAGGCCAGCGCACAGGTGTCCGACGCATGCTGGCCCAGCTTGTGTTCGACGCTGACGACCTCATAGCCGGGGGTGTCGGTCGGCACGATAAAGGCAGTGATGCCCTTTTTGCCCGCATCGGGATCGGTCACGGCAAAGACGATCACCACCTTGCCGTTCTTGCCCGAGGTGATGAACTGTTTCGCGCCGTCGATGACGTAATGGTCGCCGTCGCGCCGCGCCCGCGTCTTCAGCGAGGACGCATCCGATCCCGCCTGCGGTTCGGTCAGGGCGAAACCGCCGATCCATTCCCCCGAGGCAAGGCGCGGCAGGAACCGCGCCTTTTGATCATCAGAGCCGTATTTCAGGATCGGCACGCAGCCGACCGAGGAATGCACCGACATAATCGTCGAGCAGGCACCATCGGCCGCCGCGACTTCCTCAAGCGCCAAGGCATAGGCGACGACGCCGGTATCCGAGCCGCCATGCGTCTCGGGGACCAGCATGCCAAGGAAGCCAAGCTCGCCCATCCGGGTCAGTTCCGCGCGCGGGAAAGCGTGGTCGCGGTCGCGTGCCGCCGCGCCGGGGGCCAGCACGTCGCGGGCAAATTCCCGCGCCATGTCGCGGATCTGTTCCTGTTCCTCGGTCAAGATCATCAGTTCAGCCTTTCGATGGCGATGGCCGTGGCCTCGCCGCCGCCGATACAAAGCGAGGCGACGCCACGGTTCAGCCCGTTGGTTTCCAGCGCATTGAGCAGCGTGACCATGACCCGCGCGCCGGATGCGCCGATGGGATGGCCCAGCGCGCAGGCGCCGCCATTCACGTTCACGATGTCATGGGGCAGGCCAAGGTCGTGCATGGCGGCCATGGCGACGACGGCGAAAGCCTCGTTCACCTCCCACAGGTCGATATCCGGAATCGAAAGCCCCGTCCGCTCCATCAGCTTATGGACCGAGCCGATGGGCGCGGTCGGGAACAGGTTCGGCTTGTCGGCGAAGGTCGCATGGCCAAGGATGCGGGCGCGGGGCGTCAGGCCCCGGCGCTCGGCCTCGGAGGCGCGCATCAGGATCAGCGCCGCCGCCCCGTCCGAGATCGAGGAGCTGTTTGCCGCCGTCACCGTGCCGCCGTCGCGGAAGGCGGGGCGCAGGGTCGGGATCTTGTCCAGACGCGCCTTGCCGGGCTGTTCGTCGATGCTGACCACACGCTCGGCCTTGCCGGCGCGGATGGTGACGGGGGTGACCTCGGCGGCAAAGCGGCCTTCCTCGATGGTCTTTTGCGCGCGGGTCAGCGAGGTGATGGCGTATTCGTCCTGCGCCTCGCGGGTGAACTGATAGCTTTGCGCGCAATCCTCGGCGAATGTGCCCATCAGCCGGCCCTTGTCATAGGCATCCTCAAGCCCGTCGAGGAACATGTGGTCCATGACCTGACCATGGCCCATGCGGTAGCCGCTGCGGGCTTTCGGCAAAAGGTAAGGCGCGTTCGACATGCTTTCCATGCCGCCCGCCACGACCACATCAGCGGAACCGGCAAGGATCAGGTCATGGGCCAGCATCGCGGCCTTCATGCCTGATCCGCACATCTTGTTGATGGTGGTGGCTCCGGCGCCCAGGGGCAAGCCGGCCCCAAGCGCGGCCTGACGGGCGGGGGCCTGACCCTGACCGGCGGGCAGCACGCAGCCCATGATGATTTCCTGCACGGCATCCGCGCCCAGACCGGCGCCCTTCAGCGCGCCGGTGATGGCGGCGGCGCCAAGGGTCGCGGCCTCGGTGCCGGCGAAATCGCCCTGAAAGCCGCCCATGGGCGTGCGCGCGGCGCCGACGATGACGATGGGATCGTGATCCATGGGAAAACTCCTTATTTCGGGGCCATGCGGATGGCGCCGTCCAGACGGATGACCTCGCCATTCAGCATCTGGTTTTCGGCGATATGACGCACCAGCGCCGCATATTCGGCAGGCTCGCCCAGACGCGGCGGGAAGGGAACCATGGCGCCCAGGCTGTCCTGCACCTCTTGCGTCATCCCGGCCATCATCGGCGTCTTGAAGATACCGGGCGCGATGGTCATCACCCGGATGCCAAAGCGCGCCAGTTCGCGCGCCGCCGGCAGGGTCATCGCCGCGACCCCGCCCTTGGATGCCGAATAGGCCGCCTGCCCGATCTGGCCGTCAAAGGCCGCGACCGAGGCGGTGTTGACGATCAGCCCGCGCTCACCCCCCGCGCCCGGCGGGTTTTTCGCCATGGCATCGGCAGCGAGGCGCAGGATGTTGAAGGTGCCGATCAGGTTGATCTGGATGGCGCGGGCAAAGCTTTCCAGCGCATGCGGGCCTTCGCGGCCGACGATACGCTCGCCGGGCGCGACGCCGGCGCAGTTCACCGCCACGTCGATCTGGCCGAATTTCTGCAAGGCCGCCGCGACCGCCGCCTCGCCCTCGGAGGCGCTGGTGACGTCGGTCTTGATGAAAAGCGCACCCGCGCCCAGTTCATCCGCCAGCGCCTGTCCGGCACCTGCGTTCACGTCCAATAGCGCGACCCGCGCGCCCGCGCCCACCGCCATGCGCGCCACCGCCGCGCCAAGGCCCGAGCCCGCGCCGGTGATCAGGAAAACCTTGTTCTCGATCTGCATGTTCTTTCCTTATGCTTGCGCAGGACAAAGCGCTGGATCTTGCCGCCGGGAGTCTTGGGCAGTTCCGCCACGAAGTCGATCAGTTTCGGACAGGCATGGGCGGCGGGGTCCGGCTCTCCCCTGCCGGAATCGGGTGCAGGGTAGCGCAAGGCACATTGCAGGCAATGACATTCCCGGCCAGAATGGCTGATCGGTTTTGCAATATGGACAGCGCATGGAGCGGCGGACCATCCTGCCCGGCTTTGTCGGCGATGCGCTGGCCAGCCTGACCCGGGCCGGGCTGGACCCGGCGCCGGTGCTGGCAAGGGCCGGGATTTCGGACCCCGATCAGCCGGTCTCGAACCTGCAATACGGGCGGCTGTGGCTGGCGATCACCGACCTGATCCAGGACGAGTTCTTTGGCATGGGCGCGCGGCCGATGCGGCCGGGCAGCTTCAACCTGATGTGTCAGGCGGTGCTGCATGCGCGCACGCTGGAACATGCCCTGCGCCGGGCGCTGAGTTTCCTGACCGTGGTGCTGGACGATCCGGCGGGCGAGCTGCGCCTGCGCGACGGTCTGGCCGAGATCGTGCTGACCGACCGCCTGGCCCCGCGCCCGGCCTTCGCCTATCGCACCTATTGGCTGGTGCTGATGGGGGTCATGTGCTGGCTGATCGGACGCCGCATCCCACTGATGCAGGTCGATTTCGCCTGCCCCGCCCCCGAAAACCGCAGCGATTACCTGCAATTCTTTGGCGCGCCGGTGCGCTTCGATCAGCCGCAAAGCCGGCTGGTCTTTGCCGCCCGCTACCTTGTCCTGCCGCCGATCCGCAGCGAAAAGGCGCTGCAGGGCTTTCTGCGCGGGGCGCCTGCAAACATCCTTTTGCGCTATCGCCACGATCAGGACCTGTCGGCGCGCATCCGCGACCGGCTACGCAGCACCCCGCCCGAGGACTGGCCCGATTTCGACCGTCTTGCCGCCGATCTGCGCCTGTCGCCCGCCACGCTGCGCCGCCGCTTGCGCGGCGAGGGACAGGGCTTTGCCGCCATCCGCGACGAGATCCGCGAGCTTGAGGCCCGCCAGATGCTGGCCGGGACCGATGCCCGTGTCGCAGATATCGCGGCACGACTGGGCTATGCCGAACCCAGCGCCTTTCATCGCGCCTTCATGAAATGGACCGGCATGAGCCCCGCCGCCTTTCGCGATGCCCGTTCGGCGCCCTCTGCGGAATAGCCCAGCGATCCTCTGCGCCCAGCCATTCCCCCGGCACCGGCGGTTCCTCGGCGCGGGTCGCATGGCGCGACACGCGGGGATTCGCCAGTTTCTACCCAAAGTTGCAAGCAAAGATCGGGGATTGCCGCCCCGCATGGACTGGCGCAGGCTGCGAATCCTGTCATCACAGCCACTGTCACACCGATTACGTTTGCGCTAACGACTTAACGTTCTGTTCACGATCCATTTTGCGGAGGAGGAGGAGGCACGATGTCGGTTTTGAACATCCTGTCCTTTGTCGGGTTCACAGCCCTTGTCGCGATCCTGTCCTATTACTGGACCAAGGGCACCGACGAACACCATTCCGAGGGCTATTTTCTGGGTGGCCGCTCACTGACCGCGCCGGTCATCGCCGGCTCGCTCTTGCTGACCAACCTGTCGACCGAGCAGATGGTCGGGCTGAACGGTCAGGCCTATACCGAGGGCGTGCTGGTCATGGCCTGGGAAACGCTGGCCGCCATCGCCATCGTGGTCACCGCCCTGATGCTGGTGCCGCGCTATCTGCGCACCGGGATCAGCACCATCCCCGGCTTTCTTGAAGAACGCTATGACGAGCAGACCAAGATCATCACCTCGATCCTGTTCCTGTCGGGCTATGTGATCGTGCTGATGCCCATCGTGCTCTATTCCGGGGCGCTGGCGCTTTCGACCATGTTCGACGTGCCGGGCCTGTTTGGCATCTCGCATACGGCGGCCTTGTGGGTGACGGTCTGGGCCATCGGCATCATCGGCTCGATCTATGCGATCTTTGGCGGGCTGAAGGCGGTCGCAGTCTCGGACACGATCAACGCGGTCGGGCTCTTGATCGGCGGCTTGATGATCCCGGTCTTTGGCCTGCTGGCCATCGGTCAGGGCGATCTTTTTGCCGGGGTGTCGGTGCTTTATACCGAAAACCCGGACAAGTTCGTGGCGGCGGGCGGGCCGGACAGCTCGATCCCGATTGCGACGATCTTTACCGGCATGATGCTGGTGCAGCTGTTCTACTGGGGCACCAACCAGGCGATCATCCAGCGCGCCTTGGGGGCGAAATCGCTGGTCGAGGCGCAAAAGGGCCTGCTTTTCGCCGCCTGCATCAAGATCCTTGGCCCGATCATCGTCGTGCTGCCCGGCATTATCGCCTGGCACATGTTCAAGGGCGAGCTGACGGTGGCCGACCAGGCCTATCCGCGGCTGGTCAACGAGGTGCTGCCGGGCTGGGCGCGGGGCTTTTTCGCCGCCGTGCTGTTTGGCGCGATCCTGAGCTCGTTCAACTCGGCGCTGAACAGCTCGGTCACGCTGTTCGGTGTCGATATCTATCGCCGGTTTTTCCAGCCCGCCGCCCGTGACGAAGAGGTCGTGCGCGCCGGCAAGATCTTCGGCACCTTCCTTGCCGTCGCCTCGATGGTGATCGCACCCTTCATCGCCAATGCGCCGCAGGGTCTGTTCGGCTATCTGCAAGAGGTGAACGGCTGCTATTCGATCCCGATCCTGACCATCATCCTGGTCGGCATCTTTTCGCGCCGGGTGCCGCCGATCGCGGCCAAGATCGGCCTCGCATCGGGGGTCGGGCTATATATCATCAGCCAGTTCATGCTGAAGCCGGCACTGGGCGCCGAGGGCTATCCGCATTACCTGCACGTGATGTTCATCCTGTTCGTGCTGAACGTCTGCATCATGCTGCTGATCGGGCGCATGTATCCGATGGAACGGTCCTGGGCCCCCTCGGGCGAGGCGCCGGTGGACATGACCCCCTGGCCAATCGCCAAGCCGCTGGGGCTGGCGGTGATCGTCGTCGTCCTGTCGACCTATCTGATCTTCCGATAGGCTGGAAATCGGCACGGGCGGCGCAATTGCCGCCCGCGCGTTCCGCACGGCTTAGTGGTGGGAGCCGCGCAGTTCATGTTCCAGACGGGGCGCGGTCGCGGCGCGATCCTGCACCAGCGCGCTGAAAAAGCCGCGAATGCGCGACCAGATCGTCATTTTGCCTGCCATGGTCATCTCCTTACCTTGGGGCCATTTGACTTGGATCAAGGCCGGATGCCCTGATAGCCCTAACATAGGATGCCCTTGCGGATGTGAAACCACCATTGCTGCAATGCAGCATTTCGCTGAGAACAAGGCTGGGCCGAGGCGCCGGAATGCCTCGGCCCAGGATTTATCCAAGCTTTTCAATCCCTCAGAAGATCTGCCAGACCGGGTGCCAGTTCGCGCGCGCCGCGCCGCGACAGGTGGTTGTCGTCCCAATAGGCCGGCAGCCCCTCCTGCGTGGTGATCCGGCACATGGTCTGATCGCACAGCAGATCCTCAAGCGGCACCAGCGTGATCTCGTCGCGCTTGGCATGGGGCGCAAGGATCGCGGCGGTCGAGCGGTAAAAGTCGTCGTATTCGGCGCGGCTGGTGCGCAGGTCGATGTCGCGCTGCAGCCGGCCCGCCATCACCGTCGCGATCGAGACGTGATAGCCGATATCGGGCACCTGGTTCAGCACCACGACCTTAAGGCCGCGGCGCCGCAGTTCCGCGATGGTGCGATCCAGCGCCCGGGCAAAGACGCGCGGGTTCTCGGCCAGGCTGGCACCCGAGCTTTCGGCATCGACGATCAGGGTCTGCCGGGCCGTCGGGCTGTGCTTGAAGCGCTTGCCCTGCGCATAGATCGACCAGCGGCTGACCAGATAGACCGTGCGGATATCGGGGTGTTCGTCCAGCACCGACAGGACATGATTGCCCAGCGGAAAGCACAGGCTGGGAAAGGGCTCGTTCGCGCGGCTCATCTCAAGCAGGGGGGCGCAGCCGGGAATGCCGACATAAAGCCCGCCGCGATCCAGAAGCTTCATCGCCGCATCAAAGCCCGGCAGCAGCGAACGGCCATGGGAATCCCCCCACAGCAGAAAGCTTTCAGGGGCGTCCGGGGCACCGATCCGGCAATTGGCGATCTCGCGCCAGTCGGTCTGTTCGTCACAGGGCACGCTGCCATCCTTGGGCTCTTCGACCAGAAGCAGGCGCTCCTGAGGCGAGAAGCGGCCCGGCAGGCCCTTGCCCTGCACGAGCACGGCCGAAAGCGCGCAGACGGCCAGAATGCTGCCCGCCCCGGCCCAAAGCACCGGATAGCGCAGCCGCCCGGGCTTGCGCCCGGCATGGCGGAAGGGCTGCTCGACATATTTCCAGGACAGGATCGACAGGCCCAGCGTCGCCAGCATGGCCAGCCCCATCTGCAAGGGCGTCGGCGGATCGATGGTCCAGAACCGCAGCAGCACGATCACCGGCCAGTGCCACAGATAAAGCGAGTATGAGATCAGCCCCAGCCCACGCATCGGCGCGCTGGACAAAAGCCGGGTGACGATCCCGCCGCCAAGCCCGCCGGCCATGATCAGCGCTGCCGATCCCAGAACCGGCAGCGCCGCCGCCCAGCCGGGGAACGGGGTCTGGGTGGTGAACCCCAGTCCGGCAGCCAGAATCAGCGCCAGCCCGACCAGACCCAGCGCTTGCGCCAGCCATTCCCGCCCCGCCACGGCGCCCCCGCGCGGCGCATGGATCGCCAGCAGCGCGCCGGCCAGCAGCTCCCAGGCGCGGGTGGGGGCAAGATAAAAGGCCATGGTCGGGCGCAGCTCGGTCAGCGCCACGCAGGCCGCGAAACTCAGCCCCGCCATGATCCAGACCGCCGCCCTGACCCCGCGCGGATACCAGCGCACCAGCGCGACAAGGATGATCGGGAAGAAGATGTAGAACTGCTCTTCGACCGCTAAGGACCAGGTGTGCAGCAGCGGCAAGGTCTCGGCATCGGGATCGAAGTAATTCGCGGTCATGCCCAGATAGAAGTTCGACACGAACAGGATCGTGGCCAGCATGCTTTTGCCATAGGCCGCCAGCTGGTCGGGGGTCAGGATGTATAAGCCCGCCGCCGTGGTCGCGACCAGGACCGCGACCAGCGCCGGAAAGATGCGCCTGATCCGCCGTTCATAGAACCGGGCCAGGGAATAGCTGCCCTCGTGCGCCTCGCGCAGCAGGATCGAGGTGATCAGATAGCCCGAGATGACGAAAAAGATATCGACACCGACAAAGCCCCCGCCAAATCCTGGAACCCCGGCATGTGTCAAAACGACAAGGCCAACCGCAATCGCCCGCAATCCGTCGATATCGGGACGATAATTAGATTTGGCAATCATGGTTATACGAGCTTTGTCCCTTTGCGCGCAGGCATATCAATCCTGTTGTCCCATTGAACCGGCCTGCCGATGAAAATCAAGGTCCCTGCCCGCGCCGCCAGCCTTGGCCACAAAAGGCCGGGTGGTTTTTGCCACCTCGAAACCCGCTTTCAGTCCCGGCGCGGATCTGGCGCGGCGGCGGCGGGCGAAATTGCCTGTCTATAAAGACGGCTTGCCCCGCAGACAGGATAAAAGCCCGAGTTCTTTGCTTGATCGGTGGATTTTCGCCCTGTAGCCTTATCGGGCAAAACCGCCGGATTCCTGCAAGCTCGATCGCGCTGCATTCACAGAAGAAGAGATGAGCTTCACCCTTCGCACCCAGCCCGTCACGCCGGATCCAATAGCGGGCCGTGCGATCACAACCCGGCACGAGATCACGGACCAGACCCTTCTTGTGCCGGGCCGTCTCGACATCACCCCTGAAAACGCAGCAAGAAGCGACATCGCGATGAACCCGACCCAATATCAGGCAATATGAACATGTCAGATGCGCCCCAACCCCAGAGCATGATGATCAGCGTCGTCGTGCCGGTCTATTGCGGCAGCGATTACCTGGAGGCCCTTGTCGCCGCCCTTGATGAGTTGCGCCGCGAATGGCAGGCGCAGGGCGCGCCCTTCTCGCTGGCCGAGGCGATTTTCGTCGACGATGCCGCGATTGACGATTCCGGCAGCAAGATCGACCGGCTGGCCCGCGAACATTCCTGGATCGTGCCGCTGCATCTGGCGCGCAATTTCGGCCAGCATCCGGCGACCATCGTCGGCATCCTGCACAGTTCCGGCGACTGGGTCGTCACCATGGACGAGGATCTTCAGCACCGGCCCGAGGTCATCACCACGCTGCTGCGCAAGGCGGTCTCCGAACATGCCGATATCGTCTATGCCAACCCGGCTTCGGCCGTGCATGACGCCGCCATCCGCGACTGGACCTCGCGCAGCTTCAAGCGGATGATGCAATGGCTGACGGACAACCCGAACCTGTCCAGCTTCAACAGTTTCCGGCTGATCCGTGGCCCGGTGGCACGGGCCGCCGCCAGCGTCTGTTCGCATGACACCTATCTGGACATCACCCTGGGCTGGTTCACGCAAAGCATCCGCACCATCCGCATCGAGATGAAGGATGAGCGCTATATCAAGACCAAGCGCAGCGGCTACAGCCTGAAATCGCTGCTGTCCCATGGCTGGCGCATGATCTTTTCAAGCCAGATCAAGCTGTTGCGCATCGGTTCGGTGCTGGGCCTTGCGGCCATGGTGCTGTCGGTCCTGGCGGCGGTCTATTTCTTGACGGTCAAGCTGTTCTTCCCCTCGGACATTGCCGTGCAGGGCTGGACCTCGCTGTTTCTGGCCATCACCTTCTTTGGCGGGCTGTCGGCCTTCATGCTGGGGATCGTGCTGCAATACCTGTCCTCGATGATCCTCAAGGTGCATGGCAAGCCCACCTTCTTCACCATCGACAGATCCGGCGACGCCAGCGCCGCCCGATGGCTCGCCAAGCATTCTGACCCGAATCCATGAAGCTCCTGCGGGTCGGAGGGCAAGCCGAGCTGATCGTCCTGCTGTTCGGCCTGGGGCTGATCGGCGGGGCGGTGGACCGGGCCTTGCGGCTGCGCTTTCAGGCCGAGGCCCGCGATTTTCCCTATGACTGGCAGGATGCCAGCCTGCAACAGGCGCAAAGGGCGGCGATCCGGGCCGCCCTGCCGGCAAAGACCCGCGTGGCCATGGTCTGGACCGGCGGGCAAAGCGGCTTTGGCTCTTCCGATGCCGATATGGGCCAGGAAACCGCCACCATCGCCGAGCTGATCGCCATGGCCGAGGATCTGCGCCACGAAAGGCCGGTGGATTTCCACATGATGAGCTCGGCCGGCGGGTTGTTTGAAAGCCAGACGCATTGCTCGGAACACAGCCTGCCCTTGCCGCTGCGGCCCTATGGCACCGGCAAGCTGATGCAGGAGGCCCGCCTTGAACAGGCCGCCAGCCTGGACCGGCGCCATGTCTATCGGCCCAGTTCGGTCTATGGGGTGACGCGCTCGAAGCGGGTCGGGCTGGTCACGGCGCTGATTTCCAATGCCATGCAGGGCAAGACGACGCGGATCTTCGGCAATCCGAACACGCTGCGCGACTATGTGCTGTCCGACGACATCGGCCATTACATGGCCCGCAGGATCGTCGATCCCGATCCCGCGCCAAGGGCGGCGACCTTTCTGCTGGCCAGCGGCCGCTCGGCCTCGGTCTTCGAGGTGATCGAGCGGATCCGCGAGCGCATCGAGCGGCCGTTGCTGCTGCAATTCGACCCGCACCCATCGAATGTCCGCGACATGAGCTTTCTGCCCTCGGCCCTGCCGCCGGACTGGCAGCCGACCTCGCTGGCCAGCGGCATTTCCCGGATCATCACCTTTCTTCGCAGCGGTCTGGCCTGAAGGAGCCGTTTCATGTCTCACTCGTTCCTGTCCCCGCCCCTGGCCGTGCGCCGCGCCCTGATCCTGCTGTGGCTGATCTCGGCCCCGGTGCTTTGCCTGATCTATCTCAAGATCGAGCCATCGCCGGATCAGGCACAGTTCGACTATATGGGCTGGCTGGCGACGCAGGGGTATCCGTTCTATGCTGGCAGCTTCGACATGAACTGGCCGGGCGCCATGCTTTTGCACGAGACGGCGGTCCGGCTGTTCGGCCCGGTGCTCTGGGCATGGCACCTGACGGATTTCCTGCTGATGCAGCTGGCCACGCTGGCGGCGGCGCTGTTTCTGTGGCGGTCGGGATTCCGGCTGGCACCCTTTGTCGCGCTGGTGCTTTACCCGCCGGTCTATGTCACCGC
This sequence comes from Paracoccus lutimaris, assembly GCF_003337565.1. GTDB lineage: Bacteria > Pseudomonadota > Alphaproteobacteria > Rhodobacterales > Rhodobacteraceae > Paracoccus > Paracoccus lutimaris. The sequence continues at coordinate 68,382 of NZ_QPJL01000016.1, forward strand.
TGGCGGCTGGATGGCCGGGCAGCGCGACATCGTCGCCATGGGCCTGCTGATCATCGCCTGCTGCGCCATGCTGGCGCCGATGCGGCGCGAGCTGCCGGCGATGATTCTTGCCGGTGTTCTGGTCGGTTGCGCGGTGCTGATCCGCCCCACCTATCTGTCCGTGCTGGCTGGGCTCATGATCCTTGAGGCCGTGCCGCGCGCCTGGGTCGCGCAACCCCGCCGCCACGGCGTCCTGGCCCGCATCGCCGCCCCTGCCGCGGGCTTTGCGCTGGTCATTCTGGCGACCGTGCTATGGGCGCTGGCGGTCGGCAATCTGGACGACTGGCACCAGCAATCGGTGCAGTTCACCGCCCAGGTCTATTACGACAAGCCGCCCATGGACCTGATCCAGACCATCGTCGTGCTGTTCACGCGCTGGTGGCACTGGATGACGCTGTGCGGAGGTATCGGTCTGGCCCTGTGGATCCTGCGGGATCGTGGTCTGCGCTATCCCTTGCTGCTGGTCATCGGCCTTGGGCTTGCGATCCTGATGTCCTATTTCGTGCAGCGCAAGGGCTTTGGCTATCACATCGCGGGCTTCCTGCCGCTTCTGGTGATGCTGACCGCCGTGGCGCTGGATCAGGGCTTTGCCAGGATGCGCGGCGCCCGCAGCCCGGGCGTGCGCAAACTGATCGGCGCCGCCGCCATCGCCATGACAGCGCTGGTCGTGCTGGGGATCGGCGCCAAGGTGGCCAAGGATTCGCGCCTGCTTTCGGATATCCGCCAGAATGGGATATCGCCCATCATCGGCAGTTACGACATTCCCGCGGCCGATCAGGTCAAGATGGTCGAGATCATCCGCAACGAAAGCACGCCCGAGGATCGGGTGCTGCAATATGGCACCTCATATCAGGTCCCCTATCTGGCGCAGCGGCTGCCGCCGCATCGCTTCATCACCCCTGCCATCGAGCTGATGACCCCGGACTTCACCCTTTATGCGCCCTGGATGGCCGAGATCCGGGCCGGGTTGCAGGAGCATCCACCGAAATTCGTCCTGATCGGCGCCAAGGCCATCACCCGGACCGAAGCCGGCATCCTGGCCCCCGCCGAGGCGCAGGCGCCCGTTCTGACCGAGCTTCTGTCCTATGTCGGCAATGGCTACGAGATGCGGATGCAGGGCGAATTCGGCATCCTGTTCGAAAGAGTGTCGCAGTGAAACAGGCATGGCCGCATCTGCGGCAGGTTCTCAGCTTCGTGCTGGTCGGGGCCTCGTCAACCGGGCTGTATTTCCTGCTGCTCTGGGCGCTCAGGGGCAGCATTCCCAGCACGTTTGCCCTGACCGCCTGCTGTTACGGCGTCAGCATGATCTATAACTACATCCTGCAAAGCTGGCTGACCTTCCGCGCCGGGCCCCCGACCCGGCGCAGCATGTCGCGCTTTGTGATCATGCATCTGACCGCGATGGCGATGAACTCGCTTCTGATGGCGGGTCTGGTCGACGGGCTGCACCTGCCGCTGTACCAGACGCAGATCGGGGTGACGCTGTTCATCTCGGCGATGATCTTCATCGTCTCGAAGCGCTGGGTCTATCAATCATAGCAGATCACTCCGCTGCACGCCTGCACAGCCCGTCTGCCGGGTCCGCCATATCGCGCTTTCCCCGGGCGCGATGGCTGCGACAAATCGCCTCAGCGCCGCCCTGTTCGGGATGATTGCGGCATCGCTCGCGCCGACCGGCAGCGCCGCTGCATTTCCGCGTGACAACCGAAGAAAACAGATGGAAAATTTCCCTTATAGAGGGAAATTTCAGCGATTCGAGAACCCATAGGTAGAGTTTTGCACTATCAGTTCAGATAAACCGGCCCCTCACATCACGCGTGGCAAACCCGTACCGATCAGTATATGGCACTTATCGAATAGCATAACAAATGTCGCGGCGCCCTGCGGGGGCCGTATTTTATCGAGTGGAGCATTGCGATGCCTAGGTGGTGTTGACAAAAGGGATTCACAGGGTGGCCTGATCGTGATTCAAGCTGGTACCTGCAATGGAGACCAGATTGGCACGAGACCTGATGTC
>NZ_QPJL01000017.1 GCF_003337565.1 Paracoccus lutimaris
ACTAGCATTGACGCCATCATAACACGCAGAACATAACCACTGGGTGGGTCAGTTCTCGGTGACAATGCCGGGTCAAATCTCAGTGGCAATCAACAGCCGCAGCCCTCAATCGACACTCCGCGTCATTAGGCTGACGAATGGATCGCCTCAACCAGCCGCCGTGCTTGCAAGGCCCGACCGTCGCGCAGTGTTGGCAGTGGCAACTTCCGGTGGCCGGGCCGTTTGTAGCGGAAACGGACTGTAACGTGTCCGCTTAACCTTTTCTCCGGGCGATAGATGGAGAGGAGGGTTCGTCTCTGGAACGATCATCGACGGCGGCGCGGCCGCAGAAGCGGGACGCTGACACGAAGCTGGCGTAGAGCCGCCTGAGTGTTCTGGAACTGGCGAAGGAACTTGGCAACGTCGCCAAGGCCTGGCGCCAGGGGGGGGACCGGACCAGTTTCTATGAATCGAAACGACGGTTCCAGACGCAGTGCTTCGAGGATCTGAAAGACCTGTCGCCGATCCACAAGTCGCACCCGCAGACGAAACCGCAGCCGGTGGTCGAACTGATCAGGGAATTGGCGCTGGCGCACCCAGCCCATGGTTGCAACCGCGATGAAGCGATGCTGGCTCTGGAGGCGAAGACGGCCGAGAAGGTCGTCGAGATCACCCCCGAGCAGGCAGCACTCCTGGAGCAGATGACCCCCTGCTCCTGGGAAAGGTATGTGGAGTCAAGTGAAACGAGTAAGCTTCTGCCGGCCGAGGCCGATCTTGATGCCTGGCTGGTCCATTACAATACCTAACGACAGCATCTCGATTATCGGAACATGGGGTGAAGACCCATATAGGCCGTCATGTCATTCGCCAGCCAAGAAGGTTAAGTGGACACGTAACGAAGCCGGCGCACGTCAATCCTGCCTACGACAGAAGAGAGCGCGAGCGTCCGGCAGAGAGCAGCGTCAAGGCGGTTGAGAACTTCGACGTGTTCGTGCTCGAATCAATCTGCGTCCGCAGGAGGTAGCGCTTCAGCAAAGATTCTACCTGCTCGCCATCGGTGAACTGGCCAATATCCGAACTCCCCGTCAGCCGTTCTGCCTTGGCCTTGAACTCGGAAAGTTGTCGGTCGATCGGAAGTTTCGCGAAGTTTTGGCCGAGGCCGAAAGCCCCTTCAAAAACCTTTCGAAGCGGTTTGGAACCGATTATCCGCAACCATTTTGTATCATTGCTGATGTTGGATCCTGCGAGTTCGGCCAGTTCACGCTTGGCATTAAGTGCCAGTTCAATCTCTTGATGCTGCGCACCGATGTTTTTCTCGAATGATCTGGTTGTGAACATATCAGTGATCGCCTCGGCATCCAGCGTATTTGTATCATCGCTGGACGAATGCCAAAGACCAAATGCAGCATTCAGGTTCGCGTAACGCTTGTCGGGAAGCCTGCTCACAATACTGTTTTCGTCTTGCGGATTCGCTTCGAGAACCTTTCGAATGAAAAACTTGTTATTCAGATCATCATCTAACCCAAATGCGCGCAGCGCGACACTGAGAAGCTTGTAGTCACCTATCAAGTCCTCCGCCGATTGCACTTTCGAGATGTTCTCGACGAAGTAGTCGCGCGATCTTTGCAATTCCGCGCTTTTCGAGAATGCGGTTTTTTGCGCCTCGGAGGTTCGCTCGAGAATTTTCCAGCCCAGGTAGCCGCCATTCCCGACGTGAATATTATAGCTCATGCCTGTCTCGCGGCCAATAGCCGCGCCTCTCGCGGAAGCAACTCACGAAGCTGTTTCAATGCATGGTAATAGCTTCTCGAGATTACGTGATCGGTGGCGCGGCTGAGGATCACCCTGCTATCTTGATCGCGAAACACCTGCGAAAGCTGCTCGATCCCTGTGAGAAGTTGCTGATGTCCCTCAGTCGGATCGGTTTCGCCCGTCAGGATGAGTTGGCAAATGTAACAGACCCGTGCAACTGGCGTGTTCGCCAGGCTGGGGTGAATTGCATCCTTCAACCGCAATATGTTGGCATTGGGGGTGCGGATAGCGATCTTGGCGCGGCGATCGCCGTTTTCGATCACGGCCCCGTTGATCAGAACGCGTTCGCTCGGCGCGAGTTTCAGGATCAGTCCAGTCATTCCTGAACCTCACCGCGCAGACCCTTCATGATTCGCATATTGATATCGATCAGGGGATCGATCGACGCGTTTTCGGCGAGAACCTTGTGCCCATGACGGATCGAGAACATAGCCAGAGATATCAGGCCGGCCTTCAACTCGTCGGGAAGTGCATTTCCCGGAGACGCCAGATCGGCGGCAAGTGCGATCCAGAGTTCGTTATTGGCATGGGTTGCGCGGATTGCCGCGAGATCGTCGCCACTGTCCAGTGCATTCTGGAGCAGGCGCGTGACACGCGATACCACCGTATATTCATTGTCGCGATCAGTTCGGACATAGTCCGAACCGAATTGAGCGCGGGGCTTTAGAAATGAAGCAGAGTTCACGCCTGAATTCCTGTTCTAGAAGGCAGTCGGAAACATAGGGCGCCAGAGGTGGCGCCCTATGTGGTTGTCATTACTTGAACAGCGCCAGGATCGTCTGCGGTGCCTGGTTGGCGATCGACAGGGCCTGAACGCCCAGCTGTTGCTGGGTTTGCAGCGCCTGCAGGCGGGCAGAGGCCTCTTCCATGTCGGCGTCGACAAGCGCGCCCACACCCGATTTCAGCGAGTCGGCGAGATCCGCAACGAAGTTCGACTGGTCGTTGATCCGCTTGGCGGCGGTACCCAGCAAGGCAACACCGTCTTTCGCGATCGTGAACAGCGCCTCGATCTCGCCCACTGCGGTCAACGCCGTTGCACGGCTGGTGATCGTGGTGACCGTTGCGCCTTCGATATCAGCTTCGAAATCAACGGATGCGACAGTGATCGACACCTTGGCAGTGACAGCCGTGCCCGAGGTCCGATCCATTGACGCCAAGACTGAGAAGTCCGTCTGTCCAGGGATCGGGTTGGTCTTGAGCAGGTTCACCCCGTTCATTTGACTTGCGTCAACGATCGCGGTGATCTGATCCTTCTTCGCGACGATCTGCGCATTGATGGTCGCGTAGTCGTTCGCGTCGCTGGCGGCGCCGGCGGCCAGTTGCTTCATCTCGTCGAGTAGCTTCTGGATCTTCTCACCGCCGGTACGGGCGGTCGTTACGACGGCTTCGGCCAGGTTCAGGTTGCTCTGGATGGTCTTGAAAGACGACTGATCGGATTCCATGACCTTCGAGATCGCCCAGACAGCGGCGTTGTGCTGAGCGTTGGCGACTTTCTTGCCGGTCGAAATCTCGTCCTGCGTCTTTGCGAGGTTCGAGTTGATGCCTTTCAGGGTCTGAAGGGCAACCATTGCGCTGTTGTTGGTCAGAATGCTGGACATTTTTTATCTCCAATGACTGGGCGTTTTGCCCGGTTTCGTGAATAAGGCCTTCTGACCTGCGAGCTTCAGCCCGATGCGGTGAAGCATGTGACCGGTCTTAACCGGCAATCGTGAATAAACCCTGAACCTCCTCAATCATGCAATCAGATAACATATACATATTTATTCAAAACTTTCGAGTGGATCTCGGCCCGACCTGCTCGGTCGTTTTCTTTCCGGTTTTGTCATATCCATCCAGATGTCGGGATAGTTTGAGTATCTCCTGAAATTGGCGCTGAGCCGCGAAGACTCCCTCGCGTGCGGAAGCCGCCAGATCGCGGATTGCCGAAAGTTCAGCCGTGCAGCGCGTTGCCGCATCCTCGGTGAGGGGGTGATTCTGCAGCTCGGCTTCGAATTTGCGAAGCATTTCCTCGGCTTTATCGGGTTCGAATGCGATAAGCGCTACCCGTGCCTGCTTCAGGTATTCAGTAGCGTCGTTCATGGCTTTACTCCTGGTTTCTTGGCGAGGCCTAGGTCGATTCGCGAGGCGAGGGCGTCAGCATAGGCATCGGTCAGCATGCTCCCGAATTGCGATTCCCCGACGCCACCCGAAAAATCTCCCTCTGAAGGCTTCGGGCCAGCATATTTTAACATTTCAGAAAGAAATGCCCGCTCCAGTCCGTTTGCGGCTTCCTGCGTCAACTTCTGATGCGATGTGGAAACCGCCATGCTTGTCTCGATGCGCATGTGCCATCCATTTTTCGTTAAAAGTTCATCGATGGGCTGTAAAATACATGCTTGCAGTAAATATTTGGTAACCAGAGGCTGTTAGAAGTCGGGAAGCCTTGGGATGAAGAGATTATGACCCCGTCCAGTATCAGTTTCACAAGCTCCCCCCCGTTCAGGACAGGTCCCGAGAGGTCTGGACAGCTCTCTTGTGGCGGGTCCGAATTCGCCAAGCTCATGTCGCCAGAAGCGAAAGACCAGATCGTTGCCTGTGACGATGCTATGGTGGACGTCGCCGAGGACGAAGAAGTGCCCGATACGGACGAGTCGACAGTTGTAGCCGATATCGAGACGACGCCGGTGGCGCCGCCATCGGATCCTCATGATCGCGTATTCGCGTTGGACAATGAGGTTCCGGCAGCAGATGCCGTGTCTGATGGGGTAGAGTCGGAATCGGGGCTCTGGGCGGCTGACGATCGGCCGATAGAGACTGTCGTGGCTGAGGATGCGGCGCCGATGCGGGAACAGCCCGTCCTGTCAGCAGGACGGGCCGCCTTTGCCGAAGGGGCTCCCGAAGGGACGTTTTTCACCTTTAGATCCGATGGCCGACCGACTGAGAGTGCGGCCATTGCGACCGAGAGGGTTCGCGCCGAGATTGCGGTCGGGGCTGATAAGCCGCCGCCCGTGCATTTGGATGTATCTGTCGCGGATCGACCGATCCGTGCATTGCCGATCGTTGAAACCTCTTCGCCCCCCAGCCTCATGCCAACCGAAGAGACGGATCAGCGTCCGACAGAGAGTCTGATCGGGATGAGGGCAGAGATCAGCGTGCAGGTCGGCAGTGACGCCAGGGGTGACGTCGCGGCACAGGCGACTGCTGCGAGAAACACGGCTCATGCGCCGCAAAATGTGCTGCGACAGATAGCGCTTCATGCGGCCGACCACGATGGTGACCGAATCGAGGTCACCCTCTCACCGGATGAGCTGGGCAAGGTGCGATTGGTCATCTTGGGCGGGGAACGACCAGCGGTCGCAGTCTATGCCGACAATCCGCAGACTTTGGATCTGCTGCGCCGCCATGCCGACCTTCTAGCCCGAGAGTTGCGCGATACAGGATTTTCGGGTGCCGATCTGTCATTTGCGGATAATGCAGGGACTGGGGGGCGGCACGGGGCGGCGCAGAGTACTTCGCAGGCAATACATGCCGAGGACCGCGCAATGTCATCGACAGAACAGCCGGCTCCGCAGGCCCCGCCGCGTTCGATTTCGGGCGCGCGGATCGATATCAGAATTTAGAAACTTGAGGTTTCCAGAATGGTGGACAATGTAAGCGCAACGTCATCCATGGCGACGACCGCGCGGCAGGCGAGCGGTGCCAGCACATCCGGCTCGGCATTCGCAAGCAGCGACTTCGAGACATTTCTCAAGATGCTGACCACGCAGATCAAGAACCAGGATCCGCTCAACCCCATGGAGGGAACAGAGTTCGCGGTGCAGCTTGCAACGTTTTCCGGGGTCGAGCAGCAGGTTCAGACCAATGCACTGCTGCAACAGCTACTGAGCGGCGGGACGAATGGGCTTGGCGAGTTGTCCGGCTGGATCGGGCGCGACGTCCGCACCACGGCTCCGGTCTGGTTCGATCGATCGCCGTTGACGATGACCGTCAACCCGGCCGCCGGGGCCGATACCGTCACTCTGATCACGCTTGATGCCCGGGGCAACGAAGTGTCGCGCGAGGAGATCGGTGCTGGCTCGGGCGAGATCGACTGGCAGGGGCGGGATGCCCAGGGCAATGTGCTACCTGCCGGCATCTATCAGTTCCGGGTAGTGTCGGCAAAGGATGGCGAGGTAATCAATACCTCGGATGTTGGCGTCTACACGCGGGTGACAGGCGCAGAGCTTGTCGGCGGTACGCCGCGGCTGATCCTTACGGGCGGGGCGACGGCGGAGTTGGAGGACATTTCCGCAGTGCGCGAATGATGGGGCGTCCCGCTGCGTCTTTGAACGCCAAGCGGTCAGCCTCTCGCCGGTCTGGGCGGTGCTGTGGTTCAGGTGCCGGTATCTTGCAGCATGCGGCGCCCTGCCCGGATCGAGCCGTCACGAACATCGTTTTCGATGGCGCTACAAAGCGCAGACAGGTCGCGATTGCGCATCGCGACCAGCATTTCCTTATGGTGGTCTGCGCCGGCAAAGTCGTCGAGATGTTCGATAACCTGGCGTTGGAACGGACCTAGCTGCAGCCAGATGCTTTCGATCAGCGGCAAGGCGGCTTGGTCGGGATTCAACCCATAAAGCACCTTGTGAAACTCCTGGTTCATCCGCGTCAGGGCGTCGAGGTCGCGTTCGGCAAGGGCCTTGTCCATGCCATCGTCCAGCGTGGTCAGATGGGCAATGGCGACATCCGAGATATAGGGAAAGGCCCGCATGGCGGCATGGGTTTCCAGCGCGATGCGCAATTGCACCAGTTCCTCGAACCGGCCCGCGGTCATCTCGGGGACGCGCAGCCTGCGATTGCCCAGGACCTTTATGGCGTTTTCCGAACTCAGGCGCCGCAATGCCTCGCGGATCGGGGTCGGACTGAGGTCGAGCTGCTCGGCCAATCCCCGGAAGGTCAGTGCGGTACCCGGTTGCAGCGCCCCGGTCATTACGGCGTTGCGCAGCCGTAGATAGGCGTATTCCTGAGTCGTCATCGCCGCATCGCGCGGGATTTCGGGAAGCGCTGGCTGGGGCATGACGGACCTCCGGGGCGGATGCAGGCAGTGCAGGATGACCCGTCAGGTGGCTTGACACAAGTCAAAATGATATCGCAATATGAAAAATGATATCACAAACATCCTGCCTGTCCCCTTTAAGGAGTCCTCCGATGATACCCGCAGATGCCCCGGCCTGGCTGGCCGACCGACCGGAGATCGAGACGATCTTCGCCTGCATCTGTGACTTGAACGGGATCATGCGGGGCAAGCGCGTGCCGGTCGAACAGCTTGACAAGATCACCTCGGGCGCGCTGCGCATGCCGCTGTCACTGCTCAGCATGGATATCTGGGGCGAGGATATCGAGGATAACGAGCTGGTTTTCGACACGGGCGACGCGGACGGGCTGTGCGACTTCACCGGCCGGCCGATCAGCCCGGTGGAATGGACCTCGCGCCCGGCGGCTTTTGCCCAGCTTTGGATGCGCGAGGAAAACGGCCGCCCCTTCATGGGCGATCCGCGCCGGGCACTGGCCGCGGTGGTCGACCGCTTCAAGGCGGCGGGTCTGACCCCGGTGGTCGCGACCGAGCTGGAGTTCTATATCGTCGATCCCTCGGGCGCGGTGCCGCAGCCGCCCTGTTCGCCGGTGACCGGCAAGCGGCTTGATTCGGACGGGGCGCTGTCGCTGGACGAGCTTCAGCATTTCGACGCCTTTCTGAACGAAGTTTATGATTCCTGCGCCGCCCATGGCATCCCGGCCGATGCGGCGATTTCCGAAAACGGCGCCGGCCAGTTCGAAATCAACCTGCTGCATGTCGCCGACCCGCTTGAGGCGGCTGACGATGCGGTGCTGTTCAAGCGGCTGGTGCGCGGTATCGCCCGCAAGCACGGCTTTGCGGCGACCTTCATGGCCAAGCCCTATGGCGACCGTGCTGGCTCGGGCATGCATGTGCATTTCTCGCTGAACGATGCCGAGGGGCGCAATATCTTTGACGATGGCGGCGAGGACGGGACCGAGGTTCTGCGCCATGCCGTTGCGGGCCTCATCCGCACCATGCAGGAAAACGCGCTGGTCTTTGCCCCGCATGAGAACAGCTTCCGCCGGATTCTGCCGGGGGCACATGCGCCCTCATCTGTGGCTTGGGGCTATGAAAACCGCACCGTGGCCGTCCGCATTCCCGGCGGCAGCCCCAAGGCGCGCCGGATCGAACATCGCGTCGCGGGTGCTGACGCGAACCCCTATCTGGTGCTGGCCTCGATCCTGGGCGGGGCGCTTCTGGGCATCGAAGGCAAGTGGGAGCCGCCGCCGCCCGTCACCGGCGACGCCTATTCCCAGAATATCGAGACCCTGCCGCCCGACTGGGCCTCGGCCATCGAGGCATTCTCGCGCGGGCCGCATGTGACCCAGATCTATGCTCGCCGCCTGCAACGTATGTTCGTGCAATGCAAGTTGCAGGAACTGCGCCGTTTTACCCGCCACGTCACCGAATTCGAATACCATTCCTATATGGAGGCCGTCTGATGAATGCGATGCGCCACCCCTATGCCGGAACGGGCGATCACACCGGCAGCTATTACGCGGCTTCAGCCAATCCCGCGCCGCTGCGGGCCGAACTGGCCGGCACGCATGAGACCGATATCGCCGTCCTTGGCGCCGGCTATTCGGGGCTATCGACCGCGCTGCATCTGGCCGAGCGTGGCCACAAGGTCGCCGTGGTCGAGGGGGCGCGCATCGGCTGGGGCGCCTCGGGGCGCAATGGCGGGCAGGTGGTGAACGGGCTGAATGCCAGCCTGCAGACGATCCGCGCCCGCTATGGTCAGGATACCGCGAATTTCGTCGCCGGGCTGGTGACCGAGGGCGGCGATATCATCCGCGAGCGGGTGGCGACCTATGGCATCCAATGCGACCTCAAGCCCGGCAATGTCTTTGCCGCGCTGACCGACGCGCAGCTGCGCGAGATCGAGGCACGCTGGAAGCTCTGGCGCGGCTATGGCATCGACAGTCAGGACATGCTGAGCGCCGATCAGATGCGCGATCATGTCGCCTCGGATCGCTATGTCGGCGGCATGATCGACCGCAAGGGCGGCCATATGCACCCGCTGAACCTTGCCCTGGGCGAGGCAGCGGCGCTGGAAAGCCGGGGCGGCACCATTTTTGAAATGTCGCCGGTGACCTCGGTCCAGACCGAAGGTGCGCGGCCCAGCCTGCGCACCGCCAAGGGCGAGATTCGCGCGAAAACGCTGGTGATCTGCGGCAATGCCTATCTGGGCGATGTCGTGCCGGCACTGGAATCGCGGATCATGCCGGTCTCGACCCAGATCATGGCGACCGAGCCCTTGGGCGATCTGGCCGCGACCCTGATGCCCAGCGATACCTGCATCGAGGACGTGCGCTATATCCTTGATTACTATCGCATGTCCGCCGACAAGCGGCTGCTGTTCGGCGGCGGCACGGTCTATGGCGGCACCGATCCCAAGGATATCACCGCGAAGCTGTGGAAGAACATGGTCAAGGTGTTCCCGCAACTGGCGCAGACCCGCATCGACTATGCCTGGAGCGGGAATTTCGCGCTGTCCTTCAGCCGTGTGCCGCAGATGGGCCGGATCGGGCAGAACACCTATTTCGCCCATGGCTATTCCGGCCATGGCGTCACCGGCTCGCATACCTTTGGCCGCATTCTGGCCGAGGCGATCTGCGGCGATACCGGGCGCTTCGACGTCTTTGCCGGCCTGCCATGGATCCCGTTCCCGGGCGGGCGCACCTTCCGCGTGCCCTATTCGGTCATGGGGTCGTGGTGGTATGGGTTGCGCGACCGGCTGGGGGTCTAGACGGCCTCGCGGCCATGCGGTTCCAGCCAGTCGATGACCGGGTTGATCGGGATGATCCGATAGGGGTTAATCGTCGCGTGGCTGTAATGGTAATGGCGCACGATATGGTCGAAATGCACCGTCTCGGCCACGCCCGGCCATTGATACATCTCGCGCGTCCAGCCCCACAGGTTCGGGTATTCGCGCAGCCACGCCCGGTTGCACTTGAAATGCGTGTGATAGACCGGATCGAAACGCACCAGCGTGGTGAAAAGCCGCCAGTCTGCCTCGGTCACCTGCGCGCCGCAGAGGTAGCGGCTTGCGGCCAGATGTCCCTCGAGCCAGTCCAGCGTCTGGAAAAGCGGGCCGACCGCCTCGTCATATCCGGCTTGCGAGGTGGCGAAACCGGCCTTGTAGACGCCGTTATTGACCGTGCCGTAAAGCCGCTCGTTCATGGCGTCGATCTGGGGCAGGCGGTCCTTGGGGCAGAAATTCGCGCTATTGCCGGTCAGCCCGTCAAAGGCCGAATTGAACATGCGGATGATCTCGGCGCTTTCGTTCGAGACGATCCGCCCCCGGATATTGTCCCACAGGACCGGCACCGTCACCCGGCCCGAGGCATGGGGATCTACCTTGACATAGATGTCGCGCAGGAAGGGCAGGCCGAACAGCCCGTCACCCGTCGTGCCGGGAAAATCGGTGGCGAATGTCCAGCCATCCGACAGCATGTCGGGATGCACGACCGAGATATCGATATGCGGTACAAGCCCCTTCAGCGCGCGAAAGATCAGCGTCCGATGCGCCCATGGACAGGCATATGAGACGTAAAGATGATAGCGCCCGCTTTCGGCGGGAAAGCCGCCCTCGCCGCTGGGGCCGGGGCTGCCATCAGGGGTGATCCAGTTGCGATGCGCGGTCACCGTGCGCTGAAAGCGCCCGCCAGTGCTTTCGGTATCATACCATTCATCGCGCCAGATGCCGTCGACCAGCTGACCCATCGTCCGATCCCCTTTTCCAGAGCTTGCCCCCTTGAACATAGGCCGCAGCCGGGTCCGGGCAAGGGCAGAGGGGATCAGCCTTGCACGAATTCCAGAACGGTGCCGCAGGCATCGGACGGGCCGACCCAGACCGCGCCCTCGGGGCCGCGATGGGCGGCGATGCCGGCGCCGATCAGCAATTCGCGCGTCACCGCCGGATTGGTGACGGCGATCTGCAGGGCGGCATAGCCGCGCGGCGGCGTGTCCGCCACGGCGCTGTCGTCATAGCGTGCGGCGGCGGCGGCCGGGGTCAGGCACAGGATGCGGGCCGAATGCGTGCCGGTTTCGACGGCATGGCCGCCGGGGATGGTGCGGACCCGGCCTGCGGCGAAAAGCCGGGCAAAGCGCCGCGCCAGTGTCTCGGTGTCATTGGCCATGGTGACGATGCCTGCCAGCGCCTGCGCGCCATTGGCGTGGGACTGCAATTCGGGGCGCCAGACCATGTCGGGGGTCTTGTGCTGGCACAGGAACATATAGCCCGAGGGTGCTTCATCAACCGCAAGATCGGTCGAGGCAAAGGCCGCAAGCCCGCTTGAGCCGTCAGGCAAGGCGAGCGGGCGCGAGAATTCGCTGACCGGCTCGGTCGCGATGCCAAGCGCGGCCAGCCCCTTGCGGGCCTCGCGTGCGCTTCCGATCCGGCAGGCGATGGCGCGCAGCCCCTCGCCATCCTCGGCCAGCATGTCGCGCTGGGGGCGGTTGCGCTCGGTCTCGGCGACGATGCCCAGCAACTCGCAGTAATCATGTTCAAAGATCAGCGTGTAATTCGCCGTCCCCTTTTCGGCGCTGTGCAGCCCGCGCGGCGACAGGGTAAAACCCAGCCGTCGGAATTGCGCGGCGCTCGCATCAAGGTCTTTGACCAGCAGGAAGACGTGATCGATACCAAGAACCGGATGAGGCATGAAGTCATTTCCCTTGTCGTCGGGCGTTGCCGCGAATCGCGACCCGCCCAGGGCCGTGAATGGCCGTATTCGCGATCTTGCCCAAGATGTATAGCGCGGCGCGGGCGATCTCCTAGAGCGGATCGGGCATTTTTCCATCCGCTGCGGCAGTTGCGCCCTTGCCTAAAGCTCGTCAAAGGCGGCCAGCGACTTGGCGGCATAGACCGTGCCCGGCCCGCCGGACATTTCGATGGCGACCGCCAGAACCTCAAGCAGCTCGTCGCGGCTGGCGCCATGGGATCTGGCCTCGCTGGTGTGAAAGATGACGCAATCCTCGCAGCCGCGACCGATGGCGACGGCCAGTGCGATCAGCTCTTTCATGGCCGGGCTGATCCGGCCCTCGCGCCCTGCGGCGGTCATCAGCCCGCGAAAGGCGGCCATGGTCTTGGGATCGGCCTTGTAAAGCGCGGCGGCGCGCGCGTTCATCGCTGTCAGCTTGTCCCGTGCGTCGGTCATCGGATGGCGTCCTTTGCGGTTCGGCCCGGCCCTTCTGGCGCTGGCGGCAAGGCCCGATCATGCCCCAGACCGCGACCGTTGCGAAGGACCGGCGCGATGCTGGTCAAATCCGGCCGGCGGGACTAGACAGCGCTTGATCCGCGGCACGGTATCCGGTGTCCCGGCCAATGCGAGGCTTTTTTGATGACGAGGACCAGCGTCACCCATCAGGGGAACGGATCGCGGGCGATCTTTGATTTCGCCTTTCCCTATATCGACCGCGCGCATGTCGATCTATCCGTCGACGGACGCCCCGCCCGGTTCAGTTTCGTCACCAAGGATTCCATCCAGATCGATCCGGCGCCAGGGGCGGGTGTTCCGGTGCTGATCCGGCGTCTGACCCCGCGCCAGCCGCAGGTCGATCTTGCCGAAGGGGCCGTATTGGCCGAACCCGCGCGGCGTCTTCTGTCCCGGCAGCTGAGCTATATCCTTGAGGAGATCGAGGAGGGCACCATCGATGCCGGCTCCGATGCGGCCATGCAGCTTTGGGCCGAGGTCCTGACGGCGCGCGGCGCGGCGATCGCAAGGCAAGCAGGGCTGGAGGCGCCAAAGGCTGCCGATGGCGCTGCCCGGGGCGCGCGTGTCAGGCGCATCCTTTTCGCCTATAGCCAGTCTAATTTCGCGGGGATCTCGGGCGAATTCGGCTGGCGCGAGGCGCCGCCGCCCAACCTCTTCGTCTGGAACGGCGGCGCCTGGGCCGGCAACAGCCGCGCCACCACCGGCAGTGCCTTTCTGCCGGCCAGGGATGTGCCCCTGCGCCTGCCGGTGGCCTATGCCGCCGAGATCGCCCGCGCAACGCCCGATGAGGACTGGTATCTGATCATCATCGGCCGGGGCGGCACCGGCGTCCGGGCGCTGGTGGGCGAACCCTATGACTGGACCCGCGCGACAGGCGAAGACCCCGGGCCGGGACATGTCGGGATGAATGCCGACGGCACCCAGATCCGCTATTCAAAGTTCGATCGCGACGGTGCCGCGCGCTATCTCAACACCTCCAGCCTGGGGACCAACCCGTTCTATCCGGCGCGAATCGAATCGGTGGCCGATCCCGAAACCTGCTATGTCGAATTCACCAGCACCGCCGAGCCGACGGTGCACGGCGCGTGGCGCAGCCAGGACATCCAGATCACTGCGACCGCGAACTGGCCGCCCGCGCAGGGGACCGAAATCCGCATGTTCCAGCAATTGCCGCGCATGCGGCAGGTGCTTGCGGCCAATGTCGCGGTGGCGTTCGAGGCGCTTGGCCTGAACGGCACAAGCCGCCGGTTCGATCGCGTGTTCCTGTGGCCGACCGAATCGGACATCGTCTATGCCCCGGCCTATGAAAACCGCGATTTCGAGCAGATTTTCGACCATATCGGCGCTTATGTCACCGCCGCCACCCCGGTGCTGATGACGCTGCCCTGGCCGCATGGCGCAGGCATCGACAAGGCGCGCGACGCCTGGCATGCGGCGCTGCGGCGGATCGCGGCGCGGGATCCGCTACGGCGGCGGGTGGTCAGTCTGGCTGCGACCGGCAGGGACAGTTGGGACACCGACGCCAATGCGGTCCATGTCGTTCAGTCGGCCAAGGAAGAGATCGGCTATTACATCCGCCGCGCCGAGGCCGCCGAGGAGCAGGCCGGCCGGACCCTGGCCCCGGTCGCCCGCACCGAGGGGGCATCCGCGCTCAAGGCTGAAACCCGTCCCGCGGCGGGTGCGCGTTCGGGCCGGCTGCGGATGGCGGTGGCGGCGATTTGTGGCGCGCTTGCCGGCTATGCCGTCGCGGTCATGCTTGGCCGTGGGGGGCTGTAAGCCGCGCGCCGCGACTGCCAGAGACCATGCGTGGATAGCTGGCCGGGGGCCGGACCCTCGGTCCGGCCCCCGGCCAGATTCGATCTATTCGATCTCGACCATCAGGTCTTTCGCGTCGATCTGCTGGCCGGGGCTGACATGCAGCGCCTTGATCACGCCGGCGCGGTCGGCATGGATCCCGGTCTCCATCTTCATCGCCTCGATGGTCAGCAGCATGTCGCCGGCCGCCACCTTCTGGCCCACCGTCACCGCGACCGAGGCGACGACGCCCGGCATCGGCGCGCCGATATGGCCGTCATTGGCGGGGTCGGCCTTGGGCCTTGCGGCGGTCTGCGACTTGACCAGACGGTTCGGCACCCGGATCACCCGGGGCTGGCCGTTCAGTTCGAAGAAGACCTTGACGTCGCCCTTTTCGTCTGTCTCGCCAATGGCTTGCAGACGGATTTCCAGCGTCTTGCCGGGGTCGATCTCGGCCTCGATTTCCTGACCCGGCTCCATCCCGTAGAAAAAGGTCTGGGTGGGCAGGGTACGAACCGGACCATAAAGCCGGTGGCGGCCCATGTAGTCCAGGAACACCTTGGGATACATCAGATAGCCGTTCAGGTCCTCGTCATCGACGGCCTTGCCCTCAAGCTGGTTCTGCACATCGGCGCGCACGGCTTCCAGATCCACGGGCGCCATCGAGGCTCCGGGGCGGGTCAGCATCGGCGCCTCGCCCTTCAGCACCTTTTTCTGCAGCGCCTCGGGCCAGCCGCCCGGAGGTTGGCCCAGATTGCCCTTCATCATGTCGATGACCGAATCGGGGAACGAAACCTCGGTCTCGGGGTCCTCGACCTGCGCGGGCGTCAGGTTCTGCGCCACCATCATCAGCGCCATGTCGCCCACCACCTTGGACGAGGGCGTGACCTTGACGATATCGCCAAACATCCGGTTCACATCGGCATAGGCCTGCGCCACTTCGTGCCAGCGATCCTCAAGCCCAAGGCTGCGCGCCTGTGCCTTCAGGTTGGTGAACTGGCCGCCAGGCATTTCATGCAGATAGACCTCGGAGGCGGGGGCCTGCAGGCCGCTTTCAAAGGCCGCGTAATGTTCGCGCACCGCTTCCCAATAATTCGAGATTTCACGGATGGCGGCGATATCCAGCCCGGTATCGCGCTCGGTGTGGCGCAGTGCCTCGACGATCGAGCCCAGCGTCGGCTGGCTGGTATTGCCGGACAGCGCGTCCATGGCGCAATCGACCGCATCGACGCCTGCAGCCGCTGCGGCGAGGATCGAGGCCCCGGCGATGCCGCCGGTGTCATGGGTGTGGAAATGGACGGGCAGCCCGACCTCTTCCTTCAGTGCCTTGACCAGCACCCCGGCGGAGGAGGGCTTCAAAAGCCCGGCCATGTCCTTCAATCCCAGCACATGCGCGCCCGCGTCGCGCAGCTCGCGGGCCATGTTCAGGTAGTATTTCAGGTCATATTTGGCCCGGTCGGGGTCAAGGATGTCGCCGGTATAGCAGATCGTGCCCTCGCAGATCTTGCCGCTGTCGATCACCGCATCCATGGCGACGCGCATGTTCTCGACCCAGTTCAGGCTGTCGAACACGCGGAAGACGTCGATGCCGGTGGTCGCGGCCTGTTTCACAAAGGCCTGCACTACGTTGTCGGGATAGTTCGTGTAGCCCACGCCATTGCTGGCCCGCAGCAGCATCTGCGTCATCAGGTTCGGCATCCGCGTGCGGATGTCGCGCAGCCGCTGCCAGGGGCATTCCTGCAGGAAACGGTAAGCGACGTCGAATGTCGCACCGCCCCAGCATTCGACGCTGAACAGTTCGGGCAGGTTCGCGGCATAGGTGGGTGCGACCCGGACCATGTCGATCGAGCGCATCCTTGTCGCCAACAGCGACTGGTGCCCGTCCCGCATCGAGGTGTCGGTGATCAACAGGCGTTTCTGATCCAGCATCCAGTCGGCGACGGCTTTCGCGCCCTGTTCCTCAAGCAGTTGCCGGGTGCCACGGGCGGGCGCGGCTTTCGCGGCGGGGGCCACGGGGTTGCGCGCCTCGGCCGGGGGCAGGGGGCGGCCCGCCGTCTCGGGGTGACCGTTCACGCTGATATCGGCGATATAGACCAGCAGCTTCGTCGCCCGGTCGCGCCGCTTGCGAAAGGCAAACAGGCCCTGCGTCGTGTCGATGAACTTGGTCGTGTAGGTGTCGTCCAGAAAGGTCGGGTGTTTCAGCAGGTTGATGACAAACTCGATATTCGTCGCCACGCCGCGGACCCGGAATTCCCGAAGCGCGCGGTCCATGCGGGCAATCGCCTTTTCCGGCGTCTGGGCATGGGCGGTGACCTTGACCAGCAGGCTGTCGTAATAGCGGGTGATGACGCCCCCGGAATAGGCGGTGCCCCCATCAAGCCGGATGCCGTTGCCGGTGGCGCTGCGATAGGCGGTGATGCGGCCGTAATCGGGGATGAAGTTGTTCAGCGGATCTTCGGTCGTGACCCGGCATTGCAGCGCATGGCCATTCAGGCGCACATCCGCTTGGCCGGAAACGCCGGTCGCGTCGGCCAGCGTCGCGCCCTCGGCGATCTGGATCTGGCTTTGCACGATGTCGATGCCGGTGACCTCTTCGGTCACGGTATGTTCGACCTGCACGCGGGGGTTCACTTCGATGAAGTAGAACTTGCCCTCGTCCATATCCATCAGGAACTCGACGGTGCCGGCGTTCTGGTAGCCGACGGCGCGGCCGATCTTCAGCGCCAGTTCGCAGACCTCATCACGCTGCGCCTGGGTCAGGTAGGGCGCGGGGGCGCGTTCGACCACCTTCTGGTTGCGGCGCTGCACGGTGCAGTCGCGTTCATAAAGATGGTAAAGACCGCCATGGCTGTCGCCCAGAAGCTGCACCTCGACATGGCGGGCGCGCTGGATCATCTTTTCCAGATAGCCTTCGCCATTGCCAAAGGCGGCTTCGGCCTCGCGCCGGCCCTCGCGAACCTTTTCGGGCAGTTCCTCGGGGTTGGTGATGGGGCGCATGCCGCGCCCGCCGCCGCCCCAGCTGGCCTTGAGCATCAGGGGATAGCCGATTTCCGCGGCTTCCTTCTTGATGGCGTCCATGTCGTCGCCAAGGACTTCGGTCGCGGGGATGACGGGCACGCCTGCCTTGATCGCCACGCGCCGGGCGCTGGCCTTGTCGCCAAGCGCGCGCATCGTGTCGGCGCTGGGGCCGATAAAGGTGATACCGGCGGCGGTGCAGGCGTCGACGAAATCGGGATTCTCGGAGAGCAACCCGTAACCCGGATGGATCGCATCGGCGCCCGATTCTTTGGCGACGCGGATGATTTCCGGGATCGAAAGGTAAGCCGCGACCGGGCCAAGCCCCTCGCCGATGCGATAAGCCTCATCCGCCTTGAAGCGGTGCAGGCCCAGCTTGTCCTCTTCGGCATAGACGGCGACGGTCTTTTTCCCAAGCTCGTTCGCCGCACGCATCACGCGGATCGCAATCTCGCCACGATTCGCTATCAGAATCTTCCGGAACATCCGTCCCCCCCGTGTTCGCCAGATCATTCACCATAGCAATGCTGCGGTGCAGCGCAAGCGCTTACATGATGCAGATGATTGCGCCAGAATGCCCGCTCAGCGCCTTTTGCGAAAGAATTCCTGCAAAAGGATGCGCGATTCTTCCGCGGAAATGCCGTCGACAATCTGCGGGCGGTGGTGGCATTGCGGGTGATCGAAGACCCTTGCGCCGTGACGCACGCCCCCCATGCGCGGATCTTCCGCCCCGTAATACAGCACCTCGATCCGCGCTGCCGAGATGGCGGCGGCGCACATCGGGCAGGGCTCCAGCGTGACCCAAATCCGCGCGCCCGGCAGCCGTTCGGATTTCAACGCGGCGCAGGCCGCGCGAATGGCCAGGATCTCGGCATGCGCGGTCGGGTCCGACAATTCGCGGGTCCGGTTTCCGGCGCGGGCCAGAATGTCGCCTTGCGGCCCCAGCAGAACCGCGCCGACCGGAACCTCGCCGCGCAGGGCGGCGGCGCGGGCCTCACGCAGGGCTTCGGGCATATGGGTGGCGAAATTCATGCCCTTTTCTGGACCGCCCTGCGGCTTGCGGCAAGAGCATGGATATTTGAACATGGAAGATGCAGAGGCTGTCGCTTGGCATCGCGGCCGGCCCTCGCGGATCGTGGTCTTGGCGCCCTGATCCGCGAGGGGCGCTCAGCCGATATCGCGCCGGGGTTTCGCCGGATCGAAGGCAAGAAGCCGCAGCGCGTTCAGCGTGACAAGGACGGTGGCGCCGGTATCGGCGAGGATGGCAATCCAGAGCCCGGTGATGCCCAAGACCGAAGTGACCAGAAACACCGCCTTGAGACCAAGCGCCAGCGCGACGTTCTGGCGGATATTCTGCATCGTCGCGCGTGCGAGCCGGATCAGCGCCGGCACATCCGCCACCCGATCACGCAGGATGGCGGCATCGGCTGTCTCGAGCGCCACATCGGTGCCCGATCCCATCGCCACGCCGACGCCTGCCTGTTTCAGCGCGGGCGCGTCGTTGATGCCATCGCCGATCATCATCGCGCCGCCCTCTGCGGCCATCTCGCGGATGATCCGCAGCTTGTCCTCGGGCATCATCTCGGCGCGATAGGCGATGCCGAGGCCATCGGCGATGGCCGCAGCCGTGCGCGGGTTGTCACCGGTCAGGATCGTCGCGCCGATCCCCATCGCCCCGAGTTGGCGGATCGCGTCGGCGGCATCGGCGCGTGCCTCATCGCGCATGGCGATCAGGCCGAGCGGCTGGTTTTCGCGAAACACCGCGACGACGGTCTTGCCCTCGGCCTCAAGTCCGGCGGCGATGCCAAGCGTCGCCGCATCGATCCCGGCGACCTCGGCGGCGTGGCGCGGTGACGAGACCCAGGCCCGGCGATCGCCCAGCATGGCCTCGACGCCCTTGCCGAGGATCACCCGTGCTTCGCGCGCCGGAAGCGGCGTCACCCCCGCGGCCTCGGCCTTGCGCAGGATGGCCTGCGCCAGCGGGTGGCCGGACCCCGCCTCGACGCCGCCGGCCACGGCCAGAAGCTCAGCCTCGGACAGGCCGGCGACGGCAAGGATATCGGTGACGACCGGCTGGCCATGGGTCAGCGTGCCGGTCTTGTCGAAGAGGACATGGGTGACCTTCGCCGCCGTTTCGATCACGGCGCCCCCTTTCATCAGCAGCCCGCGCCGGGCGCCGCTGGACAGGGCCGAGGCGATCGAGGCCGGCACCGAGATCACCAGCGCGCAGGGGCAACCGATCAGCAGCAGCGCCAGCCCGCGATAGATCCAGGTCTCCCAGCTGGCGCCGAAGACCAGCGGCGGCACGAGGGTGACCAGCATCGCCATGGCGACGATGGCCGGCATGTACCAGCGCGAGAAACGGTCGATGAACCGCTCGGTCGGGGCGCGGGCGTCCTCGGCCTCCTCGACGAGGCGGATGATGCGCGAGATGGTGTTGTCGGCAGCCGCCTTGGTCACCCGGACCCGCAGCGCCGCCTCGGTGTTGATCGAGCCGGCAAAGACCTGCTCGCCCGGCCCGCGGGTCCTGGGCATGCTTTCGCCTGTCACCGGGCTTTCGTCGATGCCGCTGGTGCCTTCGACGATCTCGCCATCGGCTGGGATGCGGTCGCCCGGGCGCACGAGGACGGTCTGGCCGATCGCCAGCGTCTCGGCCGGAATTTCGATCACGCGACCGGCGGTTTCCACGAAAGCGGTCTTGGGCACCAGCCGCGCCAGCGCGCGGATGCCGTCGCGGGCCTTGTTGGCGGCCACGCCCTCGAGCATCTCGCCCACGGCGAAAAGAAAGACGACCAGCGCCGCTTCCTCGGCCGCGCCGATGACCAGCGCACCGCTGGCCGCAATGGTCATCAGGCTTTCGATGGTAAAGGGCTGCCCCATGCGCAGCGCCGCGAAGGCCCGCTTCGCCACCGGCGCCACACCGATCAGGCAGGCGGCCACAAAGGCCCAATAGCCCGAGCTTGCCGAGGTCAGCAGTTCGACGCCCCAGGCGACCGCCAGCAGCGCCCCGGTCAGGATGACCAGCTGCCCCTTGGCGCCGCGATACCAGGGCTTGTCCCGCTCGGCCGGATCGTCGTGAAGGTGAACCGGGCGGTCATGGCCGGCTGCCGCGTCATGCGCATGGCCGTGGTCAGGGCAATGGCCGCAATCCTGCGCAGCCCCCGTCGCCGGCTCGGCGCTGCCGCGAGCCTCGGTCTCGGGCAGGGGGAAGGCCGCCTTGCCCGGTGCGGCCCGGTCCTGCGCCGTGATCCCGAAGCCCAGCTTGCGGACCGTATCCTCGATCAGGGCGCCGTCGATGGTGCCCGGCTCAAGATCCAGCGACAGCCGTTCGGTCATCAGGGCGACCCTTACCCCACTGACGCCGGGCAGACGCTCCAGCGCCCGTGTCACCTTCACCGTGCAGGCCGCGCAATCCATGCCCGTGACGGTCCATTCCCGCCGTCTGGTTTCCTGTCCCGTCATCGCCACTCTCCCGGATCGCGAAGGGGTCCGCCGATCCTTGTCTGCTTCGATTCGAGGATGTAAGTGCTCTAGCAACTAGAGGTTCAAGGGGGTTCGGATGCTTTCGATCGGAAAATTGAGCAAGGCAACCGGCGTCAAGGTGCCCACCATCCGGTATTACGAGCAGATCGGCCTGCTGCCCGAGCCCGGCCGCACCTCGGGCAATCAGCGGCTTTATGATCGGCCGACGCAGGAGCGCCTTGCCTTCATACGCCATGCCCGCGACCTTGGCTTTCCGCTGGAGTCGATCCGCGAGCTGCTCAGCCTGTCCGACAGTCCCGACCAGTCCTGCGCCGCTGCCGACGAAATCGCGGGCCGCCAGCTTGCCGCCGTCAACGCGCGGATCGCCCGGCTGAGCGCCCTGCGCGACGAGCTGGAGCGCATGCTGCACCAATGCGCCAGCGGCACCATCGCCGGCTGCCGCGTGATCGAGGTGCTGGGAAATCACGAACTTTGCGCACATGACCACAGGGAGGTGGACGCGGATGACGCGCCATAGGCCCTGCTGGCCTCGTCCGCATCGGCCAGCCGGACATTTGCGGTCGCGATCCCATGCCGGCGGCGCGGATCTGCGGGGCGATGCGGAAGTGCTTTCTCTGGCAGGAAGAATAGGCTACGAGCGGCGAAACTTTCAGATTGCCGGCCGGGCCTTGCCCGCGGCGGCGCCAGGGTCCCCCGTTGCCGGGGCTTCGCGGAAAGCTGGGGATAACTGCGGCGGACGGAATGCGGGACAGGACCTTGCAGCACGATAACCCCTCACACTGGCCCAAGGACGACATGACCCCGAAAGCCGAGCGCGCGCGGTCTGGGGGGCAGGCTGCCCGGACGGCGGTCGAGATCGTCCTTGACCATGCCGGCTATGCCATCGAGGGCAAGCCGGTCCTGCGGGATCTGAGCTTTGCGGTTGCGGTCGACCGGCTGGGCGTGGTCGGGCGCAATGGCTCGGGCAAGTCTACGCTGGCGCGGCTGGTCGCCGGGCTGATCGCCCCCGGCGAGGGCAGCTGCCGGGTCAATGGCCTTGATCTGGCCCGCGACCGCAAATCCGCCCCGCGCGAGGTCGGCATCCTGTTCCAGAACCCCGACCACCAGCTGATCTTTCCCACCGTGCTTGAGGAAATGATGTTCGGCCTGCGCCAGCGCGGCCAAAGCCGCAGCGATGCCGAGGCGGGCGCGCGCCGGGTGCTGGCCAATTTTGGCAAGGATCACTGGACTGACGCCTCGGTCGTCAGCCTGTCGCAGGGGCAAAAGCACCTGCTTTGCCTGATGGCGGTGGTGGCGATGGCGCCAAGGCTGCTGATTCTGGACGAGCCCTTTGCCGGGCTGGATGCACCGACCCGGACCCAGCTGCGCCGCTATCTGGATCTATATGACGGTGCGGTGCTGCATATCTCGCATGATCCGGCCGATTTCGCCGGCTATGACGCGATGTTCTGGCTGGATCAGGGCCAGATCCGCGCATCCGGCACCCCCGAGACGGTGCTGGCCGGCTATACCAAGGAAATGACGCGACTGGGGGCCGAGGATGATATCTCTGACCTCGCCGGTTAGGACCCGCGCCCATGGCTGGCCAGCGGGCGCCAAGCTGCTGGCGCTGTGCCTGGCCACGCTGGTGCTGTTTCTGATCGAAAACCCGGTCCTGCATCTGGCGGTGCTGGCGCTGGTGCTGCTGGCCTATCGGTTGCCGGGGCCGGTGTTTTTCCGCGCCGGCATGTCGCGGCTGTGGATCCTGTGGCCCTTTGTCGTGGTCGTGCTGATCTGGCACATGCTGACCGACGAGCCGGTCACGGGCATGGTGATCGTTTTGCGCATGGTCTCGGTCGTGGGGCTGGCGAACCTTGTCACCATGACCACCCGCCTGACCGAGATGACCGACCTGATCCACCGCCTGCTGGCGCCGCTGCGCCGGCTGGGGCTGCGGACCGACGCGCTGGAGCTGGCCATGGCGCTGGTCATCCGCGCCACGCCGGCGCTTTTGGACAAGGGGCACAATCTGCGCGACGCCTGGCGCGCCCGGACGCATCGCCGCCCGTCATGGCGGATCGTGCTGCCCTTTACGCTTTTGGCCATCGATGATGCCGAACACCTCGCCGAGGCCCTGCGGGCGCGCGGCGCAATCACGAATGAAAGGGAGTAATATGGAAAAGAACATCGCCTATATCGCGCTGTTTGCGGCGCTGATCGCGGTTCTGGGGCTGATCCCCAAGATCACGCTGGCCTTTGGTGTGCCGATCACCGCGCAAAGCCTGGGCGTCATGCTGTGCGGCACGGTGCTGGGGGCGAAACGGGGGGCGCTGGCGGTGCTGCTGTTTCTGGGGCTGGTGGCCATCGGACTGCCGCTGCTGGCGGGCGGACGCGGCGGCCTTGGGGTCTTTGCCTCGCCCACGGTGGGCTTTCTGATCGGCTTTCCGGTCGCGGCCTTCGTCACCGGCTGGATCACCGAGAACTGGCGCCGCGCCCCGGTCGGGATCGCGGCGGGTGTCGCGGCCGTCATCGGCGGGATCGTCGTACTTTATGCCTTTGGCATCGTTGGCATGTCGGTCGTGATGGGCAAGACCCTGTCCGAGGCGGCGATGCTGGTCACGGCCTTTATCCCCGGCGACCTGCTCAAGGCCGGAATCGCGGGCATGCTGACCTCGTCGCTGGTCAAGGCGCGCCCGGGCAGCGTGCTGTCACGCTCATGACGCTGACGCCGGTCGAGGAGACGCTTTTCGGCCGGCGCTCGGTCCGGGCCTATCTGGGGACGCCCGTTCCCCGACCCGATATCGAGCGCATCTGCCGCGCCGCGCGCACTGCGCCCAGCGGCGCGAATTTGCAGCCGGGGGCGTTTCACGTCCTGACCGGTGACGCGCTGGCGGGCCTCTCCCGCGCGCTGCTTGCGGCCATCGAGGCTGGCGCGCCGGTCGCGGCCGAATATTCCTATTTCCCGGATCCGATGCCGCCCGAGCTGAAGGCCCGCCAGCGCGCGGCCGGCTATGCGCTTTATGCGGCCCTTGGCATCCCTCGGCGCGATTTGCAGGCCCGGCGCGCGCAATTTGACCGCAATTACGCGTTTTTCGACGCGCCGGTAGGCATCGTCGTGACCATCGACCGGCAGATGGGCGCGGGTTGCTTCATGGATCTGGGCATGGCGCTGATGGCCTTTCAGCTTGCCGCCGAAGGTCTGGGCTATGCGACCAGCGGCATTGGCGCGCTGGCGAATTACGGCCCCGTGGCGCATGCGCATCTGAACCTTCCGGCGGATGAAATGGTCGTCTGCGGGCTGGCCCTTGGCAGGCCCGACCACGCCGACCCGGTGAACGGTTTTCGCACCGAGCGCGCAGAGCTGGGGGCCTATACCCGCTTTTACGGCTTTACCGGGGAAAGCTAAGGACCAGCGCCGTGCCGATCCCGCCCGCCGCCGCGATGGCCGCAAGCCCCGCGCCGCCGCTGGCTCGCAATTCGTGATATAGCCGCACCGCCAGCACCGCGCCCGAGGCCCCGATCGGATGCCCCCGCGCCAGCGACCCGCCGCCCAGGTTCATCACCGCCGGATCAAGCCCGGCCAGCCGCTGGCAGGCGATGGCCTGCACCGCGAATGCCTCCATCACCTCGCTGCGCGCAAGGTCCGTGGCGCGCAGCCCGGCGCCGGCCAGCGCCCGGGCGATAGCTGCGACCGGCGCGGTGCCGGGCATCGCCGGATCGTCGCCCAGCGTCGCGCCGCCGATCAGTTCGACCGCATCGAACCCGCGCGCCCGCGCCACCCGTTCCGAGACAAGGACACAGAACGCCGCGCCATCGGCGGCCACCGACATATTGGCGGCGGTGATGTCGCCCGTGACAATCTGCGCGCGGGCGGTCAGGCGCGGGCCAAGCGCGCGGGCAAAGGCATCCTGCCCGAGGCCCGCGATGGGGGTGATTTCGGCACAGAGCCGCGGGGCGGCGGCCAGCGCCTTGCGGTGGCTTTCGACCGCCCAGGCGTCCTGTTCGGCCCGCGAGATGTTCATGCGGCGGCCAAGGGCATCGGCGGCCTCGGCCATGTCGGGGTCGCGATCCGGAAAGGGGCTGAAGGGCGGCGCGTCATAGGCTTCGGGCGCGCGCCCGTCTGGATGGGTGCGCAGACGCAGGGGCCTGCGCGAATAGCTTTCCGCCCCGCCCGCGACGACGATATCGTGCTGTCCGGCGCGGATCATCGCCGCGCCCAGCAAAAGCGCATCCAGCCCCCCGGCGCATTGCCGGTCGATGCTGAGACCGGCGACCCCCAGCGGCAATCCCGCCGCAAGGGCCGCCAGCCGTGCCGGGTTGCCGCCCGCCCCCAGCGCGTTCGACAAGATCAGCTCACCCACCCAGGCGCGCTTGATGCCCGCATCCAGCAGCGTCTGCAAAATGACCGGCGCGGCCAGATCATGCAGGGCCAGCGCGGCCAGCGCGCCGCCCCTTGGGGCGATGGCGCTGCGCCGGGCCGAGACCAGAAACACCCGGCTCATGACATCGCCCCGATCTGCGCCGCGAGCGTAATCAGGTCGGGCTTGCCGCTGTCCAGCATCGGCAGGCGGGGCAGGAACAGCACCCGTCGCGGCGTTGATGCCGGCCCAAGATGTTCGCGGCAGGATTGCCGGATCGCCCCGGCATCGCCCAGGCCCTCGATCGCCGCGATCAGGGCATGGCCGCGCATCCGGTCGGGCAGGGCAAGGACCGCGCATTGGCTGATGCCGGGCAGGGTCAGCAGATGCGCCTCGATCGCTTCGGGAAAGACGTTCTGATCGGCGACCGTGACCATGCGGTTGCGGCGGCCAAGCAGGTAAAGATGGCCCTGTGCGTCAAGCTTGCCCAACTCACCCACGGTCAGAAAGTCGTCCTGCCAGCGGGTGTCGTCCGAATTCCCCTCGGCATAGCGCAGGAACAGATAGGGGCTTTTGACCCAGATCTCGCCGGGGCCGTCGGTCTTTTGGCCCTGGGTGTCGCGGATCTGAATCTGGACGCCCGGATAAGCGCGCCCGACCGAGCCCGGGGGCGTATCCGCATCCGACAGGGTGATGAAGCTGGTTTCGGCCGCGCCATAGAATTCGCGGATGCGGGCGGTGGGGCACAGCGCCGCGATTGCCTGCAAGGTCGGCGCGTCAAGCTTGCCGCCGCCGCAGAACACATGGCGCAGCCCGGGCAGGGGCTGCGCATCCGGTCCACGCGCGGCGGCGGCCAGCAGGCGCAGCTGCGCCGGGCTGCAATAAAGCACGCTGGCCGCATGCTCGCGCAACTGCCGCAGTTGCGCGGCGGGCGCGGCGCCATGCAGGTCGATCAGCCCTGCGCCCAGATGCATCGCCTCGACCGCCGCATAGGCGCAGAGCGAACTGGCAAGGCTGCCAAGGATCGCGTAGCGGTCGGAGGGCGCAAGATCGAAACCATGCCGGTTCGTCCGAAAGCTCTGGATCCATGAATCCTGGGTTCTGAGAATGCGTTTGGGCTGTCCGGTCGATCCCGAAGTCTGCCAGCAAAGCAATGCACCGTCGCCCGGCTGGGTGGCCAGCGGTGCGATCCGCAAGGCCGGGCCGGCGCAGATAGCAAGGGATTGCCCTTTTCCGATCAGCGCCGCCATTTCGGCAAGAAGAACGGCATTCCCGCTGCCGGCTGGCCCGCGCAGCGCGAAATCGCCGTGCAAACGGAAACGGTGCTGCGCCATGCCCTTGCGCTCCTTGCTGTCGTCCGGCCCCACGCGAGGGCCGTCCAGCAAGCCTTATCAGCGCGGGCCGGGCACGACAATTCGCGCGCCGGGCGCTGACCCTGCGCCTGCTTGACGGTGGCGAACTCGGCTTGCGGAAACAGCGGCAGCTTCCTGTCCCAGCTGCAGTCGTCGCCCAAGATCAGCCCGACCGGGACGCCCAGCTTGCCGGCATAGAGGCCGTAGATCGCCGGCTCGCCGCAGGGCTGGCCATTCACCCTGACCTCGCGAAAGGCGAGGCAGTTGGTGGTATGGGCCAGCACGCCGCCGCGCCCGGCCATCGAATGATGCCCCAGCATGACCGTCAGGTCGACATTGCCCTCCAGCCCGCAGACCATGTTCATCGGCTTGGGCTTGCCGAGGATCAGATCGGCGGCCGGATGCAGGTTCTGAGGCAGGATATCGCCCAGGCGCCGACACCGATGGCGCGCGAGGCATCGACATAGACCGAGCGCTTCAGCTGCAACGCGGTGCCGCGCGCCGCCTGTCGCCCGACCTCACCGACGATGGGCGCACCTTCCTGCCCATCGCGCAGAAGGCCATTCGCATCTTTCACCAGCTGCGCCCATCCCTATGTCCCGGACGCTGCTCGACCCCGAAGAGTTCGAGTTTCAGGCGATGGACTATGAGCAGCTGCTGCCCAGCGGGCGTGCGGTCGTGGACCGGCTTTGGCAGGTGCTTGGCGGTGTCGCGCGGGCCGTGGGGTTGCCTGATAATCGCATTGACAGTGGCGATGCGAAGGACCCAATTGAACCGGCGGAAAAGCAGGTCAGGATCAGTGCGATGACAGCGCAGCAACCCATCTGGACAGACAATGCCGGGCGGCATGCGATTGCGACCAGCTTTGGCCCCGTTCCGCTGGTGATGGCCGAACCGGCCGGTGCCTCGAACGGCACCGTGCTGCTGGTCCATGGCCGCAACGGCGCGCCGGGGCAGCCGCAGATCGCCGAGATCGCCGAGGCATATCTGGCGCTCGGCTGGCGCGTTGTCGCCCCCGAACTGCCGCATTCCATCGCCCTGCCGGATTCCGGCCCGTCGGACCGGGTGACATTTTCAGGGCATACCCAGGCCGCGGCCGAGGTCTGGGCCTGGGTCTGCCAGCAATGGCCGGATGAGCGGCGCGCGCTGGCCGGACACAGCATCGGCGCCTTTGCCATCGCCCATCTTGCCGCCGCGTCGCCCGAGGTGCATCACGTCCTTGCAGTGTCGCCGCCGCTTTCAGGCCGGGTGCTGCTATCGGCCCGCGAGGCGATGGGACCGGCTGCGATCGAGGCCGTGATGCACGAGGCGCCCCTGTATTACGCCGAGATGCCGACGGCGGATGCCGCGCCGGCGCTGGCGCGAACGCAGGCCGCGCTGGCCGTGGTGACCGGCGCCGCCGACGGGCTGGTCCGGCTGGACGATGCCCGTGCCTATTTCAATGCCGCGCCGAACGGCCGCTTTTTCGCGGCCTTGCCGGATGAACATCATTGCCCCGCCGGCGCGGCCTGCGGCCGGATGCTGTCCGCAGCCCTGTCGGCGCTTGGCGCCTAGCGCGCCGCCGCTCAGGCGATTGCCGGCTCGACCAGATAGGGCGCGGTGAACCCCAGCGCCCGCAAGCCGCGCTGGATCTCGGGCCGGCCCGAGACCAGCCGCCACAAGAGGCCCGAGCGGTAATTCTCCAGCCCGATGACGATGGGGGCCTGATCGATGGCCAGCCGGCTTTCAGCCACCCAGTCCCGCGTCGGACAAAAGGCATCGATGAAACCGGCCTCGCCCCAGATCCGCTCGCCCAGATCGTCATGCAGGTGACGCAGCACGGGCATCGCCTCGGCGGGGGCAAAGGGGAACGACCCCAGCGCGGCGGTGGGCGTGATGGTGCCGGTATCATCGGTCGGCGAATGGGCGACATAGCCGCCGGGATCGTCGCTGGCGGTCAGGCCCCAGCAATCGGGGCCATAGCCCGTCCAGCCGCCCGGATTGGTCAGGCAATGATGGCGGTTCACCAGCGCGTGCGCCCGCGCCTGCACGCCGTAATCGGCATAGGCGTCGCGCAGCCCGCGCGGGTCGATGCCCAGAAACGGATATTGCGACAGAAACAGCGGCCCGCCCCAATCCGGGCCCAGCGGCAGCACGGTGCCGCCATAGCCGCGGCCATTGCGAAAGGCCGGCGCCATGGCCCAGCTTTGATGGTATGAGCTTGCCGGGATCGGATGGCTGCGCGAGCCGGCGCCAAGGACAAAGACCGGAAATGCCTCGTTCCAGCCCCGGATCGGCAGGGCATGGGGTGGCCAGGGGCGGTCGGGATGGTGATGCCACATGACCGCACCATCCTCGCGCAGATGCGCGGCCCAGTTTACCGCCTCATAAAGCGCCTCGATCCGCTGGACGATGGCCGGTTCCTCGGGGAAGAACGCCGCCGCGCCCAAAAGGCCCAGCATCAGAAAGGCCGTCTCGACCAGATCGCCGCCATCATCGCCCGGCGCGAAGGGCTGCACGCGCCCGGTGGTGCCATTCATGAAATGCGGGAAAACGCCGTCAAAACTGTCGGCCTGTTCCAGAAAGCCGACCAGCCGCTCGATCCGGTCGAGGATCTCGCGCCGGGGGCGCCAGCCGCGTTCGGCGGCGACGATCTGCGCCAGAAGGCCAAAGCCGGTGCCGCCGGTGCAGACGGTTTCAAGCATGTCATAGCCAAAGGCACCGGCACTGCGTTCGCGGGCCATGCCGCTGACGGGGTGGCTCCAATCCAGAAAATACAGCGCCGTCGCCTGCGCCACCCGGTCGCGAAGGGCCGCGTCGTCAAGGCCACGGATCAGTTTTGCCATGTCAGTTCTACCGTCTGGGTGTCGCGGCTGTTCGGGCCAACATGCAACTGGATCAGGCCGGGGTCGCGGACCCATTCGACGGCCTCAAGCGAGGGGGCGATGGGATAGGCGAACTGCCCGGCGCGGAGCTGAAACAGCGCCTCGCAGACCTCGCCGGGGGCAAGGGTCAGTTGCTGGAAATCGATCAGGCTGCGGCCCGGGCGGGTGATGCGGGCGACGGGATCGCTGGCGTAAAGCTGCACGGTCTCGATCACCTCATGGGGGCCGGTGTTTTCGATGGTGATGCGCAGATCAATGGTCTGGTCGGCCCGCGCGCTGGCGTCCGACAGCAGGGGCGGCCCATAGCTGACCTGTCCATAGCCAAGGCCGAAGCCAAAGGGAAAGCGCGGCGCATCGTCGGGCATGTCCAGCCAGCCGGTGCGGAACTTGGCAAAACGGCCCAGATAGGGCCGACCGGTCGGGTCGCTGGCATAAGACAACGGTACCTCGCCCGGATGGGCGGGCAGGGTCATTGCCAGCCGCCCGGCAGGCGTTGCCGCGCCGAAGAGCAGATCGGCCACGCCCTCGGGTCCGGCAATGCCGCCATGCCAGGCGTAAAGAATCGCATCCGCCTCATCGACGATGGGGCCAAGCGCCAACGGCCGGCCGGCAAAGACCACGACGACAAGGGGCCGGCCCGTCGCCGCCAGCGCCGCGATCAGCCGCCGCTGCGGCGCGGGCAGATCCGGGGACAGCCGCGACGAGGATTCGCCAGCATGTTCCTTGGCCTCGCCCACCGCGGCGATGACCACATCGGCGGCCATCGCCGCCTCGACCGCCTCGGCGATGATCTCATCTTCGTCCCGGGGGTCCTGGGTCACGGTCACGCCATGAACGTTCAGCCGCCCGACCAGCCAGTCCTCATCGACGATATTGGCGCCCCATGCGACGGCGGGGGCCTGTCCGGTCAGCGCGGCCACTGCCTGATCCAGCGGGGTGACATCCTCGGCCCGGCCCGAGACCGCCCAGGTGCCCAGCATGTTCGCGCGATCGGCGGCGAAAGGTCCGATCAGCGCCACATCGATATCCGGCGACAGCGGCAGCAGGCCGTCGTTTTTCAGCAGTACGGCGGCGCGGGCGGCAGCCTTGCGGGCCAGCTTGCGCCCGTCTTGCCGCGACGGCGCTTTCGTGGTCCCGTCCATGCCCCGGAACGGGTCGTCAAACAGCCCAAGCCTGTGCTTGAAGATCAGCACCCGGCGGCAGGCCCGGTCGATCAGTTTGGTCATTTGCGCGGCGGAAAGGGTGATCCCGGCCTCGGGCGCCTTAAGGCCGTCGCGGGCCAGGGCGGGCAGCTCGCGCAGGAAATCCTCGCCCACCATGTCCATGTCGACGCCCGCATGCAGCGCGCGCGCGACCGCGACGGAGGCAGAGCCCAGCCCGTGCGGCACCAGCTCGGCCACGCCGGTATAGTCCGAAACGACCAGCCCGTCGAAGCCGGTTTCGGCGCGCAGCCAACCCTCGATCAGCTGGCCATTGGCGTGCATCGGCATCTTGTTGACCGCGTTGAACGAGACCATGACGCTGGCCGCGCCCGCCGCCACCCCCGCCGCAAAGGGCGGCAGATAGACCGACAGCAGATCCTCCCATGACAGGCTGACATTGTCGTAATCCCGGCCGCTTTCGGGCGCGCCATAGGCGACGAAATGCTTGAGACAGGCGGCCACGCGACCCGGGTTGCCCGGATCCCGGCCCTGAAACCCGCGCACCGCCGCCGCCGCCAGGCGTGCGGCCAGCAAGGGGTCCTCGCCCGGGCCTTCGGCGACCCGGCCCCAGCGGGCGTCGCGGCTGACATCGATCATTGGCGCATAGACCTGATGCAGCCCCTCGGCGGCGGCTTCAGTGGCGGCGAATGCCGAGGTTTCCTCGATCAGATCGGGGTCCCAGCTGCAGGCCAGCGCGATATTCAGCGGGAATACGGTGCGGTGGCCGTGGATGACGTCCTCAGCAAAGAACAGCGGGATTTTCAGGCGCGATCCGGCCAGCGCGCGCTCCTGCATGGCGCGGGCGGTGGCCTGCGATTTGGTGCCAAAGATCGCCCCGACCTGTCCCGTATCCAGCCGTCCGGCCAGCGATGTGGGCTGTTTCGCGCCCGTCACCAGCCCCTCGCCAGCAGCCAAGAGGTTCAGCTGCCCGATCTTTTCCGGCAGTGTCATCCGCGACAGCAGATCCCCGACCGCATCATGTTCCTGCAATTGCCGCCCCCTGTCGTCTGGCGCTTATTCCGCCGCGTGCCGGACCGCGTAGAAATCGGTTCCGAGAATGGGGGAAAGCTGCCCGATGCCCAGACGGATGTCGAGGGCGGCGCCATAGAAGGGCGCACCATCG
Source organism: Paracoccus lutimaris (assembly GCF_003337565.1). Taxonomy (GTDB): domain Bacteria; phylum Pseudomonadota; class Alphaproteobacteria; order Rhodobacterales; family Rhodobacteraceae; genus Paracoccus; species Paracoccus lutimaris. Next base: position 31,252 of record NZ_QPJL01000017.1, read on the forward strand.
GGATCGCTGGGGGTCGTTTCGCCGTGCAGGACCGCCAGCACCGCCGTCTGCGGCAGGCACTCGCGCAGCGTCAGATGGAAATCGGCCACCGCATCCACGTCCAGCGCCGCCGTCGCCTCGTCCAGCAGCAGGATATCGGGCTTGGCCAACAGGATGCGGGCCAGGACCAGCCGCTGTTTCTGGCCGCCCGACAGCACGTTGCGCCAGATCCGGCCCTGATGCAGGACGCTGTCCAGGCAATGGATGAACTCGCCCAGACCGACCCGGGACAGGGCGGCGGCGGCGCTGATGTCGGAATGCTGTTCGGGATGATCGGGATAGGTCACCAGCGCCTTCAGCGTCAGGCGGTCGGGCAGGTCGCTATCCTGTCCGGCAAAGAACATCCGCGCGCCGTCGCGCATCACCACCCGGCCCGCGCCATAGGGCCAGATCCCGGCCACCGCCTTCAGCAGGCTGCTTTTGCCGCAGCCGTTCTGGCCGCGCAGGCAGACCCGGTCGCCGGGGTAAAGTCGCAGCTGCGGCACGCTGAGGAAGGCCGCCGTGTCATGGCCGCGATGATGCAGGCGCAGCTCTTCAAGCGCCAGCAGCGGGCCCATGGGGCGGCGCGTGCGCTCGAACTGGCTGATGCCGGTTTCGGCATAGAATTCCTGGCGCCGGCGCACACGCTCGATCGCCTCGGCCAGTTCGGTCAGCCGTGCGCCATTGGCCTTGAGCGTGGCGATGGCGGGCATGACATTAATAAACCACGAAACGTCGTTGATCAGTTCTGCCGTCAACTCGCCGCTGGCGGCAAAGTCGCGAAAGCTGAGATTGCCGGCCATATAGGCGGGCAGGGCGGGCAGATAGGCCAGAAGGCGTGAGGACAGGAAATTATAGACATTGGTGAACATCATCATGCCGGCGCCCAGCCAGTTCTGCTTGGCCCAGGTCTGGTCCAGCTCGTCATATAGCTTGCCGTTGACGCGGCTTTGGGCGCGTTCGCCCCGGGCGGCGGCCAGACGGCCGACGCGGCCCAGCATGCTGCCCCATTCGCCCCGCCATGCGCCATCGCGGCGTTGACGCTGGACGCTGAGCCTTTCGATGAGGCGCCCCAGCTTCCATGCGATCAGGGTGATCAGCGGCACATAGATCGCGATCAGCAGCAGCGCCAAGAGCGCCGAGCCGTATTCGCCCGGCACCAGATCGACGTGCGCCGCAAAGCCCGCGCCAAGCCAGCCGCCGATGGCCGCATTCGCCTGCGCCCCCCACTGGTCAAGGAAGGGCACCGGCTGACTGCGTTCCAGCAGCGCGACCGAGACGAAATAGATCGAGGTCACCGCCCCCCAAAGCCCCATCGCCAGCCCGATGATGCCGCCATAAAGCCCGGCCGAGCATTCATCCACGCGCTGGTCGATGGCGTCGGGCATGCGGGGGGTGCCGCCCGGCTCGGACCGGTCGCTCATCAGGTCGAAGGCGATGCGTTCATCCGACAGGATCGCGTCGTTGAAGCGCGCGACCAGCCAGCCGCGCGCCCGGCGATGCAGCGTGGCCGAGACGAAATGGCGCAGCGCGATCCCGGCGGCGCGCGCCAGGAAAAGCCCCAGATAGGCCGCCGCCGCCAGCAGGACCACCTGCACCGGATCGACCGTCGCATCGGCGGAATGGAAATTGGCAAGCGAGGCAAGGAAATCCGCGCTGGCGATGGCGACCCAGACGCTGGCTTTGCTGAGCAGGGTGGTGATCACGAAGATGGCGGCTGTCAGCAGCCACGCCTCGCGCCAGCGTTCGGACAGCCAGTACGCTGCCAGCAAGCCCCAGAACCCAGTCAACCTTTTCACGCGCGCTACCTTTTCACTGCCGCGACACGACCTCGCCATCCCACGATGACACAAAATCATCTGCAGGCCGTTAACGGCATATTTTCTGGTATGTTCCGACCGCTTTCGGCGATTTTCGCTATCGCGGCCAAGCTATGGATTCAGCATAGCAAACAAAAACATCGGCGGTAAATCGCCGAAATCGACGCCTGTACTATTATACAAAACAACGGCCGAACTGTCGCTTGATGGCAACGGTCGACCGGTGGGGCGGCGGGCCCGCGATCGGTCAGACCGGACTTGTCAAAAGGCCGGCCGCGCACGGGCGCGGGGCAAGGGGAGCGATGTTCAGCCGCTTTGCGGGCGCGGGGATTTTCCCTCAATGCGCGGCGGCGTGGCCCCAGGGGCCATGCGGCGCATCCTTGCCGTCGATCCGCTCATAGCCATGTGCGCCGAAGAAATCCCGCTGTGCCTGGATCATGTTTGCTGGTGTCCGGGGCGTGCGCATGGTGTCGAACCATGACAGGCCGGCGGCCAGCGCCGGTACGGCAATGCCGGCGGCGGTGGCGGTGGTGACGGTCTTGCGCAGCGCCGCCGCGCTTTCGCGCAGCATGGCGGTAAAGGGGCTGGCAAAGATCAGGTTCTCGCCCGGCGCCTCTGCCAGCGCCCGCGCCATGTCGTTGAGCATTTCCGAGCGGATAATGCAGCCATTGCGCCAGATCCGCGCGATGGCCGGCATCGGCAGATCCCAGGAGAACTGCGCCGAGGCGCGGGCCAGCATCTCGAAGCCTTGCGCATAGCACAGGATCTTGCCCGCGATCAGGGCCTGTTCCAGTGTCGCGGTATCCAGGCTGCCCGTGGGCAGCGATTGCGGCATTGCGCCAAAGACCCGCGCGCCTTTCTGGCGATCGTCGAGCCGCGCCGACAGATTGCGCGCGCCGACGGCGGCTTCGATCACCGGGATTGCGACGGCGAGGTGCTGGGCCTCGATCACTGTCCAGCGGCCGGTGCCCTTCTGCCCCGCCTTGTCCAGGATCACGTCCAGCATCGGCCCGCCGGTGATCGGGTCCGCCGCGCGGGCGACCTTGCCCGAGATCTCGATCAGATACGAGGCCAGCGGCCCGCGATTCCACGCCTCGAATGTGTCCGCCACGGCATCTGCCGCAAAGCCCATGCCGTCGCGCATGACGCTGTAGGTTTCGGCAATCATCTGCATGTCGGCATATTCGATGCCATTGTGGACCATCTTGACGAAATGACCCGCACCGCCCGGCCCCATCAGGGCTGCGCATGGCTCGTCGTTGTATTTGGCCGAGATCGCCTCGAGCAGCGGGCCCATGCGCTGCCAATGTGCCGCGTCACCGCCAGCCATGATCGACGGGCCGTGGCGCGCGCCATCCTCGCCGCCCGACACGCCGATGCCCATGAAATCGAAGGCCTCGCCCGCGCAATCGCGCACGCGGCGTTCGGTGTCGGTATAGTTGGCGTTGCCGGCATCGATGACCAGATCGCCCGGCCCCAGAAGCGGGCGAAGCCGGGCGATCTGGTCATCGACCACCGGCCCTGCCGGAACCATCAGGATGATCGAGCGCGGGGGCGTGATCGCGGCGACGAACTCCTCCAGCGTTCTGGCGGGCGTCAGCCGTCCGGCCAATGCGCCGGCCGAGGCCATGAAAGCATCCGTGACGCTGCCGGTGCGATTGAAGACGGCGATGGCATTGCCCTTTTCGGCGATGTTCAGCGCCAGCGCCGCCCCCATGGTGCCAAGCCCGATCAAGCCAAGATGCGGTGCGTTTTCCATGTCATGCTCCTGTTCCAGCGGGTGCGGTCACCGCATCGATTGAATCTGGTCCGTGAAGGTCGGGCAACGATCCACGACCGCTGCCGGGGCGCGTCCGCCTCTGGCAAGAATCGCATAGTGGTGGATTAGCGATGCAAGGTCCATGCCGTGTTGCAGGGCTGCGGCCGCGCCCGAAATGCCCGCGCCGCCATCGTGACGGCCGAAGCGGCGGCGCCCGGACGCGGGCCATCGGCGGGAGGATTGTCCGGCGGGCAGGGCCATAGAGAGATCGCACCGGAAAGGGGATGGAGCGGGTGATGGGAATCGAACCCACGTATTCAGCTTGGAAGGCTGCTGCTCTACCATTGAGCTACACCCGCGTCGCCCATCTCTATAGGGACTGTCGCAAAGCCGCGCAAGCATCGCCGGCTTGACGGTTGTCGGACGGCAGGGCAAGCAGGGCGCTATGATCGACATTCGTCCCGTGGCTCATATCGTCGGCAAGCTCGTCGTCACGCTGGGGGCAGCGATGTCGCTGCCCATGTTCGTGGACTGGTGGGCGGGGGACCCGCATTGGCAGGTCTTCCTGGAATCGGGCATCCTGACCATGCTGGCGGGCGCCTTGGTCACGCTCTCGACGCGGCAGGCCGACAAGTCCCTGACCATCAAGCAGGCCTTTCTGTTGACCGCGCTCTTGTGGCTGGTGCTGCCCCTGGCGGGGGCGCTGCCCTTCATGCTGGGCGCGCCCTATGCCAGCTTTACCGACGCCTATTTCGAGGCGATGTCGGGCTTTACCACCACCGGCACCACCGCCTTTCCCGAGCTGGACACATTGCCGCGCGGCACCAACCTGTGGCGCTGTTTCCTGAACTGGGCCGGAGGGCTGGGGATCATCGTCGTCGCCATGATCTTCCTGCCGGTGATGAAGGTCGGCGGCATGCAGTTCTTCAAGTCCGAGGGCTTTGACACGATGGGCAAGATCCTGCCCCGTGCCTTTGACATCGCAGGCGAGATGACCGGCGTCTATTGCGCCATGACCGGTGCCTGCATGATCATCTATATCCTGTTCGGGATGACCGGATTCGACGCGCTGGTGCTGGCGCTGTCGACCTGTTCGACCGGGGGATTTTCCAACTATGACGCCAGTTTCGGCCCCTTTATCGGGCCGCTGGAATATGTCGCCTCGGTCTTCATGATCCTGGCCTCGATCCCGTTCATCCGCATGGTGCAGCTGATCCGGGGCTCGGCCGATCCCTTGTGGCGCGACGTGCAGGTGCGGGCCTATATCCGCTGGACCTTCTATGCCATCGCCGCGATCGTGGCCTATCGGCTGGTCTGGCTGAAGGCCGGCGATCCGTCCGATGTCATCCGCGAGACGGTCTTCAACGTGGTCTCGACCTTTTCGGGCACGGGCTATGCCTCGACCGATGTGATGAAATGGGGGCATCTGCCCTTTGCCATCCTGATCGTCGTGGGGCTGATCGGCGGCTGCACCGGCTCGACCTCATGTTCGGTCAAGGTCTTTCGCTATCTGGTGCTGTTTCAGGCCATCAAGTCGCAGCTGCGCCGCATGCGTTCGCCGCACCGGGTCTATCCGCTGAAATATGACGGCCGCCCGCTGGAACAGGACGTCATCGATTCGGTCATGGCGTTTTTCACCCTGTTCATGCTGACATTCGGCGTGCTGGTCGTCGGGCTGGCGCTGACCGGGCTGCATCCGCGCACGGCCTTGACCGGCGCATGGACGGCCATCGCCAATGTCGGCGTGATGTGGGGGCCGGAACTCAGCCCCAATGGCGCGGTAAACAACTTTCCGGCCAGCGCCCGCTGGATGATGACCATGGGCATGTATATCGGCCGGTTAGAGCTGCTGTCGGTCTTTGTGCTGTTCCTGCCCAGCTTTTGGCGGTCCTAGTTCTGGACCGCCGGTGCTGCCGGGGCTGATGCCGGTTCTGCCGGGGCGATGGCGGGGGGCTCGGGCTGGGCCTCGCCCGCGCCGGGGGCGAAACGGGCCAGATTGTCCGAGATTTCCGCCGCAAGCCGGTGCTGGTCCTCGGGGTCCGAGATCGGCCAGATCAGCACGAAGCCCTGTGCGCGGCCGTCAACGACCTTGCCCTCGGCATGGCCGATATGGGTCTGGTTCCGCCCGTCCAGCGTGACGCTGCCACGCTCGACCTTGCGTTCGGGCTGCGGCACCCAGCCAAGCGCGGTGACGAGGCCCGCGATATCCAGCATTTCCTGCTGGCCGCCGGGTTGCGAGAACAGGATCAGCGCCGCGCCCGAGCCATTCTTGGGCCCATAGATCGACAGCGCCCGTTCGGCGCGGTCGAATTGCAGCTTTTCCATCGGCACCGGCAGCGACAGGCCGGTATGGGGGTCCTGCAGCACGGTCAGGCCCATGCCCTGACGCCATGCCTCGCGCCGGGCGATCAGCTCGGCCATGGCGGTGGCGGCATCGGGGGCGGCGCGCAGGCGCACGATCTCGCTGGCGATGGCGGACTGGGTCATCGGGCCGTCCTTGCCGTCGATGGCGCCATCGTAATGGCCGGCCCAACGCAGGGCGCGCTGGATATCCTCAAGCGGCGGCATTGGCAGCGGATCGGATTCCTGCGGATGGATGACGCCGGGCGCAGGCGTGGCGCCGGCGATGGCGACGGTGCCGATATCAGTTGCCGGGGTCAGGAATGCGTCGCGCGGCACGGCTTTGGCGTTCTTGAAGGCGGTCAGCCATGCCTCGCCGGGGAATTCGTCAAAGGGGCCGACGGCGATGACATGGCGGCCATTGGGCAGCGTCCACAGCCCGGCCTCGGGCAGGGTCTTGCGGTATTCGGCCAGAATCTCCTCGGCCTTGGCGCGGTCGGCGCTTGATTCGATGCGGATGAAGACCTGCGCGGGCGGCGGCGGGGCCTCGGGCGTCGCGGCGGCAGGCTCAGTGGCGGCGGTCTCGGTCGCATCCGCCGGGGCAGGGGAGGCCATGGCATCGACCGCCGGCAGATCCGCAGGCGCCGCGATTCCCGTGCCATCGGTGGGGAAGGTCGAGCCGGGCGAGCCAGCCTCGGGCGCATCGGTGACCACCGCGCCGCCGGTGGCATCGACCGGCGCATCAGCAGGTGCGCTGCCCGCGACCTTGGTCAGCTCACGCCCCGAGGCGGGCGACAGAAAGCTGTCGGCGGGCACTTTCTTTTCGGTTTTCAGCGTCGCAAGCCGGGCATCGGCCTCTTCGCGCGGCATCGGACCCAGCGCGATGCCGATCCAGCCATCGCTTAACGGGAAGGTCACCACGTCGGGAAACTGCGCGCTCCAGCCCTGTGCGGTGGTCTGGGCGGCCTCGGTCCCGCGCTTGGCCTCGATCCGGATCACCACATCCTCGGCCGACGCAGCCTGTGCCCCGATCAGCGGCAAGGCCGCCCCGATGATGAATGCAAAGCGCCGCATGCATGTCCCTCTCATTGACCCCACGCCGCCCTCTGCCTAGAAGGCGGCTGATATTTCCTGCCAGTTATGCCGAAGGAAGCCCAGATGACCAGCCCCAAGGACAACCAGACGGACAAACCCGTCTGCTTTCAGGACGTGATTCTGCGCCTGCAGTCCTATTGGGCGGCGCAGGGCTGCGCGGTCCTGCAGCCTTACGACATGGAGGTCGGGGCCGGCACCTTCCACCCGGCGACCACCTTGCGCAGCCTTGGCGCGCGGCCATGGGCGGCGGCCTATGTCCAGCCCTCGCGCCGTCCGACCGATGGGCGCTACGGTGAAAACCCGAACCGGCTGCAGCATTACTACCAGTATCAGGTCATCATCAAACCCAGCCCGGCGAACCTGCAGGACCTGTATCTGGGCAGCCTGAAGGCCATCGGCCTTGACCCGATGATCCATGATGTCCGTTTTGTCGAGGATGACTGGGAAAGCCCGACGCTGGGCGCATGGGGTCTTGGCTGGGAGGTCTGGTGCGACGGCATGGAGGTCAGCCAGTTCACCTATTTCCAGCAGGTCGGCGGCCATGACTGCCGTCCCGTCTCGGGCGAGCTGACCTATGGGCTGGAACGTCTGGCCATGTATGTGCTGGGGGTCGAGCATGTGATGGACATGCCCTTCAACAACCCCGAAAGTCCGATCCCGCTGAGCTATGGCGACATCTTCCGGCAGGCCGAGCGTGAATATTCCCGCTGGAACTTCGAGCAGGCCGACACCGAGATGCTGCTGCAGCATTTCAAGGATGCCGAGGCCGAATGCGCCCGCATCCTTGACGCGGCTGATACCGATGCGGCGGGGCGCGCGATTCCGATGGCGCATCCGGCCTATGATCAGGCCATCAAGGCCAGCCACCTGTTCAACCTTCTGGACGCGCGCGGCGTGATCTCGGTGACCGAACGTCAAGCCTATATCGGCCGCGTCCGCGCGCTGGCCAAGCGCTGCGCCGACCTGTTCGTCACCACCTCGGCCGCGACCGGCGAGGCGCTGCCCACCTTCCCGACTGGCGCATAGAATGAACGGTCGCTGGCCTGCGCTTGTCCTGATCATCGCCGCCGTCGCGGCGGGCGGTGGTATGTGGTATGCGCAGGAATATGCCTATTACGACGAGCTGGACCCGGCCACGGTCACGCTGACCGCCACGGTCGCGGACCAATCCGTGCCGCTGGCCGTCACCGATCTGCGGGCGATTGATGCCGACAGCTCTCCGATCCGCTGGCGTGCCTGCTTTCGCCTGAGCGCGCCGCTGCCCGCCGGCACCACGCCTTTTGACAAGCCCGAACCCAGCTTTGCCCCCGGCTGGTTCGATTGCTTTCAGGCCGACCGGATCGGCGCCGACCTCGAATCCGGCGCCGCCACCGCCTATCTTTCCCAGCCCGAGATCCACCCGGACGTGGACCGCGTGATTGCCGTCTATCCCGATGGCCGCGCCTATGGCTGGCACCAGATCAATGACAAGACCCCCGAACGCGGAGTGATGGACTGATGGCCGACTTGCTGATCGAGCTTTTCTCCGAGGAAATCCCGGCCCGGATGCAGGCCCGTGCGCGCGAGGATCTGAAAAAACTCGTCACCGACGGTCTGGTCGAGGCTGGCCTGACCTATACCGGTGCCGGTGCCTTTTCGACGCCGCGCCGCCTGACCCTGACGGTGCAGGGGCTGACCGCACACAGCCCCACCACGCGCGAGGAACGCAAGGGCCCCCGGACGGATGCTCCCGATGCCGCGCTCGAGGGCTTTCTGCGCTCGACCGGTCTGACGAAAGACCAGCTCGAGGCGCGCGACGACAAGAAGGGCCAGGTCTGGTTCGCCGTGATCCAGCGCCCCGGCCGCCCCGCCGCCGAGATCATCGCCGAAGTGCTGGATCGCACCATCCGCAACTTTCCCTGGCCGAAATCCATGCGCTGGGGCGCGGGCAGCCTGCGCTGGGTCCGTCCCCTGCATGCGATCATCTGCCTGCTGTCCGACGAGGCCGGCGCGACCATCGTGCCCTTCGAGATCGAGGGCATCGTGGCGGGCAACACCACCCGAGGCCACCGCTTCATGGCCCCCGATGCCTTTGCCGTCACCGGCTTTGACGACTACGCCGCCAAACTGCGCCGCGCCCGCGTCATGCTGGACGCCGATGAGCGCGAAGCCGCGATCCGGCAAGAGGCCGCGAACCTCGCCTTCGCGCGCGGCTGGGAGATCATGCCCGACGACGCCTTGCTGTCCGAGGTCGCGGGCCTTGTCGAATGGCCCGTCCCGCTGATGGGCGCGATCGAGGAACGCTTCCTATCCCTGCCGCCCGAGGTGCTGCAAACCTCGATGCGGGAACACCAGAAGTTCTTCTCGGCCAGAAACCCGAAAACCGGCCGGATCGAGGGCTTTGTCACCGTCGCCAATATCGACACCCCCGATCAGGGCGAGACGATCCTCAAGGGCAATCAGCGCGTGCTGGCCGCCCGCCTGTCGGACGCGGCGTTTTTCTGGGAGAACGACCTGCGCGAGGCCCGCGCCGGCATGAAGGATTGGGCCGAGGGCCTGAAATCCGTGACCTTCCAAAGCAAGCTCGGCTCGCAGGCCGACCGCATTACCCGCATTGCCGCGCTGGCTGGCGAGATTGCGCCGCTGGTCGGCGCCGACCCCGATCAGGCCGCGCGCGCGGCTAAGCTGGCAAAACTCGACCTGCGCAGCGCCATGGTTGGCGAGTTCCCCGAACTGCAAGGCACGATGGGCCGCTATTACGCGCTTGAGGCCGGTGAGCCGCAGGCGGTCGCCGACGCCGCCCGCGACCATTATTCGCCGCTTGGCCCCTCGGACGCGGTCCCGACTGCGCCGGTTTCCGTTGCCGTGGCGCTGGCCGACAAGATCGACACGCTGACCGGCTTCTGGGCGATTGACGAAAAACCGACGGGATCAAAGGACCCCTTTGCGCTGCGTCGGGCAGCGCTCGGGGTTATTCGGTTGGTGTTGGGGAATGAGCTGAGAACCAGCTTGGAAGTGCATATTGCGCAATCGCATCAGTTTTTAGCGCGTAGCATAGCCAATACGCGCGAGCTTCGCCCTCTTGATCATCCCAACTATAATGTCGGCTATCAAATTAATGATGCGACTGAATATAGTGAGCATCATCGCGAGGCAGAATACGATCCAAACCAAGATTACCTTCTTGGTGAATATGAGGGTCGGCCAGTCGGTCCCAGCGTAAGTTTTCCGGCCAGAGAGCATGTAGGTGTGTTTTCTGGTCAGAGAAAAACTACCACCGACCTCCTCGCTTTCCTCCACGACCGCCTGAAGGTCTATCTCCGCGACCAGGGCATCCGCCATGACATCATCGACGCCGTCCTTGCCCAGCCCGGCAATGACGACCTCGTGCAGGTGGTGAACCGCGCCACCGCCCTCAACGACATGCTGAAAACCGAGGACGGCCAGAACCTGACCCAGGGCCTGAAACGCGCCGGCAACATTCTCGCGCAGGCCGAGGACAAGGACGGCGTCGAATACAGCTTTGGCGCCGACGAGAAATTCGCCGAAACCGACGCCGAACGCGCCCTTTTCAAGGCCCTCGACACAGCAGAACCCGCGATCCGCAAGGCCATGGCCGCCGAGGATTTCCCCGCCGCCATGACCGCCATCGCCGCCCTTCGCGCCCCCATCGACGCCTTCTTCGAGGCGGTGCAGGTCAATACCGACAACCAGATCATCCGCCGCAACCGCCTGAACCTGCTCTCGCGCATCCGCGAGGCCGGGCGCCAGATCGCCGATTTCACCCGGATCGAGGGCTGACCCCCTCTTTCATGTGCAAATATCCTGCGGGGGTCCGGGGGCGCAAAGCCCCCGGTTCGGCCGTGCCGCAGGCCCATTTCTTCGCACTTGCAGCAATGCGCCGCGCATGCCTAATGTGACGGCAACATGACCGCATTGATCAACCCCGAAGCCATTGTCGAAATCACCCCCTCGGCGGGGGTGCGCACCGCGCTGCATGGCTGGCGAGCAAAATGCCTGCAGCGCCTGATCCGCATGGATCTGCCGGTGCCGACCAGCTTTGCCATCTCGGCCGATGCGGTGCGCGCCATCGCCATGGGCGGCACGCCCGACCGCGCCCGGCTGGCGGCGATCATCGAACGCGCCGACGGGCTGGTCAGCGTCCGGCCCTCGGCGCAGAACCCGGCATGGGGCGGGCCGGGCACGGTCCTGAACGTGGGCATCAACGCGGCCTGCCATGCGCGGCTGGCGGAAACCCGGGGCAAGCCCGCCGCCGACGCGCTCTATCTGGGCTTTGTGCAATCCTATGCGATCCATGTCGCGCGGCTCGACCCCGACATGTTCTCGGACAGCGATGCGGGGCTTGATGCCGCCCTTCGCGCCTATGAGGACGAAACCGACGAGGAATTTCCCCAGGACCCCGCCCGCCAATTGGCCGAGGTGCTGCGCTCCATGGCCCGCGCCTGGGACGGCCCGACCGCGCGGCTGCTGCGTCAGGCCAAGGGGGCGCCGGACAGCGCGCCCTTGGGGCTGGTCGTTCAGGACATGGCGCTGGCCATCGGGCCGGGCGTCACCGGCTCGGGCACGATCCAGTTCGTCGATGGCGTCACCGGCACGCCGCGCATCACCGGACGCTTTCGCGGCCAAAGTCAGGGCACCGCGCGCGGCGAGGGGGCCGAGACGCTTTACCTGACCCGCGATCCGCGCGGCCCCTCGCTGGAAGAGGCCGCGCCGCAGGTCTTTGCCGATCTGGTCCGCTTCGGCATCGCCGCGCGCGAACGCCTGCGCGAGGAAATGCAGATCGAATTCGTGATCTCGGACAGCCGCGTCGCGATCATCGACGCGGTGCGGGTGCAGCGCAGCTCGCGCGCCAGCGTCCGCATCGCCGTGGCTCTGGCGCGCGACGGCGTCATCCCGCCGCAAGAGGCGGTGATGCGGGTCGAACCCCGGGCGCTTTCGGACCTTCTGCACCATCAGGTCGATCCGCGCGCCCCCCGCGACGTCATCGCGCGCGGCATCAACGCCAGCCCCGGCGCCGCCACCGGCCGCATCGTCTTCAACGCCGCCGCCGCCCAGGACGCCGAGGCGCGGGGCGAACGCTGCGTCCTTGTCCGTCGCGAAACCGTCCCCGAGGATATCCGCGGCATGCATGCGTCGGTCGCGGTCCTGACCGAACGGGGCGGCATGACCAGCCATGCGGCGGTGATCGCGCGCGGCATGGGCCTGCCCTGCATCGTCGGCGCCAGCGAAATCACCATCGACAGCCGCGCCCGCACCCTGCAGGCGCGCGGCCGCACCTTCCTCGAGGGCGAGGAGATCACCATCGACGGCACCTCGGGCGAGGTGCTGGCCGGCGCCGCCGAGATGCTGGAACCGGCGCTGGACGACAGTTTCGCGCAATTGCTGGAATGGGCCGACCGCGAATGCCGCATCACCGTGCGCGCCAATGCCGACACGCCCGAGGATGCCCGCACCGCGCGCATGTTCAACGCCCAGGGCATCGGCCTTTGCCGCACCGAGCACATGTTCTTTGACGAAGAACGCCTGCCTGCCATGCGCGAGATGATCTTCGCCACCCAGCCCGAGGATCGCCGCCTGTCCTTGGAACGTCTGCTGCCCATGCAGCGCAGCGACTTTACCAAGCTTTTCGAGATCATGGCCGGGCTGCCGGTCACCATCCGCCTGTTCGACCCGCCCCTGCACGAATTCCTGCCCCATGACCGCGAGGGCATGCGCGAGCTGGCGGAATCGCTGGATCTGCCGCTCTCGGACGTCACCCGCCGGGTCGATGCGCTGTCGGAATTCAACCCGATGCTGGGCATGCGCGGCGTGCGGCTGGGCATCACCGTGCCCGAGATTTACGACATGCAGGCCCGCGCCATCTTCGAGGCCACCATCGACGCCAGCCATAACGGCGATCCGGTGGTGCCGGAAATCATGATCCCGCTGGTCAGCGCCCGGCGCGAGGTCGAGCTGGTCAAGACCCGCATCGACGCGGTGGCGGCGGCGGTGCGCAACCGCACCCGCAAGGATTTCACCTATCGCCTTGGCGTCATGGTCGAGACCCCGCGCGCCGCGCTGCGCGCCGGCGACATCGCCGAACACGCGGCCTTCATGTCCTTTGGCACGAATGACCTGACGCAGATGACCTATGGCCTGTCGCGCGACGATGCCGGCCGCTTCATGGGCACCTATGTCAGCCAGGGCGTCTATTCCGAGGACCCCTTCCACATCCTTGACCGCGAGGGGGTGGGCGAGTTGGTCGCCATCGGCGCCGACCGTGCCCGCGCGCATAAACCGGGCATCACCATCTCGGTCTGCGGCGAGCATGGCGGCAACCCGGAATCGATCGCCTTCTGTCTCAGGGCGGGGGTGGATTACGTCTCGTGCTCACCGTTCCGGGTGCCGGTGGCGCGGCTGGCGGCGGCGCAGGAATCGATTCTCATGGCGCGGGGCGAGGGCAAAATCGACCTCTCCGGCAGGTCTTAAGACCTGCGGTTTTTGGCCGGTTTTCGCCCGTTAACCAAAATGCCGTCGGCAGGTTTCCGCCAAACTCTTCTAAAATCACGCGAATTGGTGGTCTCACATGAAAGTGGGCTGGATCGGAGCATGCAGTTTCGGGCTTCTAACGGCTGATTGAGGCCCAAAGGCGGGCCCCCGACGAAACTGACCGCGACCCGAATGATTGACCGGGCCGGACCGAAAACAGGACCAACATGTCTATGAAAATGTCATGGCTGGCGCGCGTTTCCGTGTGTGTTGCTGTCGCACTGTCGCCTGTCCTGGCGTCCCCGGCACTGGCCAATGGCCCTGCCAAGGCCGCCCATGAGACCAAATCCAAGCAGACCCGCGTCGAGACGCAGGTCAGCCAGCGCGATCTGCAATGCCTCGCCGAGGCCTTGTATTTCGAAGCCCGTGGCGAAGGCTCGCAAGGCCAGCGCGCCGTGGCCGAGGTGATCCTGAACCGGGTGGACCACCCGCGCTTCCCGAAAACCGTCTGCGGGGTCGTGAACCAGCGCGGCCAGTTCACCTATAACAAGAACGCCCGCATCCGCGAAAAGGGCACCTATGCCCGCGTCCACAAGATCGCGCAGGCCGCCCTGTCGGGTGCGCCGCGCACGCTGACCAATGGTGCGACCTATTTCCACACCGGCCGCGTCAAGCCGTCGTGGTCGCGCCGGTTCGAGCGCACGACGCGCATCGGCTCGCATATCTTCTATCGCTCGGATCGCCGTCTGGCGGTGAACTGAGGCCGCGCGCATAAGGCGCGCCGCCGACGCAAATCTACCGACCATTCAGCGGCCCCGTCCCTTGCGGCGGGGCCGTTGGCATGAGACAGGGGCGCATGGACCAGCCTGACCGCATTCACCTGCGCGACTATGTCGTCGCCGCCGAGATCGGCGCTTTCCAGACCGAGCGGGGCCACCCGCAGCGGCTGCGCTTTGACATCGAGGTGGAACTGGCCAGCCATGTCGTCGGCGTCAATGACGAGGTGGACCGCATCCTCAGCTATGACATCCTGACCGGGGCGGTGGCCTCGGGGCTGGCGGATCGCCGCTATGACCTCTTGGAAACGCTGGCCGAAAAGATCGCGGCGCAGATCCTGATCCATCCGCGCGCGGCGCAGGTCGCGGTGACGGTGGAAAAGCTGGACCGCATTCCCGGCGCGCTGGGGGTGACGCTGGTGCGCCGGCAGGCCCGCGTTCAGGCCAAGCATGTCGCGGCACCGATCCGGGTGATCTTTCACGGCGCCGACCTGACCCTGACCGAGGGCGCGGTGGCGCTGGTCCCTGACGCGCCCGGCCTGCCGCTGCCCCAGGGCGGCAATGCGCGCGAGGTTGAATTACTGGCACTGGATCAGGCGGCATGGGCCCTGGCGGGGCATCTCGGCCTGACCGTGGCCGACAGCCGCACCGAACTGGACTGGGCCGCAGCCGAGGGCCGCGCCGTGGTCTGGGCGCCCGCGCGCATGGTCCGCGACGTGGCTGGCCTACCGCCCGAGCCGCAGGTGCTGGCGCTGTGGCTGGCCGAGCGGCTGGGCGCGAGCCAGCTTGACTGGGCGCTGCCCAAGGGGGCCGCCATGCCCGCCATTCCCGCCGATTTCCTGGTGCCGACCCGGCGTCTTTGAAACGCGGCCTTGATTTGGCCGCGCGGGGGCCTAAAGACCCAAGCCATGACCGAATATTTTCGCCCCATTCCCTGCGAGACCGGGCGCTGGCAACTGGCCGGCGGCTGGCTGCGCTTTTCGCAATTCGAGCTGCTGAGCCGCAACGCGCCCGCGCGCATCGTCGATCATGCCCCCGATGAGGTGCTGGCGGCGCTGACCGCGCCACGCGCGCCTTTGCTGGGTCTTGGCTTGGACCAGCCGCACATCATGGGCATCGTGAACGCCACCCCCGACAGTTTCTCGGACGGGGGCCGCTATGAGGGGGCGGCGCAGGCCCGGCTTTTGGCCGATGAGGGCGCGGATATTCTGGATATCGGCGGGGAATCGACCCGCCCCGGCGCGCTGGAGGTCCCGGCCGCCGACGAGATCGCCCGCATCACCCCGGTGATCGCGGCGGCGCGGCGGCTGGCGGCGATTTCGGTCGATACGCGCAAGGCGGATGTGGCGCTGGCGGCGCTGGCGGCGGGGGCGGGGATGGTCAATGACGTCTCGGGCCTTGATTTCGACCCGGCGCTTGCGGGCGTCGTGGCGGATGCCGGCGCGCCCGTCTGCCTGATGCATGCCCAAGGTATCCCCCGGACCATGCAGGACAATCCCAGCTACGGCGATGTGCTTCTGGATGTCTATGACGCGCTGGCCGAACGTATCGCGCGGGCGCGATCGGCGGGAATCCCCCACGACAGGATCGTGATTGATCCGGGCATTGGTTTTGGCAAGACCGAGGCGCATAATCTGGCCATCCTGCGGCGGATTTCGCTGTTTCACGGGCTGGGTTCGCCCGTGCTGCTGGGCGTCTCGCGCAAGCGTTTCATCGGCAGCATCGGCGGGGCCGAGGCGGCGATCGACCGCTTTGCCGGGACGCTGGCCGTGACCCTTGCCGGGATCGCGCAGGGCATACAGATCCACCGCGTCCATGACGTGGCACAAACAAGACAGGGTATTGCCCTATGGCGGGCCGTGACCCGGAGGTGAGCATGAGCAGGAAACTTTTCGGAACCGACGGTGTGCGGGGCCGCGCCAATACCCATCCGATGACCGCCGAGATGGCGCTGCGCCTTGGCGCCGCCGCCGGCCGCTATTTCCGCCGCAATGGCGAGGATCACCACCGCGTCGTCATCGGCAAGGACACGCGGCTCTCGGGCTATATGCTGGAAAACGCGCTGACGGCGGGGCTGACCTCGACCGGGATGAACGTGCTCTTGCTGGGGCCGGTGCCGACGCCGGCGGTGGGCTTTCTGACCCGCTCGATGCGGGCGGATGTCGGGATCATGATCTCGGCCAGCCACAACCCGGCGGCCGACAATGGCATCAAGTTCTTTGGCCCCGACGGCTTCAAGCTCTCGGACGAGGCCGAGGCCGAGATCGAGGCCATCGTCGCCGGCGAGATCATCCCCGCCCAGCCGCAGAATATCGGCCGCGCCAAGCGCATCGATGACGCGCGCGGGCGCTATGTCGAATATGCCAAGACCACCTTCCCGGCCGGGCGGACGCTGGACGGGCTGAAGGTCGTCGTCGATTGCGCCAATGGCGCCGCCTATCGCGCCGCCCCGGACGTGCTGTGGGAACTGGGCGCCGAGGTCATTCCGCTGGGCGTCAGCCCGAATGGCCACAACATCAATGACGGCGTCGGCTCGACCCATCCCGGGGCCTGCGCAAAGGCGGTGCTGGAACATGGCGCGCATATGGGGATCAGTCTGGACGGCGATGCCGACCGGGTGATGATCATCGACGAAAAGGGTCAGGTGGCCGATGGCGACCAGATCATGGCGCTGCTGGCGGGCCGCTGGGCCGAACAGGGCCGGTTGCGCGGCGGCGCGCTGGTCGCGACGGTGATGTCGAACCTTGGGCTGGAGCGCTTCCTGACCGGGCGCGGGCTGCGGCTGGAGCGCACCGCCGTCGGCGACCGCTATGTGGTCGAGCGCATGCGCGGGCAGGGCTTCAATCTGGGCGGCGAGCAGTCAGGCCATATCGTGATGACCGATTACGCCACCACCGGCGACGGGCTGATCGCGGGGCTGCAATTCCTCGCCGCGATGGCGGAAAGCGGGCAACTGGCGTCAGAGCTTGTGACGCAGTTCGAGCCGGTGCCGCAGATGCTGAAAAACGTGCGCTATCAGGCCGGGGCCGACCCGCTGTCGAAAGACAGCGTGCAGGCCGAGATCGCCCGCGCCGAGGCGCGGCTGAACGGCTCGGGCCGGGTGCTGATCCGCAAGTCCGGGACCGAACCCCTGATCCGCGTCATGGCCGAGGCCGAGGATGAGGTGGTGCTGCGCGAGGTCGTCGAGGGCATCGTCGCCGCTGTCGAGCACGCCGCCTGAGACTGGGCTTGAGACTTGGCCTGAACGGGGCCTGATCCGACCGCCTAAGCGGCGGTCGGATCGTAGTCGTAAAGCCAGGCGAAGCGTTCGATCAGCCGCGTGGGCGCCATGCGCGACACCGCCCGCAACCCGGCATGGGCCACGGCCCGCGTCGGTCCGCGCAGGTGATAGTTGCGGGCATTGGCATTCGCCGCCTCGACGATCTGCTGGCAGCGGGGCGCGCGCAGCGCCTGAAACCGCGCCAGCGCTGCTGCGTGGTCAGGGTCGGCATCCAGACAGGCGGCCAGAACCCAGGCATCCTCGATCGCCATGACCGCGCCCTGCGCGAGAAAGGGCAGGGTCGGATGCGCGGCATCGCCGATCAGCGCGCGGTGGCCATCCTGCCAATGCGCGGCGACCGGGTGGCGAAACAGCCCCCAGACGCCGACGCTGTCCACGCGCCCCAGCCAGTCCTGCACCGGGCCACCGAAGCGGGCGAATGCCGCGCGCAGCTCGGCCGGATCGCCGGGCAGGGACCAGCCCTCGTCCTGCCAGTCCGGGCGTTCGACCACGGCGACGATATTGCGCAGGCCAAAGCCCAGCGGATAGCTGACCAGATGCCGGCCCGGACCCATGAAGACCTGTGCGGCGGGGGCGGGATCGGCCTCGGCCGGGATCAGCGCCCGCCATGCGGTCTGGCCGGTAAAGAACGGGATCTCGGGGCCGTTGAGTTCACGGCGCAGGTGGCTTTTCAGCCCGTCGGCGCCGATCAGCAGCGGCGCCTCCGGCAACTCGTCGACCTCATGACCCAGAATGACCTCGACCCCGGCATCGCGGGCGGCTTCTTCCAGCATGGCGACCAGCCGGGCGCGATGGACGAAGCGAAAGCGATCCTTGGGGCGATGGCGGGCCAGATCCAGCCGCGCCACCTGCCGTCCGACGGAATCGCGCAGCTCGACCCGTTCCGAGCGGACCGAGATTGCCTCGAAGCGCGGCCACAGGCCAAGCGCGGTCAGAACGCGCACGGCATTGGGAGAGATCTGCAGGCCCGCGCCCACCTCGCGCAGGGCGCCCGCGCGTTCCAGCACGGTGACGCGCGCGCCGCGTTGCGCCATGGCGCAGGCGGCGGTCAGGCCGGCAATGCCGGCGCCGATGATGGTGACTGGAACGTCCTTCAGGGCCGGCATCACGCGGTCACCCATGCTTGTGACAAGGACCCGCCGGGGCGCGGCGGGCCGGGGGCCATGCCGTCGCCGTCAGTCGTCGCGATGCACGCGCTCGCGGCGTTCGTGGCGCTCCTGCGCCTCCAGCGTCATGGTGGCGATGGGGCGCGCATCCAGCCGTTTCAGGCTGATCGGCTCGCCGGTCATTTCGCAATAGCCGTATTCGCCGGTCTCGATGCGGCGCAGCGCCGAGTCGATCTTGCTGACCAGCTTGCGCTGGCGGTCGCGGGTGCGCAGCTCCAGCGAGCGGTCGGTTTCCTCGGACGCGCGATCGGCCAGATCGGGCACATTGCGCGCGCTTTCCTGCAAGCCCTCAAGGGTCTCGGCAGACTGGTCCAGAAGCTCTTGTTTCCATGCAATCAGCTTGCGGCGGAAATATTCCAGATGCCGCTCGTTCATGAAAGGCTCGTCTTCGGCCGGACGGTAATCTTCGGGCAGAAAGGTTTGGGCTTTCATCATTCCTCCGGGAGCCGGGTGCCTGTATCCCGGTCCTTGCGGTCCGCATAAAGGATGATGGCCTGCTTGTCACTAGCCCATTCCGTCACCTTTTCCGGCGGCTTGCGAAGGCCCCGGGTGCTGGCTAGGGTCGCGGGAATTGCCGGAAAGGAATGGCGGATGCAGTTTTCCTCGACAGAAGCCTATGTCGCGCCCCCGATCTGGCGGTGGCGGTGAATGCCGCGATCACGCTGGAGCGCCCATTGCTGGTCAAAGGCGAGCCGGGCACCGGAAAAACCGAACTGGCGCGACAGATTGCGGCAAGTCTTGGCCTGCCGATCCTTGAATGGAATGTGAAATCGACCACCCGCGCCCAGCAGGGGCTTTACGAATATGACGCCGTCTCGCGCCTGCGCGACAGCCAGCTGGGCGAGGCGCGGGTCCATGACATCGGCAATTACATCCGCAAGGGCAAGCTGTGGCAGGCCTTTGAAGCCGATGCCAAGGTGGTCTTGTTGATCGATGAGATCGACAAGGCCGATATCGAATTCCCCAATGATCTTTTGCAGGAACTCGACCGGATGGAGTTCCATGTCTATGAGACCGGCGAGACGATTCGCGCCCGGCATCGCCCGGTGGTTGTGATCACCTCGAATAATGAAAAGGAATTGCCCGACGCTTTCCTGCGCCGCTGTTTCTTCCACTATATCCGCTTTCCCGATGCCGAGACTTTGAAGCGCATCGTCGACGTGCATTTCCCCGGTCTGAAACCGCGCCTGCTGGACGAGGCGCTGAACCAGTTCTTTGAACTGCGGGGCGCGCAGGGGCTGAAGAAAAAGCCCTCGACCAGCGAGCTTCTGGACTGGCTCAAGCTGATCCTCGCTGAGGACCTCTCGCCCGAGGATCTGAAGCGTCCGGCGGGCGAGATGCTGCCGCGCCTGCATGGCGCGCTCTTGAAGAACGAACAGGATGTGGCGCTGTTCGAGCGGCTGGCATTCATGGCGAGGAGGCAGCGATGATCCGCGAATTGCGCGAAAGCGACCGCAAGGGCTGGCAGCGGCTCTATGAGGGCTATCAGAGCTTTTACAATTTCCCCGACCGCCCGGCGGAATTCTATGACAAGGCTTTCGCGCGGCTGATGGCGCAGGATGCGCGCGATTTTCACGGGCTGGTCCATGAGGCCGATGGCAAGCTGCTGGGGCTGACGCATTACGTCTTTCACCCCAATCTGTGGCGGGACGAGGGTGTCTGCTATCTGCAGGACCTTTACACCGCCGCCGAGGCGCGGGGCCGGGGCGTCGCCCGCGCCCTGATCGAAGGTGTCTATGAGGCGGCCGACCGCGCCGGCGTCCCGAACGTCTATTGGCTGACCGCCGAGGACAATTACCCCGGCCGCATGCTTTACGACCGGGTGGGGCAGCGTTCGCCCTTTATCCGCTATAACCGCAAGCTGTGACGTAAAAAGGGCGACCCCTTGGGGCCGCCCTTTTCAATTCACTGTCCCTGTTATGCGTTTCAGCGCAGGCCGGTTTCTTCCAGAAGGCCTTTGCGCTTTGCTTCGTAATAATAGCCGCGTGCATACCATTTCACGGCTGCATCCTTGTTGCCGTCGGCGACCATATAGGCGCCGCGCAGGTATTTGACGCCGTATTTCAGGTTCGTCTCGGCATCCAGCAGGTCCGAGGGCGCACCGCGGAAGCCCATGCCGCGCGCGGTGGCGGGCAGGATCTGCATCAGGCCGTAATAGGGGCCGTTGCGGGCGCCGGGGCGGTGGCGCGATTCGCGGATGACGACGCGATGCACCAGATCGACCGGCACATCGTATTCGGCGGCGTATTTGTTGATCAGGCGGCGCAGCTCGGGCGTCTCGTTGGCGTGCAGGCCGACGGTTTCGGCGGCCGTGGCGCGGGGTTCGACCAGATAGCGGCGGTCGGGATCGACCCGGTTGTCGCCGCAGGCGCTGACAGCAAGCGTGCCACCCAGCACCAGCATACCGATCAAGGATTTCATCACTGCCCTCATGTTCTCTTTGAACAAGGGATAAGCCACAGCCACGGGCGGCTGGGAAATCAAAAGAAAGGGCCGCCCTGTTACGGACGGCCCATCGGCGGAAACTCGCCGCATCGCGGCGTGGGTTTCGGTGAAATTCTGCCTAAACCGGGTGGTTCAGACCCGGATCCGGACTAAATCCAGCCCGCTCAGGCGTGACCCGCTCAGGCGTGACCCGCTCAGACGTGGATCGCGCCGTCGCCAAGCGCCAGTGCCGCCTCGCGCACCGCTTCCGAACAGGTCGGGTGGGCGTGACAGGTCAGGGCGATATCCTGCGCCGAGGCGCCGAATTCCATTGCCACGCAGACCTCATGGATCATCTCGCCGGCATTCGGGCCGATAATATGGCAGCCGAGCACCCGGTCGGTTTCCGCGTCCGCGATCATCTTGACGAAGCCTTCGGCCTGGAACAGGGCTTTCGCGCGGGCATTGCCCATGAAGGGGAACTTGCTGACCTTGATCTTGCGGTTGGTTTCCTTGGCGGCTTCCTCGGTCAGGCCCACGGATGCGACCTCGGGCGTGGTGTAGATGACGCCGGGGATGACGTTATAGTTCACATGGCCATGTTTGCCGGCGATGACCTCGGCCACTGCCATGCCCTCATCCTCGGCCTTATGGGCCAGCATGGGGCCGGGAACCGCGTCGCCGATGGCATAGATGCCCGGCACCGAGGTCTGCCAGTGATTGTCGACCTGAACGAAGCCGCGATCGGTCAGCGCGACACCGGCCTTGTCCAGACCGAGCCCGGCAACATAGGGGCGGCGGCCGGTGGCGACCAGCACGGTCGCGGCCTCGATCACGTGTTCGCTGTTGTCCTTGCGCAGGGTATAGGCGACCTTGGCGGTGCCGTTTTCGACGGTGACGCCCGAAACGGCGGCGCCCATGACGAATTTCAGCCCCTGCTTGGCCAGAATGCGCTGGAACTGCTTTTGCACCTCGCCGTCCATGCCGGGGGTGATCACGTCAAGGAATTCGACCACCGTCACCTCGGCCCCCAGACGCGCATAGACCGAGCCCAGCTCAAGCCCGATGACGCCGGCGCCGATCACCACCATGGATTTCGGAATGCCGGGCAGCGCCAGCGCGCCGGTCGAATCGACCACGATGCCGCCGGCATTGTCCACCGTCACGCCCTTGAGGCTGGAAGGTTCCGACCCCGAGGCGATGACGATGTTCTTCGTCTCATAGGTGGTGTCGCCGACCTTGACCTTGCCCGGCCCCTCGATCTCGGCCCAGCCCTTGATCCAGTCGATCTTGTTCTTCTTGAACAGGAATTCGATGCCCTTGGTATTGGTGCTGACGGTCTCGGCCTTATAGGCCTGCATGCGCGTCCAATCGACATTCACATGCGCGTCCATCAGCCCCATCTTGGCGAAATTCTCATGGGTTTCGTGCAGCATGTGGCTGGCATGCAGCAGTGCCTTCGAGGGGATGCAGCCGACGTTCAGGCAGGTGCCGCCCAGTGTCTCGCGGCCCTCGACGCAGGCGACCTTCAGGCCAAGCTGGGCAGCGCGGATGGCGCAGACATAACCGCCGGGACCGGCGCCGATCACGATCAGATCATAGGTGGGCATCTTTCTTATCCTCGTTCAGGAAGGCTCGTGGCAGCTTGCCACTGTTTCAAATATGGCGCGAATCTGGGTCAGGGGTGGCTTGCCGGGGTTCTGTTCCCGGAAAATGTCGCTGTCGAACCACGCATCCTCACTGCCGGGGTGGATGACCTTGTCCGACCAGAAGGGATGGAACTCGCCGCTGACATGTTTCAGCACGACCTCATGTTCGGAACGCGAGATCACCTGCCAGCAGGCCTCGCCCTCGCCGGTTTCGGCGCCGGGCATGAATGTCCGCTGTTCCCGGTCCCAATGTTGGGTCTGGCGCAGGAAGCTGCCGGGCGCGAGGTCGGTTTCAGCCTGCGCGGCGGGGGCTGCAAGCGTGACAACAAGGGCAAGCAGGGCGGCGGGGTGGCGCATCAGAACAGGCTCGCAATGATCATGGTCAGCGTGGCGACAAAGCCCACCGCCCAGATCAGCGACCGCCAGGGCGACCAGCCAAAGGCATAGGCGGGGACGTAAAGGATGCGTGCGGCCAGATAGAGCCAGGCGCAAAGCACCGTCAGCGGCGAGCCGGCATCGCTGGTCACCACCACCAGAACGGCGATGGTGAACAGGATCAGCCCCTCGAAATGGTTGTCGACCGCGCGCCGCAGACGCCCGGTCATGGCCGAGAATTCGGGCTGCTTGTCGCGCGGGCTGGCATTCCATTTCGCGCCCACGTCGCGATTCATCACCGCGGCCGCCAAGCCGATCTGCGCCGCTTGCAGCAGCGCAGCCAAGGCCAGCGCGGTGGTTTCGGCCGCCATCAGGCGGTCTCGACAAAGTGGAACACGGCTGAGCGCACGCCGGCCTGACTGTTGAAGACAGCGGCGGCGCCATCCAGATAATCGCGGGCGGCCTTGGCATCGGCGACGCTGAACAGCGCCCAGGCGCTACCGCCATCCTCGCGCCAGAGCTGCAGAAGGCTCAGGCCGTTATTGGCGCGATCCTCGGCATCGGCATCGAAAGCGGTCTTGAACTGCGCATATTCGGCGACGCTGTAATGGGCGATCATCTGGGTCATGTGTCTACTCCTGCAACATGGCGGCGCGGATGGTCTGGAAATCCGCACCGGAAACCTCGAACAGCCCGCGCCGGGCCAGCATGCCCCAATTGCCGCGGGTGAATTCCAGCCTGTCCGTCAGATCAGAAATAGGCGTTTCGCGGGCGGGGAGCCAGTCGATTCCCAAGCGAAACCCGGTTTGTCCGGGACGCATTTCTGCCTCATAGGGTGCCGCGTCGCGCACGGTGCCAAGGGCGGTGAAGGCTTTCAGGGGCGCGCCGTCCGGCCAGCCGGTTTTCGGCGAGTAATAGGCAAGGCCGTCGCCGGGCGCGAGGCGCTTGAGCGGCGCAAGCTTGCCGTGGTTCAGCATCGCAAATCCGCCCGCCACGCCAATCAGGACATGCTCGCGCGAGACGGTGCCGATCCAGAAGCGCGGGGTGGTCATGAGGTGGGCCGGTCGTTGCGTGACAGGGGCGCACGTTGTGCGGGGGAGTGTCGGCGCGCGGGGGCATGGTGCGTCGGGACGACGCACCCTACGGGGTGGTCATGGGCGATGAGGGCAGGGACCGGCCGCGGGTGGGTGCAAAGCGCCCGCACGGGGGGGCGGCCGGGCGCTGCCCGGCGGTGCCCACCGGGCGGGGTCGATTGCAAGCGATCCCTATGAGCTGATGGACTTGGTGAAGCCACCGAGTATGCCTCCGACGAAATCGCCAATGGATGAATAGGAACGGCCGGACGAGACCTCTTTCACGGCAGTTCCAAGAGATTTTTCCTCGCCGCCAAGATTCACCCCCTGCGACAGAAGCTGAAAACCTTTCGCGGTGATCACAGGGTTTGTGATGTAGATATGACCCGACAGAGTTTTTGAGATGTTGCTTGAGCGAACAATTCCTTCGGATTCAAGCCATTCATAGCATGTCGTGAAAAACGGGCTGAGTTCGTCCTCAAGGGCAAGTGTCTCACTTTCCAACTGCGATCGTTGCAGCCCATTCTCCGCCAGATACGCAAGGATGCGCGCAATAACCGCCTCGGATTTCTGGAGGTTGTCCATCGCGCGCATCCCGTCTTTCTTACAGATCCATCAGCAGGCGGCGCGGATCCTCCAGCGCCTCCTTGACGCGCACGAGGAAGGTCACGGCGCCCTTGCCGTCGACGATCCGGTGGTCATAGCTCAGCGCCAGATACATCATCGGGCGGATGACGATCTGGCCGTCCACGACGACCGGGCGGTCCTGGATCTTGTGCA
Source organism: Paracoccus lutimaris (assembly GCF_003337565.1). Classification (GTDB taxonomy): domain Bacteria; phylum Pseudomonadota; class Alphaproteobacteria; order Rhodobacterales; family Rhodobacteraceae; genus Paracoccus; species Paracoccus lutimaris. The sequence goes on from NZ_QPJL01000017.1 coordinate 56,275, forward strand.
TGCCCAGAATGCCCGATTGCGGCGGGTTCAGGATCGGCGAGGACATCAGCGAGCCATAGACGCCACCGTTCGAGATGGTGAAGGTGCCGCCCTGCATTTCCGCCATGGTCAGCTTGCCGTCACGGGCGCGCAGGCCCAGTTCGGCGATTTCCTTCTCGATCTGGGCAAAGCTCTTCTGGTCGGCATCGCGCACCACCGGAACCACCAGACCGTTCGGGGTGCCGACGGCGACGCCCATATGGACGAAGTTCTTGTAGACCACGTCGCCGCCGTCGATCTCGGCATTGACCTCGGGGACTTCCTTCAAGGCGTGGGTGCAGGCCTTCACGAAGAAGGACATGAAGCCCAGCTTGACCTTGTGCTTCTTTTCGAACTGGTCCTTGTAGGTGTTGCGCAGGTCCATGATCGCCTTCATGTCCACCTCGTTATAGGTGGTCAACATGGCGGCGGTGTTCTGCGCGTCCTTGAGACGGCGGGCGATGGTGGCGCGCAGGCGGGTCATCTTGACGCGTTCCTCGCGCGCGGCATCCTCGGCCGAGCTGGGCGAGCGCGGCGCCTGAGCCGGCGCGGGGGCGGCGGCCGTGGGCGCGGCAGCCGGGGCCGAGGCGGCGCGGGCGACATCCTCTTTCATCACCCGGCCATCGCGGCCGGTGCCGGTCACCGCATCGCGCGAGACGCCGGCCTCGGCCATGGCCTTCTTGGCGGCGGGGGCGTCCTCGACATCCTTGCCGGCAGCGGCCGGGGCGGCAGCAGCGGGCGCCGCAGCCGGGGCGGGCGCGGCGGCAGGCGCGGCAGCGGGGGCCGAGACGGCACCGGCGGCGCCTTCGGTGATGATGGCAAGGCGTGCGCTGGCCTCAACCGTCGCGCCTTCGGGGGCGAGGATCTCGGCCAGAACGCCCGCGGCGGGTGCCGGCACCTCGACCGAGACCTTGTCGGTTTCCAGCTCGCACAGCATTTCGTCCTGCGCGACGGCATCGCCGACCTTCTTGAACCAGGTGGCGACCGTGGCTTCGGTCACGCTTTCGCCCAGGGTGGGCACCATTACATCGACGGATTTTCCGCTCATCTTCTTTTGTCCTTCCTGGGTTGTCATGCCCGAATCCGTTCGGGGCGATTTGTCCTCGGGGGCCGCATCCCCCGCTTTGTTGATCTGCGCGAGCAGGGCGTTCGGCGCGACGATCGCGCCCTCGGGGGCGACGATTTCGGCCAGGATACCGGCGACGGGCGAGGGCACCTCGATCGTCACCTTGTCGGTTTCCAGCTCGCACAGCATTTCATCCACGGCGACGCGATCGCCCGGCTTCTTGAACCAGGTCGCCACCGTCGCCTCGGATACCGATTCCCCCAAGGCGGGGACGCGCAGCTCGGTGGCCATGTCAGCCACCGACCGTGATGGCTTCGGTGACCAATGCCTCTTGTTCGGCCTTGTGGCGCGAGGCAAGCCCGGTCGCCGGCGAGGCCGAGGCCGCGCGGCCGACATAGCGCGCGCGCGGGTGTTTGGCGCCGATGCGCGACAGCACCCATTCCAGGTTCGGTTCGACAAAGCTCCAGCCGCCCTGGTTCTTGGGCTCTTCCTGGCACCAGACGATTTCCGCATCCTTGAAGCGGCCCATCTCGCGGCTCAGCGACTGCGCCGGGAACGGATAGAACTGTTCCAGACGCATCAGGTAGACATCGTCGATGCCGGCGGCGTCACGCGCGGCCAGCAGGTCGAAATAGACCTTGCCCGAACAGATCACCACGCGCTTGATCTTGTCATCGGCGACCAGTTGGGTCGTCGAATTGCCGCGCTGGGCATCGTCCCAGAGCACGCGGTGGAACGAGGATCCGGTCTGGAATTCCTCGGCCGTCGAGACTGCGAGCGGATGGCGCAGCAGCGATTTTGGCGTCATCAGCACCAGAGGCTTGCGGAACGGGCGCATGAGCTGGCGGCGCAGGATGTGGAAATAGTTCGCCGGGGTCGTGCAGTTCGCGACGATCCAGTTGTCCTCGGCACACATCTGCAGCCAGCGTTCCAGCCGGGCCGAGCTGTGTTCGGGACCCTGACCCTCATAACCATGCGGCATCAGCATGACGAGGCCGGACATGCGCAGCCATTTCTTTTCGCCCGAGTTGATGAACTGGTCGAACATGATCTGGGCGCCATTGGCGAAGTCGCCGAACTGCGCCTCCCACAGGGTCAGGGTGTTCGGCTCGGCCAGCGAATAGCCGTATTCAAAGCCCAGAACCGCGTATTCCGACAGCATCGAGTCGATGACCTCGTAACGCGCCTGACCGCCCCGGATGTGGTTCAGGGGGTAGTAGCGTTCCTCGGTCGTCTGGTCGACAAAGGCCGAATGGCGCTGGCTGAAGGTGCCGCGGGTCGAATCCTGCCCGGCCAGGCGCACCGGATGCCCCTCGACCAGAAGCGAGCCGAAGGCCAGCGCCTCGCCGGTGGCCCAGTCAAAGCCCTTGCCGGTCTCGAACATCTGTTTCTTGGCTTCCAGCAGGCGGCCGACGGTCTTGTGCATGTCAAAGCCGTCGGGCGCGCGGGTCAGGGCACCGCCGATCTCGGCCATGGTTTCGGGGGCGATGCCGGTCTGGCCGGCGGTATATTCCTCGCCCTCGGTGGCAAGGCCCGACCATTTGCCGTCCAGCCAGTCGGCCTTGTTGGGCTTGAAGTTCTTGCCCACCTCGAACTCATCGTTCAGATGCGACTGGAAGGCGGCCTTCATGTCCTCGATCTCGCCCTCGGGGATCAGCCCGTCGGCGACCAGACGGTCGGTGTAAAGCTGCAGCGTGGTCTTGTGACCCTTGATCTGCTTGTACATCGCCGGGTTGGTGAACATCGGCTCATCGCCTTCGTTGTGACCGAAGCGGCGATAGCAGATGATGTCCAGCACCACGTCCTTGTGGAAGCGCTGGCGGAACTCGGTCGCGACGCGGGCGGCATGCACCACCGCCTCGGGGTCGTCGCCATTGACGTGGAAGATCGGCGCCTCGACCATCAGCGCGATATCGGTGCAATAGGGCGAGGTGCGCGAGAAATGCGGCGCCGTGGTAAAGCCGATCTGGTTGTTCACCACGATATGGATGGTGCCGCCGGTGCGGTGGCCACGAATGCCCGAAAGCTGGAAGCATTCCGCGACGATGCCCTGACCGGCGAAGGCCGCGTCGCCATGCAGCAGGATCGGCAGCACGGTCTTGCGCTCGACCTGATCCGACATCTGGTCCTGCTTGGCACGGACCTTGCCCAGCACGACCGGGTCCACCGCCTCAAGGTGCGAGGGGTTCGCGGTCAGCGACAGGTGGACGGTATTGTCGTCGAAGGTGCGGTCCGAGCTGGCGCCGAGGTGATATTTCACGTCGCCCGAGCCGTCCACGTCCTCGGGCTTGTAGCTGCCGCCCTGGAATTCGTGGAAGATGGCGCGGTAGGGTTTGCTCATCACATTGGCCAGAACCGACAGGCGGCCACGGTGGGGCATGCCGACCACGACCTCCTTGACGCCAAGCGCGCCGCCGCGCTTGATGATCTGCTCCATCGCCGGGATCAGCGCCTCGCCGCCGTCAAGGCCAAAGCGCTTGGTGCCCATATACTTGACATGCAGGAATTTTTCAAAGCCCTCGGCCTCGACCAGCTTGTTGAGGATGGCGCGGCGGCCTTCACGGGTGAAGGCGATTTCCTTGCCATAACCCTCGATGCGCTCTTTCAGCCAGGCCGCCTGCTCGGGGTCCGAGATATGCATGAATTGCAGCGCGAAGGTGCCGCAATAGGTGCGGCTCATCAGGTCGACGATCTGGCGGATCGAGGCGATCTGCAGGCCCAGCACATTGTCGATGAAGATCGGGCGGTCCAGATCGGCGCCGGTAAAGCCATAGGTCGCCGGGTCCAGCTCGCCATTGTCGGGGATCTCGCGCATGCGCAGCGGGTCCAGATCGGCATGCAGATGGCCACGGATGCGGAAGGCGCGGATCAGCATCAGCGCACGGATGCTGTCCAGAACGGCGCGTTTCAGTTGCTCGTCGGTCAGGCTGACGCCTTTCTCGGCGGCCTTGCCGGCGATCTTGTCCATCGCGGCCTTGGCCTCGGCCTTGCTGCTTTGCGGCCATTCGCCGGTCAGCGCGGCGGTGTTGTCGTCGGCGGGCACCGGCGGCCAGTCGCGGCGTTGCCAGCTTGCGCCCTTGGCCTCGCGGGTGACGGTGCCCTCCTCGTCGCCGAGGCTGCGGAAGAACGCGTCCCAGGCCGCGTCGACGGCGGCCGGGTTCTGGGCCCACTGGCCGTAAAGCTGTTCGACATAGCCCGCGTTATGACCTTGCAGGAAGCTCGAGTCATGGAGGGCGGAATTGGGGGATTGATCGTTCATGAGAGTGCCTCCGGGGTAATTCTAACCGTTCGCGCCATGATCCGGCGTCGTCATATTGTCGGGGCTGGGACCGGGGCGGAGCCCGGTCATCAGCCATGTCTGAAAACCTTGATAGCGGGCCGGCAGCTCGGCACGCGGAACCCGCAACAGCGCGGGCAGGGCACGTCCGGCCAGCAGGGCGCCGCGCACCTGCGGCAGGTCCCAGCGCCGCCCGGCGAGGTCCTTGGGAAACTCGGCGGCCAGCATGCGCAGATACCACAGCGCATAGCGGGCAAGGTCGCGGGTCTGGCGGTCCGAATTGCGGCGGACGAAATAGGCGACGTTCAGCAGGCACAGCGCCGTGCTGGTCCGGCGCTTGCTGCGCGCCGCCGCCGCTTCGAGATGGTCGATATGGGCGTCGGGCGCGATGGCCAGCAGCCCGTGCCGGCCGATACGATAGCTGGCATCCAGATCCTCGGCCATGCAACTGCCGACGAGTCCCTCGTCAAAGGGTTCGCGCAGCGCCACCGCGCGGCGCAGCGTCAGCGCAAAGCCGTTGATGAAGGGCATGGGCCACAGACCTTCGGGCAGGGTCGTGTCCCCCTGCCAGCGCAGTTCGGGCCGGTCATAGGTGACAAAACGCTGCTCGGCAGGGATCATCAGGACATGGCGCAGGGCGAAATCGATGCCGCGCTGGACCGGTGCCGGGCGGTTCTGAACCAGATTGCCGGCGCGGTTGGTCTGCTTGCGCGCGTCATGGGTGTCTGGCGCGACGGGCAGGGGCGCATTGCGGCACGAGATGGCGGCAATCCGCCCCTCTGTGTCGTCGCGGTAAAAGCCCATGATCCGTGCCGCCGTGCCGGGGTGCAGCATCGCGTCGTCATCGATCATGAACAGGATGGCGGCCCGGGCCAGGGCCACGCATTGATTGCGCTGCACGGTCAGCGACTTGCGCCGGGCGGGGGCATATTGCAGCGGGCAGTCAAGGCCCGAGGCGGCGATCAGTTCCGCGATGCGGTCGCGATTGTCCTGCCAGTCGTCGCTGGCATCGACGATGACGATTTCCGCTGGCGGCAGGCTGGAGGCCAGCGCATGGCGCACGCAATCGGCCAGCATCCGCCCCCGGTTATAGGTCGAGACGCACAGCGCCCAATCCATCGCCGCCGCCCTGGCCACGGGCGCGGCGGTTGCAGCGGCGGGGTCGGGCGCGGGCTGTGGCGCGGGGGAATGCGGGCCGGTCATGCGCCCCCCTGTGCCGGCGGGCAGGCGACAGGCCACAGACCGTCCGGGCGGGGGCAGGGCACTGCCTCGGCGGGAAGGAACTGGGTCTGGCGGCGTCGGCGGTCCAATTGGCACCTGGCTTGGATGGTTCTGGGCGCCCCCCGAAGGTTAGGCAGGGGGCAGCTCTAAGTCAAAACGCTTGCAAAGAAGTTATCGCCGGCAAGATTCTACGCGCGTGTCGCGGCATCATTTGCAGCGCACCAATAGCTTGCGCAGGCCGGGCAGCTGGTCGGGATGTTCAAGCGCCTTGTCCTCGCCCGAAACAAGCGTCTGCTTTTTCGCGGCGCAAAGCCTTGCCGGGGCCGCTTTGAGCTGGGCCCGGTCGATCCTGTCCTGCTGATAGAAGATGCCATATAGCGTCGTATCCCCATCGGCCATCGCCCCGACCCGAACCAGCGCATCCCTGGAAATGCCGGTATCGGGATCGATCTGGCCAGAGCTCGTGGCGCCGTTGCCGGTCGAGGTGACGCAGCCCGCCAGCAGCACGGGGGCCAGCATCATCCCGGATAGGGTCATCGGCTTGAACATCTTCGCTCACTCTTTGCAGCACCCCCTCCGGGCGCGGGGCCCGGAGGGGCAGGGCTTACTTGCTGGCGATGGCCTTCAGCACGGCCTCGCCCAGACCGGCGGGGCTGTCGGCGACGATGATGCCGGCCGATTTCATGGCCTCGATCTTCGACTCCGCATCGCCCTTGCCGCCGGCGACGATGGCGCCGGCATGGCCCATGCGGCGGCCCTTCGGCGCGGTGCGGCCGGCGATGAAGCCGGCGGTCGGCTTCCAGCGGCCCTTGCGCTTCTGCTCGGCCAGGAACTCGGCGGCCTCTTCCTCGGCGGAGCCGCCGATTTCGCCGATCATGATGATCGACTCGGTCTCCGGGTCGTCAAGGAACATGCGCAGCACATCGAGATGTTCCATGCCCTTGATCGGGTCGCCGCCGATGCCGACAGCCGAGGACTGGCCAAGGCCCACATCCGAGGTCTGCTTGACCGCTTCATAGGTCAGCGTGCCCGAGCGCGAGACGACGCCGACCGAGCCGCGACGGAAGATCGAGCCCGGCATGATGCCGATCTTGCATTCGCCCGGGGTCATGATGCCGGGGCAGTTCGGGCCGATCAGCAGCGATTTCGAGCCCTCCAGCGCGCGCTTGACCCGCATCATGTCCAGAACCGGGATGCCCTCGGTGATGGCGACGATCAGCGGGATCTCGGCGTCGATGGCTTCCAGGATCGAGTCGGCCGCGAAGGGCGGCGGCACATAGATCGCGGTCGCATTGGCGCCGGTTTTCGCCACGGCCTCATGGACCGAGTTATAGACCGGCAGGCCCAGATGCTCGGTGCCGCCCTTGCCCGGCGTCACGCCGCCGACCATCTGCGTGCCGTAGGCGATCGCCTGTTCGGTGTGAAAGGTCCCCTGCGAGCCGGTGATGCCCTGGGTGATGACTTTGGTGTTCTTGTCTACGAGAATGGCCATTCAATTGGCTCCTATTCGTAAATGAGTGCGCTGACGATGTGCCAGCAGGTAAAGCAGAGGGCGGCGAGGGTAAGCACCCTCAGAACCCAGACTTGCGCTGCGAGAGAGGCGGGGTGCTGCCCCAAACGCTCAATTGCCCCAAGGCCGTGCTTGCTTGCGATTTCGCGGCGCCAGTCCAGCAATGTGCTGGCATCACGGGTGCGCTTGGTTGCCTCGGCCGCCAAGGCCAGCAATGCCATCCAGACGAAGGTGGCAAAGCCGATCACGGCAAGGACAATATGAGCTTTCATCCTATCCCTTCACCGCCTTGACGATCTTCTCCGCCCCGTCCTTCAGGTCGTCGGCGGCAATCACGTTCAAGCCGCTGTCGCGGATGATCTGCTTGCCCAGCTCGACATTGGTGCCCTCAAGGCGCACGACCAGCGGGACCTTCAGCCCGACTTCCTTCACCGCGGCGATGATGCCCTCGGCGATGATGTCGCAGCGCATGATGCCGCCGAAAATGTTGACCAGAATGCCTTTGACGTTCGGGTCCGAGGTGATGATCTTGAACGCCTCGGTGACCTTTTCCTTGGTCGCGCCGCCGCCGACGTCCAAAAAGTTCGCCGGCTCGGCGCCATAGAGCTTGATGATGTCCATGGTGGCCATCGCGAGGCCGGCGCCGTTCACCATGCAGCCGATCTCGCCGTCCAGCGCGATATAGTTCAGGTCGAACTTGGAGGCCGCGAGTTCCTTGGGGTCTTCCTCGGTCTCGTCGCGCAGCGCCATGATGTCGGGCTGGCGATAGAGCGCGTTATTGTCGAAGCCCATCTTGGCGTCGAGGCATTTCAGATCGCCCTTGTCGGTGACGATCAGCGGGTTGATTTCCAGCATCTCCATGTCCTTTTCGATGAACATGCGATACAGGTTCTTGATCAGCGACACGCATTGCTTGACCTGACCGCCGGTCAGACCCAGCGCGAAAGCGACGCGGCGGCCGTGGAAATCCGAAAGCCCCGAGGCCGGATCGACGCTGAAGCTGACGATCTTTTCGGGCGTATGGGCCGCGACTTCCTCGATATCCATGCCGCCTTCGGTCGAGGCGACAAAGCTGACGCGCGAGGTGCCGCGATCGACCAGCAGCGCCAGATACAGCTCGCGCTCGATATCCGAGCCGTCTTCGATATAGATGCGGTTGACCTGCTTGCCGGTCTCGCCGGTCTGGTGCGTGACCAGCGTGCGGCCCAGCATCTGGCGGGTCAGTTCCTCGGCCTCCGAGACCGATTTCGCCAGACGGACGCCGCCTTTTTCACCGGCTTCCTTTTCCTTGAAATGGCCCTTGCCGCGGCCACCGGCATGGATCTGTGCCTTGACGACCCAAAGCGGGCCGTCCAGCTCGCCCGCCGCCGTCTTGGCCTCGTCGGCCTTCATCACCACTCGCCCGTCCGAGACCGGCGCGCCATACTGGCGCAGCAGCGCCTTGGCCTGGTATTCATGGATGTTCATGGTGCTTCCCCGCAGTTATCGGTTGGCGCGGCTTTTGCCATGGCGCAGGGCCGCCCTCAAAGGGGTTAGCGCGACCATATTAGCGAAAATGCGCCATATCTACGTTTTGTGATCACACTTTTGCGGCCTGTGATCACAAGAGCTGAATTGCGGCATTGCAGCGTTACGGCTAACCACAAGGGAACTGATCGCGGGAATCAAAGAGGGGCAGATGTCGCTGCTTGAGGAAATCCGGCCGGCCCGGGACGCATCGGGCCTGCCGCTGGTGGCCCTGGCCCATAACGAGGCCAATCTGATCCAACCGTTCCTGGCCCATTACCGGGCGCTGGGACCGATGCATTTCATCATCGTCGACGATCATTCGACCGATGCGACCCGCGCGTTGCTGGAGGGCCAGCCCGATGTCACGCTGCTTTGTCCGGCGCCCGGCTCGACCTATGCCGAACACAAGCTGGCCTGGCGGCGTGAGCTGCTGGACCGGCATGCGGCGGGGCGCTGGGTGCTGCTGCCCGATCTGGACGAGCATTTCGTCTTTGCCGGCATGGAGACGCAGCCGCTGGCCGCCTATCTGGCCGCGCTGGAGGCCGAGGGCGCCGAGGCGGTGCTGACGGTGATGATCGACATGTATGCCGACCGTCCGCTGGCCGAGCATGTCTATGCGCCCGATGCCGGCGGCAATCTTTTGCAGGCATTTCCGTATTTCGACGGGCCTGCGCCGGCGCCCCATGGCTATCATTTCCTGTACGGGTCCAAGAAGATGCGGCGCGCCTCGGCGACGCCGCCGCTGATGGTGCATGGCGGGTTGCGCGACCGGCTGTTCCGGGTGCCGCAATTGCCGGTGCGGCAGCTGGCGCTGCGGCTTCTGGACCGGGTGGCGGGGCTGGACGGCCCGGTCACGCCGCAGGGGATCGACCTGCTGAAATACCGCGCCACGCGGCGGCTGACGCGGGGCTTTTTCAAGGGTGCGCTGGACATGCAGAAGATCGGGCTGTGCCGCTGGAAGCCCGGCTCGACCTATGTCGGGGCGCATCGGCTGCGCGAGCATTACCGCATGTCGGAAAGCATCGCCGCATTCCTGCATTTCAAGTTCACCCGCGGCACGGCGGGGCTGGAATATACCGCGCAGCGCGGCCAGCACTTCGCCGGCGCCCGCCACTATCACGAGATGCTGAGCGCCGCCGAGATCCTCGGCCGCTCGCCGCTTTTTGCCGGCACCCGCCGCTATGAGGGCAGTGCCTCGCTGGCGGGGATCTTGCGCGGCGTGCCGGGGCCGGATCGTCGCTGACCGGCGCCGGCCATCCGGCCGCGCCGATTTATCGCGGCGTTCGCCGATGAAATATTGCAGTTGGTCGGAAAGTGCTTGATCGTGCCCGGTTGGCGGGGATGTTCCATCCGGCCACAGCCATAACCACGTGAGAGATTATCCATGGCAACGATTGACGGTACCAGCGCCTCTGAGACGCTTGTGGGCGGCAGCGATTCCGACCTTATCAACGGCTATGCCGGCAATGACACCATCACCGGCGACGGTGGCAATGACACGATGTACGGGGGTACCGGAAACGACTATTTCCGCATCGGCGGCACCAGCTTCGGCACCGACATCTTCAATGGCGGCGACGGCGCCGACGCCATCTACCTGACCGCCGATGTCACGGTGTCGCAACTTCTGCTTGACAGCGCCCATGTCATCAGCACCGAGACGCTGGATTTCAACTATAGCGACATTTCCGGCACCGGCGGCAATGACGTCTTTGACATCAGCGGCATCATCACGGTGAACGGCTACCGCCGCATGTACCTGCAGGACGGCAATGACCGCTTCACCGGATATCAGGGGAATGACAATGTCGATGGTGGGGCAGGTGTCGACACGCTGATCGGCAATTCCGGCAGCGATACGCTGATCGGCGGCGGCGGAAATGACAGCATGCTGGGCGGCAGCGGCAACGACTATTTCTTTATCGGCGGCACCGATACCGGCACCGACATCTATAATGGCGGCGACGGCGCCGACACCATCTATCTGACCTCCGACATCAACACCTCGCGGCTGCAGCTGAGCAGCGCCAATGTGATCAGCACCGAGACGCTGGATTTCAACTATAGCGACATTTCCGGCACCGGCGGCGGCGACATTTTCGACATCAGCGGCATCACCACGGTGAACGGCTACCGTCGCATGTACCTGCAGGACGGCAATGACCGCTTCACCGGATATCAAGGGAATGACAATGTCGATGGCGGCGCTGGCAACGACACGCTGATCGGCAATTCCGGCAGCGATACGCTGATCGGCAGCGGCGGCAACGACCAGTTGCTGGGCATGAGCGGCAACGACTATTTCTATATTGGCGGCAATGATTTCGGCAGCGATACCTATATTGGTGGCGAGGGCCAGGATATCATCTACCTGACCTCCGACATCACCACCTCGCAGTTCCTGCTGACCAGCGCCAATGTGATCAGCGCCGAGACGCTGGATTTCAACTATAGTGACATTTCCGGGACCGGCGGCAATGACGTCTTCAGTATCAGCGGTATCACCTCGGTAATTGGCTACCGTATCATCTATCTTCAGGATGGCGCGGACAGCTTCACCGGCTATCTGGGCAATGACTATGTCGATGGCGGTTCCGGCAACGACACCCTGCTGGGCGGTGCCGGCAATGACACGCTGATCGGCGGCTCGGGCAATGATGTCCTGAACGGCGGCACCGGCAACGACTATTTCTATATCGGCGGCAATGATTTCGGCAGTGACCGCTATGTCGGCTATGACGGCTCGGACACGATCTACATGACCTCCGACATCAACGTGTCGCGGTTCGTGCTGACCTCGGGCAACATGATCGGCATCGAGTCGCTGGACTTTGCTTATCGTGACCTCGGCGGGACCGGCGGCAACGACTTTTTCGACATCTCGGGCATCCAGTATACCTATAGCTACCGCTGGATCGAGCTGCAGGACGGCAACGACTATTTCCGCGGATATCAAGGCAGCGACTATGTCGATGGCGGCGCCGGAAACGACACGCTGATCGGCGGCGCCGGCAATGACTCGCTGCGCGGCGGCAGCGGCACCGATACCGTCACCTATGCCACCTCGCGTTCGGGCATCCGGGTCGATCTGTCGCTGACCACGTCGCAGGCCCTGGGCGGCAACGAGGGGGCGGATACGCTCGAGTCGATCGAGAACGTCATCGGCTCGAATTACAGCGATCGCATCACCGGGAATGCCTCGGCCAACCTGCTTGTCGGCTATGGCGGCAATGACACGCTGGAAGGCGGCGCCGGCAATGACACGCTGAATGGCGGCACCGGGCTGGATACGGTGGTCTATACCAGCGCGAATGCCGGGGTCATCGTCAACCTGAACCAGACCAGCGCGCAAAATGTCGGCGGCGGCATGGGCATCGACCTGCTGGTCGGGATCGAGCATGTGACTGGCTCGAACTATGACGACCGGCTGCTTGGCAGTGGCGGCGCCAATATCCTGAATGCCGGCAACCGCAATGACGTGGTGATCGGCGCGGCCGGCAATGACGTGCTGTATGGCGGCACCGGCAATGACACGCTGGATGGCGGCACCGGCAATGACGTGCTGTGGGGCCAGGCCGGTAATGACATCCTGACCGGCGGCACCGGGGCCGACCAGTTCGTCTTCCAGGCCGGCTACGGCTCCGACCAGATCCGCGGCTGGGAGAACGGCAGCGATCATATCGTGATCCGCGGCGGCACCACCTATGACGAGTTCAGCGACCTGACCATCAGAAGCGTCGGCGGTCATGCCGTGGTCAGCTTCGGCGGCACCTCGATCACGCTCGTGGGCGTCTCGGTTGCGCAGGTCGACGCCTCGGACTTCCAGTTCGTCTGAGCCGGCACGATCTGGAAACGGGCCCCGTGGCACCTGCCACGGGGCCTTTTTCGTGTCTGCGAGACTGATTCGGTGTCGTCCGAAGGGCCGGGATACCCTGCGTCACCAGCAAAGTTGCCGTAACGGCAATTTCGGAATGGCGGGCCACCGCGACTAGGGTCAGGACCCATTAATCGGCTTGAGGCTGGTCTGCCTGCGTGATTCAAGCTCCCGAACTGACGGGGGTGATGATGAGCAACCTTTACTGGC
>NZ_QPJL01000018.1 GCF_003337565.1 Paracoccus lutimaris
TTACGGCAGCGGCAGCGGTGCGGTCGACACCCGTGGCCTTGGCCCGGGCCTTGCCTGCTATACCCCCGAGGCGCTGGACCGCTGCGCCGTGCTGATCTTCGAGCCCAAGGACGGTGGCCATGTCCTGGCCGGCGCTTACGGCGTCATCGAACAACCCGCCGCCACCAGCGCGGAAGCCGCCGTCACGACATTCCTCGGCGATGCCGCAACCGCCTTCGACGGCCTCACCACCATCGCCGATTACGACCGCGAGGACATCCGCCAGGCCCGCAAAGCCCCGATCATTGGCGGTCGCGGCGTCCCGACCTTCGCCGCAGGCGCAGGCCAGCCCCTGACCGCCAACCCGCCCTATGACCCCCTGAAAAACACCACCGGCATCGAGCCCATCCGCCGGGAAATCGCGCTTTACGCCGTCGAAGGTGCCGAAGGCAGGACGCCCGTGGTGTATGTCATGGGAGAGTGAGGGGGCTTACTCACCACAGAATCAAAGACGCAGACACTCAACTGTCGGGCAGAACTGCGCTGCACAGCGAGCCGATCATGCCCTAGAGTCCCGGTGACTGGCTATCGTTATCGGCCCCGCGTCCAAAGCGCATTGCGTCAATGCCCTGTTGGACGCGGTTGATCACGTTGATGAACCGTCCCACGAGTTTCTGTATCGGGCTGCGCTGCTCAGGGGCGATGTTGCGCATACCGTGCAAGAATGCGGGCATGCGCTGGAAATTCAGCTTTCCGCCGTCGACCGTGGTCTCGCCGGATTCGACGGCGGTGAGCACCTCATCCATGGCTTCGACGGCGTCGTCGAACTCTTTACGCTGGTTCTTGAGGGCAATCGCCGTCTGGACCAGTTCATGTTCCTTTTTCTTCAAGGCAGCAGCTTGGCCCGCAAGCTGCTGCTCTTTCTCGTGCTGCGCTGCCGCTATCTCAGACCTTTCCCGTTCCACATCCTGCCGTGCCACCTTTACCTTTTTCCGGATCATATCTTCTCTGCGGGCGAGTTCCGTCTGATCGGCGATCAGACGCTCCTCTCGCGCCTGCAGGGATTCTTGCCTGATCTTCTGCTGGTGGTGGATCTGCGACAACTCGGCCTGTTGTCTTTCCAGGCCTTTACGTTGCTCCAACAACTGCTCCTTTGTCCGCTCGGACTCGGCAAGGGTCTCGGCGATGTGCTTTGCCTGGGCCTTATCGGCGGCATAGGCCTTGGTCGATTTTCGCGCGAGGTGTGGCCCGACGCGCAGCAGGCTGCAATACTTTCCGACGGCTTCGTAATAGCGATCCTGAAAGGCTTTCATCTCGTCGTTGAACGCGCGCTGGACGCCGGATTTTCCCCGCAGCTGGCGAGCAGCTTTGATGTGCTCGGTGTTTGCGGTTTCCCATTGCGAGATGCGGTCGGTATTTTCAGCGTCGATCGGCAGGCAGGACTCTTCCCATGCGACAACGGCTTCTGCATGGCGCGCATCGCGCTTGGCCTGGGTCTGGCGGTTTTTGCTGGGGCGTTCTTTTCTCGGTTTCAAGGGACGCGGGATCAGTTCCGGTTTTGGCAGCGGGGCGATGACATCGCTGTCGTTGCAATCGCGCCAGCGGGCGGCTGCGCATTTGCCGACATGAAGTTTGTTGGCGTCCAGCTTTGGATCGGGCGTGTTGATGGCGAGAATGTGGATATGCACATGGCTTTCGTCCAGATGCAGGACAACCGTCCAGTCGATGCCGTCTGGCATACGGGCCGTGAAATCCCTGACGATACGTGCGGCCCAATCGGCAATCTGATATTTGTTGTCCGGATCAGCCCTCATTTCCTGCGGCGTCATCGGATGCGAATGGATCTCGGTATAGAGGGTGGCTGCATCGGCACGCAGTCTGCGCGTATAGGTCTTTCCGTTCGCGCTTGTCACGGTTTCGCGGATCCCGGCGAGAAGGGCGGCGCGTTTTTCCCGCAGATCGGCCAGGGAGATCGAGCCAGCATACATCAGCTGTATTGCTTCTTGCGGGTTCTCGACATGCTGTGAAAAGTGCCCCTCCCGCGCGGCTTCACCCAGAACCTGTTCGGCGCTGTTGAACTGGTCCGGGGCGCCTTTGACGGCTTTGGGTTGCTCTGCGTAGGTCTCGATATGGACGAACTGAAAGGCCATGATTGGGGTCCCTGGTTTGGATCATGGCCATCCAGCTATCGCGCATCCGCGAAAAAACCTAAGGCCCTAACGGCCTCGAATTACGGAAATATGTCGGCGCCATTCCGGCGGGTGCCGAATGCGGGCGGCAGATCGCTGCAAATGGCGGTCCGTCAGGTGCTGCGAACGGCGGGATCAGAGGGCCGCATCGCAGCAGGAAGAAGAGGATCGCACGCGGAAGTTTGGAGGGGTAATTCAGCGCCTTCGGCCTACCCATAGTGACAGACTATAGGTAGCTAAAGCTACCTCGGTGGTCTGCCCCTTACGCCGGGGAGGCGCTCC
The DNA here is from genome assembly GCF_003337565.1 of Paracoccus lutimaris. Classification (GTDB taxonomy): domain Bacteria; phylum Pseudomonadota; class Alphaproteobacteria; order Rhodobacterales; family Rhodobacteraceae; genus Paracoccus; species Paracoccus lutimaris. Next base: position 2,451 of record NZ_QPJL01000018.1, read on the forward strand.
GTCGCCCAAGGGGCAACTGCGCGGACGGGCAAGGCCCATCCTTGCGGGTCTTGCGGGCCACGGCCCGCACAGCTTCAACGGCCCGAACATCTGCCGCGAGATCACGCACGGGCAGCGGGGGCAGTTGACGAAGGGCTGCCAGCTTGGCGGCCAGCGGGGTCGTCTCGCTATAGCGCTCGGCGGTGATCGAGTCGCCCGCATGGCCCAGAATGTCCTTGCGCACCTGTTCGCGCAAGCCCTCGATCCGGCCCAGCTGCGTCGCGACATAGTGCCGGAAGCTGTGCAGCACCTTGCCCTCGGGATTGCCCGAGATCTGGCGCTGGATCAGCAGCCGGAAGCGGTAGTCCAGCGGGTCGCCGAACTTGGTGCCGGACTTTGGCCGCTGATCGGGGAACAGATCGCCACGCGGTCCCTTCAGCGCGAGGCGGGCGTGCTCCATCAGCCCGAGCGCGACCAGTTGCGGATGCAGCGGCAGGGTGCGCTCCGACACCAGGTTCTTCAGACCCCGGTTCGGGTTCGGCCGGAAATGAATCACCGGGATGCCGTCGATGACCTCGAGATCCCCGGCCTTCAGGCCCGCAATCTCGGCCCGGCGCGCGCCGGTCAAGGCCGCAATCATCGGCACCCAGAACAGCCCGTCGCGGATCAGGTTCGGGCCCGGCTCCTGCCAATGGCGTTTGCTTTTCCAGCGGTTTCGATCGCGGGCAGATGCCCGAGGCTGGCGATTTGATAGCCCGTATTCGGCCAGCACTTCCTTCAGTTCGGTGCCGTCCGTGGGCATCTTGCGCCCCTTCTCGATGCCGTCAAAGCCGATCTGGCGGCAATCGGACAGGCAATCGGCCAGCGTGATATGCGCGCCGATGCTTTGGTCGTCGTCATTGGACCAGGCGATGGGGTTGGTGCCGCTTTCTTCAGGATGTCACGCTCCGCACGAAGACGCGCGACCTCTTTCTTCAGGGCTGCAATCTCGGCCAGATCGGCCCGCATCTGCCCATTGCCGAGAAACGCTGCAGCAGGAGCCGTCGTCAGCTCGCGCATCCAGCGGCGCAACACGCTCTCCGCCAGATCAAGATCACGGGCCGCTTGCGCCACCGCGACGGCCCGCTCGGTCACCAGCCTGACAGCCTCGATCTTGAACTCACGCGTAAACTTCCGTCTCGTCATTTGCGGTCTCCAGCTCCTTGGAAACGATCTTATCTTCGTGTCCTCGAAACAGGCAGCAGACCAGTGAAAGTGCCTCTCGCTAGCGAACCGCCGCCCTGCGCCCCCCCGCATACGTTCAGGGCCGGGGAGGAACCAGAGGAGGGGGCGGTCGTCAATGACCGGCGTGCGCGCCAGCGGCAGTGCCGTAATCAAATCGGTGCATGAAGTTCTGGAAGATGGCGTCTGTCTTTTGTGACAGCGCATCGTCGTCATACTTGGAAGCCGGCAGTCCCGTCCGGTCATCGTAAAGCAGATCGTAGATCTCTTGGCGAAGCCCGTCACGGGTATCCTCCTCGGCCAGGTCGCGGGTGGACCACGCGTCCCAATCGACCTTCACCTTGCGCCAGGCGCGGCTCACCACATCCTTGCTCACCGCCCCCTCGAACAGTCCGAAGAGCGCCCGCTTGACGCGCCGGGTATTGGTGCCGGCCAGGTAGACCGCCGCGATCAGGGCCTCGGCCTTCTTTGTCAGCCGCCTGTAGCGGGGCAGTGCCTTCGAGCGCCATTCGGTGATCTTGCCGGCCTCGTTCTCGATCCGGGCACGAGGAACCCGCACCGTCTCAGTGCCGAATGTGCCGGTCAGCTGCCGATCGCGATGCCCGTGGCGGTAGCCCTTGGCCCGCTCGTTGCCGCGGCCGTAACGAAGCCGTCCAAGAAAGTCGGCCAGTTCCTCTTCGAACATGGCCTCAATGGTGGCACGGACATTTGCCCGAAGGCGATCCTCGATCGGATCATACGCCCCTGCGTCGGGCAGTAGCGAAAAGGATGAGCTGTCGGAATTCTGCTTCATGGCGTGATCTCCCTGGCGGTTGCCGCCGCCGGTTGGGTGGGTGTCAGTTCACCCGGAGATTACGCCGCCGTCCAATTTCCACCACTTCCGAGACACGACCAAAGACAGGGGGATAAAGGTCTGCATCCCCGGTCGAAAGTCCCGCAGGAAGGCCGTCAAATACGACAAGCGGCGCTACAAACGGCGCAACCGCATCGAGATCATGTTCGGCCGTCTGAAGGATTGGCGGCGCGTCGCCACCCGATACGACCGCTGCCCGGAAACCTTCTTCTCCGCGATCATGCTCGCCGCAACCGTCTTGTTCTGGCTGTGAAATTCAATGAGATGCCGTAACGGGGCCTGCGCCACGATCTGCCCGTTACCGTTGCCAAACCCAGGGCAAGCTGGCGCCATTCCCGTATCGGACTCATCGGGAGGACTTCGGGATGAAGCTGTTTGTCGGACTGGACGTATCGCTGGAGAAGACCGCGATTTGCGTGATCAGCGAGCATGGGAAGATCGTGAGGGAGGCGCAGGCGGCAAGCGAACCGGAAGCGCTGACGCGGTGGATAAAGGAGTTGGACGAGACCATCGCCGCCGTCGGCCTTGAGGCTGGCCCCCTGTCGCAATGGCTGTATCGCGGGCTGACCGAGGCGGGTCTCGACGTCGTGCTGATGGAAACCCGGCAGGTGAAAGGCGCTCTGAAGGCCATGCCGATCAAGACCGATCGGCGGGATGCTGAGGGGATAGCACGCCTCCTGCACCTCGGCTGGTTCCGGCCGGTCCACTGTAAATCCGTTTCGGCACAGGAGGTTCGTGCTGTGCTGGGCGCCCGCAAGGCGGTTCAGCAGGGCATGATCGCCTTGGAGATGTCGCTGCGAGGGCTCCTGCGAAACTTCGGCCTGAAGGTCGGTGCGATCTCCCGCGGCCGGTTCGAGGCCCGTATCCGGGAACTCGCGACGGGCAATCCCATGCTCGTGGCCGCCACTGAGCCTTTGCTTCGGGCGCGTGCCGCCTTGCGACAGGAACTGGCCGGCCTAGAAAGGCGGGTCCGTCAACTCGCGCAAGACGACCCTGTCTGTCATCGGTTGATGTCAATGCCAGGGATCGGCGCGGTCGTGGCACTGACATTCCGCTCGGCGGTGGATGACCCCGCCCGGTTCACTTCCTCGAAGAAGGTCGGGCCATGGGTCGGCCTGACACCCTCGCGCAATCAGTCCGGTGAGCGGGACGTGTCGGGCGGGATCACCAAGGCGGGCGACGTGAACCTGCGCCGGGCCTTGTGCCAGGCAGCGACCGTTATGATGCACCGCGGGCGGGCGACTTGGCTGAGGGCATGGGCGGCACAGGTTGCTCGTCGTCGGGGCCGGAGGCGTGCGATGGTTGCGCTGGCGCGGCGGATCGGCGTGATCCTGCATCGGATGTGGCGTGATGGCACCGTATTCTGGATTGAGCCATCGGTCACCTCCCATGCGGCGTAAACCTCTGAAGCTTTATCTGTTGCCTGCCTGACCGCAGGCCTTCGAGGTCCCCCAGGGACGCGGTTCCGACGATGTCGTGGTCTAGACTGTTGCCGGCCGACAAGCTCGAGCACGCCAATGAGATGGGCACGTCGGAATTGCATCGAACCAGCATCATGTTGGCAGCCACGCGCTGACCACGGACCGAAGCATGCACCCGGGGTGATCACAACCAAAGGCCGCATCCGCAGAATGGCGACGAAAGTCATCTTGCTATCGCCGCCCTTAGGCGTCCGGGACCGTCTGTCGAAAACTCCTTGACCCAGACAGCCCCGTTACCGAAGTCTGGACCCTAGGCATTGTATCGATCCCTATGGAGGCCAACGAACGGCGGCCACCACAGGTTTCTGCGGCAACTATGCCGCACTGCCGCGAGTCCGCTCCCCGCCCTTCTCGACATTTCTTGTCTGGTGCCCCTACTCGATCTATCGCAGATGATGTCAAGTATCCTTTCTTTTTTATCCTAAGGAATAGCAACGATCCTTGACATGAAACTTCTCCGCGCGACGCGCCGTGCCCGCAGCCTGACGCAGGCCGATGTCGCCTCCATGGCGCAGATCAGCCTTCCGACGCTGCGGGCGCTCGAGCGGGGAGAAGGGGGTGTCCACGCCCTTGTCGCGGTGATGGCGGTGCTGGGCTTGCGCTGGGGCTGGGCGCCCGATCGCACGCAAGCGGCGGCGATGCTTGCCGCGCGGCGGCGCGCTAAGGGCCTGAGCCAGGCGGAGCTTGCCGTCCGCATCGGGGTCAGCCGGCCGACGGTCATCGCGCTCGAGCGGGATCTGGGCGCGACCGTCGCGACCGTTGTGAAAGCGGCGAAGCTGCTTGGGATGGGGTCGGTGGTGCGCGGTCCCGCCTTCCGTCGGGGCGGGCTGGTGCCGGCCACGAACGCGCCAGCGCAGGATCTGGTCATGACGCCGCCGGAGCTTGCGGCGGCGGTCATCGGGCATTTCGCCGACCGGATGACGGGCAGCGTTCTTGATCCGGCGCGGGGGCAGGGGGCGTTCCACGATGGCTTCCCGGCCCATCTCGATCGGCACTGGTGCGAGATCGGCGAGGGCCGGGACTTCTTCGACTGGCAGCAGCCGGTGGATTGGGTGATGACCAACCCGCCCTGGTCGCGGCTGCGGGAGTTCACCCGCCATGCGATGCGCATCGCGCCAAACATCGTCTGGCTTGCGCCGCTGACGAACCTGACCACCAAGGCACGGCTGCGCGATCTCGACAAGGCGGGGTTCGGCATCGCCGAGCTGGTGCGGATCGATACGCCGCAGGGCTGGCCGCAGAGCGGGTTCCAACTGGTCGCGGCACATCTGCGCCGGGGTCACGCCGGCAGTTGGACGGTGTCGCGGCAGGGGGCATAGCCGGACAGCACGCCAGAACGCCCCCGGCGCTCATGGCCCTGACATGCTGGCCTCCAGGTCATCCGGGTCGGGATGATCCTCGGCCTCGACATCGCGGAAGAGGCCAGACAGGCCTTCATCGGCATCGGCATCGGCATCGGCATCGGCATCGGCATCGGCATCGGCATCGGCATCGGCATCGGCATCGGCATCGGCATCGGCATCGGCATCGTGTCTGCCGGATAACATGGCCAACGTCCTCAACAGGAGCGTGTCGTGGTCCATGGGTTCCTCGAACCACGGGGTTGCCGGATTGCCCTTTCTGCCGGGTACGGCATCGCGAGCATCCGGAGTTTGTGCGCATTCCGGAGCTTCAGGTGAACAGGCGCTCCCCTCCGGAATCTCCGCTAGATCCCGCGCCGCGCGCAGCTGCGCGAGTTCATCCTGCACGATCTTGTCCATCCCTGCATCCCGGCCGGCAATCTCGAGACCCTCCGCGAAGGCCACGCGTGTCACCTCGCGCAGGAAGGCCGCGTCGCCCCGTGCCGAGATGCCGGACCACCGCTTCAGCCGCGCCTGGGCGATGATCAGGCGAATGGTGTCGTGACTGCGGCTGCGGGCCTTCAGCCGATCCTCAAGATCCTCGATCGAGGATCCGTCCTGCAGCCACATCCGGCCCGTGCGATAATCGACGAAGCGCAGCTTGGCGATCAGGTCCTCGGGCAGGCGGGTCTCGTCGAAACTCGGACGCCGGGCCTTGGCGCGGATGCCAGTCGGACTGTCCGGCGCGGGCGGCGCCCAGGCGCAGGTCAGGCCTTCGATGTCATCTGGCGCTTCGGGCTCGGGCTCCGGAGCCTGCTCCGGCCAGCCAAGCCGGTCGCGATGATGCGCGGCGCGGAGTGCCCGCAGCCGCGCGAGCGCATCGGCCGCGCCGCGCATGTCGCGCCGCTCGGGCGCCAACCCGCCGGCAGTCCAGCCGCAGTCGTCCAGCCAGGCCGGCGAGGTGAAGCGCTGGTCGAAGAGATCGCCGCGCAGCCGGATCGCCCTGGCGTATCGGGCGGGGGCGTCCGGCGGTTCGCTGCGGTCGCGGGACAGCAGGCATTCGACCGAGATGTAATCACGGCCTTTGCGCTTGATGCGGTGGCCTTGTCCCTCCAGCCAGGTCAGCACATCGTCGCGGCTGGCGATGCCGCCCAGATCGATCTCGGTGCCGATCTCGATGGCCAGCTCCTGGCGGATGTCGAATGTCGGGTTGCCCTCGATATCACGCGCCGGGGTGCTGATCACCGAGCCGGGCAGCTTCAGGTCGCGGTGGCGTTCGGGGGCCTGCGGATCGGCCCAGCCATGGCGGTGGTTCCAGCTGTCGCGGAAGGCCTCCCACATGGCAATGCCGATCTTTTCCGGCGGCTTGGGGTTGATCGCCCTGAGCCGGCCCCGGCTGTCCATCACCGCGCGGGCAAACAGGAAGTTCAGCTCCAGCCGCCGCTTGTCGGTATGCGCGACCCAGAGCACCTCGGGGCGACGGTCCTCGGGGATGCCGGCAAAGGCCAGGTCCTCGAAATCGCGCATCAGCGCCTCGGTCATGCCGCGCAGGGCCGGATCGCCCTGGGTCCAGGCCGCGATGTCGATGTCGCCCGTGTCGAAGGCGATCACACCCGAGGCATAACGGTGCTGGAAGGGCAGGGCGGCGCAGGTCTGGCTGACCAGCCAGGCCTCTCTCGACAGAGGGATCGGAAGGGTAGCGCGCGGCGTCGGGACCTTGGGGCCGCCGGCGGCCCGGGGCTTCAGCACCACCTTGCCGAGCAGATAGGCGATGGCGCGGCGGGCATCGGGGTCGGCCTCCTGGCCCTTGCCGGCGGCGCCGGTGTGCTTGAGGAACTTGATCAGCATCAGCGCGCCTCCAGCCGGGCTGGTGCGGCGAAGATCCGGCGCAGGTCAGCGCGGAACTCCGCCACCGCAGCGGCCAGGCGGGCGGCATCGGCATCGCCGCGCCGGCTGTTGGCATGGCGGGCGAGCTGGTTGAGATTGTTGCCGATGCGGGCCAGCTGCGCGTTGGTCTCCTGGGCAGCCGCCTGGTCCGCGCCCGAGACAAGAGGCGCCCCCTCGATCAGCGCGCGGATCAGCGCGCCCTTGGACAGGCCTGCGGCCTTTGCCCTTTGGGTCAGAATGGCGCGGGTCGCAGGCGGCAGGCGCACGCCGAACTTCGGGCTGGTGCCCTGGCCCTTGGGGGCATTCCTGCGCCTGGTAGCGTTGGCATCGGTTTGGGTCATGGAAGGTCTCCTTCCGCCCCGAGCATCGCCAATCGCCTGTAAATACCAAGACATAGTTGCTGTGCGAGATCGGCCAAATCGGCAGCGCAGCCAGCGCCGGGACCCCCGGATCAGCCTTTCCGTGCCGTGGCGCGGACCAGAGGGTTCGAAGGGAGAGCATCTCCCTCGCAAGGGTTCGGAGGGCCGCAAACATCGTTTGTGGGCACACCGAGGAGCCTTGCTAAGGGGAGAGGGTGAGTCGTGAATCAGAGCCAGGAAACTTGAAGCGCCAGATTCCGCGGGAATCACTTTCGATGGGCAGGGCGGGGCGCCGGTTGCGGCCAGCCGGACTTTTCCGTTGGTGACGCAACTGTCGTCGCTGGCCATGTTGTTCCATTTGCCTTGCCGCCCGCCTTGAGCATGGCCTGGAACATCAGGTCGAAGTTGACGGCCGGCATGCCCCAGATGACGGCCTCGGCGGCGCGGCGGTGGATCACCTCGGATTGCAGGTCCGCAGGCGAACCATCCTGGGCCTGCGCCGTGCCGATACAAAGAAACCCGAAGAGGGCGAACAATGCAGCTCTCATCTTCCTTTTCCCTTGAGTGCTTTCGTCGAGCCTTGCTGATCCATCGCGTGCTCTGCGCTCAGAACGAACCCGAAACCGACAGATAGACGGCATTGCCTTTGGGGCGGTTCTTGACCCCGAACTCGGGCGCCCAGCTCAGCGCGATATTGATGGGCCGTTCCTTGGGCCCGGCCTCGTAGGTGATGATGGGGCCGATGGCATAGGACCGGCCCTTGAAGCCGTCGAGACGATCGGCAAGGCCGCCTTCGTCGTCCTCGAGCTGATAAAGGACAGACCCGAAAATGCCTGCGGAGAAGCGCTCATTGAAGTGCTTGAACACCAAGGCGTCTAAATGGGTCATCGTGCCGCTGTGGTAATCGGTGTCTGGGTTCTCGGTGTTGAAGTCGATCCCGGCATTGACCGAGAAATCCAGGCCCCGGGCAGGATCGAAATAGGTGTAGGACACGTTGGGCGAGAAGGTCCAGTAGTTCATCCCGGTGTTGTCGACGGTGCCGACCTGCAAGGTTCATGCTTCGCGACCTACTACCGGGAGTTCCTCCTTTTCAAGCGCGATCCTCTGGCGGGTCGAATGTATCGCGCCCTACTTGAAGAGGATCCGTTCGAGATATCGACGTGGCTGCATCAGAGACAACATGTTTCAGCGGTTAATATCGCTGCCGAGCTGGATGGCGTAGATGCGTCGGACGTACTTGATTTGGATGAATTCTTCGACGCGGAGATAGCCAGAAAAATATCAGCCGCTATGTGGAAGAGGGCAAGCTGATTCAAGCTCACTTTGATGAGAAGGGGAAACTCAAGGCAAAAACGCAATCAGTGGCGGTTCGCCTGGATCTTCCGTCCATCTTCGGGTGGCAAGAAGAGGTGCTAAGCTCGGCACCGGTCCTGAAGATGATCTTCGCCATAGACTATCCCGAAAGAGTAACCGCTGCCAAGTCGCGGCTTGCAGCGAGAAAGATGCGCGAACAGCGGGCGGTTGACGAACGGGCGCGACGGAGCTTCAGGAGGCAGTAGGCCACCTGGATGCCGGGCTTCGTGCTGATACCGTTCGGCCTATTCGGCAAGACCGCCTTCATGGCCGAGCGCGTGCTGGGCAACGTCATCTCGTCGGGGATCAAAGTTCTCGTGCTAGGGGCTGTCCTACCGCGAGGCCCCCGCTTGGTCACCAGCATGGCGGGCCCTGTTTTGAACTCGCGTCTGAACTTCCGGCCACTATCTGCAATTTCCAGTGACCGTGTCTTCGTGCCCACAAAACCGGCGGAATCTTATTCCCCATCCCTGCACCCCACCAGACCCGTCCTGATCCGACGCATAGCCACCTTATACATTGCCTCATTGCAAGAGGTGACCATGCACGAGATCAACTATCCCGACCTGTTCTGGCCCGCGCTCGACCGGCTGATCGCCGGCACTGCGGCCACGTCCCGCATGGCGCGTGAAGTGTCGCGTTTTCTGAACCGTGAGGATGACATCGCCTGGCCTTTCGAGACCGAAAAGTCCGAGCCGCCGACAGCCGCCGCATGGCGCAAGTTGTGCCGCAAGGCCCGGGTCATGGCCCGGCGCAAGTCTGACGCACCTGCGCCCTTCGTTGCCCGGCTGCGCGCTTTTGCCCGCCGCGCCGGGCTGGACGAAACCGAGACCAGCCTGCTGGAGCTTGGCGTCCGGCTGGCACAATCCAGCCAGTCGCAGGGCTTGGCCGAACTGATGGTGGATGAGCTGGAATGGCCGCGCGATAGGGCGCTGGCGCTGATGGGCGGGTTGGAGCGGCAGGCGATCCGCGCTGCGCTGGGTCCACGATCGCGCCTGTTCCGCTCCGGGCTTCTGGACCTTGAGCCGGATTTCCTGGGCGGGAATCGCCGGCTTGGTTTCGAGATCAGCAACCTGCTCCGCCGCGTCGTCAGCGCCGAAGGCGACATGGTCGACCTGCTGGTGCCGACCGGCCGCGCGCCCGATACCTGTTGGTCCGATTTCGACCACATCGCGTCCGCGCGCGACTTTGCCCGCGACATCCTGCGCGGGGCGCTGGCCGGGCGGGCCAAGGGGGTGAACATCCTGCTCTATGGCCCGCCCGGCACCGGCAAGACCCAGCTTTGCCACCTGCTTGCCGCTGAGCTGGGGGCCGCGCTGCGTATGGTCCTGACCGAGGACGAGGATGGTGACGAACCCTCGCGCCGCGAGCGCCTGAACCACTTGCGGCTGGCGCAGACCCTGTTCCGCGACGCCGGCGACACGCTGATCCTGTTCGACGAGATCGAGGATCTGATGCCCGCCTACAATCCGTTCTCGCGCAGCGAGGGCTCGAAGGTGCATCAGAACGTCCTGTTCGAGGAAAATCCGGTGCCGATCCTGTGGACGACCAATGACATCAGCGGCATCCCGGCCTCGATCCGGCGGCGCATCGGCTATTCCATCGAGATGCGACCGCCTGCCGCCCCGGTCCGTAGCCGGGTGATGGCGCGATTGGCGGCGGGGCAGGGGCTCGACCTGCCGGCCGGGCAGTTGGACCGGCTGGCGCGGCAGAACCCGGTCGCCCCGGCGGTGCTGGCCACAGCGCTGCGCAGCGCCGCGCTGGCCGGGGGCGGCATGCCTGCGCTTGAACAGGCGCTCAGTACCTCGCGCCGGCTGGTCGAAGGGCGGCCGCCGCGGCCGCAGGCCGTCGGCGGCGATTTCGACGCGGCGCTGAGCGCGGCCGATGTCGACCTCGCGGCGCTGACCCGGCGGCTGCGCGGCAGCGACCGGCGGGTGTCGCTGTGCCTCTCGGGCCTGCCGGGAACCGGGAAATCGGCCTTTGCGCGGCATCTCGCGGCCGAGATGGGGCTGGAGATGATCGAGAAGCGGGCCTCGGATCTGCTGTCGATGTGGGTCGGCGGCTCCGAGCAGAACATCGCCGCCGCCTTTGCCGAGGCGCGCGACACCCGCAGCTTCCTGATCTTCGACGAGGCGGATTCGCTGCTGGGCGACCGGACGGGGGCGCGGCATTCCTGGGAAATCAGCCAGGTCAATGAGATGCTGACCTGGATGGAGAGCCACCCGCTGCCCGTTGCCTGCACCACCAACCTGGTCGAGCGGCTGGATCCGGCCAGCCTGCGCCGTTTCAGCCTGAAGATCCAGTTCGGCCCGCTGGACGCGGCGCAGGCGCGGCGGGCTTTCGGGCAGTTCTTCGCGCTTGATGCGCCGGCCGGGCTTGACCATCTGCAAGGGCTGGTGCCGGGCGATTTCGCCTGCGTGGCCGGCCGGCGGGACTGGCTGGAGGATCCCTCGCCCGAGGGTCTGTTGCGCGAGTTGCGCCGCGAACTGGCCGCGCGGGGCGAGCCGATGCGGCAGATCGGCTTTGTCACGCATTGACAATGGCTTGCCGCGGGCGAAACCTGCGGGCATGACTGATGCCCGCTACGCCCAATACGAAAGCCTGCTGCGCCTTTTGATCATGCTGGAAGGGCGCAGCGACGGTATCGGCATCGCCGATATCGAGCAGGTCGCGGGCATCCAGCGCCGCGCGGCCGAACGGATGCGCGACGTTCTGCTGCGCGCGCTGCCGCAGCTGGAAGAGGTCCGCGAAGGCGCCTCGAAACGCTGGCGGCTCGAGGCACCGGTGCTGAACCGCAGTCTGGCCCCGACGCTGGAGGATCTGGCGGCGCTGAACCGGGCGGTCGCGGTGTTGCGAGCCAGCGGCGATGCCGGGACAGCCGATTGCCTCTCGACGCTGTCCGACCGGCTGCGTGCGGCGCTGGAACGTAGGGCGCGGCCAAGCTTCGAGATCGACCTCGAGGCGCTCTTGGAAGCGGATGGTGTCGTCCACCGCCCCGGACCGCGCGAGGCTCTGGACGCCGAGGTCGTCGGTCGGTTGCGCGAGGCGATCCTGTGCGGCTGCTGGGTCGAGCTGGACCTGCAAACCGCCGATTCCGGCAGGATGTCCTGGCGCAACCGGGTCGGCCCGATCGCCTTCCTGCTGGGCGAAGGGCGGCAATATCTGGTCGGCTTCAGCGACTATCGCCAGCAGGTGCAACTGTTCCGGCTCGCGCGGCTGCGCGGGGTGCGCGTGCTTTCGGAGGCCTACGAACGGCCCGAGGGGTTCGATCTGTCGCGCTGGCTGGCGCGCTCTTTCGGCACCTGGCGCGACGAGCCGCATCAGATCGAATGGCGCTTTGCCTCGCATGTCGCGGCCGAGGTGCGGCAGTTCCGCTTTCATCCCGATCAGCGGCTGACGGACGAGGCTGACGGCAGTGTGACGGTGCGTTTCACTGCCTGCGGGCTGGACGAGATGTGCTGGCACCTGTTCCGCTGGGGCGATACGGTGCGGGTGGTTGCCCCCAAGGCGCTGCGCGAGCGTTACGAGGACATGCTGGCTGCGGCCGGGGCCGCGCTGGACGACAGCTAGGGAGCGATCATGGACAGAAGCTTTGTCGAACTGAGCGATGCGCAATGGGAGCAGATTCGTGCCCATATCGCCCGTGTTGCTGGCAGCCAGCGCGATGCGGGCGAGGGGCCGGTCAACGACATCTCGCTGAGTTTCATGTGGATGCCCGCCGGCCGCATCGTCGAATTGAATGTCGGCGGTGCAACCCTCGAGATCGAGGCAATCTGATGCGGTCAGGCCGCTGAGGCAAGGGTGATCGTGCCCGTCTCGACCCATAGAATCGCGACCTGGTCCGCGTGGCTTGCCTCAGCATAAGCGGCAAGCTGTGGCCAATAGAGCGCAAAGCGGGCATTTGGGTCTGGAGCAGGGCCGCTCTTGTAATCCACGATCATTCGAGCCGCCGGACCTACGGCCAGCAGGTCGACGGTGCCATTCATGCCGGCGCCTGCATCATCACGCAGATGCAGCGGCAATTCGGTGTGCAGCCGATCGAAGCCCAGGCCGTGCAGCCAGTCGCGCAGCGCCTCGGCCTGGGCGGTCACGGCGGCGACCTCGTCCGGCGTCAGCCCAGTGGCGGCAGCGACGGCATCCTGATTGCCCGGCGCGACCAGAGCGGCGCGCATCGCTAGATGCAGCGCCGTGCCGCGATCCGCTGCGCTGGCGAAACCGCTGCCAACCGCCACACGCGGCAGGCCGGTGACGTGGCGCAAGGGAGCATGAGGCGCGGCGGCCGTGATCAGCGCCGAGGGCAACTGCCGCCATGCCCGCCCTGTCATGACCGGCGCTGCGGCTGGCGTGCCCCAACGCCACCAGCCCGGCCAGTCGCCAAGAGTGATTGCTCCAAACCCGTCGAGCGCCGTGTCGGGGCATAGGACCACATGTGCGGGCAGTGTTTCGTCGCCCAGGGTCAGCGAGGTGGCGGTCATCGCCATCCCGGCATCGCGCTGGACTAGCGCGGCGTAGGTGGCCGGGGGCTCGGAGCCGTCCAGCTTGGCAAAGACATATTCCGGCCAGGCCAGCGTCAGCCGGTCGCGGGCGCGGGTGGTAGCGACATAGATCAGCCGGTGCGCGTCCTTTTCGAAGCTGTCGCGGTCGGCCTCGATCATCGCCTTCTGCTTTTCTGGCACCGGAGTCTCGGGCAGTAGGTGCAGCCCGGCGCGGGTCAGCACCTCGGCCAGGTCGTCGAAATCGGGAAAGGCCGCGCGCATGGTGCCGGGCCGGTTGCGGATGTCGCCGTCCAGCCCGGTGACGATGGTCCAGTTCCACTCTCGCCCTTTCGAAGCGTGCCAGGTGACGATCTCGACCCCTTCAGCCCCGGGCCCGGGATCGGGATGGCGGTCGAAGTCGCGGCTGCCGGATTCCTGCGTCAGCCAGCCGCGGAACACCGGCGCCGTTTCGCCATGAAACCCTGCCGCAACCTTCATGTCGCGATGCGCGTCGAGAAACGCAGAGACCTCGGATTCAAGCCGCAACAGGTCGGCGCGGGACTGGGCGGGCTCCGGTTGGCCCTCGGCCCAATCGCGCAGGGCGGCGGTCTGGATCACCCGATCTATGACCAGATCCAGCGGCGCGGCGCGCGCCAGATCGCGCAAAGCCGCCAGGGCCGCCAGCAGCGGATGCCGCGCCAGTTCGCCGGCCAGCAGCAGCCTCAGCGCCTGTTCCAGCGGCTGCGCCGGCGGGCCCAGCGTCAGCAGCGCCAGCCCGGAATGCAGATCGCCCGGATCGAAGGCGAAACAAGTCGCATTCAGCGCCGCCTGCACCACCGCCGATTGCAGCCAGCCACCCTCGGCGATCCGCACCGGCACACCCAGCTGCCGCAGGGCTGTCGCGTGGCGCGCCGCCTGCGCATGCGAGCGGCAGAGCACCGCCACATCGGCCGGCCGCATCGCCCGCACCTGCCCGGAGTGACGGTCGACGATCTGCGCCCCCTCGGCCAGCACGTCGCGGATATGGGTTGCGACATGCTGCCAGGGCTTGGCCTTGCCGCCGCGCGCCTTCGGACCGCTTTGCAGGCGCAGAACCTCGACAGCCGGGGTCTGGCCGGTTTCGCTGCGTTGCGGGGTCAAGGCGGTATAGCCCGGCCCGAAAGCCTTGCGGCCAAGCGCGTTGACGAAACCCATGATGCGGGGGTCGCTGCGCCAGTTGCGGTCCAGCGCCTCGACCCGGTCCGGGTGCTGATCGACCAGCGCCTCGGTCAGCCGGGGGTCGGCGCCCTGGAAGCCCATGATAGACTGCTTGATGTCGCCGACCAGCGCGACCCGGGGCGCGCGCTGTGCCAGCCGCCAAAGCAGTGCGAATTGCACCGGATTGGTGTCCTGGAACTCGTCCACGATCACGCAGTCGATTTCGGCCAGCACGGCATCCAGCACCTCGGGGCGGGTGCGCAGCAAGCGTTCGGCATCGACGATCATGTCGGCAAAGTCGATCACCCCCGCCGCGCGCTTGGCCGCCGCGAATTCGGCCATGATCTCCTGTGCTCCCCGGATCAGGGCCGAGGCATGGTCGCAGATATCGGCCAGCGGGCCAGGATGGCGCAGCAGGCCCTCGGCGGCATCCATCACCACCTGGGCGGCGCTGTCATAGCCTGCGGGCGTCGCGGCACCGCGTTTGGATTGCCGCAATCCGCGCAGCTGCTGCCACAACGGCCAGTCCCATGCCAGCGCATCCGAGTTCAGCGCACGGCGCAGGTTCCGCAGGTCGCGGGCGAAGTCCTTGGTAGCCGAGGCGTTGAAATCCAGATCGGTGCAGCCCGAGGGGAAGGCGCGCAGCATCGCCTGCACCGCGTCGCGCAGCTTGGTCCCAAGCGGGGCGCCGTCGCGGTCCACCTTGCCGTAAAGGCTGCGGGTCGCACGGGCCAGCTCATCGGCAAAGCCTGGGGACGTGCCCCGGTCGCCCAGGCTGCGCAGCAGGTCGATCACGCCGAACAGCCGGGCGCGGAACGCATCCTCGGCCGAGGTCTTGCTGTTGAAGTCGAAACGGTAGCCAAAGCGCGGCAGGTCGCCACGGACCTGATCCAGCACCCGGCAGCGCGCGATGCATTGCCGGATCATCACGTCGCGCTCCGGGTCCGACAGGTGGCGCGGACTGACCGAGCTGCCGGCGGCAAAGGCGTGTTGGCCCAGCAGCCGCAGCCCCAGCCCGTGGATGGTCGAGACATAGGCGCGCTCGACCGCCATGGCGGCCTCGACCTTGCCGGCGGCCATCAGGGTGAAGCGGATGCGGTCGCGCAATTCGCCGGCCGCCGCCTCGGTGAAGGTCACAGCCAGGATGCGTTCGGGACGCACCAGCCCCCGTTCGACCCAGTCGGCAAGGTCGTTCTTGATGCGATAGGTCTTGCCCGAGCCGGCGCCGGCAGGAAGGATCTCCAGGCTCTGGTTCATTCCTCGTCCTCGTCAACGGGGTCGCCGATTCCGATGGTGAAGGCCGCGATCAGCGGGCTCGCATCCAGCGCATAGGGGGTGAATTTGCAGGTCTTGCTGAAGAAATCGGCGTCCTCGTCGCCGTTCAGCCGAATGCGCCCGGCCCCCACGTCGGCCAGCCGCTCCTTGAGCATCTCCAGCGCGTTGACCGAGATGTCGGCGGTGATCGGGGTCACGCCCTCGGCTGCGATCTCGATGCCGTGGCACAGGATGCCGGAATCGTTGAGCAGGTGATAGGCGACGCCGATACGGCCGTTCGCGCCGGCAAAGGGGCCGGGCGGCGCGTCCGGAGGCCGCGGTGCGGGATTGCGCAGCATGGCGCGATAAAGCTCGGTCTGCAAATCCCAGCCGGCTTGCATGCGGTCCTGCCGCTGGCCGGTGCGGGATTTCTTGTGATCGACGATCAGCAGGTCGCCGCCCGGCAGACGCAGCACGCTGTCGGCGAAGCCGCGCAGCGCGATGCCGTGCCATTCGCCGCGCAGGCCGACCTCGTTGGCGACGACCTCGGCCTGCATGGCGCGCAGCGCGGCGGCCCAGTTGCAGGCGGCAAGGATCGCTTCGCGCGTCAGGCTGTCCCGCTCGACCGCCCAAAGCGCGCCTTGGGCAAAGGGCGCCTTGCGACGGATGGCCTCGGCGATGATGGCGGGAGTGCGCTCGGCGATCTCGCTGTCGGATGGCATGGGCTCGCCGGGACGGAACAGGTGTTCCAGCACATCATGGGCCAGCGTGCCGGCGGTCATGATGTCCCATTCCTGTGGCAGCCACTCCACCGGCCCGGCGCCGGCCTGCTCCAGAAGCCAGGCCAGCGGGCTGACCAGCAGCGTTTCCAGCCGGCTGGGCGATTGCGGTGCGGCAGTCCCGTCCTCGGTTTGGCGCAGCATCAGCAGGTCGCTGCCCAACTGCACCATCCCCTCGGCCGGCAGGGTGGGCAGGAGCGTTGCCGGTGCCGCCGCCTCGGTGGCGCAGAGGTGATGAACGGCGGGGTCGTGGCGCAGGTAGCGGATCAGGCTCTCGGGCTCGGTGACCGGCTGGCCGGGGGCGGCGGGATCGGCGATGCAGCGCGCGATCAGCGCCAGCGCCGGGCCGGGCATCAGTGCCGACCCGTCCAGCCCCTGCCGCGGGCAGAACAGCACCAGCCGCTGCGAGGGCAAGGCGATCTGGCGCCGGAACAGCGCGAGATCGCGCGCCAGCCGCTCCGAGCGTCCCTCCAGCCGCAAGCCGGTAGCCCGGGCGATAACCTCGCGTTCCGAATCCATGAACATCGCGGAATTGGCGGGTGGGCGCGGATAGCGGCCGTCGCTGACGCCCAGCACCATCAGGATACGGGCGGGGCGCCAGGGCGGCTCGCCCTCGCGGATGACACTGACGCCCTCGATGATCCGCAGGGGCGCGGGCGGTTCGGGCGGGCGCGGAGCGGCCAGCGCAGTCAGCAGCGCCCAGTCGGGCGCCGTGGCGCTGCGGAGGAAAGGACGCAGCAGGTTCAGCCGCGTTTGCAGGCCCTGGCGCAGCTCGCTGTCCGGCAGCAGCGCGGCAAAGCGGTCGAGCCGACGGCGCAATTCCTCGCCATCGGTGGGGCGTGGACGGGCGATCAGCCCGGTGATCTCGGTCAGCGGCCCCTCGGCGGCAGCGGCCCAGCGGGGTTGCGCGCGCCCGTCCAGCGCCTCGCGGGCCAGCGCCGTGCCGGTTTCGGCCGGCCAAGGCATGCCGGGCAGCGCATAGAGGCTGGCCATGGCCATCGCCGGCGCCGGGGTTTGCAGCGCCGAGAGCAGATGCGTCAGCGCCTCGCCCGCCAGATCCCGTTCCGGCGCGGGTTGCGGCAGGCCCGACAGCGGCACGCCGGTGCGGGAAAAGGCGCGGGCGAGATGGCGGTGATAAGCGGAATCCTCGGGGAGCAGCAAAGCGATGTCCTGCGGGCGTGTGCCTTGGAAGATCAGCTTCTGCACTATGGCGGCGCAGGCTTCGGTCTCTTCGACAAGGTCGCGCAGACCCCAGACGGTCAGGCTGTCGTCCTGCAGCACGGGCGGCGCGGCGCTTAGCAGGTGGCGCTGGACCTGGGCCAATGTGCAGCCCGGCGGCGCGCCATCCGTCAGCGGGGCCTGTTCGGCTTGCCACGCCTGCAAGGCTGCAGCCGGGGCCAGCCCGAAACGCGCGACCAACGCTGCCCGCAATGCTCGGATAGCGGCCGGGGCATCGTCGGGCAGCGGCAGGTCCAGCAGCGGCAGCGACTCCAGCGGAATGCCCTCGCCGGCGATGGCGCGGCGGATGGTATCCAGACCTTCGGGCAGGGCACCGTCCAGCGCGCGCCAGAGGTCGAGAAGCGCCGCAAGATGCCGCGCGGCGCGGCTGTCGGGCATCTGCGACGGGTCGATGCCATCCGGCCGCATCTCGGGCGCGGCCAGGATCAGGCCGGTCAGTTCGGCACATATGTTGGCCGCCGTCTCGGCCGGAGCCAGCGCAAAGCTCTCGGCCCAAGGCGCGTCGGTCTGCGCGGCAAGCGCCGGCAGCAGTTCGAAGGGGCAGGGGCGCGGCAGCAGCAGCGCCTCACGCAGGAGGCCCGGGGTCAGCGCCCGGATCGCGCCGGTGACGGGATGCGCAGTCAGCAGCTGCGCGATCATGCGCCGGTCTTTCCTTCAAGGCCGGGTGGCGCGAAATTCGGTGTCGCGCGCTGGATGCGGTCGATCAGCGCCTGCTTGTCGGGCGAGGGCGCCGGGCCACCGGCCACATGCGGCAGCACGTCGCCGTGCAGCTGCGCGCGCAATTCCAGCCAGCGCGCTTTCAGCACCTGCCAGTTGTGATCGTCATAAGTGCCGCTGACCACGACCGGGTGGATGCGGATGCGCGGCGGGTCATCGGCACACCCGCCTTGCTGCCAGAGGCGCAGATCCCTGAGCCAGCGGCTGTTCTTGCGGTCGACGCGGCCGATCTGCTGCTCGACGATGCCGGGGTTCCATTCGGCATGCAGCAGGACGACGGTGCGGCAGGCCTCGTGCAGGTTCAGCCCCTCACGACCGACGCGGGATTGCGCCAGCAGAACCATCGGCCAGCTTGCCGGACGGTTGAAGGCGGCCTGCAGCAGCCGGCGCGTCTGCGGCGCGGTGCTGCCCGACATCATGCGGGCGAAATTGCCCTCGCGCCCCGAGTAATCCGCAAGATGCGCGGTCAGACGGTGCAGCGTTTCGGCGCTTTCGTCCTCATCTTCGCCGGCAAGCTCCGACAGCAGGGCGCGGAACATCGCCAGCATCTCGGTGCCGGTCCATGGCGTGACCGGATTGGGCCTGCGGGTGTCCAGGGCTTCCAGCAGAGCCGCGATGTCGCCGTGCAGTTCGCCCTCGCCGTGTTGCAGGAAGCGCACCAGCAGGGCGGCAGTGGCGTCGTCCTGCGCCAAAGCCTCGATCTCGCGGTGCAGGCGGGCCAGTTCGGTGCTGCGGGCGCTGGACCATTCACGGTAACGCTCGGCCAGCATCAGGTTGACTTCGTCGATGCCACCCTCGGGTGCCATAAGGTCGGGGTCGCGCGAGGCGGCGCGCACGGCCGGGATGCTCTCCTTTCGGACCGCGCTGGCCGGCCAGTGCTGCCCGTCACGCAGCCTGCGCAGCATCTCACGGGCATCCAGAAGCCGGGTCAGCGTTTCCATCGGCTTGACGAACCGGCCGAAGACCAGCACCTTTTCGCCCTTGGCCGCGTAATCCTCGATCAACCGCGCGGCGGCGAGGATGGCGGGATGGCTGTAGAGATCGGCCGGCTCGCGGGTGAAGGCATCAAGCCAGACTGAATGCGGACCCTGCGCCTCGACAGCATCCGCGGGGGTTTCGGCCTCGTCATCCGTGGTCATGCCGAAGCCATAGCCCTGGGCGACCGACAGCCGCGCCCGCTTGATGTGCGGATCGTCCTGCGGCAACAGCGACAGCGCCTCGGCCGCGCAGAAGCGGCGCAGCCAGTCGCGGGTAAAGCCCCGGCTGTCCGGGGTCACCGCCAGGTCCCGGACGTTGCGGTAATCGCCGTGGCAGTCCTGGAAGGCGCGGAATTCCGGATCGTGCCGCTTGTCCCGGCGCAGGACATAGGGGCGCAAACCGTCGCGAAAGCGCGCGGCTGAGGCCTCAAAGCCCGAGGTCAGCGGGTCGTTCAGCTCTTCGATCTGCAAGCGCTGCGCCGTGCCGACATAGCCGTTGATCCAGTCCAGCAATTCGCCAAGCGCCGCCACGTCCTCGCCATCGTCCCGGCCGCTGATCCGGCCCAGCGTGTCGATCCATTGCTGCGAGTCGAGCTCGACCGGCGTGGCGGTCATGCCCAGACGGAACGGGTCCGGCCCTTCCCAGCTGACCGGGCCAAGAATGCGCGAGAGGCTGGAATCGGTGCCGCGCGCCTTATGTGCCTCATCCACCACGACAAGGTCGAATTGGCCAAGGCCATAGCCGATCAGCGGCAGGATCTTTTGCCGATACTCGTCTGACGGCAGCCATTTCTGATCCCCCGCCAGATCGTGCGGCAGGTCGTGTTGCAGGATGGTCGTGGCGATACTGCGGGCGGCGCGGCGACTGGCATAGACATGCCCGACCTCGCCCTGCTGGAAGCTGTCCCGCATGAAATTCCGCCGCCGTCCGGCGACGAGGCGCGCCACATTCGGCAGGAGCTCGCGGCGCCAGCCTCCGGCTGGTCCCTCGGCTCGGCTCGGAAAGCGCATCGTGGCAAAGCTGTGCGAGATCATCAGGATCGGTTCTGCCGCCCAGCCCTGCACCGGCAACTCGCGCTGCTGGCGGCGATCTAGAAGCCACTCGCGATGGCTGCGCTTGCGCCTGTCGCTGCCCTCGGCGTCGTTCTCCTCGACGAAACCGTTGATGAACCCTTCATAGCTGCGCAGCGGCAGCAGGGTCCGGTCGTCGGGATCGAAGCGGCGCAGCTCGGCCTGCCACTGTGCGCCCAGCCCGGCGGGCAGGACGATGGCGCTGCGGCCGCCGGCGCGGCGCACGGCTTCGATCAGCGCGACGGCGATGCGGGTCTTGCCCATGCCGACCTCGTCCGCCAGCAGCGCGGCGCGCTGACCCGAGCGGATGCGGCGGGCCAGTTCGACAAGCGTCGCGCGCTGTCCTTCGTCGAGCAGTCCTTCGCCGAGCGGATCCGACGCTGCGCGGGCATGGCTTTCCAGCGTCGCGGCGACTTTTGACCAATCCATCATCATGCGGCCTCGTCGATCCAAAGGGAGGGGCAGTCGTCCAGGTTCCACGCGGCCGCCACAGCGGCGAGGGCCGCGTCCAGCAGGGCGAGGTCGGCGCCGTCGGGGCACAGCCTCGGGTCGGCCAGCACCGGCAGCGGATTGGCCCCGGCACTCCGGAAAAAGCCGAGCATCGCCTGTTCCTGGGCGGCGATGGCGCAGAGGTTCTGGCGTAATTCGCGGCACCAGCGCTGCCAGTCGCGGGGGTCGATGCCGGCCTGGGTTTCGCCCAGGCGCACCAGAAGGCCCATCATGCGGCGGATGGCATAGGTCGCGGGCGGCGCGCCGGGCGCATCCGCCGCCTCGGCCATGGCCTCGCCGCCTTCTGGCCCATCCTCGGGCCGATCGCGGTCGGGCGGCTCGGGGAAACTGCCAAGGCCGGCCAGCACATCCTCGACCGTCATCTCGGGCGGCGGCGGGATGACCAGCACGCCCTCGGCGATGACCGGAAGCCGCCAGCCGCCCTGGGCAAGCGTGATGACGGACGGGGCCGGTGCCGGCCAAGGGCAGGGGGTGGCAAGAGGCGCGCCGTCGGGACCCAGCACCGCCACCGCCAGATCGCCGGGGGCCGACAGCATCCCCCGATGCCAGATCAGCCAGGACACCGGCGGCGGCGCGTCGGGTTCCTCGGGCCGGGTGAAATCCTCGCCGGCCTGCAGCGCGGAGGGGGCGACCGTGTCGTCGAACTGGATCGGCAACAGGCGGCGAATACCCTTGCGGCCACGCCAGTCCAGGCCTTCGGGCAGGTCGACAATCACCCCGGCCTCGAGATTGCCGCCGGCATTGGCGGCGGTCTCGAAACCTGGGCGGCTGAGATTGCCCGAGCCCAGATAGATCCGCCCGGACGCCTGCCTGTCGCCGCGGGCCAGCAGCGCGAATTTCGCGTGCAGCCGGGCATCGGGGCCATGCAGATCGGACATCGCGCGGCGCATCGTCCAGCCTGCATTCTCCAGCACCTGCGCGCGGGGCGCCAGGCCCTGGCAGGATTGCGGGTTCAGGAACAGGTCAAGCCTGGCATCCTGGCGCAGCAGCTTCCCTTGCAGCAGCGCCATGCGCAGCCGCTCGGGGACGCCGCCGTCCTCGCCCTCGGCCTCGAAATAGCCCGAGCCCAGGATCAGCCGGTCCGCCTTGCTCGCCGAGCCCAGGCGCTCGACGACCTGAACATTCAGCGCCTGCGCCCGGCTGTCGATGAAACGGGGCGTCCGCCTTGTCGCCGGCAGCTCGGCAATGGCGGCGCGCAACCGGGCATCCGGGCGTTCCCCGTCATAGTCCCGCTCGATCAGACTGCAATCGGCGCGCGCACGCAGCCAGTCGAACATCACCCAAGCGGCGCGCAGATCGGCCACGTCCTGGGGATCCGCTGCGGTGCAGTCGACGTCCACCGACCAGAACAGGTCGATGCTGTCGGTCAGCGGATCCTGCGTCCAGTTCCCGGTGCTGACGGCCAGGCGGATGACATAGCCGTCACCGCCCTGCCCGCGAAAGCCCAGCAGCGCCACCTTGGCATGCAGCAGGCTGTAGCCCTGTTTCCGCATCCACATCCATGCCAGGCCGGGAATGTCGGAAACGGCATTCACCGTCGGATGGATGAAGGCGGCCAGCACCGGGCGCGCCATTTCTCCGGTGAAACTGCGCCGGATCTGGCCCAGAACCTGCGGCGTCGCGGTGAAGCCGCAGACCAGGCCGAAATCGCCGAAGCAGCCCTCGGGCGGCATGAACAGGGTGTAGAGCGTCGTGTGCATCAGGCGGTCTCCTGCGCCATGGCATCGCGGCATCCGGGATTGACCTGCCCTTGCAGCTCGGCGGCGAGGCAGTGCAGGTTGTAAAGCCGGAACAATTGCGGGGCGAAGGCCGAGTCGTTGACGGGCTGGATTCCAGCATCCGCATCATCGCTCGCGACGGGATCGCCCGCTGCAGGGCCGAGGGCCAGATGATCGCTGCGCCAGATAACGACCGTGCCGTCACGCTCGGCCAGGACCTGCAGCAGGCGGTCGGGCGAAAGCGCCAGGATCTGGGTTAGAAACGCGCGGCTGACAGGCTCGGCTGCCGCGTCGATCCGTGGCCCGAACGCCTCTGCGATGCGGCGCAGATTCTCAAGCTCTGTCCCGGCCTCCCGCGCGGCGTCCTGCGGCGAAAGGCGCGCGGGCCGGCTTGCGTCGCGTCTTTGCAGCAGGACCTGCTCGATGCGGTCCAGCACCTTCAGCGCGGCGTCGCGAAGGTCGATAAAGGCAGCGCCGGCACGCAGGTCGATCCAATGCGCGGGGTCGATCCCCGGCAATGGGTCGGGACTGCCAAGCTGCGCGGTGCTGGGGCCAGTGCCGAGGGCGACCAGATTTCGGCGGCGCGTGGCGCCTGGATCATCCCCATCCAGCAGGCGCGCGCGGATCAGCTTGCGGACCTCTTCGGGGACCGGTGCGACGGGTGAAAGCCGTGTGCCCAGATCCGCGAGGCCATGCGGCCGGCCGCCATGCGCCCAGCCTGCCAGCAAGGCGCGGCACGCCTGCATCACCGGCAGGGCCAGCATCTGCCGGCCGGCATCATGGATGCGAAAGGCGCCGTAGCGGCTGCCCCGGACGAAGCCCAGGGCGACCAGCGGCTGAACCATCGCCATGCGGATCGGCTGCACGACATAGGTGCCGCGCCGGGTCAGGTTCTGAAAGCTCCAGTCGCTCAGGCCGTGCATCTTGCGGGCGCCACGAACCCGGCGGTCGGCCGGCCCGTCCTTGGCCGCGCGCATCATCAGCGCCTCGACCGCATTGCCGACCGGCAGGGCCGGCCGCCCCAGCTCTTCGGCGATCGAGACCGCCAGCACCGACCAGAGCAGCGGCATCGGAAACCACATGCCGCCCAGCCCGGGCACGGCCCTGTCGTTGAAATGCCGCACCGCTGCGGCAAGGCCCAGATTCTGCTGCCGGCGCTGCGAAATCACCGTATCCGGCGCCAGTATTCCCCAAGGCATCAATTGCTCCTGTCCGACCACTCCGGTCCTGTATGAAAGACCGTCACGTCAAATCAGGACGCATGTTTTAGGCGGCGCGCGGGAAAGTCCATAAGGAAGGGAAATATTTCGCTAAATTTGGTGAAAGCGCCGCCGGTCGTGATCGGTCGGGCCTGCGGGCGGCCCGGCGCGCGGGCGTGAAATCCCCGCGTTGCTGGCGGTCCGTTAAGTTTGTTAACAAATTGTTCGTATTTTTGCCCAGAGCGATCTTTCGCCCCCGGCCCGCCTCCGGTTACTGTCTGAAAAGTAACCGAGGCTTAACCATGAGATCGTTTCCCGCACTTCTCGCAGCTTTTCTGGGAATTGCTTCGCCCGCCATCCCGACAGATGGGCAAGAGCGCCCCATCCGGGGCTTGGCCTCGGTGATCGACGGCGATACGGTCGAGATCCACGACATCCGCATCCGGCTTCACGGCATCGACGCTCCGGAAAGCGGGCAGTCCTGCATCGACCCGCAGGGCAAGCCATGGCGCTGCGGCCAGCAGGCGGCACTGGCGTTGTCGAACCGGATCGGCCGCGGCACGGTGGACTGCGTGCCGACCGACATCGACCACTATGGGCGGACCGTGGCAGAGTGTTTCATGGGGCGCGAGAACCTGAACCGCTGGATGGTGCATGACGGATGGGCGGTGGCCTATGTCCGCTATTCTGACGATTATTCACATGACGAGGATCTGGCCCGGGCCGCTCGGCGAGGCATATGGTCCGCCGAGTTCGAGATGCCGTGGGACTGGCGGCAGGCCCGCCGTGACGCCGGCAGCGCCTTGCCGCCGCCCATCCAGCGCCTGCTGCTGAGCGCGCGGTCCTATTCCTGCGATCCGCGCAAGACCTGCAAGGCGATCAACAGCTGCGACGAGGCGGTCTGGTATCTGCAGAACTGCGGCTGGGGCGGAAAGCTGGATCGGGACGGGGACGGAGTGCCATGCGAAAGCATCTGCTGACCGCGCCGCACGGCGTCACGCATGGCACCAGCCCGGTCCCCCGTTCGGCGCCGGCAACAGCCGACGGCATCATCGGCGACGACCAAGGCGCCAACAATCCACGGAAATCAGCGAGATTTCTGCTATCACTCGCAGATCGGGCCGATTAGACAAGGGAAGTGGCCTGCTGTCGCCCCGGTGGTCCTCACATGCTGCAATTCGGATGCAACGACATTGTTATCGGTGATACGGAACAGGCTTCTCCAGCGATCGTCAAACTTCCGGCTCTTGTCCGACTTCGTATTGTCGGCGGTATCGGCGTCCCTTGCGGCCGCGATGGCGACGGTCGTCTGGGCGAACGGTGCCGGCGGGATAGTGATCCCCATGCTGATCGGGGTGGCGGCGGGCGTGATCTGCCTGGTCTCGGCTTTTCGGGCTGGCGCCGCGAAGCGGATCGTCGCGGCCTATGCCCAGGGGCGGCTGGACACGGAGAGCTTTCTCGAACGCCTCGACCCATGCGCCCGAGCCGCATTGTCCTTTCGAATGGCGGTGATCTGCCTGGGGCCGGCGGTCATGGCTTGCGTCATTGCGGCAGCCTTTCCGGGCCGGGTCGTCGCGGCACCGATCGCCGCGGCGCTCCTGGCCGTAGTCTTGCTGAGGTTTTGCGGTGCGGCTGGCTATCGGACGGGAGGCGGGTGGTTTTTTGACGCGCTCATACCGGACGAGGTGGTTCTGGACATGACAGGCTCGGCCGACGCATGGGCGCGGTTTCGCGCCGGCTGGACCTTGGATGGGCGGGTGGCGGTGCTGCGCCAGGCCGCGGCATTGCGCTCGGACCTGCCGCAAGAGGTTCGCCAGATCGTATTGGCGCAATACAGCCCGCACGCCATCTTCGTTCCGGTCCGGCTGGTGCCGAAATCCGTCGGCTCCGAGCTTCGCCTGATGCTTGCCGGCGGGCGCGTCGGCGGCGCGGCCATGGCGCTGGCGGCAATCCTCGCCTTGATGGCGGTGCTGCTGTTGCCGCGCGATCTTTTGCGAATCCCGGCGCTTAATGAACTGGAGCTGCCGGCCTTGCAGTCCCCGCCCGACGAGTCACCGCAAGATCCTGACACGCCGGCTGGCGGTCGGGACCAGAGTGGCAATGAGGCCGGGCCAGGCCCGTCGGGTGCATCCGGCGAGCGGGGTGCCGGTGCCGGCGGTTCCTCTGCTGGACAGCAGGGGGGCGACCCGACATCCGGCGAAAGTGCCGCTGGCAAAGGACAAAGCGGGCAGGCACCGGCGAGTGCGGATCGGCAGGACCAGCCGGGAGCCCAGGCCGGCGAGGATGCGGCACAGCAAGGCGGGAATGCCGCGTCGGATGCGGCCGGCGGCGCCGATGGCGAACAGCCAGGCGCCGATGACGCCGGGTCGGGCCAGCAGCCCGGCGCAGGCCCGGCCTCTGGCGAGGGTGGAGCCCCAAGCGAAGCCTTGGACGGCAGCGGCCCGGGGCAGAAAGCTGCGGATCAGCAGGGCCAGGCGGGCGAGGGCGGCGCCCAGGCCGGCAAGGATGCGGCTGAGCAAGGTCAGCAAGGTGCTGAGGCTGCATCCGATGCCGCCGGCCGTGGCAAGCCCGGCGCAGGCGAGGCGGGTCAGGACCCCGGCGACGGCCAGGCCGCTGACGCAGGCGGGGGCGATGCAGCATCCCGGCAAGCCGGCGGCGCGAAGGCTGCGCCGGCTGACAGCGCCGCGGGCGAAGGCGGCCGGCCGGAACCGAGCCGCTCTGGCGATTCGTCGCCGACGCAGGGCACCCAGGCCGGCAGCGACCCGGGCGCGACCGAGCGTGCTGGCGCCGGGCCCGAGGATACATCTGCTGCGGATGCGACTGTGCCGGCCGCGCCCGGCCAGGCGGGCGCGTCTTCGGATGCTGTGCCGGCCGATGAAGTCGCCGGCGACGCTTCGGGCGCTATGCGCGAGCATGTCGATCAGTTGCCCGAGGGCGGCCGGATCACTTGGACCAAAGAGCCCGAAGGCGAAGCGGATCGGGAATTGCGGATTTCGCCGCCGCTTGACGATGACACGGCCGGGACACCGGTCGAGGCTCCGGAGCTGCGCGAGGCTGCGCAGCCACCCCAGGCCGATGTGGCGCTGGACCTGAAGGCGGGCGGTCCGGCCGCGCTCTTTGCCGAGAAGGGCGCGGTGCCCGAGGCGGTCGAAGCGCGGCTGTTGCCGGATGAGTCCGCTCCGCCCCCATCGCAGGCGATGCCGGGCGAGGCGCGGCAGATCCTGCCCGCCTGGATCGACGAATTGATGAAATGACAGGAGCGATGCCCATGGACCAGATCATTGACCCCTCGTCGCTTGAGGCCGGCCATATCGCCTATCTCCGCGGCATCCCAGCCGCGGTCGAGGCATTGGACATGCATGGCATGGCTGATGTGGTGAACGCGCTTGTGGTGGCGCTGCTGACCGAAGGGCATGTCCTGCTGGAGGGCAACCCCGGCCTTGGCAAGACGGCGCTGGTGCGCGCGCTGTCTTCGGCCCTGGGGCTGGGGAGACAGGCGGTCGGTCGGGTTCAGTTTACCCCGGATCTGATGCCCGCCGACATCACCGGCACGCAAATGCCCGCCGACGACGGTTCGGGCAGGCTGGCCTTCAGCCCCGGTCCGGTGTTCTGCAGCCTGCTGCTTGCGGATGAGATCAACCGTGCCACGCCCAAGACGCAATCCGCGATGCTGGAAGCGATGGCTGAATACCAGGTGACCGTGCTGGGCAAGACCTATCCGCTGCGGCATTGGCGCGAAGCCGGCCGCCAGAGCTATCGCACGCCGTTCATGGTCATGGCCACGCAGAACCCCATCGATCAGGAGGGCACCTACGCCCTGCCCGAAGCGCAGTCCGATCGGTTCATGTTCAAGATCAACCTGTCCATGCCCGGGGCCGAGGTCATGGGCAGGATCATCGCCAAGGCGCTGAAGCCTCTGGATGCAGCGCAGCAACGGCAGGGAACGGCGGAGGATCCGGTTCAGGTCGCCGCAGCCGGCGCCCGGCTGCACGAAATCGCGCAATCCGTGCTTTCGGTCGGCCTTTCGCCCCTGGTGCTGGATCACATCAACAACCTGGTGCAGGCCAGCAACCGGCATTTCGACCAGTTGCGCGGCATTGGCCCGGCGCGGGTGTCCGGGCTGCGCGAACTGGTCGAGCGCCGCGTGACCTATCCGCTGGGACCGCGGGCGGGCATGGCCTTGGCGCGGGCCGCCGTGGGATGGGCCGCCGCGGTGCTGGTCGAGCCGGCGCAGGCGGGCCATGCCACCACGGCGCAGACGCCGCGCGCACTGGCCGAGATCCTCGTGCCTGTCCTGCGGCATCGCATCAGGATCTCGCATGACTATGCGGCCATGGCGACGCCGCATGCCGAGGCGGCGGCCCTGGACGATTTCATCCGCGAGCTTGCGGTCGCCTGCGCCCCCGACGGTCCTCCCGCCGCGGGCCGCTATGTCGAGGATTTCGCGAATTTCCTCGATCGGGCCCGCAAGGACATCCGGCTTTAGGTCAAGGGCGATGTCGGTCACCGATCCCCCGATCTCGCTGGCCGCGCTTGGCCGCGCCGTGCTGCGGATGCGACAGACCGTGCCCGCCGCGGGCCTGGGCGTGCATGTCAGGCGGCGCCAGGGCCACAGCCTCGAGTTCCGGGAATATCGTCCCTATCAGCGCGGAGACGATATCCGCACGGTCGATTGGCGCGCCTCGTCGCGCCTGCCGCGCCGGTCTGACCTGCTGGTGCGCAGCTTCGAGGCGGAACAGCAGCTGACCCTTGTGATCGTCCTGGACAACCGTCCCGACATGCGGCTGCCCGAGGCGATGCCGAAGCTGCTTTACGCGCTATGGGCGGTGCGGGCGCTTGCGACCTTGGCCCTTGGTCAGGGGGACGAGGTGGTGCTGGCCCGGCTGTTTTCCGGCGCGGCGCCGGCGATCGCCCGTTTGCGCGGTGGCAGCGGGCAGATCCAGGCGCGCCATTGGGCCGATGCAATCTGGCAGGACGGGGATGCCCGATCTGCAGATTCCCGGGCCGCAGATGCCCGATCTGCAGATGCCCGGGCCAGCGTTGCGGCGCAACCCGATTTCGCGGATCTCGCCGGGGTGGTCCGACGGTTGCGGCCGGCGGGGGCGGTCGTGGTGATCTCGGACATGCTCTTCGACGATCCCGAGCACCGCTTCATGCAGTTTGCCCGCGCGGCACAGAGGCAGAGGCGGTCGCTTTCGGTGCTGCAGCTGGACAGCCTGCAGCATGAGACCGCCCTTTTGCGCCGGGAGCGGGAATTCAGGCTGATCCGCCCCGGACATGCCATTGACGCGGGAACGCAGCAGTTTGACGAAAGCGTGCTGGCGGCAGCAGCGGATGCGGTTGCGGGACATCTGGCCATGTCGCGTCATGCGATCCATGCTGGCGGGCTGGACTGGCCGCTCGAGCCGGTGACATGGCCCGAACCCGATCTTCCGGGCGCCGAGATGCTGAAATCGTATTTCTCCCGGACCTTTCCCCGCCTGTCCATGCTGGCGGGCCTGTCTCTGGGAGGCATCGCGTGATCTGGGCGGCTGCAATCATCGCGCTTGCGGGGCTGGCGATCCTTGGCTGGCACATGCAAAGGCCGAGGCCGCGCAGCATGTCGGTTTCCTTCGCGCGGTTTGTCCCGCAATTGCCGATGGCGCCGTCGCGGGCGCGCTTCGCCTTGACCTGGCCCGGCGATGGCTGGGCGCTGGCCTGTCTGCTTGTGGCGGCGGCGCTGGCCATCTGGGCGCTGCTGGATGGTCGGCGCGAATACCAGTCATCCCGGCCCCGGCATCTGGGGCTGCGGGTGGTGCTGGACCTGTCGGCCTCGATGGGGGTCCAGGATGCCGGCGCGACGCGGCTGGCGCAGGCGCTCGCCCGGCTGGACAAGGCGCGGCGCCAGGTTGCCGGAGCTGGCCCGAAATCGGACTGTCTGGAACTGGTAGCCGTTGGGGCCGAGCCCGGAGCCGTGCAGGCCCTGCCGCTTGCCGGCGACTTGCCGGCGACGCTTGCAGGTGGCCTGCGCCACGAGGGCGCCGAGGTCGGCAGCCTTGTCGCCGCCGCCATGCTGCCGCAGGTGGATTGCGTGCTGACGCATGTGCTGGTGCTGACCGACATGCCTCCGGTCGCCATGACGGCGGGCGAGGGCGTGGACGTGATCTGGGATCAGGTCGGCGCCCCCGTCGGCAATGCCGGGATCCGGCAGTTGCAGGTGATGCAATCGGCCTTCGGCCAGACGACCTCCGAGATCCGCGTCGAGGGCGTGGTGTCCGGCCAGGATCTTCCAGGCGCGCTTGTTCTTGACGCTCCGTCGGGCCAGCAGCAATTGTCGATCCATCCGATGCCGGAAGCCGAGGGGCGATGGTTCGCAACGGCGGCCTATGCCGGCCCGGGGGAATATGCGGCGCGGCTTGCGGCCGCCGATGGTTATGACGGCGACGACAAGGTCGTGACCCAGCTGCAACGACCGGCGAGCCTCGCGGTCGATTGGCGCCTTTCCGACCTGGCCCGTCCCGCGGGCCTGGCCGAGGGCGGCCCCGGCGATCTGCTGGTCGCCGAGGGCGATGGACTGCCCGCGGATGCCTTGGCGCGGCCCGTGCTGCTGACCTATCCCGGCTTCAGCCTCGGTAACCAACCAGGCCATATCGGCCCGTTCATCGAGGATGCGGCGCTACTTTCCATGGTCAGTTTCGACGCGCTCGAGGCAGCGATGCCTTCCGCCTGGCCTGGCCCGCTTCCGCCCGGCTTTGCGCCGGTCCTGGTCGATGATGCGGGCGGTGTGCTGGTCGCGCGCCGTGAACAGCCGAAAGGCCTGATCGTGCCAGCGCCGGTCCCGATCCTGCCCGATCCTGCCCGTAACCTGTCGCTGACGCTGTTCTTTTCGGCATTGGCGGATCTGGCGATGCCCGAAGCACAGGAGCAGGCGCTGGAATGGCGTGACGGCCAGGGTCGCATCGTCGCCAATGCCTGGCGCGAAAGCATGACCGGGCGCCCGCTGGGCCCGCCCGCCGATCTGCATCGCCTGGCGCAGCTATCGCGGGTCAGCACCGGCGCTCCGTTCTGGCCCTGGCTCGTCCTGGCTTCGCTGCTGGCGCTCTTGGCGGAAAGGCTTCTGCGGCTGGCCCGTCGATCCGAGGCCGTGTCATGATCTGTCGCTTGATCGACGGCATCACCCTTGGCGCCTGGCAGCTTGCTTGCCCTGCCGCACCCGCCGCGCCCTGGGCTTATGCGGCCGCAATCGCCGGCATCGCGGCAACCCTGCTTTTGGCGCTGCGGGCGCGGAAACGGCCCCTGCCGCTACGCATCCTGACCGCGGCGCTGTTCGCCCTTGGCTTCATCCTGCTGGCGGTCGCCACCGAACGCCCGGAGTTGCGGCGCTCTCTCGACCAGGCCCAGGGCGGCAAGATCGTCGTCCTGCTGGACCAGTCGGAAAGCTTCTGGCGCGAACCGGCCCGGGCGCGCGGCGCATTGAACCTGGCAGCCGACCGGATCGAGGCGTTTCTTGCCTCGATGTCGGACGGTCAGGCGGCCGGGTGGCGCGGAGAATTGCGCGGCTTTGGCAGGGCCAGCGGCGGGCTTGGCGGCGAAAGCACGGCGGCCCATCTGGCCGACACGTTGCTGAGCTACCGGGTGGACCGGGCCGAAGACGCCAGCAACCTGCGGGCCGGGCTGCTGGACGGCCTTGCCGCCTTGCTGGGCGGCGACGGGCAGGGCAGGGTCATCCTGCTGAGCGACGGGCTGGCCAGCGAGGCTCCGGATGACGCGCTATGGGCCGAATTCCGGGCCCTGGGGGTTCCGGTGGACGTCATAGCGGCGGGCGCATCGACGCCTGCGTCCGGGCTGGTGGCGGCCAACCTTGGCCCGGAGCACCGCATCGGACAGGAGGCGGTGCTGCGCGGCACGACTCTGGGCGCTGGCAGGCTGGTGGTCATGCAGAAGGAGCGCAGCGATACGCTGGAAGTGGCAGGCGGCGACACGCTTCGGCCCTTGCGGCTGACCACCGTTTTCGATCGGCGGGGTTTGCAGGGGCTGCAAATTGGCTTCGACACGGCAAGCGTGCGGCAGCAGCGCAATCTTTTCACCCTGGTCCGCGGTCCGGCGCGCCTGTTGATCTATGGTCCGGCGCCTTGGGCGGATGCGCTGCCCGAAGCGCGCTGGCGGGTCGAACGGGCCAGCCCTGCCACGCCGCTGCCGCCCGCCGACTATGATCTGGTGGTGATCGACGGGCTCGAGCCGCAGGACTTTCCGCCCGGCCATGTCGACGAACTGCTGGCGGCGGCGGACGGGACCGGACTGATGATCGTCAACGGCGGGTTGCGGGGCAGCGTGACGGACGAGCAGGTGATCTCTGCCTGGAACCGTTCGGTCCTCGGCCCCATCCTGCCGGTCGATTCCGATCCGCGCCTGTTCGTGCAAGAGCCGCCGCCGCGCGACATCGTCGTCATGGTGGACGTGTCCGGCTCGATGGGCGGGCGCCGCCTCGGATCGGCACAAAGCGCGATTCGCGCCATCCTGGCGCAATTGCGGCCGCAGGACAGCATCGCGATATTGCCGTTTTCCAGTGATGCGCACAGGCCATTCCAGAAAAGCGCGGCCACGCAAAAGACGCTGGAGGCCGCCCGCCGATATACCGACGGGCTTTCTGCCGGCGGCGGCACGGCGCCAGAGACGACCTTGCAATCCTCGGCCCGCTTCGTGTCGAACTATTGCGCCTTCTTCTTCATTTCGGACGCCGAGTTCGAGCCGCCGAAATCCGCGCCGCAATGCTTCACCACCGCGATCTCGGTGTCGGATTCGCGGTTTCCGATGGATGTCAGCGCCTGGGGCGAAGAGATTCTGCTGGGTGAGGACGGAAGCGCCGACAATATCCCGTTCCGCTATTTCCAGCCCGAGGAGCGCAAGGAATATTACCGGGACGGCCTGTTCACCCCGCTGTCCGTCGGCGGGGACGGACTTCCCGATCCCGGGCTGGGCGTGAACGGGATGGCCATCACCTATCCGCGCAGCGATGCGCGGGTCGAGTGGCTGCACGCCCTTCCGCCGCCCGATCCGCTGTTTGCCTGGCGCCGGGATGCCCGTCGGCCGGGCGTCGTCGCGGGGGTTTTCCTTGGGCCCATGGACGCGCAATGGGGGCAGTCTGCCCTGCCGGCGACCGAGGCCATGCTGGAGCGCCTGCTGGGCTGGCCCGACCAGGACCGTTACCTGGTGCAACTGCTTGACGAAGGCGACCGCTATATGCTGCGCGTGACCCCGACCAGCGCGGCGGGCGTGATCCATCAGGGCGCCCTGTCGGCCAGCCTGACCTGGTCGAATGGCACGTCGAACGGCATCTCCCTGCAGTTCGATCGGCGGCAGGGGGCCTTTGTCGGCGGCGTCCCGGCACCTGCGGCCGGCGGGTTTCAACGCGCGCTGCTGGTCCTGCAGGAGGGGGCGAACATCCAGCGCATCCCGGTGGATTTCCCGCCCGCCACCGCCCTTTCCGGGCAGCGGGCGGAACGCCTCGATTTCGGCGTGAATGCTGAAATCCTACGCGCAGCCGAGCAGAAAACCGGCGGAATTTCGCTTGCGGAGCAGCAAATTTCCGCTTACCCCTCAAGGAGTATTCACGAGGTCGTTATTCTTGCCCATGCGTTCCTGTCTCTCGCTTTTGCCTTTGTTGCCGCGGGCGTCTGGTCCCGAAACCTGAGTTCGCGATGAGATCCGTTCTTCCGCGCGTCTTCCACCCCAACCGGCTTTTCGACGGAAATCTGGCGGCCGAGGGCCTGCGCGGGTTTCGCGCGCCCGAGATGGCCGTGCTGGCGCAGGCGCTGCAACGCGGGGTTCTGGCCAATCTTCGCGCATTGCTTGCCAGTCAGGCGCCGGTGGCCTTGACGGCGCAGGATGTCGAAGCACTGGTCCGGCCGCCTCCGGCCAGGCGGCGGTGGCGGCTGCGGCGTGCGGGGAAACAGCCGCCTGTTTCCGTGATGCAGCCTGGACCAGAGGCGGTTCGGTTGCTGTTGCGCAAGCCACAATCCTTGGCGTCGGTTGCCGTGCCGGGGCCTGACTTCGGTCCCGAGATCCTGTTGCGGGTGGTGCTGCGCCAGGGCTTCGCCGATCCGGTCTTCCTGCACGAACTCGGAGAGGTCTGCCGGACCTTTCTGTGCCAGCATGTGCTGTTCCATCCCGGCCCGCCACCGCATCCGGATTTTTCGCCGGCGGGGCTGGGCCTGCTGATCGTCTCGCAGCCCGGGCACCTGTTCGCCCCCGATGCCGGCCATGCCTTGCTGAGGGCGGCGGTGGCCGAATTGGCCGGGCCCTGCCGGCCTTGGGACCAATGGTTGCTGCGCCTGATGGGCAAGGCCCCCGGATGGGCGGCGCCGCCGGATCTGGCCGGCCTGCCCTGGGTCGTCTGGACCCCCGAGGCCGGGTTCGACGCGGCCGCGGCCGTCGCGGCCGGGCTGCCCGCCTATTGGCCCAGCATCCTCGACCTTGCCCCCTGATCAAGCCGGAGCCTTCCTCATGTTCACCCCAGCAGCCGTCACGGCGATCTATAAAAGCAACCGGGCGATGCTGGACCGGGTGCTCGACCTGGAAAAGGCGCTGATCGGCCGTTTCTACGGCATGGAAGAAGCCGTCCGCTGCATGATGCTGTCCGCCATGACGGGCGAGGCCATGGTGATGATCGGCCCGCCCGGCACGGCCAAGTCACGCTTGATCCGCGCATTCTGCAGCCTGATCGGCGTGCTGGACCACGACCCGCGCGAACAGGACACGGCAACCCTTGCCGGCGCCACCCGGAAGGACGAGCGCTATTTCGAATACCTGCTGACGCAATTCACCGAGCCGTCCGAGCTTTTCGGCTATTTCGATCTGTCCAAGCTGATGGAC
Organism: Paracoccus lutimaris; assembly: GCF_003337565.1. Classification (GTDB taxonomy): domain Bacteria; phylum Pseudomonadota; class Alphaproteobacteria; order Rhodobacterales; family Rhodobacteraceae; genus Paracoccus; species Paracoccus lutimaris. Next base: position 36,911 of record NZ_QPJL01000018.1, read on the forward strand.
CCGAAAGACCCGCGACTGGAGCGCAACGTCATCGGACAGATGCAGCGCGCCGAGGTGGTTTTTCTGGACGAGGTGTTCAACGCCTCCTCCGCGATCCTCAACGCCTTGCTGACCTTCATGAACGAACGCAAGTTCCATGACAGGGGCGTGGTCTATCCGACGCCGCTGAAGATGCTGTTCGGCGCGACCAACCATGCGCCGCGGGAAGAGGGGCTGGGCGCGGTCTATGACCGCTTTCTGCTGCGCTGCCGGATGGAGAATGCTCCGGCCGGGCACGACGCCCTCTCGAGGCTCCTTTCGGCCGCCTGGACGGAAACGCACAGCCACGCCGATGCCGGGCAAGGCCATTTCAAGGACCTGCCCGGCACTCTGCAAACCTATCGGGACATGATCGAGACCATGACGACCGAGGGCAAGCTGGTGGTCGATCCCTTGGGCAAGGCCCTGCCGCAGCTTGCCGCCATGGTCGCGATGGTCCGGTCCAGGGAATTGTCCGAGATGTCGAACCGGCGCCTGGTCAAGTTCTCGGCCATCGTCCTAGCCGAGGCGCTTTTGCGCAGTGCGCAGGCGAAAGCGGCCGAGGCCGAGGTGCTGCCGCGCGATCTGGGCGTCATCCTGACCTATGGGCTGGACCAGGGTGATCCGGGTGCGCTGTCCAAGATGCGGCAGGAACTCTTGCTTGCATGAGTGAACCGCGGCTGATCATCTCCTGCGAATCCGGCCCGCTCGGCACGGGAGCCATGCGCTTGCGCGATGCTTTCGCCCAAAGGCATGTCCCCTTGTCCGGGGCGTTGGCCAGCATGCTGGAGCGGTTTCTTGCGTCGCGGCAACCGCTGCTGGACCCGTTCTGGGGACGGGCCTTTGGCTGCATGGCGAAGTCGTTGGGAATTTCCGGTGCCGTCGGCGGCCAGTCCTTGATGTTGAACGCGAGGCTGCGCTTTCCGCTGATCGTGGCCGAGCCGGTCCTGCGCCATGCGGCAAGGCGCGCCGGGCTTTTGCCGCTGGCCGGCCATGGCGTCGAACCGGTCGAGCCCGAGGCGTTCCAAAAGGCGCAAGCCTCGTTGGAACTGGCGACCCAGGCCGCGCTGGCCGACCCCGAGGTGATGGGGAGGCCCTTCTGGGTGCATGCCGCGCTGGACCTGCTGCAGGAAGCGCACCGGCTGGCGACAGCCAGGGCGCGGACAAGCGCCGCTGCGGCGTCTGGGGAATGCGATCCGGCGCTGGCGGCGCTGATCTTTCTGCATCCGCCCCGTTTCGATCTGGCGCGCCAGCATGAGCGGCCGCGCCGCAGGGCCAGGCAGGTGTCGGCCCATCGCCGGGCTGGTATACGACCGAAAGAGGGCGGCGTGGCCGGTATCCACCAGTCCCGCAGCCTCGAGGATCTGCCGGACGGCCTGTTCAGCGAGATGATCCAGCCCCGGATGCTGCTGGCCAACAAGCTGCTGCACGAAGGCCTGCTGGTGCGGCATCGCCCGCCGCGCCGCGATCCTCGTCGCGACCTGCTGGCGGTTGCGCTGCAGGGGGCGGACCGCGATGACGGCATGGGCCTGCTGGTCAAGGCCGCCTGGGCGGATGCCGCGATCCGGCTGCGGGTGGCGCTTTCGCAGATGGGGCTGGCGAATTCCGATTTGGTCTGGTCGCAGCAGGGCTGCGACGCCACGGTGCTGGACTGCCAGCTTTCCGAACCGGGGCTGGGCAAGCTGCCGCCGCTGCTGATCGATGGGCGGGTGCGGGCGGACATGCTGATGCGCTCGCGCCTGTTGCCGGGCTTTGCGGTCCTGCCCGGGCGCACAGCCTCGCCGGCGCCCGGGACGGACCCCGCCAGCGCAGAAGCCGCCGCCGTGCTGCGCCTGTGGCGGGCGGGGCTTGCACCCCTGGCTGCGGCGCGCCGGCGCGATCCTGCGGGCTTGGCTGCCGATTACGGGCGGCGCATGGTGCTGCTCTGCCGGCCGGCACCGTGGCAAACGGATTGGAGCGAGCTGCGCGCGGAAATGTCCGCGACTCTCGGTCGCGCCTTGGGCGGCAGGGCACATATGGCCTGCCTGATATGGCGCGGCGGCGCCGGGGAACAGGCGCCCGAGCTGTCGGGCTTTGCCGATGGCGGCAAGGAATTGCACCTGACTCTGCCGCAGCCGTCGGATGAACCGGGCGCCGAGGCGCTGGCCGAGTTCATGGGGACACTTGTGCTGTGGATGATGGACGTGACGCTGGAGGCCCTTGATGTCGCTGAAGCGTGATACATTGGTCCTGCCGCGCCTGCGGGCGCAGGCCGTCGAGCCGTTCCTGCTGGCGCTTGCGCCGCATCTTGCGCTTGCCGCGCAGATGGATCTGCGGCTGCGGCTGGATCCGGGCGGCAGCTTGCTTGCGCTCTTGCCGAAACGGATCGACCTGGCGCCGGGCGACGCGGCCCCGTTGCTCGGCCGCCTGGCACAGGCGTTCGAAGCCGCTGGACGGCTGGCGTCTGAGCTGGAGCGCCTGCCGACGCAAGGCCGCGATCTGCAAGGCGAGCCGTCCCTGACCGAAGGCATCCTGGCCTTCCTGTGGTCGCGTGTCACCGGGACCGCGGCGGATCAGCAGGACGACGCCGCGCCCGGCGCCATCCGCGCCGTTGTCGAGTCGGATGAAGACGCCCGTGCCGCCGTATTGAGCGCCATTGCCCGCCGTTCGCGGGACGTGCGTTTCATGACGGACGGTGCCGCGGCCACGGTCCTGGAGTTTGACGACGACCCCGCCCGCGGCGCCACCCTTGTTGGATTGCGCGCCGGCGGCCTGCCTGCGGGCGTGACCTTGCTGCGCCATCATGGGCTTGCCGCCATGTCGCTGTGGCTGCCCGAAGGCCGGGCCTTCGCGGTGCAGGACCGGGTGGCCGTCTCGGAACTGCTGAACGGCCTGGCGGATGCCGGGCTGTTGCAGCGTGACGACGAGCTGCATTTCGTGCCGGGCTTCAATGACGAATGCCGCGTCCTGGTGCTTTCCGGGGAAGCGTCTGCGGAAATGACCCCCGTCGAGGCGCTGGCAAGGACGATCACCGGCGCCGATCTGCCCGACGAAACCGGCCCTGCGCTGCGGATGCAGGTGCTGCACCTGCGCCCCGATGCCGAGGCGCAGCAGGATCTGAACCGTCGGCTGAATGACCGCAGTTTCCCGCTGGGCTACCGGATCAGCCTGGACGTGATCCGCGACCTTTCTCGCAGCGAGGAGGATGTCGAGAAGCTTCGTGCGGAAATCGACGAGCGCGAGGCGCGGATCGCGCTGATCCAGGCCCTCGGGCGCCCGCAGCTGCGCCTGCTGCGGTTCAGCGACGCGCAATTGCCTGCGCTGGTGGATGGGCTGCGCCGCATGCCGCGCGCGCTGCGCGAGAATGCCGGGCTGCGATATGCCGCCAGCCATGCCGCGGATCGGGCGGAGCCGGCGCATTTCGTGCTTTACGATCCCGACTTGGTGCAGTTCGAAGGGGTGCTGCCCGAATTCTACTGGCGGGCCGTGTCGGGCGACACTCCGATCACATTCTGGCTTGACCCGCATGCCGAAGAGGCGCTCGCCTCGGATCCGGACGAGCCGATGGTGTTCGTGCCGCATGGCCAGCGGATCCTGCCCTATATCGACAGTTTCGGCAGTTCGGTTTCGGGCACATTGCGGCTGGTGCTGGGCAATCTGTTCGCCGATGCCTCGGCGGTTCTGGACGACAGCCAGGCGCAGCCGGCTTTCGTGTTCAGCCATCTGGCCGGTGGCCGCGATGAAATCGGGGTCGAGCTGCTGGACCTGGCGCGGTTCGCGCCGCTGAAGCTCAGCCTGCGCTGGATCAACGAGCATATCCTTGCCAGCTCTCCGCGCGTGGCCGATCCGGAGGAGCTGCGCGAACTGGCCGAAACGCTTTATGCCGGCCAGCTTGCCCGCGACCTGCGCAAGACCATGTCGGGCGAGGTGGAGGGGCTGCGCCTGGAATGGCAGCAGGCCCAGGTCGAGCTGATCCATTGCCTCGATCGCCTGTCCGATGCGGTGGCGGATGAGGTCAGGGGTCTGCAGGCGCAACTAGACACGGCGCGGCGCTTCATCGACATGGCGCAGGGCAGGCTGGCGCAGGTCACCGGCTCGCTCAACGGTCTGGGCACGGCGCTGGGCGGGCTGGACCAGGAGATGGTCGCGATAGCCGAGGAACTGCCGGACATGGCCGCGGCCCGCCTGGCGTTCTTCCAGCAGTATGGCGCCGAGATGGCCGCGGGCGACCGCATCATGCGCGATGCCGAGACCGAGATCGCCGCGATGAACGATCGCATCGGCGCATTGCGCGACAGGCTGGAGCTGGACTGATGCAGGATCCCTCGCATCGGCTGGCCACCCTGTTGCAGGCTGCGCATGTGTCGCTTGAAGGCGTCGATGACACGCTGGCCCGGTCCGACAGGTTGCGCGGCTGGGCCGAGGCGCTTCGCGCGCGGCTGAGCGACCGGCAGGGGCTGGATTTCGCAAGGCGACGCTGGGCCGCGACCCTGTCCGGGATGCAGCAAGCGCGCCAGGGCTTCCAGACTGCGGTGCTGCGCCGCAAGGCGCGCCTGCGGCGGCGGATCCTGGGCCTGCATCTGCTGCGCTTCTGGCGCCGGGTCCGCTGGTGGCTGCTGTTGCTGCTGGTCGTGGCCGGTCTGATCCTGCTGCTGGTGCATTACTGGCCCTGGATCAGCCTTCAGCTGTCCAATATGCGGGGGCCCGTGCTGCAGCCTTCTGTCACGCCCGATTTCATCGGTCCGCGCCCTCCGGCGAGCGGAGCCGGGCCATGACCGCCGTCCCGTCGGAACCGCAGGACAGGCGGCCGGGCCGCTCGACAGTGCTGGATATCGGCCGGGAACCGCCCCTGCGCCGGCGGCCATGGATGCGGCGGCGGATGGCGGTCGCGGCTGTCCTTGGAGGTCTCGTCCTGCTGGGCTGGATCGTGGCCACGGAATGGTTGCGGCCTGCCGGCATCGGATATCTGCTTTATGCAGCGCATGACCGGATCTGGTTGCCGCTATGGTCCTGGCTGTGGCTGCGGTCGGGGTATTGGTCCTTGCTGTGGTTCGGTCCTGTCGCGGTGATGCTGTTGCTGGCGCTGACCGAGTTCCTGGGTTTCGGCACGCCGCTGCGACGCCTGCAGGTGGCGGCCCTGCGCTATGGGCTGCGCCACAACTGGACACGCGCGCTGATCGGATTTCAGCAGATCCTGCGCTGGAAGCGCGGGCATGAGGGGCTGCTGGTCGCGGTGATCGACAGCGAATTGCGGCAGGCCGAGGCCCAGGCCAAGGCGGCCATCGAGGCGGGGCGGGCGGCGGATGTGACGATGCTGTGCCGCATGACCATCGGCCTTGCCTATCTGCGCGCCAATGCGCCGCCGGCCCGGACACGCTGCGCCGAGCAGCATTTGCTGGCCGCGCTGCTGGAGCCTGACAAGGCGGCCGCTCTGCGATCCGATCTGCGCCGGATCTGGGGCGATGAGACCGCAGGCAAGGTCGAGGCCATGACGATGATCCCGGACGAGGCCATTCCCGATGCCGCAAGCGGTTTGTCGGCGCCGGGCCGCGCACCGGCCGACCTGGCGCTGTCGACCTTGGGTGTCGTGCGTCGCGCGGTCCTGTCGCAGCCCGACGCGGCCTCGGCCTGGTTCACGCAATGGGCGCTGCAACGCTATCACCCGGACCTCCCGCGCGAGGACCTGGCCCAGGCCGAGGGCATGATCGACTTCGAGTTCTGGGCAGCGGTCTGCGAGCGCGCACAGCTCGCCCGCGCCCGCCCCGTCTGGCTTGCCGGGCTCTTGCCGGGCGTGGACATGGATCGGCCGCTGGGAGAGGTGGCCGCCATCGCGAGGGCCCGACAGCCTCTGGTGATCGGCAGGATGAACAGCGAATGAGCAGCGATATGCGCGATATGCGCGCCACCGCACGGCAAGCGGCGATCGAGGACGCGCGACGCCGCTTCGCCGACCCGCGCCCGCGGCAGCGCCTGGACGGTGCATTGCTGGTGATCGGCGCGGCGCTGATCGCCGTGGCCGCAGCGGGAAGCTATGCCGCGGCCTCGTGGATCGTGGCCTCGGGGCGGCTGGATCCGCCGCTGGTGACCGAGGTTCAGGACCGGCGGATCCTGACGGATTACCGCGACAACGCTTCGCCCATGCGCGACATGGTTGCCGTGGGCGATGATCTTCTGGTCGGCCGGAAGGACGGTTCGGTCGACCGTTTCGACATGGCGGGGCGGACCTTCGCCGCGGAAAGCCTGCCGCGCTCGGCCCGGTTCAGCGGTGATCTGGCCCTGCTCTCCGCCGACTGCCCGGCCGCCGGTTGTCCGGAAGGGGCCAGCGTCTATGCCGTCACCGCACAGGGCGGCCTGGCCGAGCGGCGGGACGGCACCTGGCAGGTGTGGCTGGGCGACGGCGCCTTTCGCGCGGCCGATGGCACGCCCGTCGAACAGGCGGATGTCGCGGGCTGGGCGGTTTCGGATGATGGCCGGTTCGTGCTGGTCAATGCGGCAAGCAAGGGGCTTGGCCTGTTCGACCAGCGCAGCGGCGTCTGGCGCCGCCGTGCGGCCATTGCCGATGCCGGCCAGGGCCCGCTGTTCCATGCCGGTGCGTTCTGGCTGGGTGCCCGGGACGGGCTGCACCGGCTGCCGCCGGATCAGCCCGGTTTCGATGCGGCCAGCACGCTGGTTGCCGACACCGAGGGCGAGATCCTGGCACTGGCGGACAGTGTCTCGGACGGGCTGCTGGCGTTGCGACGCTCGGCCTGTGCCGACGGGCAGGGCGGTTGCCTTTCCCTGCTGGGCATCGACGCCGAGGGCGGGGTCGCCGTGCTGCATGCGGAACTGCAGGTCGACCCGAATCTGAACGACAGCGGCCTGCGCCATGTCGCGCTTCAGGGCGAGGATCTGGTGACGCTCGGGACGGCGGGGGTGCATGTCTATGCGTCGGCGGCGCGCCGCTGGACTACCTTGGCCGCGCAGGAACCGACCGCCCATTTCGCCGAGACCGACGGCCGCCGGCTGCTTGTCGGCCTGCCGGACAGCTTCCTTGTCATCAGCGACGGCGAGGTGGCTCGCCGCACCACGCTGGAGGCGCCGCTGCGGCAGATCCTGCCGGGCGCGGGCGCCGAGGTCCTCGGGCTGGACGACCGCGGCCGGGTGCTCAAGCTGGATGGCGAAACGGCGCAGGTGCTGGCCCAGGCGGATCCCGGCGCGCCGCCCGATGCGCGCTTCACGCGCGCGGCGGCGGTTGGATCCCTGTTCGTCGCGCTGGGTCCGGATGGCATTCTGGTGCATGACAGCGCCGCGCGCCGCTACAGCTTCACCCCCGCCGCCGCCCTGCCGCCGCTGCCGGTATCGGATGCGCTGCTTGTGCCCGGGCAGGGGCGTCTGTGGATCGTTTCGCAACGCTCCGGCGACGTGCGCTCCCTGAAGATCGCGGGTGATTTTCCGGCCAAGCAGCTTTCGGTCGAAAGTCATGGCAGCGCGGCCAGGGCCGTCGCGCGGGCGCGGGCGGACGGGGCGGGGCTGACGCTTGTCGCCGCCGATGGCACACTGCTGCAACTGGCATCGCCCGAGGCGCAAATCGTCCCACAGGTCGGGCCCGGCTTGCCCGAAGGCCTGCGACCGGTCTCGATGGCGGCATCCGGCGCGGCCTATTTCTTCGCGTCGAAGGATCGGCTCTGGCTTTACAATCAGGACCAGCGGGGCTGGCTTGGGCCGATGGCGGCGCCGGAGGGGGGCGCGGGCCTGGCCGATATTGCCATCGCCGGCGACCGGCTGCTGGGGCTGGATCGAAACGGAACCGTCTATTCCTCGGCCGAGGACGGCTGGCGGCAGGTCTATGGCGGTCCGGTCCGGGCGCGGTTCGGCGCGGCCGCGGTGCAGGATGTCATGGCGTCGGGGCGGCGGCTTTTCCTCGCCTCGGATTCGGTCGTGCAAAGCTATACGCCGGGCGAACGGCGCTTTGGCGCCAGCTGGACGGCGCCGGGCCGGGATGCCGAGATCCTGGACGTCGCGAATGATGTCCCGCTGTGGAAGAACAGCGGCGGCATTCATGCCGGCGACAAGCCGATCTTCGTCGGCGATCGGTTCATCGACGGCTGGTTGGGCGCGCATGGCGCCGTGGCCATGGCCGAACGCAATGGCCGGCGCTATGTCTCGTCCGGCCAGTCTTGTCTCTACATGGGCGTGGCTGCCCCTCGAGGCGATGTCAGGGATGTCGTGCCGCTCGACCGGGGGCGCCTGCTGGTGCGCACCGCGACCGAGGCCGGGATCTATCAGCCCGACCTGCATCGCTGGTTGCGGGTCGAGGGTCTGGGCGCAGGGGGGGACGGCCGATTGCTGAATCTGGGCGGGCATCTGGTCCGGCTGGCGCCGAACGGCATTTTCTCGGTGCCGGTCGCCGCGATCCAGGACGTGCCGTCCTGCGCCGCCGCACCTGTCGGCATCGACTGGCAGGTCAGTCTGACGGGTCGTCAGGCCAGCCAGGTCGACGGCGCACCGGAGGCTCTGGTTCTGATGGGGGACGGCAGCCTGCGGCGCTGGGCAGGCGGTCAGGTTGCCGAGGTGGCGCCTGCGGCGGGCGATGGTCCCGCCATGTCCGGACCCGCCAAGGTCTATGCGGCGGCGGGTGGCGGGCTGCATGTCCTGATGCCCGATGCCTTGTGGCGCTATGACCTGTCCGCGCGGACCTGGAGCAGGCAGGCGTTTGCCGGTGCACCGCGCGAGGTGACCCAGTTCGACCTTGCCCCCGGCAGCAACCCGGCGCTGATTTCGCTTTGGGATGGCGATGGCGCCCTGTGGCAGGGACAATCCGCGGCAGGCGATACCATCGCTTTCGCGCGCGCCGCGCGTCCCGTCTTGCCCGTGATCCCGATCGCGCCCGCCGAGATCCGGGACATGGCACGCTTCGGAAGCAGCATCGCGGTTCTCTCGGACCGACGCCTGTTGATCTATGAGTCGGGTAGCGAGGCACCACGGGCGGACATCGCGCTGCCGGCCCCGGATGTCGGATGGCAGCTGGCCTCGGACAGCAGCGGGGATCTGATCCTAATGGACGGCGCGATCACCGCCCCGGTTGCCATTCATCGCCTTGATGGCTCGGTCGCTGGGAAGGCAGGGCTGGCCGTGCTTTCAGCCCGCTATCTGCCGGGAACGGACCGGACATACAGCTATTCCTCCACGGCCCTGGAAACCGAACTTTTCCGGATCGATCAGGATCTGAATGCCTGGCGCTGCAGCCTGGTGCGCGGCCAGGCCACGCCGGATTGCCAGCTGCTGGCCGGCCCGCCGATGCGGATCGAGGCGTCGGATGTGCGCGGTTTTCTGCGGGCCGCCAATCTCATGCTGACGCGCGACGCGCTGTGGCTGCTGGACGAGGCCAAACGCCCGCTTGGTCGGGTGCAGGGGCCGGCGCCCGGCACCGAGACCGTGCTTTTCAGCAGCGGCGGTGTGCCGATGCTGTGGGAAGGGCCGGGCCGCGCCTTGTGGCGGATCGAAGGAAGCAAGGCGATCCGCGTGCTGGACAATGTAGACTTCCTGCATCGCACCGACAGGAGTTATGCCGCGCTGGTCGGAGACGAGGTGAAGGGCATTGCCGATGGCCAGCTGCTCCAGCCGCTGAAACCGGATTCTTCTCGCGACGATCCGGCGATGCATGCCCATTACACGCTGCGCGGCCATGTCGTGCTGAGCAAGGCCGGTGTCGCATCGGCCGAGCAGGGTGGCCTGCGTTCGGACCCGCTGATCCGCTTTGCGGCCGATCTGGTGACCGTGCTGCCCGTGCCCGGTGACGGCCAGGACCCGCAGCGCTGGTTGCAGGAAATCCGGGGCGGACGGCTGAACCTGATCTGGGCGGACCGCTGCGAAGTGCCGGCTCCGCGGCCTGCGCCCCTGCCGGCCGACTTCATCGGCCCCCCGGCGCCGGTCGTGCAACTGCCGCCGGTCATCAGGCCCTGCGTCAAGGCCCAGGACCTTCCGGGCCGCCTGGACGCGGGCGAGCATGTGATCGCCTTGTCGGAGGCGCAGGCGGGCGGGCTGTCCGTCCTGACCAACCGGCGCAGCCTGCTGTTCAGCCCCGCTGGCGCCCTGGCCGAGGCGGTGACGGCGACGCCGCTGGTCAACGATTCGCAAGGGCAGGACGAGTTGCGCGGGGCTCTGGCGCAGATCGACGGCCGGTCCTATCTGAATCCGCCGCGCATTTCGGTGGCCGAGATGACGGGGCTGCGCAATCGGATCAGCCTGTCGCCGCTGACGCCAGCAGTGCTGGAGGCTTTCGACGAGGGCTGGATTGGGTGGCAGCGCCCAGGCAGGCGGGTGCGTCTTGCGACATCGTCTGAGCCGATCGAGATGGCGCCCGACGAAGCGATCCGCGACGGTCGCTTCTTGCCGGCCCATCCGGCACGCGGCCTGGCCTTGGCGGGCGGGCGGATCGCCTGGTTGAATGCCTTTGGCCTGTGGCACCAGAGCGCGGAGGGCCTGCGCCGCGTCTCGGACCAGGGCATGGCGCTGCCGCAGGCGGCCTATCAGGGCGTGTTCCTCGACAGCGCGCGCGGGCTGGTTGCGGCGGATGGCACCGTGACTGCAGCGGCGGGGCCGCGGACCTTGCGCATCGATGCGCTGGAGTTCACCATCGACCCCCGGCAACAGCAGGTTGCGGCGACCATCGCCGTGGCGGGCGGGAAGGCACCGGCGCTTGCCGCACGCGGTTTTCTGCATGACCAGCGCCAATCCGCGGCCCAAGTGAACGGAGCGGTGACCTATCTGACCCCCGTCGGGCTGATCCCGCAGGCCCAGCTGGCTGGCGCCCAGTCGCTTCCCATGGGCGCCCAGCGGCTTGAGGCCGAACATGGCCGCCTGCTGCTGCGCACGGGCGCTGGATGGCTGCAGCAGGACGGTCAGGGCCAGTGGCAGGGCGCTTCCGAGCCTTTCAGGGACGGTCGCCTTGCGTCCGAGAATGGCCGTATCTGGGACAGGAAGGACGGTTTGGTCGTATTGCGCCCTGCCCGGCCTGGGGAAGATTGGCGGCTGGCGCGGCAGGGGCTGGATTTCGACATCGACCAGTTGCAGGCCTTTGCGGCGACGCCGCAATTGGCGGTGGCGATCACCCGAGCGGGCACCCATGTCGCGCCTGCGCTTGCCGATCTGGCGGGCGTGGCCGCTCCGGTCGGTCCTGCGCCGGGTGCGGGCGAACTCGATACCATCCGGTCCGCCCCAGCGCAGCGCGTGCTGTTTCATCGGGATGCGACTGGGTATCGGATCTGGGACCAGCAGCAGTCGCAATGGCGGCTGCCAAAGGCTGACGAACGCCACTGGGAGACGCGCGCGCTGGCCTCGGTCGAGGATATCAGCGCCGGCTATCGTGGCAAAGCCTGGTTCGAGATTGCGGTCGATGTCATCGGGCAGCAGTCCCCGGCCAGGCTGCCCTTCACCTGGAATGCGGGCGAGGTCATGCCATTCGACGAGGTGACCGCGATCCATGGCGATCCGGGGGATCCCGCCCTGCTGGTGGGGACGCGACTTGGCCTGCGTCGGCTGACATCGCAAGCGGATGGCTATGCCAATCAGCGCCTGATCGTGCCAGGCGACCGCGCGACGGGGCTTGCCGTGCGTGCGGTCGGCCGTCCCGCCGCGTCTCCCGACCGGATCGTCGCCGAATTCGCTTCGGGCTGCGCGGCGTTCACGGCGATCACGGCAACGCCCACCGCCTGCAACGATGCGTCGGGTCTTGCCACAAAATTCGTCGCCCGGACCGGATATTGGCGCTGGAGCAAATCCGACGGGGCCGTGCAGGGGGATTATCTGCTGGAAGGCGGCGCGCAGCTGCCGCTGCGGCCACCGCTGCAGGGCCGGCTGCCGCATGACAACCTTGCCGATGGCATGACCTGCGGGTCGCTGCGCGCCGAGCTGTGGCGGGATGCCGAGGTGCTGCGTCTGGCCGGAAAGCAGGTCCAGGTCGCCGGCGCGCAGGAACTGTTCTGTCAGCCGGCATCGGTTCCGCTGGACGGGACCGCGCGACTGGAGGCCGGCCTTTACGTGCTGACCTCGGCGGGCGTGCTGCGCGCGGATGCGGCGACAATGGCTGCGGTCGGACCGATCCAGGCGGCTGCCATCCGGGATCGTGCCTCGGGCCGCGTGGTGCTCGAGACCGGCCGGCTGCGCTATGGCATCAATGGGGACGAGGTCACGGTGCATCGCCTCGACCTGGCCGGGCAGTGGCGTCCGACTGGCTGGGCGGCGGGGCGCCTGCTGCTCGACCAGCCGCGTTTCCTGGCCTGGCATGACAGGGGCCTGCAGCTGGTAACCGATGCGGGCGTCTTCGACGCGCCGCCGGGCCATCTCGATCCGGCGCGGCTGGTCGTCATGTCCGGTGCCGATGACGATGCGCTTGCAACCTGTGCCGCCAGCCGCGTCGAGATCCTGGACGGCCGCGCGCATGGCTTGCCGGCCGAGGCCGGGCGTCCCTTGCGCCTATCCTGCAGGGACGGGTCCTGGTTGCAGGGCGCGGCCGATAACAGCAAGGACCTGGGTGCGTTTGCCGCGACAGCCGGTGCCGCCCGCGCGAGGATCCTGGTCGATGCGCCGCCGTTGTGGCGGGTTGAGCAAGACCTGGATGCGCAGGGCGATGTGCAGGCGACACGCATCACATTCCAAGGCGAACCCGCGCGCCTGGCGGCGGGCCGTTTCGATTTCGACGCCTTCCGCGCCATTGCGGCCCCGTTTTCCGGGCTGACCGAGCTTCTGACCGAAACGGGCTGGTGGCGGGCGCCGGCGGGTGTGCCGCGCCTTTCGGAAACCCGTCGGGTGCAATCGGGGCAGCTTGCCTTTCGCGATGTCCGGGCCATGACCCGCGACCGATCGCAGCGCAGCGATGCGCTTGGCCTGTGCCTCGCGTTGCCCGGGGGCAAGGCGTTGTGGTGGGACGGCGCCGCCGGGGTCGAGGCGACGGCCCATTGCCGCGAGGTTCGGGGCAGGGATCCGCTGTGGCGCTGGTGGAGGCAGGAGGACGCAGCTCTGGCAACAGCGCAAGCGGCCGGAGGCCGCCCGCTTGAACGCCGCATCGTCAGTGGCCGGTTCGAGGATCTCATTGTCCGAGGCGCACCGCTGCGGGATCCGCAAGGCCGGCTGCTGGCGGCCGGTGGCCTGGGTGTTCTGGTGCTGGATTCCGAAACCGCGCAGCCCGTTGCGATCCATTCCGCTTCCGATGACGTCTTGCTGACGCGGGCGCTCGACGGTCGCGTCGTGCAGCTTGGCCGGCAGGGCGCGCATTATGTCGAGGATGCTCCTGCACCGGCGCCTGCGGACGGGCTGGCTTGCCCGGCCCTTGCCGGTCTGGCCGCGGCCTTGCCGGAGGGTTATCGTATCGCGCGTGGCGACATGCTGCCGGATAACCGCGTCTCGGCGATGGTCGAGGGCGGTGAGGCATCGCGCCAGGTGCTCTTGCAATGCGAGGACCCGGCTCCGGGTCGGGCATGGACAGCGGTGGTCGACATCAGCAGCCATCCGCGTGCGCTGGCGGCGGGGCCGGCGCAGGCCGGTATGCTGGCGGTCGCCATGACCGGGACGCAGATCAGCCTGGATGACGGGCGGAACTCTGCGGCCGCCGATTTTCCTGTCGCCCGGCTGCAGGGCATGGTGCCGCGGCCGGATGGCGGGGAAATCTTCCTGCTGGGTGACGATCGGTTGCTGTCGATCTCGGTCTCTGCTGCCATCGGCGCATTGCATGGCGGCGTTGCCGCTGTGCCGCCAGCCCGATCGGTTCCTGCCTCCCCACCGGCTGCCGCCCCTTCGCCGGCTCTCACCCCTTCGGCTGCCGATCCGCCTTTGGTCTCGCAGCGGCCGACCGTTGCGCGAAGGTCGCCGACAAGGGATACCGCCCCTGGCCGGCCCATGCCATCGGCAATCTCCGCGCAATTCGAGCCGAAATATGATCCGGTTGCGCTGCAGCTGGCATTGCGGCGCGAGCTGGGGGTCGATCTGGGCGCGGACGGGGTGATCGGACCCGCGTCCCGTCGTGCCATCGCCGCTTGGCAGTCGCGGATCGGCAGCAAACCCACGGGCTTTCTCAGCGTGGCGCAGTGGTATCGCCTGAAAGGAGAGGGGGAATGATGTCGGGTCAGACAGCGTTCCGCGTCGGGATCGAACCGCGCGGCGCCGCCGTCCTTCGCACCGGCGATGGCGCGCATCCCGAGGGCTATCATGCGGCCGGCCGCTTCTGGGCGTTCCGGCTGCCGCCCGAGGTCTTGGCCGGCGGCGTGACCTGCGATCCGGCCTCCGGCCAGTTCGTCTGCACGAACGAAGACGCCGCGGCCGCGGGTCTTGCGCAGCTGCGCGGTTTTTGGCTGGCCGCGCGGGGGGTGCTGCTGCCGGATCTGACGGCCGGTGCGCCACGCTCCATGGCAGGACTGGAGCCTCGGCGCATCCTCCAGCCCTTGACGCAAGAGACTGGCCGCGCCGCGCAGGTCGAGGACTATCGCCGGGCCGTGCATTCCGGTGCCGGCGCGCGCACGGTTCCCGACGCCATTGCGCTGATGCAGCGTCAGTTGCAGATCATGACGGTGCCGTCCCGCAGCGAGGTCCGGCTCTGGTGCGTCTCGCCGGGCCGCTGGATGCTGCAAATGGAGGAAACCGGCCCGCTGGAGCGGCTGCTGGACGCTGTGTCCGCCGTGCCGTCCGACAAGAAGGGCGCCTATCCCATCGCCATCGGCAGCAAGTCCGAAAAGCTGCAATCGGACAGTCTCGCGGCGCGGTTTGTCGCGCTGGTGCGGGCCGTGCAGCTTGCCCGCCTCTGGGCGGGCTGCTGGGCCGGCGCGCTGCCCCGGCTGGATGTCGAGGCCGCCCATTCCGGGCTGGACGGGCAGGCGGTGCGCTTGACCATCGGTCCGGAAAGCTGGGGCCTGCCCCTGGAGCGATTGGCGCATCGGCTGGCGCAGGCGCTTGATAAGGAGGCGCCAGAGCCGGTCTGGACCCGGCTTGGCGATGGCGGGCTTTCACCGCAACTGGTGCCGCTGACCCGCCCCGAGGGCTTGTCGTGGCGTGACCACGCTGCCCCGCAGCCGGTCGCATGGCGGGCAAGCGACACGCAAGACCTGCCGCGCTGGACCTATGCCGGAACCGACCATGGCGGTATGCTGGCGCAACTGCCTTTCGCCTTGTCGCCCGCAAGCCCATTTTTACCGGATCAGAGACAAGCCTTTCTTGACTGGTTGAGGGGCGAGCGCAGGGCTCCGGGTCTTCGGCCCGAATTCGCCCTGAGCTATCTGCAGGGACTGGAGCACCGGCTGCTGACCGACCTCGCCCCGCAAGAAGAGCGCGAGGCGCTTGTCGGGGAAATCCGCGCGCTTGCCGATCTGGTCGATGCGCCGTTGCAGGCCCGGGCCCGCCATCTGCTCGATTGGCTGGGCGCCACCGGTCGGCGCGGGCTGGCGGCGCTGGTTGACGAGGGACCGCTGAGCATTCTGGTCGCCACTGCGCGGAAGCTGGCCGATGGCGATGTGCTGGGGCAGGACGATCTTTGTGCCCTTGCGACGGTCTGCCTGGGCGAGGAGGAGGCCCGCGATGAACGCTTCCGGGCCGGGCTGCGCAAGATTGCGCCCAAGGGGCTGCGGTTCGCCCCGCCCAGGGTCGAACTGGTGGCGCGTTATGAATCCCTGGGCGGTGGGCTGGACGAGCCGCGCCGCCATTTCCTGCACGAGGGTCAACCGCTGGCGGACCTGCGCGTCTCGGCCCGACTGCGGCAGGTTTTCGCCCGCGCCCAGGCTTTTGCCGCGATGGCCGAGGAGTGACGCCATGACCCTGCTGCCAGCCAAGAAGAGACGCCCATGCTGAGAGTGCTTCGCGCCATTGTCCTGTATCTCGTGTTCATGTTCCTGACCGTCCTGGTCGTGGCCTGGGCGATGCCGGACGCGCCGGTGCTGCTGCAGCTGGCGCTGTTTTTCGGAGTTCCCGCCTGGTTGGTCCGCCGCAGCACGCGCAGGCGGGCTGCGCCAGAGACCGCCGGTGCGCCCGCCGCGCCTGCGGCCGATGCGGCACCGCCCGTGCCGCAAAGGGATCCCGAAACGCTGGAGGAATTCGAAGAGGCTCGGGCGCGGGAACCTGCCCTGCGATGGGTCGGTGGGGCGCGGGCCGATGGCAAGGCGCCTCGGCCTTCGACGGCCGAACCGCGGCCAGCAAGCCAGGCCGCCGCGCCTTGGGGTTCGGCAGGACAGCCGGCGAAAGGGGGGTGGGTGCCTTCGGGTGGCCAGGTAGTCGTCGCGGGACGGACGATCGGCGGCATGATCTATGCCGGGGCGCCCTTTGGGCAGGCAGGGCAGTCGCGGGCGTGGATCGATCCTGCGCTGCCGGCCGGCGCCAGCGGACGCGACAAGGCCGGCGAGGATCTGCCCTATTGGCCGGCTTATGCCGCCCTCCCGCCGCGCAGCCGGGCAACCTATCTGGACTGGCTGGCAGGCGGGCGGGCGAGTGCCGACTATGATGTCGGCTATATGTTCCTTTATTTTTATGGACTCGAGCGGCGCTTCCTGTGCGACGACCCCACCGAGGATGAGCGCCACGTCATCCGGGCCGAGGTTGCCCGGCTCATGGCGCTTTACCCTGACAGCGGCTCCGCCCGGCGCTATCTGGGGGAATTCCTGCAACTGGCCTGCTGCATGATGGATGACGCCGGCACGACCCCGCCCGAGGTCGAGGGCGGCTGGGAGCTGCCTCTTGCGCTGCGCTTTGCCTTGGGTCGGCGGGTCGCTGCGGGCGAGCCGCTGGATGCCCAATGGCTGCTGGCGTGGTTGAAGTCCCATCCCGAAGGAAACCTGCGCACTCCGGCGCGTCGATGCGCGGCCGAGTTCGACGTCCTGTTCCGGATCCTGTTCGACAGGCGCTTCCCGCAGGGACTGCAGGTGCGGGTGCCGCGCAAGGCGCTCAGCGTGACCTATCGCGCTGCCTCGGGCGAATTCGACTTCGAGTTCGCTCCGAAGATCGCGGGTCGCGCGGTTCCCGACATCACCGGCCTGCACAAGCCGATCGAGATCGCGCAGGAAATCGCAGAAGAGGCCTGCGAGGCCTTGGACAAGTTCAGCCGTTATCTGGGCCGCAATCCCGAGGGACGCGGGTCGTTGGAGGCCCAGGCCCTGCTGCCCATCGAGCTGGCGTCGGCCTTTCCCTCCGGTCAGCTCGACGCGCTGCGGGACTGGGCGCGCCGGATCGTCGCAGGCGATGGTCTGGTCCCTGTCAGCGCCTTGATGACTCGTCTCGAAGGGCAGGTCGGACCAAAGCTTGCGCGCCGGCAACTGACCGATGCGGCGGATGTGCTGGCGCGGATCGGCTTCGGCCTGGCCCCGGATCCGCGTTTTGCCCTGCGCGCGCCGCGGCTTGATGAGCCGGTTGTGCTGTTCGAATTGCCGCAGCCGGTGGCCCGGCTTGAGGATGTGGGCGAAGAGTTCCGGAGTGGGCTGTTGCAGATCGCGCTGGGCTGCGTCGTCGCACAAGCGGACGGACAGGTCTCGCCCGACGAAGAGCGGGCGCTGCGGGCACAGCTTGACGAGATCGCGGGCCTGACCGAGGTCGAGCGCATCATGCTGAAGGCCAATCTGGACTGGTTCCTGGCGGTGCCGCCGGACATGGTGCAGTTGCGCGGCCGCATGAAGGAGGTCGGCACGGGACAGGAGGAAAACCTGCGCCGCGCCGTCGTCTCGGTCACCCATGCCGATGGCGCCGTCGCCGCGGCCGAAGTGGCGGGCGTCGAGCGGATCTATCGCGCCCTGGGCCTGGACCCGGCGCATGTCTATTCCGACCTCCATGCCGGCGGCGCCCCGGACGAGCCGGTGCGCGTCCGCGACGCCGACCCCTCACCCGACGCCGAGGCGATCCCGCCCGCGCGCCGCAGTAGCGGCCTTGACCCCGAACGGATTGCGGCCATCCGCGCCGATACCGCCCGCGCCTCGGCAGTGCTGGGCCAGATCTTTGCCGCCGAGCCGGAAGCGCCCGAGCCGTCGGCAACGGATGCGCCGCAAGCCTTGCCGGGGCTGGACCTGCGTCTTACCGCCCTGCTTGGCGACCTGATCGGATCGGAACGCTGGTCCGAGGCAGCGTTCTCGGACTTGGTCCAGCGTCACGGGCTGATGCCGGCCGGGGCGCTGGAGGCGCTGAACGAATGGGCATGGAATTGCTATGACGAGGCGCTGATCGAGGAATATGACGGCTATGAAGTTTCGACCACGCTGATCGAGCGGATCAAGGCGGAACTGACAGGGAAGGAAATGTGATGTCCAAGCTGAAACCGCGTGAACGCGATGCCATTGTCCAGGCCCTGCGCGCCGGGGTGGTGCCGCGGCTGGGCCTGCGGCATATCCAGGTCGGCCGCGCCCGCGAGATCGAAGAGATCCTGCGCGACATGGACCGGATCGCCGGCGGCGGCGCGTCGATCCGCTTCATCATCGGCGATTACGGCTCGGGCAAGACGTTCTTCATGAATCTCGCGCGGCTGGTTGCCTTGGAAAAGGGCATGGTCGTCATGTTTGCCGACCTGGCCCCGGATCGGCGGCTGCATGCGACCGCAGGCCAGGCGCGCAACCTTTATGCGGAAATGGCGCGCAATCTGGCCACGCGGACGAAGCCCGATGGCGGGGCGCTGGCCAGCGTCGTCGAACGCTTCGTTTCGCAAGCCCATCAGGAGGCGGACGACCGCGACCTGTCCACCACCGCGGTCATCCGCGAAAAGCTGGCCCATTTCGAGGAGCTGACCGGCGGGTTCGACTTTGCGCAGGTGATCCGCCGCTACTGGGAGGGCCATGAGGCGGGCGACGAGGACCTGAAATCCGCGGCGCTGCGCTGGCTGCGCGGCGAATTTGCCACGCGCACCGATGCACGCAAGGCCTTGGGCGTGCGCGGCATCGTCGATGACGCCAGCGTCTACGACCATCTCAAGCTGATGTCGGAATTCGTGCTGGCTGCCGGTTACAACGGCCTGCTTGTCGGCTGGGACGAGATGGTGAACCTGTTCAAGCTGAATTCGGCGCAGGCGCGGAATGCGAATTATGAGCAGGTGTTGCGCATCCTGAACGACGTGCTTCAGGGCAGTGCCCGCCATCTGGGCTTCCTGATGGGCGGGACGCCGGAGTTCCTGATGAACACCCGCCGCGGGCTTTACAGTTACGAAGCCCTGCAGTCGCGCCTCGCCGCCAACAGCTTCGCGCGCGAGGGGCTGGTCGATCTGTCGGGCCCGGTCATCCGCCTGACGAACCTGACGCAGGAAGATCTGTTCGTTCTGCTGTGCAATGTCCGCGCGGTCATGCAGGGCGATGGCGAGACCTTGCCCGACGAGGCGCTGGAGGCCTTCATGGCGCATTGCCAGGAACGTATCGGCGAGGCCTATTTCCGCACGCCACGCAACACGGTCACGGCTTTCGTCAATATGCTGGCGGTTCTGGAGCAGAACCCCGGGCTGGTCTGGACGGATCTGATCGCGCAACTGGAATTGCGCGAGGACACGGGGGAGGACATGGCCGATGTCGATGAAAGCACGGGCGGCACATCCCCCGAGGACGACCTTGCCAGCTTCCGGCTCTAGGCGCGGCGCGGCATGACGCCGGCCTTCTACCGCCTGTCCCGCCCGCTGCAAAAGTGGATCAGGGCGCAGGGTTGGACCGGGTTGCGTCCGTTGCAGGCCGAGGCCATCGGCGCGATCATGGACGGGACGGCGGATCTGGTGGTGACGGCCTCGACCGCCGGCGGCAAGACCGAGGCCGCGTTCCTGCCGCTGATCTCGCAGGTGCTGGACGACCCGCAGGCGGGTGCCGGTTTCGACCTGCTGTATCTTGGCCCGCTGAAGGCGCTGATAACCGATCAGGCCCGACGCCTGGACGGCATGTGCCACGAAACCGGCCTGCCCGTGGTTCCCTGGCATGGCGACATCGCGGGCGGCATCAAGACGAGGGCGTTGAAGAATCCGCGCGGCATCCTGCTGATCACCCCGGAATCGCTCGAGGCGCTGTTCATCCGGCGTGGCAATGAAATCCCCGGACTGTTCGGCGCATTGCGGGCGGTGGTGATCGACGAGCTACACAGCGTGCTGGACAGCGAGCGCGGGGTGCAGATGCGGTCGCTGCTGAACCGGACCGAAAGCCGGCTGGGCCGCCCCTTGCGTCGGATCGGCCTGTCGGCCACGCTGGGCGACATCGGCCTGGCCTGCGCCTATCTGCGCCCGGACGATCCGGACGCTGTCGGGCATATTGCCGCTACCGGCGGCGGGTCGGAATTGCGTGTGCAGCTTCGCGGCTATGTCGCGGGCGGCCCCGATCCTGATGAGCCGGCGGCTGCCGATCTGGTCGCCGGACACCTGTTCCAAAAGCTTCGCGGCAGCAGCAACCTAGTGTTTGCCGGCAGCCGCGAACGGGTCGAGATCTATGCCGACAAGCTGCGCCAGCTGTGCGACGCGGCGGGATTGCCGCAGGAATTTCATGCCCATCACGCCAGCCTGTCGCGCGAGCACCGCGATTTCGTCGAGCGGCGGCTCAAGGACGGGCGACTGCCGGCCACGGCGATCTGCACCTCGACGCTGGAACTGGGGATCGACATCGGTGACGTGACCTGCGTGGCCCAGATCGGCGCACCATTCAGCGTCGCCTCGCTGAGGCAGCGCCTTGGCCGATCCGGACGTCGCGCCGGTCAGCCGGCCACCCTGCGGCAATATGTGATCGAGGCATGGCCGCGCCCGGACGCCAACCTGGCGGATCGGCTGCGGCTTGATCTGGTGCGTGCCGTCGCGATGATCGACCTGCTGATCGAAGGATGGTGCGAACCGCCGGCGCCCCAGGCGCTGCATCTGTCAACGCTGGTCCACCAGATCCTGTCGGTGATCGCCGAGCGCGGCGGTGCGACGGCTGCGGGTCTGCACCGCCTGCTCTGCCGGGAAGGCCCGTTCCGCAGTGTCGATGCCGCGCTTTTCCAGCAGGTCCTGCGCGCCATCGGCCACCGGGATACCGGCCTGATCGAGCAAGCCGACAACGGCATCCTGCTGCTGGGACGCCGCGGCGAAAAGCTGGTCGAGCACTACAGCTTTTACGCCGTTTTCCAGACGCCCGAGGAATACAGCCTGCAGAACGGCGCCGAGAAACTCGGCACATTGCCCGTGCACAATATTCTTGCACCGGGCTCGTTACTGATCTTCTCGGGTCGACGCTGGCAGGTGCGCGAGATTCACGCCGAGGCGCGGGTGATCGTGGTGGATCCGGCCAAGGCCGGCGTTGTACCTGATTTCGATAGCAGCCCGGGTCTGATCCACGACCGCGTGATCCAGCGGATGTTCCATATCCTTGGCGATCGCACGGTGCCGGTCTATCTTGAACCGCTTGCCGCCGCGCTGCTGGAACAGGCGCGAAGCAGCTATTCGGCGCTGGGCGGCGAGCGCATCCATGAACTTTCGCCACGGGCTTTTCTGCTGATGACGCGACGGGGAACGGTCGCCTCGACCACGCTGGCGCTCGCGCTGCAATCCGTGGGCTTCCGGGTGCAGCTCTATGACGGCGTTCTGGAGGTTCTGGCCACCGACGCCACCCCCGATCTGCGCGCCTTCCTGACCGGCATCGCCCGGGGCGCCAGCGTGGACCTCTTCGCCCATGACCCGCCCTTGTGCTTCGAGAAGTTCCACCCCTTTCTGACCCGGCCGCTGTTGGAGCAGGACGCGTCGTCGTCGCGGGTCGATCTGGCTGCGCTTGCAGGCCTTTGCAAAGAGCTGACGGATTGAAGGCCGACAGCCGTGGCGGGGCGGGGCCGCGCCCCTGTCGCTCGCCACGGTATCCTGGAACTGGACAGGCGCTCTGTTCGGTGGTCGCGTCTGTCATCTTCGGCCGGTGGCGCTTTCATTCACCGTTTCCGCCGCTTTGACGATTGGCCATGATCATTCCGCTCGGCGCGGAACGATCCCCCTTGCCCTCCCTCTCCTGCAATCGGATCAATACGCGGTTGTGAGGTTTCACTTTCACCTTGCTCCTGTCACAGTGCGGGGCATGAGCTGTGTGGGCACGCCGCCCCTGGCGCTGTTGCAGGTTCCGGACTTCGCCCGCCGGTGGGGATGTATTCGCTTCCGATCGCCGGATACCGGCCAAACCCTGTCAGTCAATCAGTTCCGTATGCCAGTTCGCCTCTTGAACTCGGGAATCGAGATCACGCAATTCCTTCGCCAGCGCATCGGCGGTCTTTTGTATCGCCGCAACCGATATCATCGGACGCCAGCGCACCTCGCTGCGCGTGCCAACCAGCCATGTCAGCGTGGCCTCTTCGGCAAGGTCCCGATAGGCGCCTTGTCGCAGCCGCAACACGTCGCGGGCAGCCAGCGCATCGGTCAGGACACCGCCGTCGAAGGCCGTCCGGCTGTTGGTGCGGTTGATCCGGGCGATCATGCGCTGCAGATCCGCCGCAAGCCGGTCATGCTCGGCCAGAAGGCTGGCCGGATCCTCGGCGGGTTCATCGCCCTCCTGCACCTTGGCATTGCGCAGAAATCGAGCTTTCAACTGCTCCAGGCGCTTTGTAATATCGCTGCGCTGGACTAGCGCCTCGGCAAGCTTCATGGTCATCTCCCCCTAGTCGGCGTTGCAAGCAGGACGTTACGCCGAGGTTGATTCGTCCGATGTCCCTTGGGTTCTAGCCGCCTCATGCGTCATTTCCGGACGTGTCGCAGAAACCGGGGGCTTTTACGGCCGGCACCATATCGCGATATTGGTCGTGCCCCCCAGTCGAGAGGTTCCCGCATGGCCCATTTCTTTACCGCCGATACCCATTTCGCCGATGATCCGGTGCGGCGGTTCTTCGAGCGTCCCTTCGCCTCGTCCGCTGCGATGGATGCCGCGATGATGGCCCGTGCCGGAGTGGTCGGCGCCGAAGACGACCTGTGGATCATCGGCGATTTCGCGGCTTGCGAGAACGACGCGGGGCGCATGGCCGCGCAGGCGGCCTTCGCTGCCTTGCCTGGGCGGAAACATCTGGTGCGCGGCAACCACGATCCCGACTGGTTGGTGCACACACTGCCCTGGGCCTCGGTCCACGATCTGGTCGAGCTCGCCATCGGCGATAGCCGCTTCGTCCTGTGTCATTATCCGCTTGTTACCTGGAACGGTGCGCGGGCTGGGGTGGTGCAGTTATTCGGCCATGTCCATACACGCTGGCGCGGTGCCGAGGGGCAGGTCAATGTCGGCGTCGATCAATGGGATTTCACCCCGATCACACCGGATCAAGCGGAATTGGAGGCTTTGATGCTGCCGCCGTCGAATTTAAGGCGAATGGCGGAAGGGGCGGAGTGAATAAATGACCTCCTGAATGACTGGAATTCACTTGGGTGAGGGCCCATTGTCTATGATTGTCAGACATGGTTCACGAGGTTTCAGGAGTGGCTTCTGATGAGCAATAGGGCACCTCGAAAAATTGCGCTGACCGGGCCGCCGAGTTAGGACGCAGAAGGCATTCGGCTGCTGGAGCGTGACGATGGCGCAGATGGGTTTCTTCGATCTTTCGGACCGCTACGCGAGCCTGGATGCCAAGCGGGACCCGCTGGTCGAGATCGATGCCATCGTGCCCTGGAAGGAGTTCCGGCCGACGCTTGAAGGTGTCTGGCGCAAGCCTGAGGCGGAGCGCAAGTCGCGGGCGGGGCGCAAGCCGATGGACGCGGTGGTGATGTTCAAGACGCTGGTTCTGGGCGCCCTCTACAACCTGTCCGACGACCAGATCGAGTATCAGGTCCGCGACCGGCTGTCCTTCATGCGGTTCCTTGGTCTGGGGCTGGAGGACCGCGTGCCCGATGCAAAGACCGTCTGGCTTTATCGCGAGGGGCTGGCACAGGCGGGCATGGTCGAGGCGCTGTTTCAGCAGTTCGACGGCTATCTGGCGCGGCAAGGCTACATCGCGCGGGGCGGCCAGATCTTGGATGCCTCCATCGTGCCGGTGCCGAAGAACCACAACACGCGAGATGAAAACCGGGCGATCAAGGCCGGCGAGGAGCCCGAGGGCTGGGCCGAAAAGCCCGCCAAGCGATCGCAGAAGGACGTGGATGCCCGCTGGACCAAGAAGCACGGGAAATCCCACTACGGCTACAAAAACCACGTCAACGTGGACCGCCAGCACAAGCTGGTGCGCCGTTACCACGTCAGCGATGCGGCCCTGCATGACAGCCAGGCAGTGGATCATCTGCTGATGCGGGGCAACACTGGCGCAGGGGTCTGGGCTGATCCGGCGTATCGGTCCGTAGAGATGGAAGCCAGGCTGCGCGCGTGCAAGCTGAAGAGCCACATCCACCGCAAGGGCAAGCGAGGCAAGCCACTGACTGAACAAGGCAAGGGCAGCAATCGCACGAAATCCTCGGTGCGCGCACGGGTCGAGCATGTCTTCGGCGCGCAGACCAACGACATGGGCGGCACGCTGTTGCGCACCATCGGCCTGGTGCGGGCGAAGGCCAAGATTGGGATGAAGAACCTCGCCTACAACATGCGTCGCCTCGTCCAGTTGCGCCGCCTGAACCCCTGCCCGGCGTGATCCGGGGCGCCGAAGTCAGCCCCCAAGGGCCGAAAGGCGGCGCAGTCCTCCGCCCGTAAAGCCCGCGAAGCCAACACGCCACACCCTGCCCAGACACGTCATGTGTTCCTCAAGCCGTCGAACCGGCCAAAGAACAGCGCAAGCGGTCAAAAATCGAGGTGCCCAATATTTTATAGATGTCCCACGGCCAGAGGGCGCAGCGCCAGCCTTTTTCAGAAAGAGCCATGGCGGGCCGCGTCGATCGTCGAGCTCTCAGCATCGTCTATCGCTATGGGTTGCCCTATTGTGATACGCCCCGCGATTCGGGTTCATCGGACAATCTAGAAGCGCTGGACCTAAATGAGTGTATTCACCCAGGATCATGCCCGGCCTAACGGAAGGACAGCTGACAAGAACACCGTCATTGTCAAAGCGACCTACCCGATTGGGCGGAGAGGGCGGTTCGCCATGTCTTCCATCTTTGCGTGTGAATGGTGCAGCAGCAGGCGGCGCATGGATCATTCAAGTCTGGGCCGGGAGGCGGCAGAAAATGGAATGGTATCTTGCCGTTTGATGTATAAAATTGATGACTGGAAGCAGAAGGTGATTCGATGAGCTTTGAGAGAGATGTTAACAATTTCCCGGCTTCCTGGCGTGGAATTGTCGAAAAGTGGTCTGAGTTTAATGCGCAGTATTATGACCAGAATTCAGACCTGCCTGCATGGTATGTTGAAAACTCCAATTCAGCACTTTTTTCTGCGGCGGCTTGGGTGGAGGGGCATCAGGCACTCTGCGAGGTGGATGTTGACAAGAAGATTTATCCCGGGACTCCAGGAAGACCGGCATCCTACCCAGGCAGAATGGATATTGAGCTTATTGTTGACGAAAAAATCTACTGGGTGGAGGCAAAGCGACGAGCATTCACACTGAGCCGAGAGTCGAATTACTCGTTTCGTCACGCCTTCTTGGCTACGTCTGTTAATGAAGCGCACGCCAATGCCCGGCAGTGCAGGTCTGCGGCAAAGAAAATTGATGCAAAAATGGCATCCATTGTTTTCTTTTCTGGGCACATCGATCCCGAGGCGGCTGAGAGGGAGCAAAATTCTACACCGCAGATGCGAGCAGAGATGGTTGCAAAAGAAATTTCATTACTTCGAGAAAATATGCGCTCAATGGCAAAGGAGATGGGTGGAAGACTGTTCCATTCGGTATCCAGTCAGCGTGACTACAGGATTTATAAAGATTGGCAAGGCTACTATTGGCCCGCAGCATTCGGTCTGGTTGCCGTAATCGATGAATAATTTTAAAGTTATCCGGCCTGCCCGAACCTGACATCCCCGCTATTAATCCCGCCATCAAACCATGGATGGCGGGATGGATAGTCATCGAAATCGACGCGCTCCAAGACTTAATCGAACGGCTTGTTGTGATGATGTCCTGCTAAGTGGTGTAGCTCACCGTGGGCCTCGCGCTTTTTGGCGGGCCGAGCTGGTCAGTTGCTCTGTGCAGCAGGCAGACTGACAGTGAGATCATCGCAAATCGGCGCGAGGGTTTCCAGCGTCATGTAGCGCCCGCGCTGAACGGTCAATTCCTCCGTCTGCTCCATCAGGATGGCGCCCACGAGGCGGCGGATCGAGGCCTCGTTAGGAAAGATGCCGACGACGTCTGTGCGCCGCTTGATCTCGCCGTTGAGACGCTCAATCGGATTCGTGGAGTGCAGCTTGGCGCGGTGCTGCTGAGGGAAGGCCGACGCGCTCGTCGATTTCTTCGCAAAGCCGGCTGACCTGGCTCTTGGAGATCCCGGTGCCACCCATGGCTTGCACCAGATCATCCATGGATCGCGTCGAAACGCCATGCACGTAGGCTTCCTGGATCACCGCCGTCAGCGCCTTCTCGACGGAGCGCCGGGGCTCGAGAAATGATGGGAAGTAGGAACCGGTGCGCAGACGGGGGATCCGTAGCTCGACGCTGCCAGCCCGGGTCTCCCACTCCCGGCCGCGGTAGCCATTGCGTTGCGCCAGTCGCTCGGCAGACCTTTCGCCGTAATCAGCGCCGGTCCTGGTGCCGACCTCCAGTTCCATCAGCCGCTCGGCAGCAAAGCCGATCATCTCGCGAAGCAGGTCCGTATCGGCACTCTTCGCGTTGCTTGGCTCCGCCGGTGACCTTTGTGCTGTTCAACTTCGCGCGGCTTTGGGACTGGTTGAAGTGGCGGCCATCCCGGGCATCTGGGTAATGGGCAAAAGGGAAAAGATCGATGTGGTCGCTCGCGCTGCATTGCAGCGGGGTAGGCGTCAAACCGCACATTTTAACTCAGGTAGGTTACGGTGGCTGCACGTCCCCGCAACCAAAACTAATTCTCCAATAGTATCAGCATGTTGAGAATCTGCTTTGGCAGATGCCGAACTGATTGCTGCATCACGCCCCGCTTTCCGAGGGGCTTTTTTCGTCTGTGCTGCCGCCTCGACGATCTCATGCACCGACTGCCCACAGGCCAGACGCAACAGACTGGCCAGCGCGCCGTGCAGGTGGATCGCGAGACCGGGTTTGCCGGTCTGGCTCTCCTCCGTTGAAAACGGCACCAGCTCCACCTTCTCGATCAGCGCCCGCAGTGCTTCCTTCGCCTCGTCCATCCGCTCGGCTTCCGACAGGCCTGCGATCAGCTGGCTGATCCGGGCGCGGTAAGTCTGCGCCATACCCGGGTGAATGCGGATCGGGTCCGGGGCAGGGGAGGTCGAGAGCTGGCGCTCCAGGTCCTTCCGGCGGGCATCCAGTTCTATCATTCGGTCCTTGACCTGTTCCGCGGGAACCCCGGCGATAATCGCGTCGACCAGCTTCTTGTGATCGGTCGAGACCTGCTTGAGTTCTCTCTCCAGTTCGGCCCGCCCTGCGGCACGGGTCGCCTGCAGCCGGTTCCGCTCGGCGGCATATTCCTCGCAGAAGATGCGGACCGCTTCTTCGTCCATCAGATGATGTTCGAGGGCGCTCAGAGCGCGGCCTTCCAGATCCTTCTGCTTGATGACGGCCATGTTGGTGCAGGCGGCGGCGCCCTTCTTCCGCGCGGTCGAGCAGCCGAAACCATCCTTGGACACTTTCGAAAACCCGCCGCCGCAGCATCCGCAGGTCATCAGGCCCGAAAACAAGAACTTCGGCCGCCGCCGGTCCCAGATCGGGACATCGGAGTTCTTGGTCTTCATCGCCCGCTGCCGCGCCTTCACCTGATCCCAAAGCGCGTCGTCGATGATCCGCAGGTGCGGCACGGCGACCGAGGTCACCCGGTCCTCGGAGTTCTGCCGCGAGTTCCGTTTGCCGGTATCAGGATCCTTGCTGTAATGCAGCCGGTTCCAGACCAGGCGCCCGACATACAGTTCGTTGTTCAGGATGCCGGTTCCACGTTCGCGATTGCCGAGGATCGTCGAGGTGCCCCAGAAGCCGCCGCGCGGGCCGGGGATCTTCTCGAGATTCAGCGCTTCGGCGATCTTGCCGGCCGAAATGCCTTGCGCGTAATCCTCGAAGATCCGGCGCACCACCTCCGCCTCGATGCGGTTGACGGCGCGATCGCCGTGCTCAAGCTTGCCGTTCACCGAGATCCCGGGCAGCACGTCGTAGCCATAGGCATTGCCGCCCGCCAGCTTGCCGGCCCTGACCCGGCCCTTCTGGCCGCGATGGGTCTTGATGCCGATGTCGCGAAGCAGGATCTGGTTCATCGTCCCCTTCATGCCGATCAGCATGGCATCGACCTTGCCTTCGGTCAGCGTGTGGATCTCGATGCCCTGATGGTCCATCCGCTCGTGGAACTTGGCAATATCAGCGAGCTTGCGCGATAGCCGGTCCATGGCTTCGGCCAGGACAATCTCGAACCGGCCCGCCTTGGCGTCACGTTGCAGCGCCTCGATCCCGGGGCGGAACATGCTGGCGCCCGAGGTGGCACGGTCGTGGTAGGTGGCGACAACCTCCCAGCCTTCCCGAGCCGCCAGCTCCCGGCAGGAGTCGGCCTGATCCTCGATCGAGGCATCGCGCTGTTTGTCCGTCGAAAAGCGCGCGTAAATCGCAACGCGCAGCGGGGGTTGGGTCACGGAAACATCTCCTGATGTGCAGGCGATCATTCATCGGTCGCGCTGTGGTCACGGCGCGCCGCATCTCGCGCCAACTCCCGAATGAAGTGGTGCAGCAGCTCCTTCTGCTCGCGTCCGGAATCGGAAAGCGGTTGCGTCCTCGGCAATGCCCCATCAAGCTGGTCGTGCCGCGATATCCGCTTTTGCGGCGTATGATGTGCAGGGCGAGGCGGCTTTGGCATGGCGACAGGGCTCGATGGTATTGGCTTGCCATCGACCTGCCCTGAAACTGACAGTCTTTTTGGGAAACAAATCCCTAGTTTGCAAATTGTTGTTTTTGATCGATTTTAAGGTGTTGCGATGGAGGATTGGTCCCGGGAGTTCGAAAGGCTCTGCCGCACGAGGGTAGCCGAAGAGCGCGCACCGGATTCCGCCTTTGCCGATCTGCAACCGGTTCTGCTGTTTCTGGACCCGGCTAGGTTCGGTGCGGAATTGACGACTGTGCCAGCCCTGATCCGTCAACGATTCCAGGCGCGGCCGCTCCGTCAGGTGCTTTCGCTCTCGCCGGATGATCCCGAACTCGATCCCTTCATGGACCCCTGGCAGCGCAGGCAGTTCCGCGAATTGGGCTATGCGCTGACGGTGCTGGTTCACCTTCCTTTGCAGCACATCCCGCGCGGCAGGCGGGCGTTGGCCCCGGTTGAACTGGCCCTGCGGGAAGCGCTGCAGCTTTGGGCCTTTGCGCTGATCCCGGCAATAGAGGCGATCTTCGCGCAAAGCAAGGCACTTAAGAGCGGATACGCGTCGCCCTTTGATTGCCTCGCGCAAAATGCGCCGCATCTTTTGGCTTTGGCCGATCACTCCCGTGTCGGGCGGGCCGCCGACGAGATTGCAGTTGATCGTCCCGATGATGCCGAGGACCAGCCCGCGCTGCGCGAGTTCGTTCGTGCGCAGGCCGATGAGGGACGCAAGCATCGGCTCGTCATTGCCGGTGAGGGCAGCCGCATTGGCGGCAATTGCGGAGGCTTGCGGCAGCGCCAGACAGCCCGCGCTGTCGCGGCCTGCGGGACGCATGTGGATCGCGCGGTGATGGCCGGAGAAATTCTGCAGCGCATCGAATTGCTGGACCTGCTGGCCAAGGCGCGCCGAGCGGCGGCGGCGATCATGTCCGCGCGGCCCGGCGAGATGCGGGATTATACCGAAGGCATGGATCGGCTCGACGGGGCGGGCGCGCATGGTCTGCGCCGTGATCCGGCGGGGCTGGGCAAACGCAGGCTTGCCGCAGCAAATGCCATCAACGCGGCGCAAAAACCCGATGCGCTGATCCAGCCGCCCATCCCCGATGCCGGTATCCGGTTCAGCCCGCAGGAACTCGCAGCGCTGGCCTTTCTCTGCGACATCGACCCTTTCCATCTCTGCGCCCAGCATCATCTGCTTTGCCCCGAGATCCTTGCCGCCCGTGCGCTCGGTGCCATGCAGTTCCAGCGTAGGGACGAGACGCGCGAGGCGGTCGAGCCGCTGCTGCCCTGGCTGCGGACCAGCAACGCGCCACGGAATCCGGGGGCCGACCCGATTGAAACCGGTGCCCGCGACATTGCCGCCGCCATCATCAGCCTGCGCAATCTGTTGATTGAGGAGTGAGGTAAGCAGTATCACGCTTTTGCCTCCGCGATCATCCGCATGGCGTCCTCCAGAATACTGCTCTGGAACTCAGGCCTGATCTGTCCATCTAGGGAGAGGAGGGTGATCTTGATGTGGAGTTCGGCGCGGTTGTTTGCCGTGGTCTGGGCGATCCTGCCCTCGATGTCGGCGATGCGTGTCGAGAGGTCGGCCATAGCGGTGAAGTGGGCGCGGCCGGTTGCGGTGGCGAACCCGGCGCTGGCGGCACGGCGGTCGTGATGGGCGTGGGCGGTCCAGGCGCGCTGCCAGTCGGCGAGGGCGGTGGTGAAGATCTTGCGCGGGGTTTGGGGCCGGGGTTTGGGCATGGGGCGCCTCGCGGTTGGGGGGCATGATGTGGAAGAAAGCCGAGCCTCCCAGGGGTTCTGGAGCCTTTATCGCTGCGGTGGTCGGGGCGTGGCCACTGCCTGGGCGGCATTCTTCAGCCTGTTCGGCAGGCCGGAAGCTGAGAAGCTTCGGATGGTGATTGCGCGCATTCCGGCTCGGGCGCTGCGGCAACGGTCTCAATCTGATCGAGCCATTTGGCGGCGTCGTTGCCCGAGAGTGTTGATTGCCACTGAGATTTGACCCGGCAACAGCGGAAATTGTCATTGAGAATTGACCCATGTGCAACCTTGCCCCGGCTTGAACCAGCTGGGG